>JBBCKI010000023.1:0-98618 GCA_037190965.1 Chthoniobacteraceae bacterium
TAACAACGCCAACAAAGCAGGGTCTCGGATGGGAGTCGTGCCATCTGTATCAGCCAAACGAAGTCCGACTGAACATCCGAAAGGACATCGCGCAAGCTTTGAAGAAGCAACATCATGTCCAGCCTCTTAGGTCTAAACAAGCATTAGCAATCGAGGTAGAATTCGCCTGGTCAGGATTAGCCGACCGTTTTGATAAAATATCGTGGGTCAAACGCAATCACGCTAGACGAATCGCATGGGAG
Source organism: Chthoniobacteraceae bacterium (assembly GCA_037190965.1). Taxonomy (GTDB): domain Bacteria; phylum Verrucomicrobiota; class Verrucomicrobiia; order Chthoniobacterales; family Chthoniobacteraceae; genus DATMFV01. Next base: position 243 of record JBBCKI010000023.1, read on the forward strand.
ATTTCAGATGCAAGAGACATTTATTCATGGCCATCTGACCAATGGCAGCCTGTTTCCAAAGATGCTAAAAGTTAAAAAAATTATGAATCGAAACCTACTATCAATGATGTGTGCTATCAGCTCGGCATCATGCCTGACTGCGGGAGAACCACAATCAGGATCGCCTGAGGCTTTATGGACTACAATACCCATCGTGGCGTGGCATAGTGTTCCAACAGGATTTGCCACTCCCGAAAAGTATCAAGAAATGGCCTCGGCTGGATTTACCATGTGCGTCCCACCGGAGGCTAATTCCAATAACTTATACATTCATCTTGAATGCGCAGAGAAGGCAGGAATCAAGGTAATTATTCAGGACAGTAGAATGTGGACTGATCCCGAAGCCGTGGCGGCGGAGTTTAAATCTCACCCTGCTTTAGGAATGTATTATCTATGGGATGAGCCGAATACGACTAACTTTAAGCATCTTGCAGAGGTGCGAGACGCCATTCGTAAAGAGGATCCAACCCATTTGGGATGGATTAACCTTCTTCCGAACTATGCGACGCCGGATCAGCTTGTTGCGGAAAGCTTTACCCAGTATCTTGACCGCTATGTTGAAGAAGTTAAACCACAGTTCCTGAGCTACGATTTTTATGGAATCGTTCAGGAAGCGGGAGCAACCATGTTGCGGAAGGGTTTTTTCGACAACCTTGAGGAAGTGTCGAAAAAGGCACGGAAACAGGCAATCCCCTTTTGGGCGTTTGTCCTGGCGACACCTTTCGGTCCTCATCCGACCCCGGCTGAAGGCGAACTGAGATTTCAGGTTTTCGCTAGTTTGGCGTACGGAGCCAGGGGTATCCAGTACTTCACCTACTGGACTCCAGAAAATGCTGAAGGAGTTTCTTCGTATACGGCCTTTAAGGACGGGCCTATTTCGGCAGATGGAACGAAGACGCCTTCGCTTGATCTAATTGGCAAGGTAAACTCTGAGGTTCACTCTTTGGCGCCAGCACTCGTAAAGCTAACGCTTGAAAGCGTGAAGCACTTCGAAACGATCGACGAAGAACTTGAGGCATTTTCCCCAGGTTACGGAATTGATTCGCTCCGCGGTTCGACTGTGATTACTAGCTTCTTTTCAGATCGCGATGCAAACTGGTGGGTTCTCGTTGTCAACCGAAGCTTTGAGCTTGATGGTGAGGTTACCCTTACGTTGCAGAAGCCTATAAATTCTGTTTATGAGGTCAACAAACAAAAAGGGAATCTTGAGGAAGTGAAAATGCAAGCGGAGGGGAGAAAACAGGCTTTCTCCGTGAAACTTAGCCCGGGGGACGGAAGACTATTTAAGCTCAGCAAAGCCAGCGATCGGTGAGGCGTTGTGGCATATTTCCACTTACCCTCCATCATTTTTTGATGCTTTACGGTGCGCGACTATTTCATTGCCGGAAAGTTCCGGTTCGGTTTCATCCCGGGCCAAGAGCAGCGCTCAAGACCGCGCCGGTGTCCCATCGAAACAAGATGCCAGCCCATTTATATAAAATAGTGAGCCTTAATTTTTCTGATTTAACTCATGATGAAGCGCCCCCACATTCTTTGTAGTATTATGATCGGCCCAATATTGACCACCGCGCTTGCGCAAGCTGAGAACTCTGGCTTGAGCAAACTCAACGATGGTATGGGAAAAAACATACTACAGAATTACGGCTTCGAGGAGTTTAAGGAGTCTGAACTTTCTAAAGGAGATTCTTCATGGGGCAATCCCGGGGGAGTCCTGGAGAGTTCCACTAAGGCTGTTCCACCTATAGGTTGGAGTGTGTCATCTTGGAATCAGGCGTTCGTAAAAGAACGGTTCGGTCGCGGAACGCCAGGAAGGGATGGTTCTGGTTCGTGCTTGGAAATCTCCCCGACAACCAATGCCTCAACAATCGGCGTTGTCGAGTTTACATCTGATCCTTACTCGATAGTAGAAAAGCAAGCATACTTTTTTAAGGGTTATTACGCCTCCACATGCGACCGGGTCTCCATCTTTGGTGAATGGATCGACACAGAGGGAAAAAGCCTCGGAAAATTTGAAGTGAGACTGCCAGACACCCAAGATGAGTGGATCCATTTTACGAAGAACATCACCTCTCCTGATAAAGCAGCACAACTGGTATTTACTCTCGAAAAGAAATGGCAGAAAGGCAGGGTTCGCTTCGACGACTTTTCTTTGCGGAAAGGACAACTGATCGACTACGTTGCCGAATTCGACTTACCAACAGCCGATAGAACCCCCTCTTATCCCATTTTTGCCTGGTTAGGGCCGGGAAAGTGGCCCCGGCATGGTAAGGAAATGGAGGCATTTTACAATTCCGATGAGGTTCACCTTGATTATGTTCTGGCAGGCTTCAACGTCGGATATTCGCCCAGGTTTGGAACCCAGTATTTCGAGAGCATTCATGAGCCCGATCAAGCCGAAAAGCTTGATATTGCTAAGATGGATAAAGATTCGAACTTTTGGGCCTTTCATGGAATAGATGAGCCAGGCGAACAACTATTTCCTCACATTGCTAAAATGTACGAGCTTCTTCGGGCGCGCGGTTCTACCCGTCCGTATTGGATAAACCTACTTCCAACCTATGGTTTTGCATCATACGAAGACTACGAAAAGTATGTCCGAGATTTCATGCGACTCGTTCCCACCAAGACGGTAACTTTCGATCATTACACCCTACAAAAGGAAGGCGAGAAGTTTGTGACCCGCCGAGATTGGTTTGCCAATCTCGAAATATTTCGACGCCTCTCGCTCGAAAACAATGTAAGTTGGGGAATTATTATTCAGTTGGGCGCGTGGGGAGGACAGCCCACTCCAAACGAAAACGCTCTACGCTGGCAGGTTTTTAATTCCCTTGTCTATGGCTCCAAGGCCTTGGGGTGGTTCTGTTATCTCACCGAAATCGAATATGGAGGAATGAATTGGCGTGATCACGTACTTGATCGGGAGGGATTTCGCAGTGGAAATTATACAAAGGTCCGACGGCTAAATTCCAGACTAAATGCCCTCGGTGATACTCTTCTAAAATTACATTCTACTGGCGTCTTTCACTCTGATCCTCTACCTGAACTTACAGTCGGATTTGGGGGTTCGAAGCTAGTGTCAAATATTAACGGTGGACAGTTCGTATTTGGTGAGTTCTTGAGTGAAGACGGATCAACCTATTTTATGGTGTCCAATCGTGACATCAATGAGCCGGCGACAGCAAAGCTAACGTGGCGAACAATCCCGAAAGATATTCATGAAGTTTGCCAGACGGACGGTCGCTTAATCGAAGCTGAGGGTTTCCGATCCGACGCACAGGTGTGGTCACTAAAACTCGCTCCGGGTGAGGGGCGGCTCTTTAAGATATCACCTGTGAGCGCAGGTTGATTTTTGTGTTCGGAGTATTTCACCTCTCCATATCCGCCGGCCTCTGGGGACTAAAGGAATCATATAAAGACTTTTCTCCTATATACTAGGGTAGCCAACTTCCACAGTGCCTCCCGTCTCACCGAGATGACCTTTGAGAAGAGTAACTCTCCTGGAAGATTTCGAGGATGCCTTGGCGCAAGATAAGGGCATCCGTTTGCATTAGAGAAGGAACGGCTTGATTGATAAGAGGCGTTTAGTAAATGCCCAGCCACCTCGATATGAAAACACGGGAAAGCATCAGAGAATGAGCAGTATCATGGAATCAGACTGGATCCGGGTCAAAAGAATGCCCCACAAGCACGATTGCTTCCTGGCATTTCGGGCTAGGTTTCAAGTTGATCGTCTGCCTCTCCAGGCGCATTTGCATATTGCTGCCGATAGCGACTTCGTTGCCTGGATTAACGGAGAAGAAGTGGCCAGAGGGCAATTTCCAGACTTCAGCGAAGCCAGGACCTATGGCACGTTTGATTGTCGTAAGTATCTGCAATCGGGGTGTAATACAATCGCCATTGGGGTGGCTTATAAAGGCGAGGATTTTGCTCAACACCAAACTGGGCCAATGGGTCTCATCGCGCTAGTTGAAGGAGATGGAGAAGCCCTTTGCTCCAGCGGTGAGCGTTGGCGGGGCATCGTTGACCCGGCCTACCGCCAAGGATTTGCCGAGCGAATGACCGTGCAGTGCGGCTACACCTTTGCCTTTGATGCACGCAAGGAGCTGGACTGGAGGGCACCAAGCTGTTCGGACAGGAAATGGGAAAGCGCCTTTGTGGTGCAGAAGGGAGCGGTTGGAGCGATCTGGCCGTCTTTAACCGCGAGACCTTTGCCGTCCCTTGTTTTGGGGGACCTTATGCCCGCTCAGATTGTAGCGCAGGGATATTTTCTACGAGGCGGTAACTATGACTCTGTCGCCGAGGCGATGAGTTGTTCATTTCTGTGCTCGGTAGTCCCGGAAAAGATATTCAGGCTCCCGGCAAGCCATTATGCAGCCTACGGAGGGCCCCCTGCAAACCCCGCCTTGAAGATGGGCTCAAAGGGCGGACTACCATTGCAGTCACCTTCAAAATCAGTTGATGGCTGTTATGTCATTTTTGACCTCAAGCAAGAGATGGTTGGCTTGCTTGAATTCGAGATTGATGCAGAAGCAGGCACCGTTCTTGAAATCGCCCATGGAGAGCATCTGGATGACGGGCGCGTCCGGATGAAGATCGAAAGCCGGAATTTCGCAGATCGCTATATCTGCAAAGCGGGACGACAGAAGTTCCAGATGCCTTACCGCAGGTTTGGCGCGCGCTTTTTGCAGGTGCATGTTTCAAAATTTCAAAGCCTCGTATTTCACTCCTTCAGCTTGAGGCAGGTAAACTACCCCACCGAACAGAAGAGTGCGTTTCAATCCTCGGATTCCATGACCAACCGTATCTTTGAGGTTGCGGTAAGAACTCTGGAGCTATGCCGGCACGAACATTATGAGGATTGCCCCTGGCGCGAGCAGGCTCTCTACGCCTACGATGCACGGCTGCAGGCTCGATACGGCTACCATGCTTTCGGAGACTACCGGTTTCCGGAGGTCTCGTTTTCCCTGTTGGGCAGAAGCTTGCGGCCTGATCACCTCATCGCGCTTACAGCGCCAAGCCGTGTAGATCTTGTTATCCCTATATTCAGTTTTGCTTGGATTGCGGCGTTGGCAGAGCATTACCTCTACAGCGGCGGTCCCGCGCTAATTGAAAAATTCGCGCCTTCTGTAGCTAACATTCTAGAATCTGCCCTCACGCGTTTTGACCGCGATACGGGTTTGTATCGTCCCCCCACGGGGAAGGACTACTGGCATTTTTACGAATGGACACCAGGGCTGTGCGGAGAGATCGGTAACGGTGAAACCGGAGGCCAGCATCATGCCGCCTATAACCTGCACCTTTATGAAGCGTTACTGGCCGCAGAGTGGATGACGACGGCTTTAGGGAAATCGCCAATGGTCAAAAACCAAAAACGGATCATGGTACAACATAAGAAGGCGTTGCATTCCGCGTTTTGGGATGAATCCTTAAAAGGGTATCGTTCCGTAAGAGAGCGAAATGGAGAGCTTTGCGGGGAGCACGAACTGATTCAGGCGCTCTTCCTCGCGTTGGGTGTTGTCCCCCCCGGTTATAAGAAGAGCCTGTTGGAGGGCATCATCGCCGGGCGCTTTGTTCCTTGCACGCCGAGCGCCACCTTTTACCTCCTCAAGGCGATGACCGGAGGCGGAGCCGAGGCCCGGGAATGGATCGACCGGCGGCTTCTCGCCAAATGGGAGGAGATGATCCTAAGGGGCGCAACATCCCTGTGGGAAACCGAAGCCGGAGGAGATGATTTCAACTTTGCTGGCAGCCTGTGCCATGGTTGGAGTGCATTAGCTGCTTACTACTGCTCAAGCTCTATCCTCGGCGTCGAACCCGCGACGCCCGGTTTTGAGCAATTCCGCATCCGGGTGATGCCGGGGAGGCACCAGAACTGCAAAGGGAGCATCCCGACTCCGTACGGCAACATCGAGGTTGAATGGGAAAAATGCCGCACGCTGTTGGAGATCCGGGCGAAAGGCCCTGAAGAATGCCGCCCAATACTGGAAGCTCTACCCGAAAGCCCCATTTTCTGGGCGACCTATAATGGCAAACCCGTGGAACCTTGAGCCTCTCGGAGAGGTATCCTGTTCCGGAAGGTTCATACCGCAGTAGAGGCGTAGGAGCGGAAATCCTACGCTCCCCATGCGCTAAACGCCTGGATATGCCCGATCCCATGCCATTTCAGAACGTGAAGCTCGAACGGCGGCGGGCTACGACTCGCTATAGCAGTCGCATCAATCCCGCGGCGCTTCTCAAAGCCGCAAAGGTGGAGTTGGGTGATGCCTCGGGTCGGCAGGAGCAGTTCAAGATCTTCTGCCTGGCTCTCCTCTGTGGCTTGCGGAAGCGTGAGATCGATGCGCTCCTCTGGCGGTCGGTGGACTTTGGCAAGGCTGTAATCCGTATCGAGCGCACGGAGTACTTCCAGCCCAAGAGTGAGGAAAGTGCGTCGGAGATTGATTTGGCTCATGAGCTTATAAATATCTTTCACAAGTTCCATTCAGCCGCGACGGGCTAGTTTGTCGTCGAGTCGAGTAACCCAGCCCGATATCACCTGAGCCGGGCAAACTACCGTGCTGAACTTGAGTTCCCTGGATTGTATGCGTGGCTCGGAAGCAAAGGCGTGTCCGCCCGAAAGAAACTTCACGAAATCCGGAAGGAATGTGGATCTGTCATTGCCAACAATTTGGGCATTTTCGCCGCGTTCCGAGCCCTGCGGCACGGCGATAATCGGATCACGTCGCAGTATTACTCGGATAAGAAGGTGAGGATCACGACGGGCTTGGATTCATTGTTGTCTAATTCCACCCATCTTTCGGGGAACGATTGAGGTGGGATTGGAAAAACGGCAACCGCTCCATTAAAGAGGCGCGGCCTTGTAAAACCGCCCTAAAAAGGGGACAAGTTGGAGCGCCGGATCGCTGTGACCCTCCCATCTCCCACCTCTTGCAATGAAAATACAGGCGGTTATTGACCTTACGGCCCGCGAACCGGTTCTCCCCCGGTTCCCCAACTATGGCCTTTGCATTTTGGAAAGTCGCCATGCCCATGGATTCAAGATGGCCCCCAGTCAATATGACTTTTGGGAGATCATGCTTGTGATTGGGGGCAGCGGATGGGTGTGCAACGGCGACACGCGCCACCCCCTCAAGCGGCGCGACCTCATCGCGATTCCTGCGGGGAGTTCTTACTACCTTGAAGATCACGCCGCGGCTCCTCTCGCGGTCTTCTGTCTTTGTATTCGGCCGACTCCGGCTCAAGAGGCGCTCTTCAAGCCCCTGCTCCCTAAGACCTTCGCCGTTCTCCGGAGCCTGCCGCTCTCCGAGGAAGCCGCCTTTCACCTCCGGGCGATTCTCTTCGAACAAAGCGGCCCGCAGGCGTGGAGCGAAGCCGTTGTCACCGCCCAGACGTTACTGCTTCTGCCAAAACTATCCCGCAAGCGGACACCCCCGGACAGCACTTCCTCCAAAGAGGTCGAGCTACTTGCCCGCGTGCGCGACTATGTGGAGCAACTCAAGAACCGCTTTCACGAGCCTGAAACCATTGAAACCGTTGCCGGGCGCCTTGGCATGAGCCCCAAGAGCCTGACGACCCATTTTCGGCAAATTACCGGATTTTCCCGTCTGCGCTACATCCAGAATCTGCGGCTCGATTACGCCTGCCATCTTTTGAAGTCTTCGGATCAGTCGATCACCTCCATTGCCTTTGCCTGCGGCTTCGAAGATCTCTCGACATTTTTCCGCGCCTTTCGCCTGGCCAAACAGCGGAGCCCCAGTCAGTGGCGCGAGCAGGCCGACTGATTACCCATTTTCCCAATCGCTGTTTCCCAAAACGCCAAGACGAAAGGGCCGTGCTTGTTTACGATCGCCCGAGTTGGTGCATTGGAACCTTCCAGTCGATTTTTAACCAATCTTATTGATCAATTCATCATGTCTCAAACCATCAAGCCCACTCGTTTTGCGGTGATCGGAGCCCGTCGAGGTCGTACCTTCATCCACTCCGCCAACTCCCTCGGTGAGAAGGGAGTCACCCTTGCGGCGGTTTGCGATTGCGACCTCTCCGCCCTTGAGGAGTGGAAGGGCACCCCCGGCGTTAAATGCTATTCGCACTATGAGCAGGTCTTGAACGACCCCAATATCGATGCCGTCTGTCTTGCCACCCCCGTGCCGCTCCATGCCCGGCAGGCGATTGCCGCTCTTGAAGCAGGAAAGCACGTCTTGAGCGAAGTCACCGCGGCTTACACCCTGGACGAGTGTTGGGACCTGGTCGCCGCCGTCCGCAAAAGCGGGTTGACCTACATGATGGCGGAGAACTACTGCTTCATGGAACCGGTGCTCCAGATCCAGCGGATGGCGGAGGAAGGCGTCTTTGGAGAGATCACCTATGCATCGGGCAGCTACATCCATGATTGCAGGGATCTTTTCTTCACCGAGGAAGGAGAACTCACGTGGCGCGGCGAATTGAGAAGAAGCCTGCAACCGGCCTCTTCCTACCCCACCCATTCCCTCGGGCCGGTTGCCCGCTGGCTTGGCATCAACCGCACCGACTTTTTCAAAAGCACCTCATCCAGGGCGAGCCAAAGCGCCTCGATCGCTCACTACATCAAACGCAATCAGGCCAGGCTGCCAAACTTCTCCCCCTCGGATCGCTGGCTGCACCCCGACACGGTGACCACCTGCATCAACACGGAAAAGGGGGCGCTTATTGATCTCCGCATCGATTGGGATTCGGCACGCCCTCATCAAATGTGTCGCTATGAGCTTCAGGGGACCAAAGCTGCGTTCTGCTGGCCTGACAGCCCCGGAAAAAGCGAGCCGTTGATCTGGATTGAAGATCGCAGCCCCACCAGCGACACCGGAGTCGCCCATGACTGGGAGCCGCTCTCAAACTACAGCAAGGAGTTTGGGCATCCCCTCTGGCGCTCCTTCGGGGACGAAGCTCAAAAAGCCGGGCACGGAGGAGGCGATTTCTTCGTCCTTCGTGAGTTTGTCGGCGCAATCCGGGAAGAGCGCGCTCCATTGATCGACGTCGTAGACGCCGTGAGTTGGTCAAGCATCACCCCGCTCAGCCAGCAATCCATCGCCCAGGGCAATGCCTCGGTCGCAATTCCCCGTTTTGATCAGGCACGGCCATGAAAATCACCTCCATAGAAACCACATCTGCCACGCGCGGATGCGAAACTGGATCTTCGTCAAAGTCATCACCGACCAACCTGGCCTCTGGGGATGGGGCGAAGCCACGCTGGAGTGGCATACCCGCTCCGTAGTGGGAGCGGTTGAAGACATCTCCCAACTCCTCATTGGCGAAGATCCCCGCCGGATCGAGCACCTATGGCAGATGATGTACCGCCAGCATTTCTGGCATGGCAACGGCATCGTCCGGGGGACAGCAATCAGCGGGATCGATATCGCCTTATGGGACATTCTTGGCAAAGTGCACGGCGCTCCGTGCCACCAACTCTGGGGCGGCCCCGTGCGGGATTACGTCCGGCTTTATTGCCACCTCGGAGGGGGGAAGATGGAAGCGTTCTACGAAACCTCCCCTTCTGACGCCCACTGCTTTGCCGAGTTGGCGCAAGCCGCCGTTGATGACGGGTTCACCGCCTTTAAGTGCATGGCCGTCCCTGAAACCGCGCCACTCGAAGGGTTGCGCCCAATTCACTATGCAGAAGCCTGCGTCAAAGCCTTGCGCGAAGCGGTCGGCCCCGACATCGACATCATGGTCGATTGCCACGCCCGCCCGTCCCCCCGCATGGGGATGCGCTTCGCTAAGGCGCTGGAGCCCTATAGTCTCTACTTTCTCGAAGAGCCATGTTGGCCCGAGGCGATGGAAGATATCGCTCGGATTCAGGAGGCCGTCACCACCCCGATCGCCACCGGCGAACGGCTGATCGCCCAATATGCCTTCCGGGAGCTCTTCGAAAAGCGGGCGGCCAGCGTTATCCAGCCCGACATCACCCATTGCGGGGGCTTGAGCGAAGCACGCCGTATCGCCGCCATGGCAGAAGCGTACCGCATCTCGATCGCCCCGCATAACCCACAAGGCCCGGTCAGCACTGCCGCATCGTTGGAACTTGGCTTCGCCACCCCGTCCTATATCATCTGCGAAGCTGTTCATAGTGATGTCCCGTGGAGAGAGGATGTCGTGAGTGAATCATTTACCGTGGAGAAGAAAGGCCGCCTCGTCCGCCCCTCCAGCAAACCGGGGCTCGGGATTGAGATCAACGAAAAGGAAATCGCCAAACACCCCTTTCAACAGGAACTCCTCCAGCGATCCTTTTCACCAGACGGAGCCGTTACTGATTGGTAGCGATCAGTCATGCTCACTTACGCTTACCAAGCCCCATGATGCTCAACATGCAACCGGGAGTCGCCGCCATCAGCGGAGGCGCGGGAGATATTGGCCGCGCCATCGCCAGGCTTTTTGCCGAGGCCGGGTGCCGCATTGCGCTCGCTGATATTGCAGACTTAGACGAGCTAGTTCCTTGCGGAGATGCTTTCTATTACGAAAAAGTCGATGTCGCCGATCCCGAGGCTGTCGAAGGATGGTACGACCGCGTGGAGGCTCATTTCGGCGAAGCCCCCCGCTATATCATTCCGAACGCAGCCATCGTGACCCTGAAGCGATATCTGGAAATCACCGCAGAAGAATGGAAGCGCGAACTGGACATAAATCTGAACGGCGCGTTCTACTTTGCAATCTCGGGGGCGCGCCGGCTCATCGCGGCTAAAAACCCGACCGGGGGCCGGATTGTCTTCATTGGGAGTTGGGCCGCCCACGCTCCTCACCCTCCACTTCCCACCTACTCCGTCGCCAAGGCAGGCTTGAGGATGCTCAATCAAACCCTGGCGATTGAGTTGGCCCCGCATGGCATTCTCGTCAATGAAGTGGCTCCGGGATTTGTGGACGCCGGGCTAAGCGGGCGCATCTTTAGCACGCAACCCGAGACGCGTCTCCGCGCCATCGAAAGCGTTCCCATTGGCAAGCTCCTTTCCGCCGATGACGTTGCCACACAGGTCTTCTATCTCTGTAGCGACGCCGGAAGCCAAACCACCGGGAGCACCCTGCTCGTTGACGGCGGCCTCTCCCTGCTGCAAGGGCCAAGGTGAGGGCCAGACACCGGTAAGAAATAGTTTTTCCCTGCGCGAAAATGCCGACTCCTTCTTTCTCCTACCCTGCCTTCAAAGGCCACTTTGGCGTCGCTCGTCGCGACATCACCCCGTCACTGGGAATTTACTCCCGCAACTGGGGGGCTGCAAAATCGGATGTGGCGACTGCCATCCATCGCCCGCTCACGCTCACATGCCTCGCGATCCAGGCCAATGACGGAAGCGGTCCGATGGCGATCCTGTCCTTGGACCTCGGCTGGTTTCGCTCGGCAGAAGAAGAAAAGCTCCTCATCAAAGCAGTCCGCGATGCAGGCATCGCCGAAGGTCGGTACGTGATGGCACTGACGCATACGCACGCGGGGCCGGTGTTCTGCCCTGGTGACGCAGGCAAGCCAGGAGGAGAATGGATTCACCGTTATCTCCAAAGCCTCACCCACAACATCCGGGAAGCGATCGCTGAAGCTCTGGGGAACCTTCAGCCGGGGCTCCTCGAAGCCGCCACGGGCTCCTGTCATCTTGCCACGAACAGAGACTTTCCTGATCCCGAGCGGAACGGCGAACGGCTCCTCGTCGGCTGGAACCCGGAAATCGAAGCCGACAGCACCCTCCTTATCGCCCGAATCAGCAATGACAACGGGGCCTGCCTCGCGACGCTAGTCAACTATGCCTGCCACCCCACCATCCTCGCGTGGGATAACGAAACGATCTCTCCCTATTTTGTGGGCGCAATGCGCGAGATCCCTCGTTGGCTGGCGCGGCGCTAAAATCACGTTCGATGACGAGAAACCGCCGTGGGCCGGTATTTTCGAGTGTCCGAGGCGAAAGTGCGCCATCGCTCTTTCGTCGCCCTTGTTCCGCAGTCATGGGGCTGGGAACAATGAACGAGAGGTCGGAAAGCTTTCCCCTCCGTTCTTCCCGTGTGCCGGTCCCGAATCGTTTGCTTGTCCAACCACAGCATAATAGCGGATTACCGGGAAACAACCGCTCGATCAACTCTTCGGCATGAGAAGCCCCTTCCAGCCGCACGGGAGAGCGCTCCCACAGATCGACCAGATGAACACCCTTCCGAACGATGGCGTCAATTTGCCCTATGCTTGGCATAGGCCAGCGCGCACCGGGATTAACCTTGCCCTTTGTTGCCCCGATTGCAGAACAGGCTTTCGAATTGCGAACTGCATCAGGAATCTCGTTCGATCCCAGCGCGCGCCCGCAGCCACGGAAGCCGCCTCAAGCAGCCGGGCAATTTCATCCTCCGGCAGGTGCCGATGCAACACCCTGGCGCATCGGAAGAGCCATTGATGAACCCCCGATCCTGACACCGGACACGCGGCCAGAATCTCCCTGGCATAGCGCGGCAACGAAGCCGAATTGACATCCTCCCTCATTCGTGGGCCTCCAAGTGAGGAACCAGCAAATCCAGAACGACACCAGAGCTGGGCATCTTGCGAGGGGTGCCCGGCTTCTATTTTAGCCCGGCCCTGAATGCTTTATGAGCCTCGCCGAAGAAGACGCGATCCATTTTATCGGCGCCCTCGTGTTGACGCCGAATTTTTGGGCCAGTGCAGCCCGAACCTGCCCCATGTCGAACAGGTGCAGTCGAGGGCTAATGGCCAAATACGGAACAATCCCTTTGGCGACCCAATCATCGAGTGTCCGAGGCGAGATCGATAGGATACGCGCGGCATCGCGCTTTTTCAGCAATTGCGGCTCTTGATTCGTAGGTTCCATGCACCACGCGCAGTGTCAATCGAGTGCCGCATTTGCCATCCGTGGCGTTCCGAATCGGGTATCCTTCCGCAAGATCTTTTGAATATGCCTGTAGTGCCTGTATCTTCCCTGTGCATTCAAATGTTTGTTCGGCAGAAGACATCAAGAGGAGGAAAGATCATTCACCAGCTGGTGGAAACCGCCCGCATTGACGACAAGGTGCGACAGAGGGTGATTGCACATTTGGGAGAATCCGCCAGCCTTGCCGCCGCAATTCAGGAATGCGAGGCCAAGCTCGAGAGGGAGCGGGGGCTGCTTGCCAAGAGCCTCGCCGGAGCCGAAGAGGTCAGAGCGAAATGGGATTCCAAAGGCTCTAAAGTCCCGAATGATCTGGCAGCCATTCGCCGCATGGCGCGACACAATTGGGATATGAAATTTCTTCGGAACGCTTTATGGTTTGCACAGCAGGCACAAAAGAAAATACCGCTGCTGGAAGGCCAGCTCGCACGGCTTCGCGCGGCAGAAGGAAAATGGCGGGAAAAGAGCGAAACGTAGTGCCTGCGATTATCATGCCGTAAATACAACTGCAGGCACTACACTGGCATGATGCCAAACCATGCCCGTGCCTGTTCCGGCGTGACCAGTTCTCGATAGTGCTTAAAGAGCATGGCGGGGGAGTTGCCCATTTCGAGGCTGACCTTGGCGGCGTCCTGCACCTCCGCAATGCGGTAACTGCCGAAGCTGTGGCGCAAGGCGTTGGACTTCCACGGCACCCCGGCTTGCTTGGAGCAACGGGTGATGCCGCGGCGGTGATTGTCTGGTGTGATCTTTCCTTCTCTTTTCGGGTGCAGGAGCAACCACGCCCTGAGGTTATCGGAGATTGGCACCAAGCGCCGCTGGCGGGTTTTTGCGATGTCCCATGCAATTTTAATGTAACCGGCATGCAGGTCCACCGCCTCCCAATCAAGGCGAGATCTCGGCGCTCCGCAGGCCAGCGAACGCCCCGATTGCCATGAAGGGCAACATCGCCGGTTCGTGCTCGCGAGCGGCGATCAGAATTTTTTCCATTTCGGTTGCCGTGAAGATTTCCGGAGTCGGACAAGCCAACCGCATCTTCTGGAGTCCCTCCGTAACAGGAGGCCGATCCGCCCTGAGATGCCCTTGCCGTTGAGCCCAGGTAAACAGCGTCTTGAGGGTCGATGTGATATTGTTCTTGGTTCTGGGGCTTCCGCGAATAGCTGAAATGTATGCTTCAACATCCCCCGCGGAAATCCCCGAGATGGAGGCGGGCTGAAACCGCTTTGCAAAGGGCCGGAGCAGAGAACAGAGTGTCTGGAAATGGCGCTTTGACATCCCCGCTTTTCTCTTCGATTCGATGAAGCGCTCGACGGCGTCGCTGATCGTCGCCTCCACAATCCCATGAAGTGCGTCTGCCAGGGACTTTGCCGAGCCGAGGATTGATGGTCCCAGAAGTGCTCGGGCGTCGGCCCACTCGCGAATGGCAAACGGGAGTGAAACGTCGAACCTCGCAGCAATGGCCTCCGCGTCCCGGAGCATCTGAATGTCCTGTGGCCTGACATCGACCGCGCGGCCTTGATTCAAAAGCGAAACGTGAACCTGCTGCGCGAAGGACTTGGCCTGGAGCGCGTCCACGAAAGTCTTCGTACGCCGCTCGCCCAGTTCATACCACGCGATCCGAAAGAAGCGGTAGCGGGTGGCTTTTCGCCGGATGGGGTAGATTTTCACCTCGGCCTCCCCGTGACCGACAGCTTGCACGCGATTCATACGAGATCGCGGCGATGTCAACGTGCTGCATGATTTTTTGGGCCGCGGGGTCGCCATTTTCGTCGTAAGTGCCGCATCCACAAAGACTTGTGGTGGCAGCGCGTACGGGATTTGAACCCGTGCACCAGCCTTGAGAGGGCTGTGTCCTAACCCCTAGACGAACGCGCCGTTTTTTAAGGATTCGCTGAGCGATTCCATAAAGAGGGGTAAGAGTTTAGCGAGGATTTCGGTGGTGGCAACCCTCTTTTTGCATTTCACGCACGTCTTCGACGATGCTGTGGGATCGCCGCCTAATCCCGCAATCAATGGTTTACTCCTGGAGCCATCGCATTCACTCGGGCAAATCTACGGCATTGGCCCTTCTCGAGCGCCCCATCCTCATCCCCTTGCTTGCAAAGTGGCACTTCCGGCGATAGAAACACCTTCCCTTTTATGAAAACGCCACAGGTCCTTCTCTACGACACCACCCTTCGCGACGGCACGCAGGGGACAGGAATTTCGTTCAGCGTCCTGGACAAGATTCGCATTGCGGAGAAGCTCGACTCATTCGGCATCCATTACATCGAGGGCGGCTGGCCCGGCTCCAACCCGAAAGACGTTGAGTTCTTTCAGGAAGCAAGCAAGCGAACCTGGAGAAACGCGAAAATCGCCGCCTTCGGCAGCACCCGGCGTGCGGGCGTGGCCGTGGATCAAGACCCCCAGGTACAGGCGCTTCTGGATGCGGGCACGCCCGTCGTCACGCTGGTCGGCAAAAGCTCGGTCCTGCACGTGCGCGAGGTCCTCAACGTCACGCCGGAAGAAAACCGCGCGATGATTCGCGACACGGTGGCGTACTTCAAAAAACACGGCCGCGAAGTCTGTTACGACGCGGAACACTTTTTCGACGGGTACAAGGAAGACGCCGAGCACGCGGTCAGCACGCTGCTCGCGGCGGTGGAAGCCGGGGTGGATCTCCCCATTCTCTGCGACACCAACGGCGGCACGCTCCCCGAAGAAGTGGAAGCGATCACGCGGGACGTCATCGCGAAGATCGGCATGCCGGTGGGCATCCACACGCATAACGACTGCGGGCTGGGCGTCGCCAACGCGCTGGCGGCGGTCCGCGCCGGGGCGGTGCAGATCCAGGGCACCATCAACGGCTACGGCGAACGCGTGGGCAACTGCAACCTCACCACGGTGATGCCCAATTTGCAGATCAAAATGGGGATCCAGGTGGTCCCCGACCTGACCCGTCTGCGCGAGCTTTCCCTCTTTGTCGATGATCTGGCCAACAGCCCGCATGACATCCGCGCTCCCTATGTCGGTTCCACGGCGTTTGCCCACAAAGGAGGCATCCACGTCAATGCCGTGCAGAAGCTCGCACGCAGCTATGAGCACATCCGCCCCGAGGAAGTCGGCAACTCGCAGAACATCCTCGTCTCGGAGCTTTCCGGGCAGAGCAACATCCTCCTGAAGGCCGAGGCGCTCGGCATCCCGCTGGAAAAAGGTTCGCCGGAGGTGCTTGCCATTCTCAAGGAGATCAAACGCCGCGAAGCGCTGGGGTATGAGTATGAAGCCGCCGACGGCTCGCTCGATCTTCTGATCCGCAAGACGCTCTCGCCGCAGAAGCCGATTTTCGAACTACTGGAGTACCATTGCACTTATCGTCGCTCCAGCGTCGGCGCATGCAATACGTGCGAGGCAACGGTGAAGCTGAGCATCGGCGGCACCAAGTATTACACCGTGGATGAAGGCGACGGCCCCGTGAACGCCCTCGACGCGGCGCTTCGCAAAGCGTTGCGCCCCGTCTACCCTCAGGTCGATTCCATCGCCCTCAAGGATTACAAAGTCCGCATCATCGACAGCAAACAGGGCACCGCCGCCAGCACGCGCGTCCTCGTCGTTTCCAGCGATGAGGTCGCCGACTGGGGAACCGTCGGCGTCTCCGACAACGTCATTGAGGCAAGCTGGCTCGCCCTCGTCGACGCCATCGAGTTCAAGCTTCTGGGAGGCGCTTGACCCGACGGATAAGCGTCCGTCACCGCCCGCGAAAGGAGCCGAACACGACCGCCAGGGACGCAAGCGAACTGATCGGCATGATGACGGCGGCCACGATCGGATTCATGGAGCCGTGGAGGCAGAGCGCGACGGCCGCCACGTTGTAGGCGAGGGAAAGCAGGACCACACGCCGCCCGGCGCGCTGCCGCTGCCGGGCCACGGCGAAGAGCCGGCGCACGCCGCCAAGGCCACGCCCAAGGAAATAAAAATCGGCCTTATGCTCCAACAGCCCCCGGTCCACCGCCGGGGTGCCGGTGCAGAAGCTCTCGTTAAAGGCGAGGCTGTCGTTGGCTCCGTCGCCGATCATCAGGGTATCGTGCCGGTCGCCGGTGCGGATCCAGGCGGCTTTCTCCTGCGGTGTCATCCCGCCCTGGCAATGAGCTTTCCTGATCCCGAGCCGCTCCGCCAGGGCCTCCACTTTGCCGGGCCTGTCGCCGCTTAAAATATAGATCTCGTGGCCCTCGCCTTGCAGGGCGGCGACTTCCTCGGGAGCATCCGGGCGGGCTTCCTCGCAAAACCGAAACCGCGCCAACACCCGGCCATCACGCGAGAACGCCGCGTCGTGGCTCAACCCCGCCGGCGTCTCGTCGCTGTCCATGCCGGTGTGCCAACCGGGCCGCCCAAGCCGCCATACCATCCCGCCCAGAGAGAGCTCCAATCCAAACCCGACGACCTCTTTTGGCGATACCCCGGCAACCGGGACAACACCTCCCGCCAACAGCACTTCCCGCAGGCAAGCGCTCGCCGGGTGGAAGCTGTCGTAAACCAAAGCAAGAAGGACCGCTTGTTCGTCGGAAGACAAGGCAGCCAATGCCTCCGGGTTCGCCAGCGCGAGGCGCTCCAGGGTCAATGTTCCGGTTTTATCGAACAAAATTCTGCGGACCTTCAGGATCCGCGCCCATAGACTCTGCTCGCGAACAAAGACGCCCGCGCGCCGCAGGCGTTCCGTAGCCAGCTCATCGGCCAGCGGCAACGCCACGCCCGCCGCGCAGGGGCATGACACCACAAGAATGGAGGTGAGCACCTGCAACGACTGCAAAAGATCCCCGCTCCGCCAGATCCAGAACACAAAGCCGAGCGCGCCGACAACGAGAACCGCCCCGATGTAAGCACGCAGAAAACGCTCCAGGCCGGAGTTGCGATGCATTCGCGGACGAATTTCGAGCAACGAAGCCAGCACCGATGAAGACCACGCCTCCGTCGCCTCAAGCTCGATGCTGCTTTGAGAGCAATTCACCGCGCCGGACGGGAGGAGTTCGCCCGCCCGGGCAAGCCGCGCCTCGCTCTCCCCATTGATCCACTCCAGGCCAAGCGTCGCGGCGGAAGAGCGCAGCCGGGAACGGACAGGGATGAGATGCCCGGGAGCGATTTTATAAACGATCCCCTTCTCCAGCCGGGTGGCGGGGATTTTCTCGGGCCCCGCCGGTGTCGGCACGAGCACTTCGCCGGGGTCGGCCCGCGAACTAAGCAGACGGTTGCGATTCTTCTCGACCGCCCTTTGCTGCACCCAGCGACCGACGAGCATCAGGAACGTGAAGGTAGAGACGAACTCGAAATAGATGAAATTGGTCGCCCCGGCGATCCAGGCGTGGATCGAGCCCGCATACGCCGCAATCAGCCCGAGGGAGATGGGAAGATCCAGATGAAGCGCTCCCGCCCTGAGGCCGTGCCACGCCCGCGCGAAGAAGTAGCTCCCCCCGGTCACAAAGCTGAGCGTGGCAAAGACGAACGCGAGCCGCATGAAGATCGGAAATGCGGGCGCTTCCGCCCTCATCCCGAAATAGACAGGCACGCTGAAGAGCATCGCGTTCATCGCGAAAGCCCCGCAAAGCCCCATTCTTCGGACCAGCGGACGCATCGCGCCCGTCGTCGTAGCGTCGGAAGAAGCAGGGGAGACGGCGGCATCCTTCGGCCCGAGCAGGTAGCCGAATCGCTGCAACTCCCCGGCGAAGGCGGCAAGATCGCATTCGCCCGCCACCCAGCGGAATTCGATACTCCCCGAAGCGGGCGCAACCTCCACGGCCAGAGCGCCCGGTTGCCGATGGAACAGCCGCTCGATCAACCAGACGCAACCGAGACACGAGATCCCCTGAAGATCGAGCACGAGCCGCGCCTCGCCCGTTTGCTCAGCCTCCGCGGCGCGCGCCGCCAGCCATGAATAGTCTCTCTGCCCGAAGACGTGCGAGGGAGCCGGAGGCAACGCCGCATTCTGGAGATCATAAAAGCGATCGAGCCCCTGGCTGGAGATCAGCTCGTGAACAAACTGGCATCCGGCGCAACAAAACCCGCCACCATGCACCGTGCGCGACGCCAGCGGCGTGCCGCAATGCTTGCAGAGCGCCGGAATATCAGGATTGGCTTTGATTAGTGACAGCATGACACAGGAGCTTCCAGACCGGCGATGCCGTGAATTCCTCTCCAGATCAGGAGCAATGCGGAGAGAAACGCCAACGCGCGCTGAACGCGTTGAAAGGTGAGGCCGGAAACCGGGAGGCGGGCGAATTGGGTTTGGGCGAGAAGAAAAAGCGGGATCGTCCCGGCGGCAAAGCTGGCCATCATCACCGCTCCCGACGCAAACGACCCGGCAAGGAGCGCGACGCCAAAGACAAGATACAGCGGGCCGCACGGAAGCAACGGCGTCAGAAAGCCCAACCCGGCCGCGCGCGCGGAGGGTCGCATCGCCGCCATGCGCCAGCGGAACAACCACCGCGCCAGCAGACGAGGCTGGGGAATCCGCTTTTCCAGGCGGAAAGCGAAGGCGAGGAAGAGCAGGGCAAACGCCCACGGAACGATCCGCGCCGGGGTACTTGAAAACAGGGCTGCCGCGCGTTCCCCCGCCATGCCGAGGACTCCGCCCACAGCGCCGTAAGCGATGAGGCGGGAAAGCTGATAACTGGCGGGAGCGGCAATTCCTCCATCCCGTCCAAAAGCAGCGCACGTCAACGGCCCGCACATTCCGGCACAATGCACGCTGGTGACGAGCCCTGCGACAAACGCGGCCAGCGGCGTGGTCAAGGTGTGGGCGTCGATCATGATGGGCGGGCCTCCGTCTTCCAGGGAGGATCAAGAGGAACCTGCGCGGGCTTGTTTTTCTCCGCGATGACGACAACGCCCGCCAACGCGCCGAGCATCAAGACAAAAGGCACCGCAATCCAGATCCAGGGGTTGTTTCTGAGAAATGCTTTCATGACTAGCTAACGTGTTAACGTTTTGGGTCCGGCCCAAGGAACCGGACGGTGCGGCGGATCGAGAGGGATCCTGCGGAGATCTCGAACTCCGCGTCGAACGCCCCCCGGTATTCGTTCTCCCGGACCGTGACAACCATGGGGCGGAGCTGCTGTCCCAGCGCGGAAACCTCGATGCCGCTCTCCGCCCCGCTCAACGCAATGCCCGGTTGTTGCGTCAGCAGCTTGACCGTGAAATGCGCGGGCTGATTCCGCTTGTTCTCGATGCGAACGAGGTATTGATTCCTGACGGTTCCGTCAGAGGTATAGTAGGGAGCGCCGGACATCCTCAACAGGCTCACCGTCGCCGGTTTCAAACTCGATAGTGAAACCAGCATCGCCGTCGCACCGATCCCGAGCAGAACCGTATAGAGAATCATGCGGGGGCGAATGAACCGGGTCCGTTTGCCTTCAAGGCCGTGCGTGGAGTCGTAGCGGATCAGCCCGCCCGGGCGGTCGATCTTCGTCATCACCTCGTCGCAGGCGTCGATGCAGTTCGCGCAATTGATGCACTCGATCTGGATACCCTGCCGGATGTCGATGCCGGTGGGGCAGACTTGAACGCACCGGCGGCAGTCGATGCAGTCGCCCACACCGGAGGCACTGGGTTTGCCGCGCGGCTCGCCCCGCCTTTTGTCATAGCCGATGACGACGGAATCATTGTCGATCAAGACCGATTGCAGGCGTCCATAAGGACAAAGAACGATGCAGAACTGTTCCCGAAACCAGGCGAAATCAAAGAAGAGCGCGCCGGAAAGAGCGAAGACAAAAAGGAAGATCCCCCAATGCTCCAACGGCGACTGACACATCATGGAATAAAGCGCCGGGAGCGAAATGAAGTAGGAAATGAAAATATGCGCGATGGCGACGGAGAAGAAGGCAAACAGAAGCCACTTCGCCCCTCTGCGGACGAATTTCTCCGCGCCCCAGGGAGCCTTGTCGAGCCGCCGCCGCGCCGGGGCGTCCCCTTCCAACAGGCGTTCCACCCGCCGGAACACCTGTTCGATGAAGACCGTTTGCGGGCAGGTCCAGCCGCACCAGATCCTGCCGACCAGCGCCGTGAGATAAAAGAGCGTGAACCCGAGCCCCGTGATCAGAAAGAACGCCAACCAGAAGTCCTGAGGCACAAACGTCAGCCCAAAGAGGTGCATCTGCCGCTTTGAGACGTCAAGGAAGACGGCCGGATTTCCGTTGATGGGGATCCACGGCAGCGCGGCATAGATCGCGATGAGGATCCACCCGGCAAGCGCGCGCAGCCGCGTGAACAGGCCCCGGACATCGGCGGGATGAACGAAGCGGCGCGATCCATCTTCGTTGATGGTCGTGACGGAATCGAGTGAGGGCTGCGGGTTGGCCATGGGGTTAGCTCTAGGGAGCGGGGGCAGGAGCCGCCGCCGATTCTTCCTTGAGGATTGGCGCGTCCGGCGAGTGATAGCTCAGGAGATAGGCGGCGACTTCCGCCGTCTTCGCTCTTCCAAGGACCGGGCCCCACGAAGGCATTCCCTTTGCGGTGACGCCGTCAGTGACGGAGCGGAGCACTTCGTGCGGTAAGCCTCCGTGTCTCCACTGATTATCCTTGAGGTTCGGGCCGATCTTTCCACTCAGGTCGTCGTTGTGACACGACGCACAGGTGGAAAGATAAGTCGCCTTGCCCGCACTGACGATCGAGAGATCGCGACTCATCGTCCAGAGCTGTTCGTCGCTGAGCGCCGCGCCGGAGTTTTGAGCGGCCAGGGCGATCCGCGCCATCTCTGCCTCCACCCGCGCGCCGTCGGGATAAAGAGTCCCCGGGTACTCATAGTAGAACCAATAAAGCGCGGAGAAAACGATGGCCCCGTGAAGCGTCCAGAGCCACCAGTTCGGCAGGCGTTTATCGTATTCCTGAATCCCGTCAAAAACGTGTTCGCGAATCGGGTCTTCGTGAAGATCGGGTTGATCACTCTTCATAGCGGGGCCTTTCCTGGTCCTGGTCCAAGGGTAGCGATTCCAGATGGCGCAACTGCGCCTTGGGCATGAGCAGGATGCGCACGACGGCCAGCAGAAAGATGGCCAGAAAGATCCAGAGGGCGATCTGCGGCATCTGCTGCATCCACGGTTCGAGTTCAATACGGCGGAACATAAGCAATTATAAATCAGCGTTAGAGATCTCCGCCGGAGGCCGGACCGGCTCGGTTTTGCCCAGCTTCTGGAGATAGGCGATGAGCGCGATGATCTCGCGTTCCGGAATGGCTTTGACGCCCGATTTGGCGAGATCGTCGACGATCGCCTTCTGCTGGACGGCGACCGATTTCCGGATCGAGTCGATATCGTCATAAGCAAACGGAACGCCCAGTTGACGCTGCACGCGCATCTTCGAAGGAAGCGAGTCGATGTCCGTGTCGGCTTCATACAGCCACGGGTAGTTCGGCATGATCGAGTTCACCGATGTCGCCCTCGGGTTGAGCATATGCTCGTAGTGCCAGAGGTTGGGATACTTTCCGCCCTGGCGCGCGAGATCCGGGCCGGTGCGCTTGGAACCCCATTGGTGGGGATAGTCATAGATCGAGTCGCCCAGCTTGGAATAGGGGCCGTAGCGGAGCACGTCGCTCACCAGCGTGCGGATCATCTGCGAGTGGCAGTTGTAGCACCCTTCGCGGACGTAAATCTCCCGCCCGGCAAGCTCCAGAGGGGTGTAAGGGATCTGCCGGACCCCCTCGATATTCTCGGCCCGGTTGACCAGCAAAGTAGGGATGATCTCCACCGCGCCGCCGACCAGCACGGCGGCGATGGTCAACACGGTAAAGGGGAAGGCATTGGAGAGGAGTTTGTCATACCACATCCCCCAGGTGTGCTCCCGCAGCTCGCGGTGCACCACCGCGCTGACGACGGTAGCAATGAGCCCCATCATCGAGATGAAGCCCCCCGCGTCGCCGCCAAACCCCCAGCCCGCAAGGAAGAGGATCATCAACGTGGAGTAGATCACCGGGGCGTTGAAGATCGCCTGGAAAATCGAGAATTTCGGCTCTTCACTCTCCGATGCGACATAGACTTCCATCGAACCATTGGCCGCCTTGCCGCTCCGCATCGTCTTCCAGAGATTCCAGGCGAGCATGAAGAAACCGATGAGATAGAAGGTGCCACCGATGGCTCGGGCGACCATCATCGCCTGCGTGGCGATAATGGCGTCGATGAAGTTCGGGTAGGCAAGAACGGAGCCTGCCTCCTTGGTTCCATTGAGCATCAACCCCTGGGTGATCCCGGAAACCCACAGCGCGGCGATGTAGAGAAGAATGCCGACCAGCCCGAGCCAGAAGTGCATGTTGGCCGCCGAGCGCGAATAGAGCTTCGTATTCCAGAGGCGCGGCGCGAGGTAATAGAACATGCCCGCCGCCATGAACCCGTTCCAGCCGAGCGTGCCGCTATGCACGTGGCCGATGGTCCAGTCGGTGTAATGCGAGAGCGCGTTGACCGACTTGATCGCCAGCAGCGGCCCCTCGAAAGTCGCCATCCCATAAAAGGTGACGGCTGCGGCGAAGAACTTCAGCACCGGATCTTCCCTCAGCTTGTCCCATGCGCCACGGAGGGTGAGCAGACCATTGAGCATCCCTCCCCACGAGGGCGCCCAGAGCATCAGGCTGAAGAGCATCCCGACCGATTGAACCCACTGCGGCAACGCGGTGTTGAGGAGATGGTGCGGCCCCGCCCAGATATAGATGAAGACCAGCGACCAGAAGTGAACCACCGAGAGCCGGTAGGAGTAGACAGGCCGTTCCGCCGCCTTCGGCAGAAAGTAATACATGATACCGAGGATCGGCGTCGTCAGGAAGAACGCGACGGCGTTATGGCCGTACCACCATTGCACCAGGGCATCCTGCACCCCGGCAAAGATCGGGTAGGAATGCGTCCAGCTTGTCGGGATGGAGAGATGGTTGACGATGTAAAGGACCGCCACGGTGACAATCGTGCCGATGTAGAACCAGATCGCGACATAGAGGTGCTTCTCGTTGCGGCGCGCGAGCGTCCAGAAAAAGTTAATCGCAAAGACCACCCAGATCACCGCCACGGCGATATTGAGCGGCCAGATCAGTTCGGCATATTCCTTCCCGCGCGAGAAGCCGAGGGGGAGCGTGATCGCCGCCGCCGCGATGATCGCCTGCCACCCCCAGAAATGGAGCTTCGAGAGGAAATCCGAGGCAAGCCGCGCTTTCACCAGCCGTTGGGTCGAGTAATAGATACCCGCGAACATCATGTTGCCGACAAACGCGAAGATCACCGCGTTGGTATGCAACGGGCGAAGCCGCCCGAAGGTGAGCCACGAGAGGTCGAAGTTCAGCTTCCACCATGAGAGTTGCAGCGCGACGATCACGCCCACGGCCATGCCGACAATGCCCCAGAGGATCGAGGCGATCATGAACTGACGGACAATGCCGTCGTCGAACTCGATGATTTCCTTCCGGCCACCGCTCGCGCGGTTCGCAGGAATGGGGAGATGGGTGGTTTCCGGTTGGCTCATGAAATCAGAGGCGGGTGGTGGTTGTTTTCGATTCACCGGGTTTGCCGGTCTGCTCCTCATCGAGCGGCATCAACGCATCTTGCTCGCCGCCGCTTTCGGAGTTGGTCTGGTGCACGAAGAACGCCATGAAGAAGCTGGCGAGGGCGAGGCCCACAAAAGCGGTCAGGATAATGACATTCATCGGTTTCGTGCTTTAACAACCCAGAACGTAGGCGAAGCCGCAGCCCGAGACCCCACGTGGATTGTCCAAGGCTTTGCGGATATTGTCCTTTCGCAGGGATATTGAACCTAAAAACGGTGATGGGAGGGGATGAGCTGGCGCAAGATGCTGAGCCTCGACGAAAGTCATTCGCGGCCAGCAGATTGCGTCAGATCGCCCCGATCCATTGCCGTTTTTAGGTTAAGGCCAACGGAGGGTGCATCATGAACAAGCGGCGTGTAGAGCGCCGCCGCCGCGCCGTCGTATCGTCCCCGCCATGTTGTCGAATCCTCCCGCTCCGCTTAATCTCGGGGCGCTCCTCGCCCAACCACGGGATTTTGTCGGAAATCGTTTTGTCTATGCCGTCATCACCAGCCGCGCCCGCGGATTGTCGATCGGCGTGAACATGAACCCGGACCAGAAATGCAATTTCGACTGCACCTACTGCGAGGTTCGGCGGGTTCCTGAAAAAACGGGGGAACATCTCGACATCGGCATCATGGCGCGCGAGTTGATGCACCTAGTGGCGATGGCCCGCAGCGGCCGATTGAGAGAATTGAAACCGTTCGAGAAAGTTCCGGCGGATTTGCTGGAACTTCGGGAGGTCGCCCTGAGCGGCGATGGCGAACCGAGCATGGTGGAGAATTTCGACGAAGTGGTAGCTGAAGTGCTCCTCATCAGGAAGCTGCTGGGCCATTTCAAGATCGTGCTCATCACCAATGGCACCGGGCTGAGCCGCCCCGCCGTGGAGCGCGGGCTGACCATGCTCGACGCACCCGATGAAATCTGGATCAAGCTGGATGCGGGCACGGGCCAGTTCATGAAACGGATCAACGGCACGGAAGTCCCCATCGAGGCCGTGCACGGAAACATCCTTGGGTTGGGACGGCTCCGGCCCATCGTCATCCAGAGCCTTTTTTGCAAGCGCGAGGGGCATCCTCCCGGGGAGGAGGAGATCGACGCGTACATCAACCGGCTCTCCCGGCTCAAGGTGGAGGGAGCCCGGATCTCACTGGTGCAGGTCTACTCGCTTACCCGCAAACCGGCGCGCCCCGGGTGCAAACACCTGCCGCTTGCGGAACTTTCCCGCATCGCGCGCCGCGTCCGGAGAGAGGCAAAGCTCAACGCGGAGGTCTTTTGAATCGTTGTCATGCAGGAACTTGTGGTAAGTTCCCCTGCTTATCGATGCAAAGAGACCCCGAAGCCAAGTTGCTTGAGCAACTCAGCCGCTCCAAGATATTTCAGGATTACGAGAAGGCGTTCGGCGAAGCCACCCGGCTTCCCTTGAGCCTGCGGCCGCTCGAATTCTGGAACGTGGCGCATCGTGGCAAGAAGCACGAGAACCCTTTCTGTGCGCTGCTCGCGCAATCGAGCAAGTCTTGCGCAGCATGCCTGGAGGTGCAGGAAAAGATTACAGGAGGCTCCGATGTAAAGGCGCGGACGGCGACCTGTTTCGCCGGGCTTTCCGATACGGCGGTTCCGGTCGCTTTGGGGGAGAAGGTGATCGGCTACCTACAAACCGGACAGGTGGCCTTGAGGAACCCCAGCAAACCGCGTTTCCAACGCATCGCCCGGCAGTTGGTGGAATGGGGAATGAAGGTGGACCTGGGCGAGCTGGAGGAAGCCTACTTCCAGTCCTGCGTGCTGGCCCCGGAGCAGTATCAGGCGATGGTCCGGCTGTTGGAGATCTTCGCGCAGCATCTAGGGACGCTCTCCAACCAGATCGCGGTGCAGGAAACCCACGCAGAGCCGCCGATGATCCATCGGGCCAAGGCTTTCATTGAAGAGCACAAGTCCGACCCGATCTCGCTCGGGGAGGTCGCCCGCGCCCTCAATGTCAGCACCTTCTATTTCTGCAAACTCTTCAAGAAAGCGACCGGGTTGAACTTCACCGAGTACTTGGCGAGGGTGCGGGTCGAAAAAGCAAAGAACCTCCTGCTCAATCCCAACCTTCGCATCAGCGAGATCGCCTACGAGGTCGGGTTCCAGTCGCTCACCCATTTCAACCGCGTGTTCCGGCGCATCGCCGGACGTTCGCCCACCGCCTACCGCGATTCGCTGCCGCGATAGAGAGCGGGCGCAAGAGGATCGACTTCGCCCCCGGTTCACGCTATTACCGCGACAACTTAAACCGAAAACCGATGAACTTGATTTGGGGTATCGATCTTGGCGGAACAAAAATTGAAGGCGCCATCATGGACGAATGCCGTCCGGAAACGGCCCTGGTGCGCGAACGGGTTCCGACGGAATCGGCGCAGGGCTACGATCACATCATCGCCCAGGCGGTCCGGCTCGTGGAGAAGCTCGAGCAGCAAAGCGGGCAGAAGCGGCCGGCGCGCATCGGCATCGGAACGCCAGGGAACACGAACCCCAACGACGGCCTTCTCTACCACTCCAATACCCAGTGCCTCAACGGCCGCCCGTTCCAAAGGGATCTTTCGGCGGCGGTGGGCGCGGAAATCGTGATCGCCAACGACGCCAATTGCATGGCGCTTGCCGAAGCCGTTCTCGGCGCGGCGCGCGGGTATGAAACGATGATCGGCCTGATTCTCGGGACCGGCGTCGGCGGTGGCCTCGTCGTCGATGGCCGCATTGTGCAGGGTCGCCACGGCATCGCGGGAGAGTGGGGCCAGATCGTTCTCGACCCGGAGGGCCCCGTCTCCGCCTACGGCACTCGCGGCACGGTGGAATCCTATCTCGCCGGGCCAGCGCTGGAACGATGCTACGAACGGCTCACGGGCACCCGCAAACCGTTGCCCGAGATCGTCCGCGCCGCCGAAGCCAATGAAGACCCGGCGGCCGTGAAAACCATGGATCAACTCGTCACCCGGTTTGCCCAGGCGGTGTCGATCCTTATCAACATCTTCGATCCCCACGCCATCGTCGTGGCGGGCGGGGTGAGCAACATCGACCTGATCTACTCCGCACGGATGCGCGAGGCATTGCAGAAGCACGTCTTCCAGCAGGACTTCAGCACTGCCATCCTCCGCCCCCAACTCGGTGATAGCGCCGGGGTGTTTGGCGCGGGGATGCTGGTGGCGTCGGGCCGGTGAGGCAATTGCGCACCCAACTGAAAGGGTTCGCGGCAAGGACGCCAAGCTCTCCAAGTCTTCAGAATCTTTCAACCTTGGCGGGCCTGGCGTCCTTGGCGCGAAAAAAAGCCCTTCCCTCAGAAATTGGTGCGGCAGCACCGGTAGCACGCTCGCGCCGTCGAGCGCGGAATTTGGCTCCCGTGGCTTCAACAAGGCCACATCCCAGCACCTATAGCCCGTCCTGCGGGGATGGACATCCAACGAGACTCTTCACCGATCCCGCGCTCTCGGCGAGAGCGGTCTACCTTGCATTTTTCCAGCAGCCAACAAACTACGCCGATCGTCGTGGTCAACGTTGGAATTCGAGATCACTTCACCGCCGTCGCCAGCACCGTCTGGAAATTCGGCGGCTCGGCTTCGCGGTCGACGACAGCAATCTGAATGTCACGAAAGCCCGCCTCGCGCAGCATCTCGTCGAACTGCACTTCGCTGAAGCCGAGCCAGAGATCGGCGTAAAGCTCCCGCGCGCTCTCGAACTGATGGGCCAGCAGATCAAGAATCGCGATGCGGCCGCCCGGCTTCAAGATCCGGTAAGCAGCGGCGACGGCGCGCGCCGGATTGACGGCGTGGTGCAGCGCCTGACTTAAAAGCGCGAGATCCACGGAGGCATCGTCGATGGGCGGGTCTTCCATGTCGCCCAGCCGGTATTCAAGGTTTCCGAAACCGTGCTCCCGCGCGAGATTTGCGCCGAATTCCACCATCTTCTCGGAATTGTCCACGGCGATCACCCCCTTCGCATGCCGCGCCAGCAGTTGAGAGAGCATCCCCTCGCCCGCGCCGAGATCGGCCACCGTGATCGGCCCCGCCAGCGTGAGCAACATCTGCGAAAACCCTTTCCAGGAGCGGCCCGGGCAAAGGCTCCGGTCGAACTTCCCGGCCAGCTTGTTGAAATAATCGCGCGCCTTGTCCTGCCGTTTGACCCGGATCAACCGCAGGGCGGCGCGATCCTGGGCGGCTTCGGGAATCTCCGCCGCGCTCGCCGCGATGATCGCCTTGAAAGGGTCATGATCGGTCTCCGAAAGGCCGTAATAGATGTTTTTCCCCGCCCGCCGGTTGCGAACGAGCCTCGCGGCCTTTAGCTGGGCGAGGTGGCTGGAAATCCGGCTCTGCCCCATTCCCAGAATCTCCTGGATCTCCACCACGGAAAGCTCCTCCTCCCGCAGCAACAGAAGGAGACGGAGCCGGGTGGGATCAGCCAGAAGCTTGAGAGATTTGACGATGGCGGCCATGACGGAAGTTCGAGGGTCGGGGAAGGCCCGAGAACGTATTTTGAGATTGACGGGCAGGGGGAGCTTGCCGGAATATATCAACGCATCACGATAGGTCAATACTTTAGACCCCATTGACCCCATTCGGCGGTGCTCCGTGATATCACCGCCGCTTCAAGCATTTCTTAACTCCTCATTCATCCACCCATGTCCAGAAGCTATATCTTCTCCTCCGAGTCTGTCGGCGAAGGCCATCCCGACAAGGTTTGCGACACCATCTCCGACGCCATTCTTGACGCGTGCCTCGCGCAGGACCCAAAAAGCCGGGTGGCCTGCGAGACCTACGCCAAGAGCAATATCGTGGTGATCGGCGGCGAGATCACCACCAACGCCCAGGTCCATTTCAACAGCCTCGTGCGTGACGCGATCCGGGAGATCGGCTACGTCAACGACGACGACATTTTCCATGCCGACAAGGTGTTCATCATGAACATCCTCACCTCGCAGAGCGCCGACATCGCCCAAGGCGTCGACGAGACCGAGGCTGACGGCAAAGGCCACGCCGAACAGGGCGCTGGCGACCAGGGGCTCATGTTCGGCTACGCCTGCAACGAGACGCCCGAACTGATGCCCGCTCCGGTGATGTACGCCCACCGCCTCGGCCGGGAGTTGACCCGCATCCGCAAGAGCGGCCAGGTCAACTGGCTGCGCCCCGACGCGAAGAGCCAGGTCTCGGTCCGTTACGAAGACGGCAAGCCGGTGGAGATCACCAACGTGGTCATCTCCACCCAGCACACCGAAGGGGTCAAGCACAGCGAGATTCGCGACTTCCTGATCACCGAGATCATCAAGAAGCAGATCCCCGCGAGCCTGCTGACCGGGCGCACCGAGTTCCTCATCAACCCGACAGGCCGCTTCGTCATCGGCGGGCCTCAGGGCGACACCGGGTTGACCGGGCGCAAGATCATCGTCGACACCTACGGCGGCATGGGTCGCCACGGCGGCGGCGCCTTCTCGGGCAAGGACCCCTCCAAAGTGGACCGCTCGGCGGCGTACATGGGCCGTTACGTGGCCAAGAACATTGTCGCGGCGGGCCTTGCCGCGCGTTGCGAAATCCAGTTCGCCTACGCGATCGGCTATCCCGATCCGGTGAGCATCCACATCGACACCTTCGGCACCCACACGGTGGACGAGGAGAAGATCGAAAAAGCGGTCGCCCAGGTCTTCAGCTTCAAGCCTGCGGAGATCATCCGGCAGCTCGACCTGCTGCGCCCCATCTACAGCAAGACCACCAACTACGGGCACTTCGGCAAGATCGACGACCTCGACGCCATCACCTGGGAGCGCACCGACAAGGTGGAAGCCCTCAAAGCCGCTCTGTAGGCCGCCCTGTAAGAAACAAGCACGTTTTCACACGCATCATGACCACTCAATCAAACGTTGTCGCCGACTACAAAGTGGCGGACCTGAGCCTCGCCGAATGGGGCCGCAAGGAAATCTCCATCGCCGAGCAGGAAATGCCCGGCCTGATCTCTATTCGCAACCAATACGCGGCGGCCAAACCGCTGGCAGGCGTCCGGATCACCGGTTCGCTGCACATGACCATCCAGACGGCGGTGCTCATCGAGACACTCGTCGCGCTCGGGGCCGACGTCCGCTGGGCAAGCTGCAATATCTTCTCCACTCAGGACCACGCCGCCGCGGCCATCGCCGCTGCCGGGGTGCCGGTGTTTGCCTGGAAGGGCGAAACGCTGGAGGAATACTGGTGGTGCACCGAGAAGGCGATCTCCTTCCCCGGGAACCTCGGGCCTCAATTGATCGTGGACGACGGTGGCGACGTCACGCTCCTGCTGCACAAAGGGTACGAGCTGGAGAACGGCTCGGACTGGGTGAACAGCGCGTCCGGCAGCCATGAAGAGAGCGTCATCAAAGACCTCCTCAAAAAGCTCCATGCCGAAACGCCTTGCCGCTTCCATGAAGTCATCAAGGAACTTCGCGGCGTCTCCGAAGAGACAACCACCGGCGTGCACCGCCTCTACCAGATGCTGGAAAAGGGGACGCTTCTCATTCCCGCCATCAACGTCAACGACACAGCCACGAAGTCGAAGTTCGACAACCTCTACGGCTGCCGCCACTCGCTGGTGGACGGCATCAACCGCGCGCTCGACGTGATGCTCTCGGGCAAAGTCGCCGTCGTTTGCGGTTACGGGGATGTCGGCAAAGGCTGCGCCCAGTCGCTCAAGGGCCAGGGCGCGCGCGTCATCGTCACGGAAGTCGATCCGATCAACGCCCTTCAGGCCGCGATGGAAGGCTACGAAGTCACCACCGTCGAGGACACCCTCGGGCGTGGCGATCTCTACGTCACCACCACCGGCAACGTCGACATCATCACCTTCGAGCACATGGCGAAGATGAAAGACCAGGCCGTCGTTTGTAACATCGGCCACTTCGACAACGAAATTCAGGTCGACCTGCTCAACAACGCCTCCGGCGTCACCAAGACCAACATCAAGCCGCAGGTGGACAAGTACACCTTCGCGGACGGCCATGAGATCTTCCTGCTTGCGGAAGGCCGCCTCGTGAACCTCGGTTGCGCCACGGGCCACCCCTCGTTTGTGATGAGCGCGAGCTTCTCCAACCAGGTCCTCGCCCAGCTCGACCTCTGGAAGAACCGCGACACCAACAAGCCCGGCGTCTACATCCTCCCGAAGAAACTCGACGAGGAAGTCGCCCGCCTGCACCTGGAAAAAATCGGCGTGAAGCTCACGAAGCTCTCGCAGAAGCAGGCCGATTACCTCGGAGTGCCCGTGGAAGGGCCATACAAGCCCGATCACTACCGGTACTAGAGCTTTTTCGGTTTAGAATGTCGCAATGATTTTGCGAGTGCCGTAGGTTGTTGCGCGGTTTTTCGAGCGCAGTGGCTGTATTTTCAATACTGCCCAAGCTCGAAGGGCCGCGCAACGGCCTGCGCCACCGCAAAGCATGCGACAGAATAAGCCGAAAATGCTCTAAGCGACCGCTCTTTCAGAGCCCCGGAGCAATCCGGGGCTCTTTTTTTTGTCTGATCTCGAGACAGTCCTGCGGGGATGAACACCAACCGCGCCTGATCATCCCCTTTCTTCCGCAAGCGGATTCCAAACTTGTTTGAATCCCAATCCCTCAAAATCCTTAATATTGACGGTTGCAAACCGCGTTACGCCTTGCGTAATGAGGGAAAGAGCCATCCGCCAATCATAGGCTCGCCGCCGGGCGAAGTGCTCCGTTCCCAACTTTGGCCAGAACTCATCGTGAAAAGCCTTGCTATCAGGTGGGAAGCCGATGATCTGCCATCTTGGATGACGCCGGAACGCTTCCGAAACATCCAAAGCTTTTTGAGGGCTCAATGGCTTTGCGAGAACGGTCGGATTCCTCAGCAGAACGTACAGTTCCAGGAGCGCAAATTCAGAAAGTGCGATATCATCCCGGTCTCCCATCGCCTCAAGGAACGCCGCCGACTTCCCATGCCAGGGGTTGGTCACCTCGACCGCAGGCAACAGGATATTGGTGTCGATGGAAATCATGGACGTTGGTGGCCGGAGCTCTCTTCCTCCGCCGCGATTTCATGCAATTGCTCAAGGGAAACCTGAAGCTGCCCTCCATCGATTTTGGGAAGTTTCCACGGCTGCCGTGCCTTTTCCGCCGCCGGGTAACGGCTTAGCAAAAGCTCCAGCCCTCGCCGGGTCATTTCCGCCAGAGACATTTCGCGTTCCTCTCCAAACTGTTTGGCCCGGCGATAGAGATCATCGGGCAACTGGATTTGGGTTCGGGTCATACATCATTATTACATCACCATCGAAATCACGTCAACAACCTTGCCGGTGAAGAGCAAAAGCCGGCAATTTCCCTTTTTAAAAAGAAAACTCGTTTTCTTTCGCGATTTAATTGGTTTCGTGCTCGCCAAGCCGCATCGGCTGACTTATCGTCCTGCGCAATCGCCCTCCGCACCCAAAACTCTATGGCCAAGACCGAAGCCCTCGTCGAAGACAAGCAGAACGCCGCCCGCAACAAGAATCTCGATCTCGCGATCCAGCAAATTGAGAAAGATTACGGTTCAGGGGCCATCATGCGCCTGGGCGACAAGACTTCCATGGAAGTGGAAGTCATCCCCTCGGGCAACATCCTGATCGACCGCGCCCTGGGCGTGGGCGGGTTCCCGCGCGGGCGAATCATCGAGATTTACGGACCGGAATCCTCCGGTAAGACCACGCTCACGCTCACGGTCATCGCGCAGGCTCAGAAGCGCGGCGGTCTGGCGGCGTTCATCGACGTGGAGCACGCGCTGGATCCCCTTTACGCCCGCAAACTCGGCGTCAATGTGGAAGACCTCCTCGTCTCCCAGCCGAGTTCCGGCGAAGAAGCGCTCCGCATTTGCGAAACGCTCATCCGTTCCAACGCGCTCGACGTCGTGGTGCTCGACTCCGTGGCCGCCCTCGTGACCAAGGCTGAGCTCGAAGGCGAGATCGGCGACACCACCGTGGGCGCACAGGCCCGCCTCATGAGCGCCGCGCTGCGGAAGCTCACCGCGCTTATCTCCAAGGCGCGCACCACCTGCGTTTTCACCAACCAGATCCGCGAAAAGATCGGCGTCATGTTCGGCAACCCGGAGACAACCCCGGGCGGCAAGGCGCTGAAGTTCTACTCCAGCGTCCGCTGCGACATCCGCCGCATCGGCGCGATCAAACAGAGCGACGGAACGATCACCGGCAACCGGACGAAGCTCAAGGTCGTCAAAAACAAGGTGGCGCCTCCCTTCACGGAAGCCGAGTTCGACATCATGTACAACGAGGGGATTTCCTCCACGGGCTCGCTCCTCGATCTCGCGCTGGAACAGGGCATTGTCGAAAAACGCGGCTCCTGGCTTAGCTACAAGGGCAACCAGCTCGCCCAAGGTCGCGATGCCGCCAAAGAGGTGCTCAAGAATGACACCGCGCTCTACGAAGAGCTGGAAGCGGCCGTGAAGGCGAAGTTGGAAGCTGGGAAGTAAGCGGTCGCTTTCCGTTTTTGTTGGGTGAATCGCGCGTGTTTACAAACGCGATTCACCCTCCGTTTAGCGAGCTCACAAAGCCCAGGGCCAGATGCATAGGAACAAGAAAGGCCCCCGTTTCACAAACCCGTGAAGCGGAGGCCTTGTAGTATTTATGATCAAACCATGCTGTGAAGGCCGACGACGTTGCCTTCGGAGTCCTCAAAAATGCCAATGAACCCGTGCGGCGGGATCGGCATGCGGTCGCGGATCACTTTCCCCCCGGCTCCCGGGATGCGCTGGAGAACCCCGTCGAGATCCCCCTCGACATCGAGGTAAACCAGGGTTCCGCCCGGACCGGGGTTGTGCCCCTCCATCTTGGTGATGGCCCCGCCTACCCCGCTCCCATTTTCGCAGCTGCCTTCGGCAAAGAGGCCCATCTGACACCCCTCCATCTCCGCGCCGGCAAGCGGGCGGTTGAGGATCTTTTCGTAAAACGTTTTGGCCCTCTCAAAGTCTGAAACAAAGATCTCGAACCAGTTGATTGCGTTGGTTTTCATAATGAATGGAATCGATTTTGACCGGCCCGAGGAGTCTGTTCCGCAGGCACGCACGCATTGCACCACAGGGTACTGACAACCCTATGTCAGGAGGGAAAACTATTTTGCATATCGGGCGGCGACGGCCATCGCCTCTTCCCGCAGCCGCTGCCTCAGTTCCGCGGGATGTTCCACCTCGACCCGGGTGCCAAAACTCAGCAACCAGCGCGTAAGGTACTCCGGCGCAAAGGAAAGGATCTCGAGGCGTACACGGCCATCCGGCAGCGGCTCCTCGCGCACGGGCGATGAAGGGGCTTCCGCCCGAAAGCGCTCAAGAACTTCGCGAGCCACCACGAGAACCGTCGGAGTGACTTCCTCGCATTCCATTTCCCTGCGAAGAAATTCTTCCATCGAAAAGTCGGCATGCCCCTCGAAGGTTTCCGACAGCACTTGCCAGCTTTCCACGCGGTCGAGCCGGAAATCGCGCAAGCTCTCTCTCAGGCGGCACCAGGCGATGAGATGCCATTGTCGCGCGTAAAACACCACGCCAAGGGGCTCAACGACACGCTCCGTGATTTCGCCCCGCCGTCCCGCGTTATATTGCAGGCTCAGGCACCGACGCCGAACGATGGCTTCCTGCATCGGCATCAGATCTTTGCCTCCGGGCATCGATCTGCCGAAGTGAATATTAACCGCACGCTCCAGCCTCGCCATGTAGTCGCGCTGATCCGCGGACAGGACCGCGCGGATCTTCAACAAGGCCCCGCCGATGGATCGCTTCAGCGATTCGTCCGCCACCTGCCCGGTCACCTCCGCGCCGATGACCAGGGCGGCCGCCTCCTCTTCGGTAAACATGATCGGCGGCATGTGATAACCCCTTGCCAGACTATAACCGACGCCGGCTTCGGCCACGATGGGGACCCCGGCTTCCCCAAGTGCGGCAATATCTCGATAGACCGTTCGGATGCTGATCTCAAAATGCGCCGCAATCTCCTCCGCAGTAATCACACGGCGGCCTTGCAGGAGGAGAATTACCCCGGTGAGTCGGTCGATCCGGTTCATCCCTCGCGTATAATCGTCGTTTACCCAAACTCCAAGGCTTCATCCTCATCGACGGTCACTTGCCGCCCTCGGACCTTCGGGATGCATCACCTCCCAATGCACCCGGAGTCAGATGACTATGCCTAGAGCTAAACCCCCTCGAGCTTCCGCTCGGGATGCCTCGCAGCTTCCTTTCCGCTGGTGATCCAGAGCCTCGCCGTAATGGCGAGGGCGGTGAAGATCAAGCCAACGAGGAGTCCTGTCCAAACACCCATCGCTCCCATTTTGGTGTGGAACCCGAGGATATAAGCAACCGGTGCCGCGATGCCCCAGTAGGCGATATAGATAAAGGCCATTGGCACTCGCACATCTGCAAGGCCCCGTAAGCCCCCCATGCCGATGATCTGGCTTGCATCGAAAATTCCGAAGAGACCCGCGATCACCAACAGCGTTACTGTCAAGGCAACCACATCCGGGTCAGAAACAAAGAGCTGTGCAAGCCATGAGCCGCTCACAAGAAAGAGAATGCTGGAGCAGCTCATAAGCAGGACTCCCAACCCCAAAGCACCAAATGCGATGGGACGGATCCTGAAGTTCTCCTTCGCGCCGATCACCTGCCCGACCCGTACAGTCACGGCGAGAGCAAGACCCAACGGCACCATAAAAGCAGTGGCCGCACAAGTGAGGGCGACTTGATGTGCCGCGAGCGCGGTAACGCCGATCCACCCCATCATCAACGTTGCAGAAGCGAACAAGCCAACCTCGCCCAACAGATGCACCGCCGAAGGCCATCCAAGCCGGAAGAGAATGCCGAATCGCTGGGTAAACGCTTCCCACGTCATGCGTCCAACCAAGTAAGGCCGGTAGCTTTTCTTAAGCAAGATCGCGGAATAGAGCGCAACCACGACCGCAATTCGCGCCACCAGGGTGCCGAGTCCCGCGCCCGTGAGCCCCATCTGGGGCATCCCCATGTTCCCGAAGATAAACAGCCAGTTGAGGAAAATATTGAGCAACACGCCGCCAATCATGATCCAGAACGGCAGCCAGGGACGGGAAAGTGATTCGGAAAAATCCTTCCCAGTTACCGTGATCAGTGCGGGAACGATCGACCATCCGACAAGGATCAGAAAAGCCTTCCCCTCGCGGATCACCTCCGGGTCCTGCCCGAGCAAATGCAGCCACGGCGCGACGATCTGGATCGCCAACGCCATCAAACATCCAGCCGCAGCGGCAAGGGCGGTCCCGGCGATCAGGAGTTCTCCCGCCTCGCGATGCTCATTGGCACCAAAGGCTCGTGATACACAGATGGAGACAGAGGTGATCAACCCGAAGCCGAAGACCAGGAAAACGTGAACCACCATGATGGCAAAAGCACACGCGGCCAAAGGCACAACGCCGAGGCGGGCGACCATGATAGTATCGGCCCATCCCATCATCATCTGGCCCAGCTGACCGGCGATCATCGGAGAGGCCAAACCGAGTGTCAGGCGGTTCTCGGCTATTACTTTTTGAATACGCGACATAAAAATCTTTCTCGTGTTGAAATTCGAAACAAAGCCGCGACGAGAGCACAAAAAAACCCGCCGCGAGAGATTGCGGCGGGTGTAGAAAAAGCCGGACTGCTTATATCGTCCTGGATACCCCGCCGCTGCACAGGCCATTCCAAGCTGACGCCCCCACGAAGATGGCCGGGGAGCCAGAGGAGGCTTGGTTAATGAGTGGCTTGGTAAACATCGAGCCTTACAGCAAAGCAAATATATCGCACTCCATCAAGAGTTTTGTATCAACAATCTTGAGGCAAAACTCCATCCAACCCGATGAGGCGGGAGCGCGGCGACCGATGCGCATTATTCGGGATCATCAATGCAATTACGGTTTTACTTGTGATTTCAAAAATGAGACCCTAAAACGACCTCCCCTTGAGAGAGCCCCTCTCCGCGATTTCATTCCGACATTTCCCAGACCACGTCAGCCCAACATTCCACTCATGAAGATCATCAACCTTGGCGTCATCGGAGCCGAAAGAAGGGGCGTCATTGCTCAATGGGCCCACAAGCCCGAAGCAGGGGTTCGCCTGAAAGCAGCTTGCACGCTCCGCAAGGAAAACATCGTCGGGATGAAGGACACGTTCGGGCCGGACTTCTTTATTACAGAGGATTACCGGGAACTTCTCGCGCAACCCGAACTGGATGCCGTCTTCGTCTGCACGCCCGACTTTCTTCACGAGGAGCACGCGCTGGCGGCCATTGAAGCGGGCAAACATGTCTATCTCGAAAAGCCGATGGCGATCTCGATCGAAGGTTGCGACCGGCTCCTGGCAGCCGCGAAGAAGAAGGGCGTCATTCTCTACCTGGGCCACAACATGCGGTTCATGTCGGTGATGACCAAGATGAAGGAACTGATCAACTGTGGAGCCATCGGTGAGGTGCAATCGATCTGGTGCCGCCACTTCATCTCCTATGGCGGTGACGCTTATTTCAGGGACTGGCATTCGGAGCGCCAATTTGCCCACGGGCTTCTTCTTCAAAAGGGAGCCCACGATATCGACATGATTCACTGGTTCGGAGGAGCCCATACCGTCCGGGTGTCCGGCATGGGCAAGCTGAGCGTCTATGACCGCCTGCCGCGCCGCAAGGAAGGGGAGCCAACTCCGTCCGTGGACTTCACGAGGTCCAACTGGCCGCCGGAAGCGACCGGAAACTACAGCCCCATTATCGACGTGGAAGACCACAGCATGGTCATGATGCAGCTGGCCAACGGCGTCCAGGCCTCCTATACGCAAAGCCATTACACACCGGACGACCAGCGTAACTACACGATCATCGGCACGCGGGGCAGGATCGAAAACTACGGCGATCACTCGACCGATGACAAATGGGCGACGGTCCATCTCTGGAATCGTCGCACCGGCTACAATGAAATGGGGCACGAAGTCTACCGGATCGCCCCATTGGACGGATCTCATGGCGGAGCCGATCCGTTGATCATCGATGATTTCATCAACGTTATCCGTGGCGCAGCCCCTCAAGGCGCGACCCCTATCGATGCCCGCATGGCAGTCGCCGCAGGTTATCTCGCCACGGAATCAATTCGCAACGGAAGCATTCCGTACGATATCCCGCCGATCAGGGAGTAGGGGAATACAACAGCCCTGCCCGGCGGCCTTCGCGTCCCGGGTCCATGGACCGCTGTTTTGTCTTTTCTTTGCCGGGGAGACGATTCTTATGGAATCGCCACTTCCTCTTACCAAGATGTTGAAATTCAATCTCCCGTTCCGTGTGCTGGCGATTCTCGCCTGTACGGTCATTGCCTCCGTCGCCCGTGAGTCTGCCACTGTCGCCCCGGAGCAACCCGCCAAAGACAAGGC
The DNA here is from genome assembly GCA_037190965.1 of Chthoniobacteraceae bacterium. Lineage (GTDB taxonomy): Bacteria > Verrucomicrobiota > Verrucomicrobiia > Chthoniobacterales > Chthoniobacteraceae > DATMFV01. The sequence goes on from JBBCKI010000023.1 coordinate 39,062, forward strand.
CGTCGGCTACGATAACAAGATCAAAGTCTCCCCGCTTTTGATTTCGTCCACCACGGCGGACGGGGCACCGATTGTCTATCCCAAGACCGACAATCCCGAGGTAAGGATTCTCATGATCGATATACCGCCGGGCACCGAGACCGGATGGCATAAACACCCAATGCCCTGCTACGGTTATATCGTCTCGGGCAGCATCACGGTCGAACTGGAGAATGGCACGAAAAACAAATTTGAAGCCGGGCAGGCATTGGCGGAAGTGGTCAACACCCTTCACAACGGGAAGAATACCGGCACGGAAACCACCCGCATCCTGATGGTCGTCACCGGCGCCAAGGATGTTCCCTCGGCGGTGGCGATTCCAAAGCCTTAACCTCTCCCAACATCCCTATGCCGTACGTAAACATCCAGATCACCAAAGGGACGACAAGGGAGCAGAAAGCTCAATTGGTCAAGGAGATTACGAACTCGCTGGTTCGCGTGCTCAACAAAAAGCCCGAACACACGCACATCGTTATTCAGGAGATCGAGGAGGAGAACTGGGGCTTCTCGGGACTCCTGACCGACGAGTGGAAAGGCCGTCAGCCCCGGTAGCCAAGAGGCGCGGGATACGCTCCGAAGCTCAAATCACCCGGGGCCCCGCCAACGCGAGCAGCGCCAACATTCTGCCGGTGCGTCCCTTTTCCATCCGGTAGGAGTAATACCGCTCCAGGTCCGAACCGGTGCAGGCCCCCGGGTCGATCACTTCGCCCACCCCCATTTCCCGACATTGCTCGACGATCTCGGCGGCGAAGTCGATTTCGTAGTGCGGAGGCCGGATGCACGGGCTGAGCTGGATGACCGTGTTCGCGGGCTCTGTGCCGTAAGCGCACTCCATCTTTCGCAGCATGGCCGGGACAATGCCCAGCTCGGTGCCTTTTTTGCCCGAGTGCGCCAGCCCGATGCAACCGTTGATGGCATCGACGGCGTAAACCGCGCAGCAGTCCGCCACATAAATCCCGAGGCAGACGTTGGGACGGTTGGTGACAAGCGCGTCAACCCCCTCCACGGGCGATTGAGTGGTTTCGCCGACTATGGCGACGCCATTGCCATGCACTTGTTGGGCGGTGACGAACGCCATTCCCTCGAACCCCAGATCATACCGCGCCTGTTCGTGGTACCCGGCAAGCCGCTCCAGCGCGGTTTCGCGGTCGGCATCGACATCGAGGCCGGCAATGCGACCAATAAAAGCGTTCAAGCAGGAGCCGCCCGCCGCCAGGGCCGGATAAATTTCAACCGGAGTGCTCATGGGGAATCTCTCTCGTGGTTCTTTGGTTCAGGCCTCTCCCGCCGCCCGGGCTGAAAGCCAAATCCATGTTTCACTCTATCTTGCAGCCATCGAGTTGCACGGTCAAATTTCTGTGAGGGAAAATCCCACGATTCCTGACGGTGCGATAACGCCCTTCGGCTACCTCGTTTTTGGCTTTTCCCGCCAGAGAGGCCGTTTTCGATGAACCAGCGGGTCCTTGAAAGTTTCATTATAACAAGTGGCCGAACCGGTGGCGCGGTCGAATTCCGCCAGCGCCGAGATGTAGTTATACTTGGCCTGATACTTCGTCACCTGCGCCTGCGTGAGCGCCACGGTGGCGTTGAGAAGGTCGAGTTGCGTGCCCGCGCCCGCCGCCAGCCGCTCGCGGGCGAGCCGGACCGCTTCCTCGGCCTGTTCCACATTCTTGACCTGGCTCAAGACCGTCTGCCAGGCCTGGTCGAGATTCGCCCAGGCTTGCTGGACCTCCAGATCCACCTGCGCCACGGAGTCGTCGTAATTGTTGTGCGCCTCCTCCAGACGGGCTCGCGCCTGCTTCACTTTCCCGTAAGTTTCAAAACCGTCGAAAATATTCCAGTTCCCCTGAACTCCGAAAAACCAGCCATGCACGACGTCACCCAGCGACTTGGCGAAGCGGTCGTTCTGAATCACGTAACCCGCATTGGCCTGCAAGGTCGGTTTGTAGCCCGCCTGCTGAACGACGATGTCTTCCACCTCGATCAGAATATTCTGGCGCTGCGCTTTAAGAGAAGGCCGCCGCTCGCGCGCCTGCTGGAGCGCTTCAGCGAGCCCGAGGCAAACGGGAGGCGTCGTCAGGGTCCCGATGAGCCGGAACGGCTCCTGGTTCGCCCCCAGGGAGCGGGTTTCGTATCCGAGCGTTTTTGCGAGTTGAAGGAGGGAGATACGGTAGTTATTCCGCGCCTGGATCAATGCCGGAAGGGCATTGGCCAGGGCCACTTCGGCTTGAAGGACATTAAACCGTGGGACCGTTCCCGCCTCGTACCTGGCCCTCTGATCGGCCACCTGGGCGGTGAGCAGTTCCACGGCCTCTTCCTGCACCAGAATGAGCGCCCGGTTGAGCACCCCCAGGTAAAACTGCTGGCGAACCGTGGCGACCACCTGATCGACCGTGTCGCGCAGGAGGAAGATCTGCTGGTCCTCGGTAAGTTTGGCGATCCGGATGGCGGCCTTGATGCGCCCGCCTGAGTAGATCACCTGCGTGGCCTGAATGGTGATCTGCCAACTGGTGTTCTGGATGACGGGTCCGGAAGGCGAAGGCGTCGGAGAGATCGAAGGACTCGTGCTCGGAGTAGCGGTGGGGCTGGCAGTGGGGGTGGGGGTGGGAGTTGGCGTAGGGGTGGGGGTCGTGCTCGCTCCGGGAAAGCCCGCCGGAGGACTGCCAAACCCGGTATTCAATCCGCCGCGCGCCAGGCTCTGCGCTTCGCGTTGAAAACTGCCGTTAAGAGTAACATGAGGCAGCGCCTGCGAACGGACCTCGATCACCTGCCCCTTCGCACGCTCGATCTCCTGTTCCGCATTAAGCACCAGCGGGCTCTGCCGCAGGGCAATTTGCACCGCCTCGTCAATCGTCAACGGCTGAGGGGCGCACTGGAGCGCTTTCCGCCCGAGAAGGCGCTGCAGGGGCGCGCCGGTATCTCCGGCCCAGAGGGCGGCACCCGTAATCAGGAGAAACCAAGGTAGGAGCCGCTTACAGTCCACGCGGACGTCTTCGGCAACCGGAGCGTGAACGGGTGTATCTAAATTCCGCTCAAAAACGGAAATTTTGCCGCAAAAAGCATCGAGAACGCGCTTTTTTCTACCGCTTTAGCCTAAAAACGGCGATGGGATTTGTCGGATCGCCCCGATTCGTCGACGTTTTTGGACTTAGGGCTTGGCGACCCAATCCCCCGGACGGGGCGCGCCACTGGTGATTTCCGCGATGAAAAACGGGCGCGCCTGCTCCGGGCTGACACTCAGGGTGGCGGTTTCCCGCTGATCCTCTGGAGCATGGGCTTTGAGGGCGGTGCCCGGCACGAGGCCTTCGGGGGAATCGATCAATACAAAGCCGAGGTCGCCGTTCACCATCGAAATCGTCCCGACAGGGCGCACCTTTACGGCGGTGGCTTTCTGGGCGTCGGTCGCCTCCACGCCGGATTGTTCTCCCTTTTTTCCCGCGCGGTGGGTCGCGCAGGCGGAGAGAGTAAGGCTGACGAGAAGGGCGGCCAAAATGCGGCAATGGGAGGACATGGGGTTCAGAAACGAATCAGATTTCCGCGTTCCCCGCAACCTTCGGCTTGCACGAGCTTTATTCCACCGCTAATAACGCCTTCATGGGTCAACAACTGAGAAAAGTCGCAAAACGCCGCCGCCGGGTGGCTTATCTGGAACGCAAAAAGGAAGCCGCCGTTATCAAGGCTGCTTCCGCCAAAGCAAAGAAGTAGCGCATTTCGACGCTTCTTCCCTGAAATCGCGCGTTGATCGTTGCCCCCGGCCGTCAGGTCATGGCAGCGGTTCGCGCGCTTTTTCGTGTCCGCATGCCGAGCTCCGCTCTATGCTGCACACCGATGCACGAGGCGATTGACTCCTTCATTCTTTATCTCGCGACCGAGCGGGGTCTCTCGGACAACTACCAACTCTCCACGCGGCAATCGCTGGAGGGTTTTGCGGAGTGGCTTTCCTCAACCCGGCAAATCACCGATCCCCGCGCGGTTGAGTTTTCACACCTCACCGGCTATCTCGCCTTCCGCAAACAAGGCGGGCTGGCGGCCGCTTCGATCAAGGTGATCGTCGTGGCGCTGAAGATTTTCTTCCGTTTCCTGGCCCAGCGCCGCCGGGTCGACCGCGACATCGCCGAGGTGCTCCCGCTTCCCCGCGTGGAACGTTATCTGCCGGAGACGCTCAACGAGATACAACTGGAGCAATTGCTCGAAAGCATTCCGCTCGACCAGCCACTGGGACTACGCGACCGCGCCATGATCGAGCTGCTCTACGCCAGCGGGTTGCGCGTGTCGGAGCTGGCTCACGCCCGGCTGGAGCATCTGCATCTGGAGGAAAAAGTGATCCGCGTCACCGGCAAGGGAAACAAGACCCGGCTGGTCCCGCTCGGCAGCAAGGCGCGGGATGCCGTGGAGCTCTACCTCCGCAAGGAACGCCCGTTGCATGTCAAACGGAGGACCGGGAGCGAAATCTTTCTCTCGGTGCGGGGCGGCCCGCTCACCACCGTCCGCTGCTGGCAGATCGTCAAGGAGCGGGCCAAAAATGCGGGGCTGGAAGAGAACGTCTATCCGCATCTTTTGCGGCATTCCTTCGCCACGCATCTTCTCGGGAACGGAGCCGATCTGCGGCTCATTCAGGAGATGCTCGGCCATGCCGATATTTCCACCACGCAAATTTACACGCACGTCGATCAGGCGCGGCTCAAGGCGGTGCACCACAAATTCCACCCGAGGGGGTAAGCGATAACGCCCCCGGGCGGCCCGATCAAAAGAAACGCCCGGCAAGCCACTGCCGCACCTTCCCGAGTTCCGCGGAAGCCAGTTGATGGCCACTGTCGCTCCATCCCAACGCGACATCGGCTCCGGCTTGTTTCAACATCGCGGCCAACTGTTCAACCTGGTGCGGGGGCACCAGCGAGTCGTGTTTTCCCGACGCGAGATAGACCGGCACCCCGGCAAGATCTGGAAGCACCTTCGGCAACAATGGAACCATCGCCCGCAAAAGGACGGCCCCCCGGAACAGGCCCGGGCACAGGAGCAGACCGCTCGCGGCGATGTTCGCGCCGTTCGAATACCCGACGACGATCACATTATCGGCGTCGAACCGATAATATTCCGAAGCCGCTTTGACAAATTTCGCAAGCTCGTGAGTTCGGCGGATCAGATCCTCCTCGTCAAACACCCCTTCCGCGAGACGCCGGAAGAAACGCGGCATCCCATTCTCAAGGACCTTCCCCCGAGGGCTCAGCAGGGACGCGCCCGGGGCCAGCGAATGACCGAGATCGATCAAGTCGTTTTCGTTCCCTCCCGTGCCATGCAGGAGTAAGAGCACCGGGCCCGAAACCCCGGCCGCGCCGGGCACAAAGCGATGGATGAAATCCAACGGGTTATTCATGGCGATGAGGGATTTTTACGTCAGGAAGTGGCTTCAGACCCGCTTCGATCTGCGGCCGACTTTTTTCCAGAAACGGAGGCAGCGACAAACGCTCGCCTAAGTGCTCAAGATCTTCTCCATCGGCGGTGAATCCCGGCCCTTCCGTCGCGATCTCGAACAGAATCCCGCCCGGAATGCGGAAATAGAGCGACTGGAAATAAAACCGGTCGATCGGCCCGGAAGCAGGCACCCCGGAATGGGCAAGATGTTCCCTCCAGGCGTGCAGAACGTCGACATCCGCCGCCTTCCACGCGACGTGATGCACCCCGCCCGCCCCGAGGGTTCCCAGTGTCGCGGAGGTAAGCAGCCGAAGCTGCGCCCCGGGACCGCCGTTGCCAACTTCAAACAGCGACGGATCGTTCGCGTTATTCCGAAACCCCAATATTTCAACCAGCATGGCCGCCGTCGGTTCAAAATCCCGGACGGTCAGCGTCACTTCGCTGAGCCCGACAATGGCGGCGGCGCGAGACACGGGAGCCGCCCTCCAAGGATGGAAATCGGCGGCCGCCGCCGTGACCGGTTCGGCAATAAGGCGCAACCGCTGCCCCTCCGGGTCCTGAAAAGGAAGACTTGGGAAACGGGACGCCGTGGCTTCTTCGATGGCTCCATGCGAGACTCCATTTTCGTCAAACCAGCGCGCCCAGAGCTTCAGCGTCTCCTCGTCGCCGACCACCCGTAGCGCGGTTTCACTAACCGTTCTTGCCCCAGGGCGGGCCGGCGGAACCTGTTGCCAGTCGAAGAAGGTCACTTCCGTGCCTGGGCTGCCGAGCTCATCCCCATAGAACAGGTGATAGGCCGAAACGTCATCCTGGTTGACCGTCTTCTTCACCAGCCGCATTCCAAGAATACGGGTGTAGAAGTCGAGATTCTCGCTCGCATTGCCCGTCACCGCGGTGAGGTGGTGCAAGCCTTTGAGAGGTGGTGCTTTTGACATAATCTTATTGGGTTAAATTTCGTTCCAAAACGGAATCGAGAGACCATTTCCCGCCGCCGCGAAGAATGAGGGCGACCGCGATGCCGATCGCGAGCAAGTGAAATTCGAATCCTTCGCCCTTTTGGTTGCCATGCCAGTTCATGAAGAAGCCGTTTGCCAGATGCCCGGAGAAAATCGCGACTGTCATCGTGGCGGCAATCCCGAAGGCGGCAACCCGGGTCATCACCCCCAGGACAAGGCCGATCGCCCCGGCAAACTCCGCCGCGATGGCCAGGAAGGCGAAAAGCGCGGGGATCTGCATGGCTCCGGTAAAAAATTCCATCGTGCCGCTAAAGCCATGCCCACCAAACCAGCCAAGGGCTTTTTGGGCGCCATGGGGAAAGAAGACGACGCCGAGCGTCAGTCGCAGCAGGAGGGTCGAGGTTGCATCGTCGGTTTTCAGTAATGCGTGGAATGCTTTCATGGGGTGTTTTCCGTTTGATGAAAACATACCACCTCGCCCTCCTTTCCTGTAATGCTCCCTAGCTATCGTCGTTATGCATTTTATGCATATCATACTCGGCCTCTAATCCGCCGCGCGCTCGTATTGGACAGGCCACTTGATCGCAACGCCAAGCTCCCGCGCCGCGTGGAGAGGCCAGTAGGGATCACGCAGCATCTGCCGGGCAAGCAGGACCATGTCGGCCTGCCCTCGCTCGACGATCTCGTTCGCCAGGCTCGCCTCGCGAATCAACCCCACGGCTGCCGTCGCGATCTCCGCCTCGTGCCTGACGCGCTCCGCAAACGGAACCTGATAACCCGGGGCAACGGGGATCTTCGCCCCGGGGACCGCTCCTCCGGAGGAACAATCCACGAGATCAACCCCCAGCGGTTTGATCTGCCGCGCAAGTTCCACCGACTGCTCGATGTCCCAGCCGCCCTCGACCCAATCCGTGGCGGAGATGCGGATAAAAAGAGGCAATTCATCCGGCCAGACAGCCCGAACGGCCGAGACCACCTCCCGCACAATGCGGGTCCTGTTTTCAAATGAGCCGCCGTATTCGTCCGAGCGCCGATTGCTCAACGGCGAGAGAAACTCATGCAGCAGATAACCGTGAGCCCCATGGATTTCGACCACCCTGAATCCCGCCGCGAGGGCACGCCCGGCAGCTGCCGCGAAGGAGGAAACCAGCTCCCGGATTTCATGGAGCTCAAGCGCCTTCGGCACCGGATGCGCCGCGTTAAACGGAAGGGCGCTCGGTGCCAGCAACGGCCGCCACCCTCCCTCTTCTTCGGAAACAATCTCTCTCTTTTCCCAGGGCGGAGGCACGCTCGCCTTCCGACCGGCGTGAGCCAGTTGAATCCCCGCGACCGCGCCGTGCCCTTCCATGAATCTGACGCACCGTTCCAGCCCTTCGATATGGGCGTCACTCCAGATCCCGAGGTCCTGCGGCGAAATGCGCCCTTCGGGGCTGACCGCGCTTGCTTCCGCGATCACCAGGCCAGCGCCTCCCACGGCGCGGCCTCCGAGATGAACAAGGTGCCAGTCCGTGGCGAAGCCATCGATGCTTGAATATTGACACATCGGGCTGACGCCGATCCGGTTCCGAAAAGGAACGCCTCGAATTTGAAGCGGGGTAAAAAGTGCACTCATTTCCATGCATTCGTTTGTCCGTGCGAATTGGAAGGCAAGAGGGAAATTCAATTTACCTGCTTTGCAGCTATGTGGATTCCGCATAGCGTACCCCGGAATGCTGGCTCAACTTCGCTCCTTTTTGGTCGTGCTGAAAGAGGGCAGCCTGAACCGGGCCGCCACCCGCCTGCGGATGTCGCAACCGGCGCTCTCCCGGCAGATGCAGGCGTTGGAGAACGAAGTCGGCGGACGCCTGCTGGAACGCTCGGCCACGGGGGTTCAACCCACCGATGCCGGTCACGCCCTCGCGAAAAGAGCCGAAGCGGTGATCGCGGGTTACGATGCGGCCTTCGCCGAAGCGCGAAGGCTCACGCGGGGACAGAAGGAAGAGTTACGCATCGGCTATCTTGCCTCCGCCGCGCAGGATTTCCTCAATCCCGCGCTCCTTGCGCTGCGCGGGGCCCATCCCGAGGTGAAGGTCAAGCTGCTCGACCTTTCGCCCGGCGAGCAATTAGAGGCCCTGCGGCAGGGCGAAATCGACGTTGCGCTCATTGGGCAGGAGGGATGCCTGGCGGCGCACGACTTCTACACCCGCAAACTGGTCACGCTGCCCGTGCTCGCCATCCTGCCCGCGGATCACCGGCTTGCCGCGCGAAAAACGATCCGCCTGGAGGAATTGCGCGCCGAACGCTTTATCCGTTCACCCGAAAATGACATGCCGGGGCGCGACCGCTGGATCGCCCAGCTTTGCCGTCAGGCAGGCTTTCGCGTTAAATTCGCGCAGGAAGCGGAAAGCCTGCAACACAAGCTCTCGCTCATCACCAGTGATGACGCGGTAACGCTGGAACCGGCCTATCTGCGCAACTTCCCTACCGCCGGGGTGGCAATGGTGCCCATTGCCGACCCACAGGCAAAATGGGATTTCCTCGTCGTCTGGCAACGCGGGCGCACGGCGGGACCGACCCTTGTTTTTCTTGAAGCCTTGTCTTCCGCTGCGGCTTCTGCCTGCGGCGGGGAGCCGCCGACCAGGAGTGCTGACGGGGAAGCTACAAAAAGAAAATTGGTGCGGCAGCACCGGTAGCACGCGCGCGCCGTCGGGCGCGGGGTTCGGCTGCCGTGGTTCCATGAGGGGCGTATCCCAGTACCAAAGCCCGTCCTGCGGGGATGGACATCAAATGCGACTCGTAAACCCATCCCGCGCTCTCGGCGAGAGCGGGCTACCTTGCAGAACGCTCAATCGTAGAACAAGATGCGACCCTACGGAGAGGCGCTGTTCGGAGCATAGATCACGCTTCCAACTTCGGCATTCCCGGCCAAGGGATACTTCAGGCCCTTGTAAATGCGGACATCATCCATTACCGCCATCAGGCCTTTGGCTTCGCCCGACTCGGGATTGACGGTGCCGCCAATAAAAAGAGGCGCGGCATCCCGTGATTGAACCTGCGCTTCGATGGGGAACTTGCCGGCAAGTTTCCCGTCGACCAGAAGGGTTAATATCCGGTCGCTTCCATCATACTGGACGGCCACCTCCGACCACTCTCCCAACGGAAGAGGGTAGTCTTTTCCCGTATACGCCCGCCATCCCCCTTGAGCATAGTAGCTGAACCCCAACGTTCGGTCCGGCCCGACACTGAGCCGGTAACTACCTCCGGAACCCTTTGAAATCAGGGCACCGGTCGTTTTTGCCTGTTCGAGGCGGACCCGGGTTTGCACGGTGAACTGATCGCCTGCGGCGAAGCTCAACGTCTCCCTGGTAGGAACCGAAATTTCCAGCGCGCTCTTCCCGTCGAACTGCCACGCCTTTCCATGATCCGACTCCGCCAGGCCGCCGCCGCGTTCGGTGATGACAAGGCCGGTCAGGTTGCCCCCCGGCTTGAGGCCATCCTCAAAGCCGAGTTCGAACATCAGATCGGCGGCTTCCGTGCGGGCAGCCGCGCAAAAAACCAGAACGAGCGCCGCGCCCGCAGCCCTTCGCATCTTCGCGTGTTTCATAAGCGCAATTTTCATCGGTCATCAGGGGGAGGAGCCACCGTTTCCCGGGGAAGGAATTCACCCGGCGGAAAGAGGCGATTTTGCGGTCGGCGGCCATCCACCCAATCCATGATCGCCCGCGCGGACGCGGCAGCCATCTCGACCAACGGCGCTTCGAGAACCGCCAGTTCGCTGAAGGGGAGAAGCTTCGATCCGATCACGCTCACCTGCTTGGGCACATCGAAACCGATCCGCCGCAAATGCCGGACGATCTCAAGCCCCGCCACTTCGTCCGAGGCGATGATTGCCGAAGGCGGGGTCGGCCCGCTCATCACCTCCTCGACGATTCTCCCAAGATGCTCCTCAAAAGGATAGGGAACCGTTACGACCAGCGGCGTTTCAGGCAACACAGGCGTTTCCACCCGGGCCTTTGCCCACGCCGGAAGCAGCGACGACGAAGAGTTCATCACCCCGACGGCCTCCATCGAGGGCTCCTGGACAAAGAAGGCGAGATGCTTGTGGCCCAACCGGGTCACGGTGCGAATCGACTTCAGGACCTGCGCTTCAAAATCAATCGCGATATGGGGGATGCGCTCGTCCTGATACCGCGTGTTGACCCCAAGGCAGTGGATGCCGGCATCGAGCAAGGTCTGGATCGCCGAGAGCGGCACGTTGCTCAAGACCAGGGCGAACTCTGTCCGGCTGTGTTGAAGCGCGGAAACGAGCGCTTTTCCCATTGCATCGGGATCGGCCACCGACGGCATCCGCTGGACATTGAGGTGAACGCTCGAGCCATCCGTGACCTTCTCGATCGCCCCCAGCACCTGCGAGATAAAGGGATGGGAGAGGCTGAAGAGATCCTTGACCAGAACGGCCACCTGCCGGTTTTGCAAGACGGCGGCAAGGTCGCTCACGAACGTTCCCTTCCCCCGCACGCGTCGCAGCAATCCCTCATGTTCCAGCTCGTCCAGGCAGCGACGGGCCGTGGTGCTGCTCACCTGATAATGCGCGATCAGTTCGCTTTCGCTCGGAACCCGGGAGCCGGGCGCGAATTGCCCGGTGGAGATCGCCCGCTCCATATCCTTCTTCATCACCTGATAAAGAGGCTTCTGGGCTTTTTCGCTCTGCCGCCCGGCGCGCGGCGCAAGGCGCTGCGTAATCAGGGAGAGGTCTTCCTTGTTCGGGGCCGGGCTACTGGGCGGGCTACTCTTTGCCATTTGTCATTACTCCAACGTTAGATGTCCGAAATCTGCGGGAGTCATCCGACGGCCTCGCGTATTGAACCAGGCGGAAACCTCCCTTGGATGATCTTGCACGCGAACCAATTGAAATCCAAGAATCTTTCCGGAAGGCTCCTCGAGCCCCAGCGTCTCGAGGGGAATCGCCAATTCGGCCTCCCAGCGGTCCGGACTGATCTTCGCGGAATGCGCCCACGGATGCGACCAACCATCAGCGATCCGCTGGCCCGCAAAATCGCCATTGGCCGGGTCGACCATGAACCGCACATAATCGTCGTGCTGATGGCGATAATCAAGGAACAGGTGCACACTCTCAAACGGATCCCAAAAGCGTCGCGAACCCAGTTGCTTCACGTTGTAGTTGCTTGGGTCGAAACAGGGAACCTCCGCAAGTTTCCCGGGCGAGCGCTCCTTGCAGATAAAACGGACATACAGCGTCGCGCCATCATGCGCGATCTGAAAGGAGGTCTCCTGATCGGTCCGGCCATCATCCTGGGTAAACGTCTTGAGGAACCCGGTATGCAGCGGAACCCGGCTCCAGTCCGGCGTGGTTTCCGCGATCCGGACAGCCGTCACCGCCCGCGAGGCGTATGACTTGCCCAGGCTCACCGCGCGCATCCGATCCGAGATCGGGCTCCTCACCACGGCGTCGGATTCAAAGAGCACGATCTTTCGGCAGCCCTGCGCCTCGGCCTCGGCCGCAAACGCCTCGAATCCTTCAGGCGGCAAATCATGATAGGCGGGAATGCCCGGCACCACTTCCACCGCCGTGCCTGCCACTTGAGGCGCAATGGCGGCCAACTGGCGGCGCACTTCCTCAGGCGAATAGGAGTAAGTATGCGACCCGACCATGACCTCTCCGATCGCCCCGGCTTTGGCCAGCGCGGGCAGATCGAACGCCATCCATTTCATCAGATCGACCGGCCAGACCAGCAAATCCAGCGGCCGCCCTGCCTGCTTCGCCAGCGCGGCGATTTCGAGAACAAACTCCGTGAGCGGACGGGCGTTGAACGCCAGCCATTGATCCCACTCCGGGGTACCCGGCGCGATAGCCAGCGCGTCGTGACCGGTCTCGTCCCGGAAGGCCGAGATCTTTTCGGGGTTATAGCCGTAGCGATAGTTGCCGTCGACGTCGGCGCTTGGCCTGCCATTGCGCCGCAGGAAATCAAGCAACAGGCGGCTCCCGGGCTTCGCGAGCAGCTCTTTGACAATCCCAAGCTTGTACTCGCGCACCGCCGGAAACCAGAAATCGAGACACCCCGGAACCGGTTCGCCATCGCGCGTGCGGCAGCGAAGCTCCGGATGCTCCTTGACGAAGTCCGAAGCGAGATGACCGCCATGGTCATCTTCAAAAATGGTGTACCAGTGGCAGAACTCGATCCCCGAACCGCAGGCGACCTCAGCCATGTCGGAGAGCTGATCCCACTTGCTGTAATCCGCATAAGTCATGTAGGTGAAAAACGACTTGGGCAACGCTCCGTACCCCTTGAAATTCGGATCGCGATAGCCGGAAGCATCCGCATTGCTGCAAACTCTGGAGGGATACTTCGCCTGCCCACCGTTATGACTCCGCCAGTAAAGACGTGAGATCCCGGCCTCACCGCTAAAGTCGGCAATGCGCTGAAGACCCGGTTTCCCCCAAGCCCCACCGCCATAAAACCAGTCGGAATGGGTGCCGAAAGCGTATATTTTCATTGTCATTTAGTTATAACTCTAACTTTTAATTTTCCGCAATAAATTTCCCCGATCTTCGGCAGGTAGTCCGCTCTCACCGAGAGCGCGGAATGGGTTTACGAGTCGCATTTGGCGTCCATCCCCGCAGGACGGCGTTGCGCGTATTGGGATGCGGCCCTCATGAAGCCACGGGAGCCGATACCCGCGCCCGGCGGCGCGAGCGGACTATCGGTGCTGCCGCACCATTTCCTACCAGGCCGTCCAACCGCCATCGACCACGAGATTGTGCCCATTGACGTAGCTGGAGGCCTCCGAAAGAAGGAATGCGAGAGCGCCCGCGACTTCGTGCTGTTTCCCGATTCTCCCCATGGGCACTTTCGCCGCCAATCTTTCGATGAAATCGGGGTTCATACGCTGCATCTCCGGGTGCGGGAACGGCCCGGGAGCCACCGCGTTGCAGCGGACCTGATGCGGCCCCCACATCACCGCCATATAACGCATCATCTGGTTAATGGCCGCCTTCTGCATCCCGTAATGCAATGCGTTCGGCGGCATCGGAGGCGGGTAGGCGGAGGGATCGGGAGCAACCTGCCCGTACATGCTCGAACAAAGCACGAGACTTCCCCCGCTGCCCCGCTCCACCATCCCTTGCCCGACCTCTCGCACCGCGCAGAATAGCGAGGTGAGGCCGATTTCATTGTAACGATTCAACTCTTCAGGAGTCAGATCGGCCATTCGCGTGCCGCTTATCGGCGTGGTCAGAAACGCCGCGCCGTCAGGCAAACTCCGGCTTCGGATCCATTCCAGAACCTCCCCGGTTTTACCGACGTCCAGCGAGGCCCCCGTAACGCGCTCCGACAGCCCGGCGCTTTCGATAAACGCATCCGCCTTCCCCGGCAGATCGATGCAAACCACCTCGGCATTCAACTCGTCAAGAACGCGCACCGCTTGTTGCCCCAGATACCCCGCACCTCCGAAAATCCAGAGAGTGCGGCCCGTCAGATCAAAGAGAGAAGAAGTCATCATGAATTTTGGAATAAACCGGCATTGACTCCATTAATTTAGACTTATAACACTAAGCAAGCTCGATTCCCCCAGCACTCAAAAAAACCCGGGTGTTTCCGCTGCTTTTCGGTGCACTTTGATTCACCCACGCAAGATCCCGTTCTCCCACCTGATCGGCTCCATGAAACTTTCAACCGCACTCCTATCACTCTCCATGCAAGCGATGGTCCTGACGCAAGCGGGGGTTGCAGAGACCCGCCCCTTCGATTTTCAATACGGCGGCAAGAGCCTCCTCTCGCTTGATTCCTGCGCGGAGCAGCTCAAGCCCACTCGCGGGGGCGGCTCCGTCCGCTTCGCGAATCAAGGAAGCGAAGAGGTTCTACACCTGTCCGGCTCACCCGCTCAGAAGGCGATCTTCTCCATCAGCGCCCCGGTGGAAAAGGGCGCTGAATATCTCTTCCGGGCCAAGGTCAAATCGACCGATCAACTGGTTATCCGGATCGGGGCCCTCTCAATGTCCTATAACGATCTCGGCAACTGGCAGACCGTGACGGGGCTCTACCGCGTCAACGACGCGATAGCCGCCGAAATCCAGCTCCATCTCCTATCCCTATCCAAGGCCGGGGGAACCGAAAGCGCGGGCGCGGAAATCAAAGAAATTTCGTTGATTCGCGTCGAACGCCCCACCATTGCCACCCGCCGCTCCTTCTCCGGAAACACCGATCTCGTCAAAAAGGGCGCACCCAACACGACCCTTGTTATTCCTGCGGGCTCGGAGCTCTATGCAAAACTCGCGACGCAGATTAGCGATGCCGTTCAGGCAAAGACCGGTGTCGCGCTGCCCATCCTCTCCGACGCGGAGGTGACCACCAAAGACTACCCGGCATTGAAGCCGGAGTTTCACTCCAAAAACCTCATTCTCCTCGGACGTCTCGGCAATAACCGGGCTTTCTGGTCGGCCTACAATCACTTTCTGACGGCGGTGGACGGGTTCTACCCGGGAGGAAACGGGTACGCCATCAACACGGCGGCCAACGTCTTCCGTACCGGCGGAAACCATCTCATCATTGGCGGCACCACCGACGAAGGGGTCCAACGCGGCACCGCAAAGTTTCTGGAGAAAATCGCCGGGGTCGAAAGCGAACGAGGGAATTTGCAACTTCCGTGGCTTCTGGAAGTCGATCTGCGAGGGGAATGCCTCGCCGTCCTGAAGAAGGAAAACGCAAAATGGGAGGAATCGCCGGAAAGCGCCCTTCTCCCCAAGCCGGAGCCGGGCTATGGCACTGTGGTCCGCTGGTACAACAACGCGATGGGATACTACTGGACCGGGTGGGACTCCTATAAAAAACGGGCCGACCACTACCTCGCGCAGGTTCTCAGCGAGAAGGCGTACACCCATCACTATATCAGCGAATTTTTTGTCCGGACGGTTGATATGCTGGATGAAAGCGGCCTGATCACCCCGGAGCAAATCCGGGAAATCGACTCGCTCTTCACGAAGAACTTTCTCGATTTCATGACCGTGGGCGATCTCTCGTGGATGACGACCTTTGCCCCTCCCTATAGCCAGATCGGGCTAGTCAACCGGCACCAGATCGCGCCATGGATGTCTGACTACAAGCTCGCGGAGTTCACCACCGACATCCTGACGCCCGAAGGCGGGATGAAGGAGCTTGCCGAATTCCGGCGGCAGGAAAAGGAGCGCACGTTCATCAATTTCGTCACGCACCGCTCCAATCCGAGCCTCCCCGGCGGCCTTCTGGACGAAGTCTACGAAGAGGTCAACGCGACCTTCTTCCGGTTTGCGCTGGAGAAGGAACTCTATCGCGAGTTCTTCGGCAGCGGCAACGCCCTGAAAGCACTGGCGCTGGAACGGATCGAACCCCGTAGCGGCCGACTCGCGTTTCCCGGCGGGGTTCGCGACTCGAAGTTGCCGCTCGGCATCATGGCATCGTTGACGGGCGACCCCGAGCTTCATTGGCTCTGGCAGCATCTTCCGACATCCGGCAACTCCCGGGGCTACTTCCAGAGCCGCTATCTGGACAATGTGCGCCGTTACAATCCGGATGCCTCCGCCCCGCAGGCCAAGCCCAAATCATGGAGCGGCATCCAGTTTACCCCCAACCCGGTGGACGACGCTCCGCTGAAGGCAGACAAGCAAAACTACTACTTCCTTTCGGTTCGCAGCGGCTTCGAACCGGATGACGACTACCTCGCGTTCAACGGATTCAGCCAGTCCGCGCCTTCCGGAGGTCTGGTGACCCTGCTCTCCAACGGCGTCTCGTGGCTCGGCGCGGGGGCCGAAGAGGGAGGGCGCTACAACTTCAATTCCGCCAGCGCCATTCGCACGGACAAGGCCGAGAGCAAGGCGAAGTTCGACGATCAATCCCGCTGCCTCTGGAGCGCGGACCTGCCCTCCGGCATCGCACTCCGCTTTCGGCAACTGCTGACGGGCGAAATCGAATGGACCCGCGACTTCATCCAGCTCGGCAAGGGGACCTTCGTGTTTCGGGATCAGTTTACCGCGCGTGAAGAGGGCACTTACCTCCTGGGCGTCAATTGGCATCCGGCAGGCGGCCTTTCGAGAACCGGCAACGCCTGCTCTTTCGTCACCCGCGACGGAAAGCTGCAGATCGAAATGTCGGGCGCAGGTTTTGCGGTGATCGACTCCAGCGCCGAAGGCCAGGCGAGCAACGGCAGCAGCGTCCGAAACCAGACCCTCAAGCGTCTCGCAAAAGGGGAGTCCGCCGTCTCCTATACCGTCGTTCAGGCTTCCAAATCGCATGCCGCCAAACTCAAACCGGTCAGCTTCTTCGGGGAAAACAGACTTGCGGTCGGTGTGAACAACGACGAGGCCATCCTCGATTGGAACGCGGCGAACCTCACCGGCATGCAATGCGACGCGCAACTCGTCATCCAGACGCCGCAGGAGGCCGGATTTTATGATTGCGGCCGGTTGAGCGCCGATTCGCAACTCCCGCAGCGCGGCAGCTTCTCCGTCTCGTCCTCGGGAGCATGGAGCCGCCCTGCCGGAGAAGAAGCCCCGGTTCCATCCTCCCAAAACGGCGAGGCGCTTTTTGCTTCGCTCCGTACCGCCTTGCAGCAACCCGCCCCGCAAACGCCGCAGACGGCAGGGGTCGATCTCCGGGTCGCCGTGAAAGAATCTCCGAAACCTTGGCAGACGGGCTGGAGCTACGATGGCTTCCTGCGTCCCGCCAAGGTCAGCAACTTCCGCACCCTCGAAGAGGGTGTCATTGACTTCGGCAAAGTGATCGACCTTGCCGAAATCCGGGGCCGTTCCACCACCAACTATTATAGCCAAGGCAAATTGCCGGGAGAAATTCTGCTCGCGACGGTCAATCATCCCAATGATCCCGCTGCCTGGAAACCGGCATCCGGAAAACGCGTCTGGCGTCCCGGCGTCCGCACCGCCAATTACGGCGAGGCCCATCCTGAGAAGGAAGTCGATGAGACCCTCATGCTGGACTCATTCCCGGCGCGCTACGTCAAGACCACGCCCCCGACGTCGTTCTTGCCGCTCTTGTTCTTCGCCAACACCCGCAAGGAAGCCCGGCACCCGTTGAGAGTGGAAAGCGGCGACTTCCTCCGCAATGGGGAACAGCAAACGCTGGTCGTCAGCGACGTCTTCCCGCAGTTCCCCCGGCCGATTCGCCTGGACGATCTCTCCGTCGCCCTGCTCGACGGCAAAGGTAAAGCAATCTATCAGAAGGATCTGGCCGGTCCGGTCCAAAGCATCCGGCTGCTGGATCGAAACGGCGACGGCACCCGGGAACTCTTCGTTTTGTATGCCAACGGCACCCTGGAGATCTACTCTCTCGACGGAAAACTCCAGGCTTCCGCCGATCTCTACGAGATGCACCGGAAGTTCAGCACCACTCATGACCGTAAGACCCGCGCCCCCGCTGGCGGTTATGTGCTCCCGTTCTCCGTCGGCCTCTGGAGGCCCAATGCCACGGGCCAGCGGAAAATCGTGGTCACGCGGTACGGCAGCTTCACCTTCCTCAATCCCGATTTAAGCTTCGAGGGTGTGCTGAACGTGAGCGGCTACGGCACGCCGGGCATTCTCCCCGAGGGAGTCGACTTCGGTTCGGGCAGCCAGGAGCAAGTCGTCGCAGAACGGATGCGGATCTGGCAACTCGGCGGCAGCGGCGAACCGACCGTCCGCGACCCCAACGGCGCGCAGTTCTGGCCCCAGACTTACAATCTACTCAAGAGCATCCCGGAGAACGAAGCGTCGCGCGTCCCACTGGGCGGCATGCCGATCGTGCGTTATGAATTGCTCTCCGGCGTCACCCAATCCCCTCGGTACATTCTCATTGCCCGGGGAACCTCGCTCGGCATCTACGACGCCAAGGAGAAAAAGATGAGGTACAACTGGCTCGCCCAGGCCCCCATTTCCGGCGTCGGCATTCTGGCGCAGAGCGAAGGGGCGTTACAATTGCTCGTGGCGACGGACGACTCATTGCTCTGGAACTTCAATTGGGCCGCCGGTATCGAGCGCGAACCAACACTTAGCGCGCGGACCTTCCCGGACCCGATCTCGTTCCTCAAGGAAACTGGCGACGACCGCCGGACCGTCCTCATCGCCGGGCCCAAAGGAATCTATCTCGCGGGTCAAAATGGCGAAATCGAGCAGATCACCCAAGGCGCATTCCAGACGGCCGCCCCTCTCCTGACCAAGGGAAGGAAGCTCAACCAGGTCATTGCCGCCACGAAAGACGGAGAAGTCGTCAGCCTTCGGCCGCCGGGCAAATAATCGAGTCTGAAACGCCCCAAAAGGGTCCAGGATGATTTACGTTGACTCAACTTAGCGTTCTAACTATATCTTGGCATTAATCCCCCCCTCAAACTTGGCAAACCCTATGAAAATGCGCCTTGCTTCTCCCTTCTCCTCATTAATTTTCGCTTTGGCGGTTGCTTCCTGGTTTCCAGGCGAAAGCGCCCATGCGGATGCGTACGTGCCCGAGTACACCCAAGGGAACGGTTTTTACTTCTCCAGTTCCGGTTCGACCACAGTCAGCACGACGGCCGGATTCTACAACAGGTTCACGGCCACTGAAACGACGACCGCAACCAGCGTCAGCCTCAATCTCAATTCCGCGACCGCCACCTCGTTGACCTTCGGCCTCCAGGCCGACGATGGAACCGGAAAGCCCACCGGCACTTTCCTGGCCTCCGGGACAGTGACACCCGTCGCGGGGTGGAACACGGTAACCTTTGCTGGCTATGAATTAACGGCAGGCCAGGTCTATCATGTCGTGGCGCTGCCCACCGCAAGCGGCAATGCTCTCGCGCGGCACCTTTCTGGCATTCCCACCATGAATTTCCAATCCTACGGGGTTCGTGACGCCGCCTACATCCGTGGGCTCACCAATGCCTCAGGGGTTCCCACAGGAACACCGGGAAATACCGTGGCGATGGTCTACGCGGTCGGCACGACCTCCCATGGAATCGGGCAAGCGTTTTCGGTGTCGGCAAACAACACTCTTTCCGCCACCGCCCCGCTGGCCCAACGCTTTCAGTTTACACCCTCGGCAAGCAATCAAACGGTTTTGGATACCATCACCGTTCGCCTCAATACCGGAGCAGCCGACCTGAAAGACGTCACGATCTCAATCTTGAACGACAATAACATCGTTCTGGCAACGACGACACTGGCCAAGAGCGCCCTGACAGCCTCCACGACGGCGGATTACACGGTAGACTTTGGAGACTCGCTGGTTTTGACCGAAGGCGCATACTACAAACTCGCTCTTCACAGCGGGGAAGCTGGAACCACTTCGGTGAAATGGAATGTCTCCAAAAGCAACTCGACGAATTCCGCCATCAATTCGGCAACCTTCCAGGGGACGGACGGGTACGCATTCGCCTACTCCAATACCAGCTTCACGACCCCCCAGGGCTTCGCCTACGGCGACGACTACACTTTTCACTATACGACAATCGCGATCCCGGAACCGGGTGTCGGCGCTGCGGTCCTGCTTGGTCTCGGAGTGATCGGTAGCGCCCTGCGTCGCAAGATCCTGGCCTAGTCAAGCGCGCCGCGAGAGACCCTGATCCCTGCAAAACGATGATCCGAACGATCGACACGGCCAATATGGCTGATGATTCCGCCATTCATGCCCGGCCCGAGAAACCGGCGATTGCCAAACCCTCTCATCCGGCAAAGGCGCTGCGGGTCATTATTCATCAACCGGCCACCATGCTCAGGCATTGCATCGCGGCGAAGGATATCGAACGCCTGAAACTGCACCGTCACGAGGTGGTGCTGCCCGATACCGACGATCCCGCGGGGCTGTTGAAGATCTGGCAACGCGAAGCAACCTCGGTCGATCTCGTATTAACCGGCTGGGATTCGCCGCCCATTACGGACGCGATGCTCGATGCCGCGCCGGGAATTCGCGCGATCGTCCACGCGGCGGGCTCGGTCAAACCGTTCATCCCGAAATCGATCTGGCAGCGCGGAATCCGCGTGGCATCCTGCAACGACGCGCTCGGAGTCGGCGTGGCGGAGACCACGATCGGAATGATTATCGCCGGGTTGAAAGGTTTCTTCCCCTCATCGCAAGTGACACGCGGAGGAGGCTGGCAACGGGAGTTCATGACGCTGCCGGATTTCCACGTGCGGGAACTCTACGATGTCACCATCGGCATCATCGGGGCCAGCCGTGTGGGCCGCCACGTCATCCGGCTCTTGAAAGGGTTTGAGGTTCGCGTCCTCCTGAGCGATCCGCACGTCGATGAAGAGGAAGCGCGTGCCCTGGGGGTAAAGCTAGTCTCGCTGGATGAATTGATGGCCTCCAGCGATGTCGTCAGCCTCCATGCCCCTGCCCTCGATTCGACCCGGGGAATGCTGGGCGCAAAACATTTTTCGGCCATGAAAGACGGGACGATCTTCGTCAACACCGCACGCGGCATGATTGTCGATGAAGAGGCGCTGGCCAAGGAGCTTGGCTCCGGGCGGATCTGGGCGTTTCTGGATGTGACCAGCCCCGAACCCCCGGCGGAAGATCATCCGTTCCGATGCCTGCCCAATGTCATCCTGACGCCCCATATTTCCGGGGCGCTTACCAACGGCTGCCAGAGAATGGGCCGAAGCGCCGTCGAACAGGTGCTTGAGTTTGCCCGGGGCGAACTGATGCACGGTGAGATCACGGCGGATCGCCTGGCACAGCTAGCGTAAGATGGCGAAGAAGGCGACCCCGCGGTCGCCTTCTCTCCCCGTCCCGACTATTTGGAAATCTTCGCTTGGAGCAGCGGCTCCAGGGCGTCCGCCACCAGTTTATGCCCCTCCGTATTGGGGTGCATCCCGTCGCTCATCAGTTTTTTGCACGATGTACCGTTGGCCTGCTCCCATTGATCGTAGAGAGCATAGACATCGACGGATACCACCTTCTGTGCCGCTGCTATCTTTCGAACAGCTTCCGCATAGTTGGCCAGAATCAGTGTAAAACCCTTCTCGTCATTCGGATCGTAGGGAGGCTTGGCATACTTTTCCAGAATATGCTTGGAACCCCAGCGAATCTGGTTCGGCGTCATCAAAATCACCTCGCCGCCACCCTTGCGAATCTCCTCGATGAAATAGCGAAGATTCTCCTGATACTTATCTAAAGAGACGCGCGATTCCGTCGCGGGCGGCGTCTTCCAGACATCCACCGCCGAGTCGTTGATTCCAAACTGGATGACCACGAGATCCGCCTTCTCCGCGAGGACATCCTTCTCGAAACGCCTCCGGGCCATCTCCGTCGTATTCCCGCCGATCCCCTTATTGATAAACCGGATCGCATCGGCCCGGTTGGCAAAACGCGCCTCCAACTGGCTCGTATAGTTTACGGCACCGCCGCGGACCGCCGTTGTGGAATCGCCGAAAGTGACAACAGTCAATGGCCTGGCGACGTCCGGGGATTGCGCATGGGAAAATCCGGCGGTCACCAGGGCGGCCGCGATAAGAGTCATTTTTAGTTTCATAAACGAATTGAACCTAGGAAATGTCGTCAACCGAAGGGGATGGCAAGCGAAACTCGTGATGACACGACTTACGGCCACCAGGTTGTCTCCTGGCTCGGCAGGGAAGCCACAGGCAGAGGCTTCGAGCCATCAAAATTTTCGACGTGGCCATCGACAAAGAG
This sequence comes from Chthoniobacteraceae bacterium, assembly GCA_037190965.1. Taxonomy (GTDB): domain Bacteria; phylum Verrucomicrobiota; class Verrucomicrobiia; order Chthoniobacterales; family Chthoniobacteraceae; genus DATMFV01. The sequence goes on from JBBCKI010000023.1 coordinate 61,098, forward strand.
AATATTACCTCGACCACTATGGACCCGGCCAAAACCGGCAGAATCGGAACTTGCAGGGTTGAAATAGGACGCCTTTCCATAAGCTGAACTCGGCGGTCCACCGTTCTCCAGGCGCGTATTGGTATCCATCATGGAAACCATCCTGGCTGGTATCTTTATGTTCGCCAGCCGAATTCTATGTGGAAGGAGCGAGTCCGGTCCCTCCTGAGGATGGACGCTGCCGTTGAATCGATAGCCCAAAAAGTAGCCAGCCCAACCCTTGTAATATTTCTCACCTTTGCTGTTAACAAGATAACCTTCCATCGGCGGAGAACCGAGGCGCACATTGGTGGGGCAATAGAACGTGTCGGCGGAAATCCCCCTGGCCTTATCTTTTGGCGGCGCCACATAAGGAGCCAAAAAATCCTCCAGAGTTCCCGATCCAATAGGCGGGGCAAGATACCCCGCGGGCAAATAGCCATCGTTGTCTGCCGCATAGGCATGCATTCCCACCCCCAATTGCTTCAGATTATTGACGCAACCAGCCTGCTCTGCCGCCTTTTTTGCATTGGAAGAGACCGGAATAAGAATAGCCACCAGTACGGCAAGAATGCCTATCGTCAGCAAGAGCTCAACGAGGGTGAATCCCCAAGGAGCGCCTCGGCCGGTTGCTGGACTGGTAGGGGATATTTTCATGACAAACCCATCAACGATGCGCCCAGATATGAGCGCCCGGATTCGGACCCGGAGAGGGTCCGCTCGCGTTGGGGATCGCTCCGTACTGGCGGAGGACCGACCGGCAAGGGGGCAGGAAGCATCATGGGGGTGCCTCGTTTATAGTTATAACGCGATCTTACGTCAAGGCATTCGAGAGGGATTCTTTACGATGTTGGAGCGGATAAGCCGGCGCAAGAGGTTGAGCCGCGATGGCCTGAAGAAGAGCGCAGCGTCTCTTTGGATACAGTGAGTCTCTGACGAAGGCACTCGCGGCCAATAAATTGCGCCAGATAACCGCGATCAACGTCGCCCGCCTCGCGAGGCTGGGCGGCTCATCATCAACAGACAGATCTTATCGCGAGAGGGATGCACCCCTCGCGAAATCATTCCGGATCGACTGGATAGAACTCAAGCCTCCGCAACCACCGGGGCGGGATCGACCCATTTCCCGTGCTCGCGGATCAGATCCTGAAGCCGGTCAACCGCTTCAGCTTCCGGGATATTGAATTTTACCGGGGTCTTGCCCACGTAAAGATTCACCTTGCCGGGAGCGCCGCCGACGTACCCGAAATCGGCATCGGCCATTTCGCCCGGGCCGTTGACGATGCACCCCATGATGGCGATTTTGACGCCTTTGAGATGGACGGTGGCTTTCTTGATTCGAGCGGTGGTCTCCTGCAAATTGAAAAGGGTCCGCCCGCACGAGGGGCAGGCCACATAATCGGTCTTGAAGATGCGCGCTCCCGCGGCTTGTAGGATGTTGTAGGCAAGGCGTAGCGACTGACCAGGGGCCGATTCGCCCTGGATCAGGACGGCATCGCCGATCCCGTCGCAAAGGAGCGAGCCGATGGCGGCGGAAGAGGTCAGCAGTGTCTCCACGAACTCCGTCGGCTCGTCGGTTTTCGGCGGATGAAGGGTATCCTTGAGAAGGATCGGGTGATGCTCCAGCACACGCGAGGCAAGGAGCCTGTATGCCGCGATCACCGGCAGGTCGAGCCCGTCGGCGATGGTGACGAGCGTCGGCTGCGGCGCGCCATTGAGTTCCGCAACCGCGATGTCGTCCCGCGGGTCGATCGCAAGGGCTCCGGCGGATTCCGCGACGATCTCGGGCTTGAAGTCTCCCAGGCGATCGATTTTGTGCGCGAGCGCATTCCATTTTGCCTGCGAGGTAAAAACGCGGATCGTCTCCTCGCCGCCAAGTGGCACGCCCTGAATCTCCAGCCGGGCCGAAGCGCGGCGGCGGTATTCGAAGGGCTTGTAGCCCGGCGGAATATTGAAGCAATCATGCGCCTCCTGAGGAGGCCGCTCCGCGTTGAAGGGGGCCACCAGCGCTTTCGCCACCGGGATCTCATGCACGCTGTCCTCGGTCAGCGAAACGCGGACGGTATCGCCGATGCCGTCGTTGAGGAGCGAGCCGATGCCGATGGCGCTCTTGATGCGGCCATCCTCCCCGTCGCCCGCCTCGGTCACGCCGAGGTGGATCGGGTAATTCCAGCCCGGCTCTTCGGCGTCGAGTTCATCGAGCCGCGAGACAAGCAGACGGTACGCCTGGATCATCACCTTCGGGTTGCTAGCTTTCATCGAGAAGACGAACGCATGGTAGTCGAGGTCGCGCGCGATGCGGGCGAACTCCAGCGCGCTCTCCACCATGCCGAGCGGCGTGTCGCCGTAACGGTTCATGATGCGGTCGCTCAAGGAGCCGTGATTGGTGCCGATCCGCATGGCAACACCCCGGGCCTTGCAAAACTCCACGAGCGGCGCGAACCGGTCGCGAATGCGGCAAAGCTCGGAGGTGTACTGTTCATCGGTGTACTCGATAATCTTGAATTTCTTGGAGTCCGCGTAGTTGCCCGGGTTGACACGGATTTTCTCGACCCACTTGGCTGCTTCCATCGCCGCTTCCGGCTTGAAATGAATGTCGGCGACGATCGGCACTTCGCACCCCTGCTCTCTCAATCCCTTGACGATATTCTCCAGGTTCGCGGCATCCTTGACAGTCGGCGCGGTGATCCGGACGATCTCGCAACCGACGGCGGCGAGATCAAGCGTCTGCCGGATGCACGCGGCGGTGTCCATCGTGTCGCAGGTGATCATCGACTGCACCCGGATCGGATTGCTGCCGCCGATACCGACACGACCCACCTTCACTTCGCGGGTCACACGGCGTTGGTAGAGAAATGGGGAGGGATTCATGGTGCGTGTTTCGTCAAATCCGCCCGGTTACCTCGCGGGTTGCGCGCTCGGCGGGGCCACGGCTTCGTCGATCTTGCCCACATTCTTCATAAACGGAAGATCCAGCACGTCGAAGAAGGTCACGTAAAGCATGTACCCGATCAGGAACAGGGCACAGGCGCTCTGAACGACCTCCAGCACCTTGATGCTGACCGGCCTGCGGCGAATCGACTCGATGACGGCTAGCGTGATGTGGCCGCCGTCGAGCACCGGCAGGGGGATCATGTTCAGGATGGCAAGGTTGACGTTGAAGAAGACGCTGAACCAAAGCGCCAGCCTCCAGCCGTTCTCGCTCTGAAGCATGTCATAATAAAGTCGCCCGATGCCGACCGGCCCGCTGAAGTGCTGCGCCTTCACGTCGGACTTGGAGGAAAATAATGCCCCGGCCATGTTGCCGATGGTGCTGATACTATCGCCGATCTGCTCGATCGGATTGGGATGAGCGATGACCAGCTTGCCCAACTCCCATTGTACGCCAATGAGCGGACGCGGCTTTTCCTCCTTGCCGGCGGCGTCGGACATTCGTGGCGTGAGACTAAAATTGAGCTTCTCCTCGCCGCGGGTCACCCCGAGGGCAACCGGAGCGTCCGGCTTTTTGGCGGTGGTTTCCGCCAAAACTTCAGGAGTGAAGATCGCCGCGCCGTTGACGTGGGTGACCACATCGCCCGGTTGCAGCCCGGCATCGGCAGCCGGGGTGTTGGGGAATACCTTCCCGATCCGGGCCGTGATGGCTGGAGCGATCCCCACCTGCCGGAGGCCGGCGCGCTGGAAACGCCGCTTCTTGGGCGGGATCGTCCAGGAAGAATCGATGGTCATCTCCTTGCCGTCGCGCTCGATCTTGAAGGGGATCGTGGCTCCCTCGCTCCGGATGACATACCAGATGACGCTGTCGCTCATGGCGGTGAACCGCCAGACCGGGTGGCCGTCGACTTCCAGAATGCGATCCCCGGGCTTGAGGCCCGCTTTCTCGGCCGGGGAGCCCGGCTCCACAAAACCGATGGTGGTGTTCGACTCGATCTCATGCACCGGCTTGCCTACGAACCAGACCGCGCAGGCGAGCACGAAGGCCAGGCCCATGCTGAAAAGCGGCCCGGCAAAGGCGACGATAATTTTATCAAGCGCCGAAATGGGGGGCAGCTGTTCGCGCGGTACTTCGGATTCGCCTTCGATGGCCTCCATCGGGGCCAACTGCGGCAGCTTGACGAAGCCGCCCGCCGGGATGGACCCGAGCGAGTAATTCACCCCGTTGATTTTCTTCTGCCAGATCGGCTTGCCGAACCAGACGCCGAACCCTTCCACATGCAACCCGCGCCACCGTGCCGCGAGAAAGTGTCCCAATTCGTGGACAATGATGATGGCATTGAAGAGCACCACCACTTCCAGAAGGACGAAGATAAAATTCAAGGTTTGCAGAAACATAGGTTCGGGTTGTTCTCTCTGTAAATCTACCGGCTCGCGATTCGCTCAATTCGCTCAAAGGCGCGCGTGCGCGCCCACCGGTCCGCTTCGACTATAGCATCGAGGCCTGCCTGCGCAATGGACCGGTGTTCCTCCATCACGGCGGCAACCGTTTCCCAGATCCCCGGGAACGAAAGGCGTCCGTTCAGGAAGGCTTCGACAGCGGATTCGTTCGCGGCGTTCAACACGGCGGGAAGGGTCCCCCCGGTTTCCCCGGCGGCCCGGGCCAGATCAAGGGCAGGAAAGGCGTCCCGGCGCGGTTTTTCGAAGTCGAGCCGGGCCAACTCGGCGAAATCGAGCGGACGAAGCGAGTTGGGGACCCGCTCGGGCCAGGTCACGGCGTACTGGATCGGGAAGCACATATCCGAATGGCTGAGCTGCGCCAGCACCGAGCCGTCCACGAACTCGACCATCGAATGCACGATGCTTTGCGGGTGAACGATGACGTCCACGCGGGCCATCTCCACGTCGAAAAGCCAGCGGGCCTCGATCATTTCCAGCCCCTTGTTGAAGAGTGTGGCGGAGTCGATGGTGATCTTCGCCCCCATGGTCCAGGTCGGATGACGGAGCGCCTGGGCGGGAGTGACATCGCGGAGCGCCTCGGCGGGGGTGGAGCGGAACGGCCCGCCGCTGGCGGTGAGAATGAGACGGCTCACCTCGCAAGGACGACGCCCTTCAAGACACTGAAAAATCGCGTTATGCTCGCTGTCCACGGGAAGGATGCGGACGCCTTTGCGCCTTGCCGCTTCCATCACGATGCCTCCCGCCATGACAAGGATCTCCTTGCTGGCGACGGCGAGGTCCTTCCCCGCCTCGATAGCGGCGAGCGCCGGGCGCAGCCCACCCGTGCCGACGATGGCGACGAGCACCATATCGGCCTCCGGAAGAGTGGCCAGTTCCAGCAGCCCCTCTTCGCCCTCAAAAAAACGGCGGGATTGCCGAAGCGCGCCGGGGATCTCCCCCAAGCAGGCGCGCTCCGTCAGGCAAAGAGCGGCTTCGGGGAACTCCGCGGCCATTTCGACCAATTTGGCGGGATTTCGATGGGCCGACATGCCGACAATCCGCATCCGCCCGGGAAGATCGCGGGCCACTTTGGCGGCGCTTTGGCCGATCGAGCCCGTGGCTCCCAGAACAACGAGGTTTCTCATTGGAGGCGAGGCAATCAGGGTTGGTTCAGGATGCACCGAAGGTAGAAGAAGAGCAACGGCGCGGTGAAAAGAAGGCTGTCGATCAGGTCGAGCGCACCACCGATCCCGGGAAGGAATCGTCCCGAGTCCTTGATGTCGGTGGCTCGTTTAATTACCGATTCCGCGAGATCCCCAATGATCGCCGCAAAGCCGAGGATCAACCCGAGCACGACAGCGTGCAGCGGCGTGATCAGGGAGAGTTTCGAGCCCATGAGCCACATCATCCCGTAGCTCCCGAGCAAGGAAAAGACGAGCCCACCGCAAAACCCCTCCCAGGTCTTCTTCGGGCTGATGCCGGGAACGGCAGGGTGCTTGCCAATCAAGCTCCCCGTCAGGTACGCCCCCATATCGCTGAATTTGGTCACTACCATCAAATAAAGCACGTAAAACTGCCCGGTCACAATCCCCTCCGCTGAACGAGGGGTGACGTAGACCAGTTTGTTCATGAAATTGAAAAGCCAGACGACGTAAAGCAGGCCAAAAAGGGTGTAGGCCATCGTCGGAAGCGGCTCACACAGCCCCCTGACCATCTGACGGGAAAAAATCGTCAGCACAAAACCGGTGAGGACGATCATCTCAAAGTCATAAGACTTCGCCAGGCCCACCGTGCTAAAACCGATGGACGACCCCACAAGGAGGATCGCGCCGCAGATCATCCCGGTGATCTTGAAATTCGGCAACGCCTTATGATCGAGCATCCGGTAGAACTCCCAAAGCCCGGTCAGCCCCATGGCGGCAATCAAAGCGGCGAAACCGAGTTCATGCCCGGAAAAAATAACCCACAGCACCACCGCCCATAGAACGAGGGTGCTGAGAAGACGGGAGAAAAAAACGCGCGACATCCGGGAGTGCTTGAACGTGCGCGACAATCCCGGAACCACACGGGGATGGCAAGCCTAGAGAAACCGGAACGGGGGAAACAGGAACCCCGGAGAGCAAAGAAGGGCAAGCCGAGACTTCGCGCGCCGGCGCGCCTTTCTTTCCACTCTCCGGTCTTGGATCAGTGCGCGCAGCAGACCGTGTAGGTGCTCGCGCTGCTGTTCAGGCTCGCGGACTTGGCCGGAGCCGTATGAGGCGAGGAAGCGGGGCTGGGTGACGGCTTTGGCTTGGGTTTGTCCATGGCCAGCAACTCGCTCACGGTCACGAATTTATACCCCTTGGCCAGAAGACCATCGAGGACTTCGGGCATGGCGTCGACCGTTCCCTTGTGAATGTCGTGAACCAGAATGATCGAGCCGGGTTGCGTCTGGCTCAAAATCCGCTGGGCGACGACGTTGGCACCTGGGCGCTTCCAGTCGAAGGGATCCACCGTCCAAAGAACCGTTTTATAGCCAAACTCTTTGAATGCCCAACGCTGTTGCTTTTCCGTAAAGGCTCCGTAAGGAGGACGGAAGCTCTTGGGCGGAACTCCCGCAACTTCGAGCACGGCGTCATGAGTCTTCTGAATCTCCTCGCGGACGGCGGCTTCGGACATGGAGGAAAGCTTGGGATGAGACCAGGAATGGTTCCCGATCTCGTGCCCTTCTTCCACGGTACGCTTGAGAATGGCCGGATTATCTTTCACGCAACGCCCGACAACGTAGAAAGTGGCTTTGACGTTCCGCTTGGCCAGCATCTCCAGCAACCGGGGAGTGTTGGCGGCGCTAGGGCCATCGTCGAAGGTGAGCGCGATATACGGCCCCTCCACATTCGCGCCATTGTAGGTAACTTTGGGCTGGGCGGGGGTGACGGCTGCCGTGGGCGAAGGGCTCTGGGCTATCGCGACGGAAACCAGCAAAAGGGACGAAAGCGGAGCAAGAAGGGTGCGAAGCATGGGACGCATTTGTGTGACGAAGTTACAGGAATCTTTCCAGAATGACAGCGAGTTTGCGGGCGGTCTCCTCCGGCCAGAGCGAACGATCGGTGAAGAGCGCGGAATCGAGGGCCCGATGCTCGGGCCAGTCGGGCGTGGAGGGAATGCAGGGGACGACCCGGGCGATGATTGCCTTGGCGGTGGCAGCGTTGTGCTGCAAATGGCCGATCACGGTTTGCCCCGTCACCGGTTCATCGTCCACTTTCCAGCAATCGTAGTCGGTCACCATCGAGACGGTGGCAAACGCGATTTCGGCCTCTCGGGCCAGTTTGGCTTCGCCCAGGTTGGTCATCCCGATCACATCGAAGCCGAGGGCCCGATTGGTTTCGCTTTCCGCGCGGGTTGAGAACGCTGGGCCGTCCATGTTCACGTAGGTACCGCCATTATGGACCGTCGCACCGCAGTCGCGGGCGGCCTCCGCGACCAGGCCGCGCAACGGGGCGCTCGTCGGGTCGGCAAAGGCGACGTGAGCCACGATGCCGCTGCCAAAGAAAGTATGCTCGGTGCGGCGACTGGTGCGGTCGAAAAACTGGTCGGGCAGGACGATATGGCGCGGTTCGTACTGAGCCTGAAGACTGCCCACCGCCGAGATCGCGAGAATCCAGCGGACCCCCAGGGAGCGAAGCGCGTAAATATTGGCGCGGTGATTGATCTCCGTCGGGAGAATCCGATGGCCGCGTCCGTGCCTGGGCAGAAAGTAAACGACTCTTCCCGCAAGCATCCCCCGCACGATCACATCGCTGGGCGGCCCCCACGGCGTCTCAACCCGGAGCTCAGTCGCCTCCGTGAGCCCTTCGATTTCATAAAGGCCGCTACCGCCGATAATTCCAATGGCCGCCGCTTGGGGATGGTGCTGCATGGCTGTTTAGATCACTTGCCGAGCCGGATTTCCAGCACAGAGCGCAGGAAAAATGACGCCGCGACCACCCCATCGCGGCGTCAGATACCAAAAGGGTTACAGCACCCGTCTGCCGGTAAAGAGCGCGAGAGCGAACAGCACCAGACAGATCACGAGAAACAGCCCGAAAAGAAACTTCGCGATTCCCGCCGCCGTTCCGGCAATGCCCGTGAAGCCGAGCAGCGCCGCAATGATGGCAATAATGAGAAACGTAAATGCCCAGGATAACATAGAAACCTCCTTCCCTCCAAATATCGGCGCTGGCGGGAGGAGTGGCGGGTGCCGGATGAAAAAGTTGCCGATTGGGAGTTGGCCCGCCTTTATTAGAGCATTTCTCAAAAGAAATTTCCGAAAGCCAATGGGAGCGCCGTGGCCTGTGGGGCAAGGAGCAAGCGAAGCGGCTGTGGCCGCAGCGCCACTGCCCGAGCGCCGCGACGCCGCATCCACGGCCGCGCCGCCCCAGCGGATTCAGAAAGGACTTTTGAGAGATGCTATAACCCATGGGAGCCGATGCCCGCGCTCTATGGCGCGAGCGAGCTACCGGCGCGGCAGCGCCATTCCACTCAGCCTTCGGAGTCCGCAATTTCCTCCACGGATTGCGGTGCACGGCTGGTGCGGGTAAGGCGGGAAAAGGCCGCGACATCGGCGGCAAACGCGGCGAGAACGACCCCCAGACCGACAATCCGGAGAAGCCCAAGATCAAACCCGGTAAGGAATGCGGGCGGAAAAATCCAGAGCCCGATCAGAAACGTGGCGCACGCAACGGTATTGAAAGCGAGAGCGCGGGCCTGCATTGGAAGGACGTGCTCACGAAAGGCGGGAAGACGCTCGGGAAACTCCCGAACGATGTCGGAAAGGCGCGGGGTCAGGAATTTTCGAGGCAGCAGGGCGCGAAGGCGAGCTTCGTAAGCTCTTTCCGATTGATGGGAAAGCAATCGAAAGATCAAAGCAGCGCCTAGAAAGAAAAAGAACGGAACGGTCATGGTTGAAACGCCGGGAACCTAGCCCGGGAAACCCTGATTTCAACCGGAACGTCTCTCTTACCTTCCGGCCATCTGCATCAACTTGGGAAGCAGGCCGCCAAGCTGGCCGGCGGTCGCCGTGCCGCCCGGTTGCGCCCAGGGGAGCGCCTGCTCGGAGGGGAACTCCCCAGTTTGGATCATCCGCTCACTGATCGCCCCCATGTCGGCGATGAGGTGAATGGAGTCCTCCTTTTCGGGAACCGCTACTAACGAGGCATGAGGCGTGGTAACCGTCGTAATCTTCCCGGCCGCCAGATACAATAGAGCGTTGAGGGCCACAAAACCCCGGCTATCCGAGAGCAGGGTGGCAGGCCGCTCCTGAGCGCCCCGGAGGTAATCGCCGTAGAGCCGGAAGTTGTCGTAGAGCGTGGCAGCCTCTTCGATCGTCTGCTCAAGACGTCCATCGCAATGCCGGATGATCAGGGTGTTCTTATGGGGATGGATCTCGATCTCCGCCTTCTCACAGGTGATGATCTCGCGGGTGACGGTGGTTTCCAATGCGCAGGCATGCGAGGCGGCGATGCGGAACTCGACGCCGTTTTGCAGGCGACCTCGGGTAAACACCGTGTCAGTGCCTTCGATCGGGTTGGCCCGGTAAAGTTCGGCCTCCACGGTTTCGGGATTACCCCATTCGACGGGCCCTTCCATCCCCCCAAAAAAGAGGATGTTGTGAAGATGATGCGCCATGGCGTTGCCACAGCAGGAATCAAGAAGGATGTCATTGCCCGCCAGCAGACGGCCCGCCCAGCCGTTTCTGCTGTAATAGCTCTGCATCCGGGGCCACAACCCGTGGAAACCGACGCGAAGCAATTTCCCAAACTCGCCTTCCAGAATCCGGCGCTTCAAGGCGTGCCGGAAGGGCTGATAAATGTAGTTGAAGCCGACCTGCGTGGCGTGGGTGGCGCGGGCGTCAACGGCGATCATTGCCTCGAGTTCCGCCGGGTCGAGCGTCGGCGGCTTTTCCAGATAACAGGCAATGCCGCGTTCCACGCAGGCCCGGTGCATCGGGGCGTGCAGGCGGATGGGAGTGGCAATCGTGACCAGGTCGAGCCCCGCGCCGTGGTCGGCGATCATCGCGTCGAAATCCTCGTACACCTGCACTCCGCGTTCGACAAATTGGAAGTCATTCCTGAGCGCCTCCAGGCTGGCCGCCTTCGGGTCGCAGGTGGCGACTACCTGAATGAAGCCTTCCCGCTCCAGGTTGAGCAAATTGCCGTGATGCGCACCTCCGAAGCCGCCAATTCCGGCGACCGCGCAGCGAATAGGTTTCAAACTCATAACTGGATGGCGGGTAACTGGATGGTTACGCTCAAGGCACCACGGGAGCACTTGCTCTTCGTGGGTTTCGATCAGGCGTCTCCGGCGAGCCCGAAGGCCTCGTGAACGATATTGGCGGCTTCCGGCGCGTTCGCTTCGTCGATGACGACGGCGATCTTGATTTCCGAAGTGGAGATCATCTGGATATTGATGTTCCCCTTGCTGAGCGCCTCGAAAAGTTTGGCGGCAACCCCGGAGTGCGAGCGCATCCCGATGCCGACGACGCTCAACTTCGCGATGCCGTCTCGCGCGACGAGGTCGCTCCCGAACTCGCAGACGAGTGATTCCAGGCTCTTGCGGGCCCTGGGGAGTTCATCCTTGTTCAGAGTGAAGGAAATATCGGTGCTGCCCGCCAGCGAGACGTTCTGCACGATCATGTCGACGATGATGCCGGCGTCGGCAATGGCATTGAAAATGCGCGAAGCGGTCCCGGGCGTGTCGGCAACGCCGGTGATGGTGACCTTGGCTTGATTGCGCTCTATGGAAACGCCGCGAATGACGACTTGCTCCATGCTCATGGTTTCTTCTTTAACGAGGGTTCCCGGGTTGGTGTTGAACGAACTGCGCACCTCAAAAGGCACGGCGAATTTTTTGGCGAACTCGACGGAACGCGATTGCATGACCTTCGATCCCGAACTGGCCATTTCAAGCATTTCGTCGTACGAAATTTCATCGAGTTTGCGGGCGTTTTTGACGATGCGCGGGTCGCAGGTGTAAACCCCTTCCACATCGGTGAAGATCTGGCAGAGGTCGGCTTTCACTGCGGCGGCGATGGCGATGGCCGTCAGGTCCGAGCCGCCACGGCCCAATGTGGTCGTCTGCCCCTGGTCGGTCTCGCCCTGGAATCCGGCGACGACGACGATGTTTCCCTCATCGAGAAACTGATGGATCGTTTTCGGGCTTAGGTTGCGAATTTTCGCCCGCGTGTGCCCTCCGTCGGTGCGGATACCCGCTTGCGCCCCCGTCAGCGAGACGGCCTTGTGGCCGAGGCTCTGGATCGCCATGGAGAGGAGCGCGATGGTGGTCTGCTCGCCGGTGGCCAGCAGCACGTCCATCTCCCGCTCAGGCGGGTTGATGGTGGCGCAGACGTCCTTGGAAAGCTTGATAAGGGCATCGGTGACACCCGACATGGCTGAAACGACGACCACGACGCGATGACCCTCCTGCTGGGTGGCGATGACGCGCTTGGCAACATTCAGGATCCGGGCCGGGTCGCCCACGGAAGTTCCGCCGTATTTTTGGACGATGAGACTCATGAAAGGAGCCGCGCAGTCTCCTCAGAGAGTGGCGTATTGTCAATCATCGGTCACTCGAACTGTTTAAGAAGCCGGTCGACCGATTTGCAGATGTCCGTCAGCCCCTGCCGAAAGCGATTGCCGGGGACGACCTCGAGTGCGCCGCTTGCATCGCTCAATAAGCCTCGGGCGGCGCCGATGGCCGCCTGAAGCGAGCCGCGCTTGACGGTGGCTTCGACCAGTTCTTCGACCCCGTTCCCGGAAAGGATGACCTCGCTCCAGTGGGCGCGCTCGCTGGCGGAGCTGTTCTGAAGGAGATGCAAAATCGGCAGGGTAAGCTTCCCTTTGCGCAGATCGGAGCCGAGCGTCTTGCCGGCCTTCTCCTCATTGCCCGCGATGTCGAGGCAGTCGTCGTAGACCTGGTACGCCGTGCCGAGCTTGAGCCCGAAGACTTTCATCGCGCTGATGATCTCGGGCGACGGCTCGTTGAGCAGCGCGCCCAACTCCGTGGCGGCTCCGAAGAGCGCGGCCGTCTTCATCTCGATAATCTTGAAGTAATCGGGGACGCTGAGGTTCAGATCGAAGCGGCGCTGGGTCTGGATGATCTCGCCCGAACAGACGTCGGAGGCGGCGGTGGCGATCCGGCGGGTGATCTCGGCGCTGGTGAAGTGGGTGGAAAGCTTCAGGGCATGCGCGAACATGCAGTCCCCCAGAAGAACGCTGATGGCGTTGCCCCATTTGGCGTTGGCGGTCGGCTCTCCCCGGCGGATCTCGGCGCCGTCCATGATGTCGTCGTGGACAAGGGTGGCGGCGTGAATCAACTCCAGGATAACGGCCAGCTCGATCTGGAGCGGGCCAACGTTGCCGGTGGCTCCCCCGGCCAGCAGGGCCAGAGCGGGGCGGAGGCGCTTGCCGCTGCTTTCGCAGGCATAGGCGACATACCCCTCCACGGCGGGATCGAACTCACGGGCCTGTGCCCGGATGCGCTCTTCCACGCTGTAAAGCGGTGCGTTGATCAATTCGAAAGTCGCCTTGATCTCTTTGGGAATGATAAGGGCCTTTGCCTCGGCCCGCGGCAGGTTTCTCACGGGTTGCTGAAAATAGGGATCGCATTTCTAAAGTCAATGCGCGGACGTTGCTCACCGAAAGTCGCTCGCAGCCGGCAAACCGCATTCAACGACAGGCTCGATTAAATTTAGGATTTAGGACTGGCAAAGCCCTCTCTGCAGGGGTATTCAGTGGAGGTTCCCCTATGTCGAGCAATAACAGCAAGAGCAAGGCCGTGATGGAGTTTCAGCGGAAACTGTTTGCATCCCGCTTTTTTACGATCTCCGTCCTCCTTCATTTCATCCTCGTCGTTGCCTTCGGCGGCACCGTTCTATTCCAACGCTATTCCGAGCCGCCGGACTTCACCGGCGAGGAAGGCGGCGGCTTTGTGTCCGCCGACACCGCCTCTTCCGCGGCGCCTCCTCCTCAAGCATCCGAAGTGGCCCCGGAAATGACGGTGAGCACTCCGGTGCCCAGCGCGAACCCCACGGATATTACCGCCATCACCACTTCCGCGGTGAGCGACGTCTCCTTCACGATGCCGGCGATCGCGCCTCCGGTTATCTCTCCCACGGCCAGCATGAACACGTCGATGGCGGCTTCTTCGGCACCCTCGATGAGCGGCGCATCGCTGACGGCGGCGCAGAGCCGGGAGATCGCCGCCTTCACGGGCGGTTGGGCCAAAAAAGGAGGGAGCGGCGGCGGCCCCGGAAGCTCGCCCCGTACCCGCGAATTTGAGTTTACGGCCTATCTCGCCAAATACGGCGATCCCAATGATCCCCAGCGGGGCGGCGACTGGGCTTCCACCAACTGGCTTCGCGAGGGCAAGATCGTTGGCGGCAGCCTCCCGAACCTGTTGTATTACATGAACAAAATGTCGCGGGACAAGATCAAGGCGGCCCCGAATGCCGTTCCGCTTGAGCTTTCCAGCCAGGAAATCTTCGCCAAGAAGCCTCCGTTCATTTTCTTCACCGGGCACCGCGATTTCGTGCTGACCAACCAGGAAGTGGAAAATCTGCGGAAGTATATCAGCCTCGGTGGCTGCGTCTGGGGTGACAGCTCGCTGCCGGGCCGCCGGTCCCGCTTCGACATCGCCTTCCGTCGCGAAATGCGCCGGGTGATCTCCGACGCCGACAAGGATTGGGAGAAACTTCCTCCCAACCACGCGATGTTCACAAAAAATCTCTACTATCAGGAGATCAAGGAACCGCCTACCGGGATGAATTTCTATAAGGAACCGGTCTATGCGCTGAAGTTTGCCGGTGAAGTGGCGATCATTTACACGGCCAACGACTACGGCGACATGTGGCAGATCGGCGTCGACGAAAAAGGGCAGCCCGACATGAGCGTCGACGAAAAAGGCCGTCACATCGCGATGAATATCGGGATCTGGAACCGCCGCAACCTGTATTACCGGAATATTGAGATGCCCGCGGTGATCAATACCTACAAATTTGGAACAAACGTGGTGATCCATCTTCTCACACGGTGGGAGGATCGGGTTCGCGGCGTTCCGACCGGTTTGTAGGCGATGGGATCAACGCCCTGATCTCACGGGATCAGGGTGGAGGGGAAATTGGGGGAAAAGTTTTTGGATTTTAACTGAAGACGCTTTCAAAGGCGTCCCGACACGGACCATGTAAACGTTAAACCAACCAGAAAAGAGAGGAAATCCCCCCATGAACACTGAACGTTCCTGCCCTCGTTCACTGAAAAGCCGTTTTCTCGCCGACGTTCCGCGCAAGGTATTCAGCTCCCGCTTTTTCACCATCTCGGCGCTGCTGCATTTCATCCTGGTTCTTGTTTTTGGGGGAACCGTGTTGGTAAGAACCACAAAGGCACCCGAAGACTTCCCGCAGGCCCAGATTTCGGCTTCGGATGACTCAACGGAAGCCGCCAACCGTCCACCATCCGGCAACTCCGACCCGGCCGAGACGGTGCTGCCGCCAGTCCAGATCGATTCTTCCCACGCCGCGATCAATTTGATCCGGACGGACAATCTGCTTCACTCAAACGAAATCGCGCCGGTGCGCCCCGTCTTTCCAACCTCGGGGGCCGTGCTGCCGGTAGCTCGCGGGCCTTTCGAAACCTCCCCAACCAACCTGCCTACTACTCGACCCGGAGAACTCTCTCCCGAACAAAAGCAGGCCATAAAGGTTTTTACAACCTGGACGCCGCCCGGCAGTCGGGGCGGCTCCGTGAAGGATAGAATCTTCCAATTCACGATCTTTCTCGCCAAATATGGCGACCCCAATGATCCCCAACGAGGTGGCGATTGGGCTTCGACGCACCGGTTGAAGGATGGAAAGATCACCGGGGGCAGTCTGCCGAATCTCGTTTACCTGATGAACAAAATGTCGAACGGCAAGCTCCAGGCAAGCCTGGCTTCGGAGCCGATCGACCTGGCAAGCGGTGAAATTTTTGCCAAACGGCCTCCCTTCATCTTCTTCACCGGGCACCGCGACTTCGTGCTGACGGAGCGGGAGGTTGAGAATCTTCAAAAATACGTGAGCCTTGGCGGCTGTATCTGGGGCGACAGTTCGCTGCCGGGCCGTCGCTCCCGTTTCGACATCGCCTTCCGCCGGGAAATGCGCCGGGTGGTCGGGGACATTGACAAACAATGGGAGACGCTGCCGTCGAACCACGCCATGTTTACCCAGAACCTCTACTACCCGGAGGTCAAGACGATGCCCGCGGGATTGAATTTCTACAAGGAGCCCATCCACGCGCTCAAATATCAAGGCGAAGTGGCGGTAATCTACACCGCCAATGACTACGCCGATCTATGGCAGATTGGCCTCGATGAACATGGAAAACTCGACTTCAGCACGGATGAGCGGGGTAACTATGTGGCCATGAATCACGCGATCTGGAATCGGCGGGACATCTATTTCCGGAACGTGGCTGAAAGTCCGGTCCTGAATTCCTACAAATTCGGAGCCAACGTGGTGGCTCATCTCCTGACCCGCTGGGAGGGTCGTCTGGGGCGCACCCCAACGGGACTCTAAAAAGAGGCCGGGGCGCCGGGAGGGATGGGACGACCGGTTGAGGATGAGGGAGGGGCGTTTACCCCTCCCCGCCTGACGCCGCTTTGCGTGCTATCGGATTGATCAGCCCCGCCGCCCGGTGCATCTTGGCGGCGGGATGGCGATGCTTCAGGGAAGACAGGGACGACAAGGCGGGCCGCCGGTTTCACCTCTGCTGCGGGAAGCGGGCCAGGGGGATCCCGCCGCCGCGCTCCGGCTGCTGCAGACAACTCTCGACGGCCTGGATGCAGAAGCCGTCGAAGAACGACGCAAGACATATGGCCGCAATGACGTGGCGCATGAACGGCCTCCTTACTGGTGGGTTCAACTCGCGCAGGCGTTCAACAACCCCTTCATCATCATCCTCCTCGTCCTGGGAGCGGTTTCGTATCTCACCGACGTCTGGCTTCCGGCGCGCGAGATGCGGCAATGGGCGGCGAATCCCTCCGCGTTCGAGGCCAAACCCGAGAGACCAAACTGGGACAAGGTGGTTATCCTCGCCGTCATGATCGGGCTGAGCGGCAGCCTTCGCTTCTGGCAGGAGTTCCGTTCCACCAGGGCGGCGGAAAAACTAAAGGCGCTGGTCCACACCACAGCCACCGTCTCTCGCCTGACGGAGCGGAAAGGCAGCCGTCAACGCGAGGTCCCAATTGCCAGCCTCGTCCCAGGCGACATCGTTCACCTTTCCGCAGGCGACATGATCCCCGCCGATGTGCGGTTGCTGACTTCCAAGGATCTTTTCGTGAGTGAGTCGGCGCTCACGGGCGAAGCGATGCCGGTGGAGAAATACAGCACGGCGGAGGGCGACGGCGCCCAATCGCCCCTTGAAATGAGGACGCTCTGCTTCATGGGGACCAACGTGCTCAGCGGTGCCGCGAGCGCCGTAGTGGTCGCCACCGGACGACAGACATTCTTCGGCTCGCTGGCGGGAAGCATTCTCGGCAGCCGCCCGTTGACGAGCTTCGACATCGGCGTCAGCAAGATCAGCTTCCTGCTCGTCAAGTTCATGCTCCTGATGGTGCCGATTGTCATGCTCATCAATGGAGTGACCAAGCATGACTGGAAAGAGGCGCTCCTTTTCGGCCTCGCCGTGGCCGTCGGCCTCACGCCCGAGATGCTCCCGCTGGTTGTGTCGGCCAACCTCGCCCGGGGTGCCATCGCGATGTCGAAGCGGAAGGTGATTGTGAAGCGCCTCAACGCGATTCAGAACTTCGGAGCGATGGACGTGCTCTGCACGGACAAAACGGGAACGCTCACTGAAGACAAAGTGGTGCTCGTGCAGTACCTCGACATGGTTGGAAAAAGCAGCCCGCTCGTGCTCAAGATCGCCGTCCTCAACAGCTTCTTCCAGACCGGCCTCAAAAACCTGCTCGACCTCGCGGTGATCGAAAAGACCGGCGAAGCCGCCGCCAGCCAGATCGCGCACGGGTACGAAAAGGTGGACGAGATCCCTTTCGATTTCACCCGGAGGCGGATGTCGGTGGTCCTTGCCGAACGCGAAACCGGCAACCATCTCCTCCTCTGCAAAGGTGGGGTGGAGGAAACCCTCGAAGTCTGCAGCCGCGTCCAGGACGAGGGCGGGGAACGTCCTCTGACCGAAGCAGACAAACGGAGCCTGATCGCTTTTCGCGACACATTGAACGCCGATGGGCTGCGCGTGCTCGCCGTGGCCAGCAAGGCTCTGGAACGCGACGACCATCCGTTCGGCATCCCGGATGAAAATGCCCTGACGTTGATCGGTTACATCGCATTTCTCGACCCTCCAAAGCGCTCCGCCCGGGAGGCGATCCACGCGCTGGCGCACCATGGCGTGGCGATCAAGGTCATTACCGGCGACAATGCCGTGGTCGCGGCCAAAGTCTGCCGAGAAGTGGGGCTGCGACCCGGGGAAGCGGTGCTGGGGTCGCAAGTCGAAGCGATGAGCGACGCCGATCTCGGCGAGTTGGCCAGCCGCTCCACGCTTTTTGCCAAGATGAACCCGCTGCAAAAAGCTCGCGTCATCCGCGTCCTCAAGGCCCGGGGGAGCACCGTCGGTTATCTGGGCGACGGAATCAACGATTCCGCCGCGTTGCGCGACGCGGATGTCGGCATCTCGGTCGATAGCGCCGTCGATATCGCCAAGGAATCCGCCGACATCATCCTGCTCAAGAAAAGCCTGCTCGTGCTCAAAGAAGGAATCGTGGAAGGGCGTGTCGTCTTCGGGAACATCGTCAAATACATCAAGATGACGACCAGTTCCAACTTCGGGAACGTCTTCAGCATCCTCACGGCGAGCGCGTTTCTCCCCTTCCTGCCGATGCTCGCCCTCCAGATTCTCGTACAGAATCTTCTCTATGATATCTCCCAGCTCTCGCTGCCGTGGGACCGCATGGACCGCGAGTTCGTGGAACGCCCCCGCAAGTGGGAGGCAGGCGGGGTCATGCGGTTCATGGTCTGCATCGGCCCGATCAGTTCGATCTTCGATATTACCACCTTTTACATTCTCTGGACCGTCTTCGGCGCGAACTCGATAGCCCATCAAGCCCTCTTCCATTCGGGATGGTTTGTGGAAGGACTGCTCTCGCAAACACTCATCGTCCATATGATCCGCACGCAAAAGATCCCCTTCATCCAGAGCGCCGCCGCGCCGCCCGTCATTGTGTTGACGCTGGCCGTCATGGCGTTGGGTATTGCCATTCCCTTTACCGCATTCGGCGCAAGCATCGGCCTGCCACCGTTGCCCGCCGCGTATTTCCCGTGGCTGATCGCGACGCTGCTGGCGTATTGCTTGCTCACGCAAGTGGTGAAGCGTTGGTACATCCGCCGGTTTGGTGAATGGTTGTGAGCCTCGACTTGCGACTTGCGGCTTGCCCCGACGAGAGGCCTCAAGGCATGCTCCCACACGAGGGAACATCCTTTTTAATTCTACTCTGGAGACCGCCATGCCCCTGAATGCTGAAGAGTTCGAGATTTTAGGCAGTTTTTACCTCGGTCGCCCTGTTGATCCCGCGACCGCCAGGCCCATTGAGGACGCGCCCCCGTTCCTTTACGATTCCACCGATCTCACCACGCACGCCATCTGCGTCGGCATGACCGGCAGCGGCAAAACGGGACTCGGCGTCGCGCTTCTTGAGGAAGCCGCCATCGACGGAATCCCCGCGCTGATCATCGACCCCAAGGGCGACCTCACCAATCTCGCCCTTCAGTTTCCGAACCTGGAACCGTCGGATTTCCGCCCATGGATCTCCCCCGATAACGCCGCCCGCGCCGGAGAAACGCCGGATGCCTTCGCCGCCTCGCAGGCGGAGCTTTGGAAAAAGGGCCTCGCGCGCTGGGGCGAAGACGGGGAACGGATTGCCAAACTCGCCAAAAGCGCGGAGGTCGCCGTCTATACCCCGGGCAGCACCGCAGGGATCCCCGTTTCAGTGATTCAATCGCTGGAAGCGCCACCTGAAGCGATGGTGAACGATCCCGAACTGCTGGGGGCGCAGATCGAAACCACGGTCGCCAGCCTTCTGGGATTGCTGGGCATCAACGCCGACCCGACGCGCAGCCGCGAAGGAACGCTTCTTTCGACGATTTTGCACCATAGTTGGGACCGGGGCGAAGGGCTGGATCTCCCCGAGATTGCCCGGCGCATCCAGAAGCCGCCCTTCTCGCAGATCGGCGTGCTGGATATCGAAGCCTTCTATCCCGAGAAAGATCGCTTCGCACTGGTACTCGCCCTCAACAGCCTGCTTGCCTCGCCAAACTTCGCCATCTGGCGGCAAGGCGTTCCTCTCGATGTGCAGAGTCTCCTCTACACGCCGGAAGGCAAACCACGCCTCGCGGTTTTCTCCATCGCCCATCTTGGCGACGCGGAGAGGATGTTTTTCGTCTCGATGCTCCTGGGGGCCACCCTCTCATGGATGCGCCGCCAGCCGGGCACCAGCAGCCTGCGGGCGCTCCTCTACATGGACGAGATTTTCGGCTACTTCCCGCCGACGGCCAACCCTCCTTCCAAGAAGCCGCTGCTGACATTGATGAAACAAGCCCGAGCCTTTGGCCTGGGGGTTGTTCTGGCCACGCAGAACCCAGCCGATCTCGACTACAAGGGGCTCTCCAACGCGGGAACATGGTTCATCGGCCGCCTGCAGACCGAGCGCGACAAGATGCGCCTTCTCGATGGCCTCGCCGGGTTGGGAGTGGACCGGAACGCCATCGACCAGATGCTCTCCAGCCTGGGCAAGCGGATCTTCCTCATGAACAACGTGCATGAGAACAAGCCAATTCTCTTCGAGAGCCGCTGGGCGCTCTCCTATCTCTGCGGTCCGCTGACGCGCGATCAGATCCGCCAGCTTCCTCGTCCCTCGTCCCCGGTAGCGACTACGCCCCCCGCCCAGGCGGCTTCGGCCAGGCGAGAGGAACCGATCGAACCGGTCAGCACCGCGGCACCAATGGTCTCGGGCATTCGCCAGATTTATCCAAAAAAATTCACCGGCGACGCGCTTTACCCTCAACTCGTGGGGGTCGCCACGGTCCGCTACCGCGACGCTAAAGCGAAGCTCGACTTCAATCGGCCGCTGGTCCTCGCGACCGGCTTCCCTGACTCTCTCCATGGTGTGATCTGGGATGAAGCCCTTCCGCTTGTGCTGGAGGACTTCGATTCCGCACCGCCCGCCGGGCGCCCCATTCGATGGGGCGCGGTCCCCCCGGAAGGTTTAAGAGCTGCTTCCTACACAGGCTGGCAACGCGATTTCGCGGCGTGGATCGTTGAACAACAGACCCTGACTCTCCTGGAGTGCCCGCTCAACGGAGCGCTCTCGGAACCGGACGAAGCTGAGATGGCCTTCCGCACCCGGCTCTCAGTCTCCCTGCGCGAAGCGCGCGACGCCCAGATTGCCGCGATGCGGGAGAAGTACGCGAAGAAGGAGCAAGCCATCGAACAACGCCGCCGCGCGGCGGAAGAGCGGCTGCGGACCCACGAAGCCCGTGCTGGCGATAGCCGCCTACAAACCGTCATCTCCGCAGGCTCCACCCTCCTCTCCCTCTTTCTGGGACGCAAGAAGCTGAGCGCCACCACGATCTCCCGCGCCACCAGCACCGCCAAGGGGCTGAGTCGCACCGTCAAACAGGGCGATGATCTCGATTCATCCCGCGAAAGACTCAAAGAAATCGAGGCCGAGCTGACGGCCCTGAACGAAGCGCTCCGAGAGGAGATGGACGCCACCCGCGATCAGTTCGACGCCCTGACCACGCCTCTGATCGCCCGCGAAATCAAACCGACACGAACCGGCACCCGCGTGGAGTGGATGGCCCTTGGGTGGCTGACGTAAGGACATTCGGCGTCTCTGCCTAAATCGCAAACTCGTCCACCCACTCTCCCTTCTCGTGGCACCGAATGCGGAGCCGCGTAGGGATTCCTGAAACAAGATTGAGAATTCCCGAGTGGCTTCCCGGAGACCGGACGGACTCCAGTGCCGAGATATTGTACTGCATCCTCGTTTCTCCTGTAATGGGGTTTGCCCGTTGCCACGGATTCTCGGCATTGAAAACGGTATCGCCGATATGCGCGTGCCCGTGAAGATGGAGGCACACATTTTTGGGAAGCGGGAGAAGCGGGGCGAGGAGATCGCTCGCCCTTTGGCCGCCCGGGAGGGCGTAGTGGGAAGCGATGATCACCGGCCCATCGTGGCGCTCCATTGCCGCCCGAAGCCGGCGATATGCATCCACCGGGTACGGGTAGTGTGCGGTATCTCCATAAACAGCGCCGTTGGTCGTCCACCAGGAGCCATCCTTTGCGGCATGATCGCCGAGAAACACGACCAACGTTCGCCCCACCGCCTCGGAAAAATAGAAGGAATCGATTGCACCGGTGCGCCACCCAGGCTCCTCCTCGACGAGCTTGTGCAAAGGGAAGTGGGGGATGCCCAGCTTCCGCAATGCGTCCATCTCGTGATTTCCCAGAACATAGTACAGCGGAGCCTCCAGTCGTTTGATCTCGCCCACGTTGATGCGGGCAATTTCATCGAGACCCGCCAGGTCACTTCCGCAAAGGGCGTCTCCCAGACACCAGATGGCGTCGATCTTCAGGTCGTGCGCGAGGAGATCGTCCACGGCGCGGTGCACCGTCTCTCTGGCGAGAGCGGGAGTTCCGAGTTGAAGGTCGGAGTGAACCCAAATCCGCGTGAGAGTGCCGTCCGGGGAACGATCCATCAAAGCACAACGCCAAACGAGTCGTTCTCGGAAACTGATTCGACAAAGCCTGTCAGCAGATCGATCACCTTCTGCACGTCATCGAGATCGGCCATTTCCACCACGGAATGCATATACCGTAACGGCAACGAAACGAGCGCGCTCGGGATCCCTTCCCGGGTGTCGAAGATCACGTCGGTATCGGTGCCGCTGTAGCGCGATGACGATTCGTGCTGGATGGGGATATTGAGCTTTTCGGCCACCGAAAGGAGCCGCCGGATCACGGAAGGATGGTTGCAGGTGCCATGCGTCACGCTCGGTCCGCCGCCGAGCTTCACCTCGCCGTGTTGCGCGTGATCAATACCGGGGGTGTCAGTCGCGTGGGTGACATCAAGGACGATGCAGAGATCGGGGTGAAGCCGGTGAGCCACCATCTTCGCCCCGTGACCGCCAATTTCCTCCTGCACCGCGTTGACGGCATAAACCGTGGATGAAAACCTCTCACGCTTGCGGCTGAGATTGGCCAGCACCTGCGAGAGGATGAACCCGCCCACGCGGTTGTCGAGGGCGCGGCTGATAAGATAATGCGAGCCGAGCTCCTCGGCCGTATCGCTATAGACCGCCGGGTGTCCCACGCGAAGGCCGAGCGCGGCAACCTGCTCGGGGTTCGACGCGCCGACATCGACATAAAGCTCGTGAATTTTGGGCGCCTTTTCGTCTTGATTGTCCTTGCGGAGATGGATGGCCGTGTTCCCAATGATCCCGCGCACGGGTCCCTTGTCGCCGAGGATCTCCAACCGCCGTCCACGCGCCGTGGCGGTGTCGGAGCCGCCGATCCGGTCGATCCGCAGAAACCCCTCTTTGGTAACCTGTTTGACGATGTAGCCGATCTCATCGGCGTGCGCCTCCAGCATGATCCGCTTGCCGCCGGGGGTGCCCGTCAAGGTGGCCCACGCGGTGCCATAAGCGTCGTTTTCCACCCGGTCCACGAAAGGACGCACGTAATGGGCCCATTTCCGCTGCCCGGGAACCTCAAACCCGGTCGGGCTGGGGGTGTTTAGAAGGTCGATAAGAAACGATTTGGCGGTGTCGTCCATAAAAGGGGAATCTGCCGTGAAAACGACCCGAGCGCCAGCCTGAAAGCCGCGCCGTCTTTGTCCGGAGTCTGAATTTTTCGGGAGGAAGAAAAGGCCAAGGATTCCACCTCATCGGCGCGTCTTAACTTGGAACGACCCCTGAAATGCCCCGCACCGTTGCCTTTTCGTTTCGCCTTACCCGCTTCAGGAATGGGCATCGCGCTCAAAACCGGCTATTTCGAAGCCCGATGAACGCCGCTCGGGAAAGATATGAAAGGATTGGCGCAGGGACTGACCACCTCCTTTTTGCGATCCTGTGGTTGCTGGCTTTCCTTTCGTTGCCGTCGCTTTATGCGGCAGAAACCGAAGCGCCCCGGTTGGCGATTGTCTCCCAGAATGAAGCCCGTGATCTCGCGGCTTTGATGACGGAAAGACTGGCGAAAAATCCCAGTTTCGTTCTCATCGAACGGGATGACCTGGCGAAAGCCGGAGATGAGTGGAAACTTTCCGAAATGGCGCGTGCCGATGGCCAGATGCTGGGAAAGCTCATCGGCGCCGACGGCCTCCTCTTCCTGTCCCGCGAGGGAGAACAATTCCGGGCCCGGTTGACCGCCGTTACGTTGGGCTTCGCGGTCTTCGACCTCGTCTTCCATCGGGAAGCCACCCCGGAAGATGTGCTGCAAAAACTGGAGAGCCGCATCCGCCGACTTACAGGCAAGCTGACACTGACCCCGGAGCACGCCATCCCTCTCTCCGTCCTGAATCTCCGGGCTGATTCGCTCAGCGAGCAGGGAGCCGAGATCGAACGCCTTGCCACGATGTTGCTTGAAAGCCGGTTATCGGAGGCCGCCGAGATCGTCATATTGGAGCGGCGCGAAGCAGGGGCGCTGGCCTTTGAGCATGCCTTGAATGGAGAACGAACATCCATTCTTCGAGGCGCATTCCTCGTCGACGGCAGTCTTCGCCTTTCCTCCGGCGGCGATTCCGTGATCGCCTCCGTCCGGGTCCGCTCGCCCAAAGAGGAGGCGTCTTTCGAGATGGCAGGGAGCCTCAAAGATCTTCCCGGCTTCGCCAATCGCCTTGCGGGGAAAATTGCCAGGATTACCAAAACCTCGCTTCCCCCTTCGCAGGCTTCCTCCAAAGGAGAAGCGCGGGAGTATCTGCTGGAAGGCGTTTGGGCTCACCGGTGCCGATTAGCCCGCTCGGCTCTCGCGGCACTCGACAGCGCTGAAATGCTGGGAGAAACGGCTTCCGATCTTCTCGCGCTCCGAATCCCCGTTCTGTGCATGCTGGCGACGGGATCCAGCAAGATTACCTACGTCACCACGCCGGTTCCCGACAAAGCCGATCCCGACGACGACATCGCCTTCTTGGGAAGAGCGCTGGAGGACCTCGCCCGCTATCGAGCCGACAAAGGCCAATCCAAGCTGGAAATCCTCGATTCGCACCAATCCTTTGATGGCCGCACTTCTCATCTGGAGGAAATCTCCGTCGTCTCTTCCCTAAGAATGCTGGCCATGCTGGAAAGCACGAGCAACCCGAGGGCGGCCGATTTCCGGACATCCATTCGTTCAGCCCTCGGCTATGCCCCTTTCGAAGGGCAACTTCCCAAAGATTGGAGCACCGCCATCGAATTCGCAGGGCTTCTCTCCACCTCGCGGGAAGAGGAGATCGAATACTACCGAAGGCTCAGCACGACCTTCCCGGCTGCCGCATACGAAGCCTGGCGCCTTCAACTCGTGCTCCGCCCGGAAACTTTCTGCGCCCGATTCATCCCCTCCGTCGAGGAGCGCAAGGCTGCTTACTTCCGCTTTTGGAAAGAACTGCTTCGAGATCCCGTCGGGAAGCCCGCCGCGCTCCTCCACCTCGCCCAAAAAGCGTCCCCCGATGAAAGAACGGCAGCGTGCAAAAACCTGTACCGAGAGCTCTGGGAGCAACGACAAGAACTCCTGCGTGCAAACCGGATCGTCTACCTGTTGAAATATGCCTTCAAACTCGAGACCGAAAACGGGGTGAAGGAAGCAGATCACAGGCTGATCTCCACCCTGCACTTCGTGCTCCAAAACGAAACGAAGACCAACGGAGCAACCGAAGGCATCTGGTGCCCGGAGCTATTCCCGCGCAAAGAAGCCCGAAAGCTCCAACGAGCACTCAAGGAGTTCCAGAGCCGCGTCATCGCAGCAGGAGGCTCGGATGGTTATTTCCAGAGGATGAACCAAAAGCTGCTACAACAATTCCCCGATCTTGCAGAGCCATCCGTCGCCTTGCCCCCGTTGAAGATCACCTCCTTTTGGTATCCAAAAAACGCTCCCGCGTTATTTTTGACGGGGACCTATGATTTCAAGGTCGAAAACGATTACGTTTTGCTGACCGGAATCCATAGCAGGCAAGTACGAACCTTCGAACTACGGCTTCCCGGGTTTGAGACTCGCGAGATCGTAAGCCCACTTACCCAAACGCCCGAGGATACTCTTCACACCAAAGATTCTCTGCTGCTCCTCTGCAAACCGAACGACGGAAACCCAAAAGCGGTGATCATGAGATATGATCGAGCCCGGGGAGGATGGAGCGAGCATGAGGTTCCTGTGAAAACCCAAAGGATCTTCCGCGTTCACGATAAGGTCTATCTCTCCTTGGGCAATTCGGTAACGGATCCGGACGCCGGGGGCATCGCTCTTTTCGAAGAAGTCACGGGTGAAGTGACGGTTCTGGCCAGCTGCAGGAGAAAGCCCGCGCGGAATCAATTTGACGACTGCCCCAAGTATAGGGTCGGTGCCATCTTCGCAGGTCCAAGCGGTCGGGTTTGTGCCTTGATTGACTACAAGGTTTACGAAATTAAAGCCGAACCGGGAAATTGGTCGCTTGTCTCCGACACAGGCGTGATGCGGAGTGCAACATCAACACTGGGCCGAACCCTGCTCCACGGCTCGACGACTCATTCCAATCGGCTTAAAGCCGCCATTCTGTTCGACCCGGCGCGCAGCCAACCCGAAGTCTGGATGGGCCCTGTTTCTTCACTGAAAGTCCGCTCAGGCAAAGAATGGATCCAGCCGGAATCCCCAGAATGGTCCAACAGCTTCTTTTGGCCAGCAGCGGACAAGGAAGCAGGCGAGGAGATCGAGTGTTCAATACGCGGGGACGACTTGCTTTGCCTCGTGAGAAATCACTCCGAGGGAGAAAGGGCGAGGCTGATTTATTATCGACGGGGAAAAACGGACCCCATCCACATTCCCCTTCGATTCGAAATGCAACCCGACGCTCTGAATGCGCTCAAATCCGTGCTGTCAGAAAAGGTGAACACGTTCGATGTAATTTCGAAACCTCACGAGCACCCCCATATTCTGGAGATGCAAGTCGCTTCCTCGGGCCTCTGTTTCCGCGCGCTCCATCATGGGTTCTGGTTCCTCCCGTTTGCGGAACTCGACGCTTATCTGAAGGCGCTGGATGCTGACTGATCTTGGGCTTACTCCTGCAGAAGGCGCAATTTACCCAGCGCGCGACCGGAGTCGATCTGCTCTTTTGCACGGTCAAGCCCCTCGGCCACTCCGGAGGCAAGCCCCGCCACCACAAATCCGGCGGCGGCATTCAGCAAGGCTAATTCCCGACGTGGGCCATGAAGGGTGCCATCGAGAATCCCCAGCAAAATCTTCGCGTTCTCCTCGCGGGAGCCGCCGCGCAGGTCATCGAGCGAAGCCGGGGCAAAGCCAAGCTGCGCCAGCATTTCCGCGGTAAGATGGCATTCCGTGATCCCCTCGGCATCGACGGACTGGATCCGGGTCGGCCCGAGCGTGGAAACTTCGTCCATTCCCGGGGCATCGTTGCCGGGACCGCTCTTCCCATGCACCGCCCAAGCCCGCTTCCTCCCAAGACGCCGCAGCACGGCGGCGTACTTCGGCAGGGCGGGTTCGGAAAAAATGCCAACGAGTTGATGCGCCGGTCGCGCCGGGTTGAGCAACGGCCCAAGCAGGTTGAAAATCGTCGTGACCCCTTCCGCCGCGAGGCTCTTGCGGATCGGGCCGATCACCTTGAACGCCGGGTGATATTGAGGCGCGAAGAGAAACCCGAGGCCCGCCGTTTCCACGCGCTGGCGAAATTCCTCCGTCGGCAGGTCGATCCGGACGCCGAGGGCCTCCAGCACATCGGCCCCGCCGCATTGCGAGCTGATGCTCCGGTTGCCGTGCTTGACCACCACAGCCCCGCCCGCCGCGAGGATGAACATCCCGGTGGTGGAGACATTGAAGAGATCGAGCCGGTCGCCGCCGGTGCCGCACACGTCGATCATCGGGCCGGGAAGCGCCGTCGGGTCGAGCTCCGGGTTCACGGCGCGCGCTAAAAACGCCTCCACAAAAGCGGCGATCTCCGCGTCGGTCTCGCCCTTGGCGGCGAGAGCGCGGAGGAAATCGGCCTTCAATGCCGGGTCAGCCTCCTCCGCGAGAAGGAAGCGGGCGGCAAACTCCACCTCTTCGGGGGCCAGGGAGACGCCGCTGCGCAGGAGCGCGATCAGATCATGCAGGGAGCGGCCGGAAGCGGTGGTCATACTGGCGGCTATAGAGCCTCAGGAGAGGCAGGCCATGTCGGAATGCGGCTGCTGCGGGGTGAGATTCAACTCACGCAGCAACTCAAGATCTTTGTCCGTGCCGGGGTTGGCCGCAGTCAGAAGTTTGTCCCCGTAGAAAATGGAATTGGCCCCGGCGAAGAAGCAGAGCGCCTGCGCCTCGCGGGTGAGCCGGGTGCGGCCCGCGCTGAGGCGGACCTTTGATTTCGGCAACGCAATGCGCGTGGTGGCGATCAGCCGGACCAGTTGGAAAATATCGACCTGCGGCTGATCCTCCAGCGGCGTGCCGGGCATCGCCATGAGGCAGTTGATCGGCACGCTTTCCGGCGCCGGGTCGAAATTGGTGAGCACCTCCAGCATCTTGAGGCGGTCGATCTCCTGCTCTCCGAGGCCGATGATGCCGCCGCAACAGACCGCCATTCCGCTCTTCTGCACCGCGTCGATGGTGTTGAGCCGGTCCTGAAAGGTATGGGTGGAGACGATCTCCGGGTAGAATTCCGGCGACGTGTCGATGTTGTGATTATAGGCGGTCACGCCCGCCTCCTTGAGCTTATGGGCTTCCTTCTCGCTCAGTTGCCCGAGCGTCACGCAGACCTCCATGCCGAGCTTGCTGACATCGCGGATCGTGTCGAGCACCTGCTCAAAGCGGGCATCCCCGTCGCGCACCCCTTTCCAGGCGGCCCCCATGCAAAACCGGGTGGAGCCGTTCTCGCGCGCCGCCTTCGCTTTTTCCACGATCTCCTCCTTCGGCATCAGGCGCTCTGCCTTGACGCCGGTGGAGTAGCGCGAGCTTTGGGCGCAGTAGCCGCAATCCTCCGAGCACCCCCCGGTCTTGATGGAAAGCAAGGTGCAGAGCTGCACTTCGTCCCCCTTCCAGTGCGCAAGATAGGCGTTGCGCGCTTCCTGGATGAGGTCGAAGAACGGTTGATCGTAAATGCGCTGGAGCTCGGCGAGATTCATGGGAAAGGCTCACTCTACCGGAGGCGTTCCCCCTTCTGCAAGCCGCTGTGAAAGTTACCGTTCTACCGGTTCCTGCCGCGCCCCTCGATCGGCCAACGATCCAGGATCTCCTCGCCCCGCACGACGATGGCTTCGTCGGCCAGATTCATGACCGGGCAGATGTGCGCGGGGACGAACCGGAGGCGGTCTCCAATCTTGAGGGCGTCCACTCCTTCGCCGGTAACATAACCGTGCTCCTCGTTGCAGCGAATGACGCGGAGCTTCGCATCCACGGCCTCCCAGCCTGAATCCCCGGTGCGCGCCTTGTCGCCGCTGAAGGTCTTGGAGCCTGCATCGATGAGCGCAAGGCCGGGCGAGGGAAGATCGACCACGGTCGCCAGAATGGTGACAGCCGCGCTCTCCCATGGCATGACTTTGTCCGGCGCACAGAGGGCGATGTCTCCAAACATGTAAGCCCCCGGGCGTACCGCCTGTACATTCGGCATGGTGGCCATCACGGCCGCCGTGGCACTGCATCCCGGCCAGATCGGCAAGGAGGGATCGATGGCGTTACGGACCGCCGTGATTTTTTCGTGCACCGCTGCGACCAACGCGGGAATCTCCTCACGAGTGGCCCCATAAGCATGCCCTTCGTGCGAATAAAAGCCGCGAAGCTGAAAATGGGGAAGGGAGCGAATGGTTGCGGCAAGGGCGTGGGCCTCTTCCAGCGACCGGGAACCTTCACGGCCCAGGCCGGTATCGACCGCCATCATGACCGGCAGTTTGAGATCCACCGACGCCAGCACGGCGTTCAAGGCAGCGGCCTGCCTCTCGCTGGTGACGGCAAGGATCAACTCGTCAAGCCGGGCCGCCAAAGCGGCCAGGCGCGCGCCGGAACGGAGATCGACAATCGAGTGCGCGATAAAAATTCGCCGTACGCCGGAAGGAAGCATTGCCTCCGCCTCGCCGATCTTTGCGCAAGTCAACCCCTTGGCCCCCAGCTCAAGCTGACGTTGCGCCACGGCGCACGACTTATGGGTCTTGATGTGGGGCCAAAGCTCCACACCGTGCCGGTCGCAGATTTCCTGCTGAAACCGGAGGTTTTTTTCAAGGCGATCGAGATCGATCAAGACCCTAGGTGTTTCCAGGTCGTTAAGATTATTAAGGCAATTGGAAGATTCCATGGCGGACGAAACGTTGAGAAAAGGAGGCCCGTTATTCTGCGTCTTTGACGACGGCGATACACTCGATCTCGTATTGCAGATTCTTGCCGAGGCAATGCGTGATCGTCGTCCGGGCGGGGTAAGGCTGCTTGAAGTACTCCTTGTAGATCTCCTGGTAGATGGGGAGATTCTCCGGGTCGCGGACATAATTACGCGTCTGCACCACGTGCGCCAGGTCGCTCCCGACATCCTCGAGAATTTTTTTCATATTCTCGATGGATCGGCGGACTTCCCCCTCGAAGGTGTCGGGAACGATCTTCCCGGTGACATCGACCGAGGCCTGCCCGGAGATGAAAAGAAGATTCCCCACCTTGACGGCGGGGCTGAAAGGAAGGTGAGAGGTGGGCGTGTCGGGCAACTGCGGGTACTCGATCTTCATCGGAATGCGTATAGACGTTTTTTGGGCCAATCCAAGCCTTCGCTATCTGGGATTATAAATTAACGAACACATCGGCGCGGGAATCGACAGTTCGCCGGTCAAGACCAGCGGCAGCCCGGTCTTCCGGTCCACCCGGAACAACGCCACGGCATTGGCCTCGGAGTTCGCCACAAAGAGAGTGCCTCCGGACGGAGCGAACGCCACATGCTGCGGCTTCGCGCCGCCTGCCTCCGCCAACCGGACGGCGCGGATTTCCGCCGTAACCGGGTCGATGGCAAAAATGGCCAGCGAATCGTGGCCCCGGTTGGTGGCATAAAACACATCGGCGGAGGGGTGGAACTCCAGTTCAGCCGTCCAGCTCTCGCCGTCAAATCCCTCCGGCAAGGTCGACAGCGTTCCCGTCTCCTGCCACCGCCCGGTAGCGGGATCGAGGCGAAATGCCGTGACCGTGTTGTCGAGTTCATTGACAGCGGCGGCGACGCACCCGTTCGGGTGCAACGTGAAGTGACGCGGTCCGGCTCCGGCGGCCACAACGGTGTCCAGCTCGGGCACCGGCGTCAGGCGCAGCGGATCCAGTTCCACGCGAAGGGCAAGAATGCGGTCGATCCCCAGGTCGGCCCCATAAATGAGATCTCCCCGCAATGCGACCCCGTGAGGATGCGGCCCGCTCTGCCGCTGGGCATCGGCGCTGCTCCCTGTCGGCAGGTAAACACTCGACGCGGGGAAAAGACCTCCGTCGGCTCCGAGCGCAAAGAGCGAGAATCCGCCATTGTAATTGGCGACCGGCAGATAACGGCCCGCGGGGTCCACCGCGAGATGACATGGCGCGGCTCCTTCACTATCCACCTCCTGAAGGAGAGTGAGTCCCCCGTCCCTGGCGATGGCAAAAACGCCGACCTTTCCGCCTTTGATATCCAGAGAATACAACACCGGCAGACTGGGGTGCGCCGCGAGAAAAAAGCTTTGAGGAGTGCCCGGCAGGAGGGTCAGCCCGGAGACCTCGCCTGTTTTCTCCTCGAAAACCCCACGATAAATCCCCGACTCAATGCTCCCGCAGTAGAAAAATGACTGTCCGTCGCTTGTCATGGCGTTGTTAATGCCGCGATCTGCTGGCCCGTGCAATAGGGAACCAAACCGCGATGCAAAATCCCGTGACGCCAAAACGGGGTTTTGGCAAAATTGCGGCATGGCTTCCTCCCCACTATCACGATTGAGCGTGGTCACACTCGGCGTTACCGATCTGGAAAAAGCGACCGCCTTTTACACGGAAGTCTTCGGGATCGGCCCGAACCCCAATTACGAAGGCGTTTCCTTCTTCCAACTGCCGGGAACGTGGATTTCTCTCTATCCCCTCGACAAACTCGCCGAAGACATTGGGCCCGACGTCCCCATCGCCGGGGGCGGGTTCAACGGCATCACGCTGGCCCACAACGTGCGAAGCAAGGAAGAAGCGCTCGCCGTCATCGAGACCGCCCGCGTCGCCGGAGCCACCGTCGTCAAACCGGCGCAGGACACCTTCTGGGGCGGCTTCAGCGGGTACTTCACCGACCTCGATGGCTACCATTGGGAAGTTGTCTGGGCTCCCATGTTTGGTTTCACGGCGGACGGGGCGCTGCAATCCTGAATTTTGACAGAACCGGCATCACCCTTATCTTACGATTTTTCTTAAACTTCTATGACTGCCCTCAAAACACCTCCTCCCGGTTATCACTCCATCATCCCCTCCCTCCCGATCCGCGACGCGGCGGCCGCCATTGATTTCTACCGGCGCGCCTTCGGAGCCGTCGACACCGTCCGGCTTGACATGCCCGGCTCGGGACAGATCGCGCATGCCGAAATTCGGATTGGCGACTCCATCATCATGCTGGGCGAAGAAAGCCACGACTGGGACTGCCTGAGCCCGCTTTCCGTCGGTGGTCCTTCCACGCGACTGATGATCTACGTGCCGGATGTCGACGCCACCTTTGCCCAAGCCCTCAATGCCGGAGCAAAAGCCCTCATGCCGCCCGCCAATCAATTCTGGGGCGATCGCATGGGCACCCTCGAAGACCCCTTCGGCTACCGCTGGATGCTCGCCACACGCATCGAAGACGTTGATCCCAAAGAATATCCCGCACGGATGGCAGCTTTCTTTGAAAAGGGTGGATGCGGAGCTTGACTAGTCGCCCTTCAACTTACCCTGAGTCGTCCGTTTGTTGAATAACAAAGCCAACCCAGCGCCTCGGGTTGCCGTTGTCACGCCATCTTTAGCAAGCGCGGCAGCGGCAGGCCCAAAGATTGGAGCAAATCTATGGAATGCCTATGAGCGACATTCTTGCCAAAGAACGTCCAAAATAGTGCAGCCACAGCATGCATTTATTTGTCATGCCCGAACGACGTTATTTGCCGTTGAGGATCGTGCAATCGATCAACCGCCCGCCTGAGCCGGGATTGATCGTCGTGTTGTCGAAGGTTTCTTTGATAAAGCTCGCCTCATAGGTGCCGACGAACGGCGGCTTAACGTGATTGCGTGTGTACCCCACCGACGCGTCCTTGAAGCGGTTCCCGGTGCAGTAAATGTCCGAGGACGAGGAGAGGGTGAGCTTGACGGCAAACGCATTGTCGCCCCCATCCTTCTCAAAGACGTTCTCCAGCAGGGAGTAGTCCTGAGTGCGCCCATAGAAGATGCTGCTGCCCCGGAAGGTATTGCTGCGGAAGATTAACCCGCTCCCCGCGCAGGTGATCACGTTGGTGCGCGACTCGAAGCGGTTGCCTTCCACCAAGTCCCCCTGCATGTACTCCCACCCATCCTCCCAGTCGATGTCGGCGCCGGGCATGCGTCCGCCGTTGCGGCGGAAGGTGTTGTTCTGGATGAGCCATTGCTGCCCGCCACAGGCGGCGAAGCCGCAGGAATAGTTGTCCTCGATCGTGCAGTCGATGATGTAGTTTCGGACCGGCATCGCCCGGTTTTCGACGAACGCGAAAGCATCGCCAAAATCGCTGTTACCGTTGGCCGGAACTTCCGACAGATAAAATGCCAGGTGCAGGTAGGCAGCCCCCTCCGGCAAGGCGTACTGCCGGAAGCGAATCCGCCCGCGCTCGGCCGACAGGAGCTTCATGTCCTTGTCGAAAAAATAGGCATCATAGATCCGGCTATTCACGAACGGATACCCCATGTATCCCATCGGGTAGCCGATGTTGTAGTATGGGGTCTGGAACTTTGATACATCCCGCGGCGCCTTCGTGCGAATCTGCCCCTTGGTGTCCGTCGGCTGCCCTTGGGCGTCAAAGCCGCCCAGTTCCATATTGCGGGTGCTGACGGGGGTCTGGCGGAAATCCGCCACGCCGTGCGACTTGCTCCCAATTTCGCTGGAGATGTTAAAGCCGATGCTCTTGCGCACCGTCAGGTTGCGGATGCCATTATTGGTCCCTTCCTCAAAGACGATCGTGCAGCCTCCTTCGGTCTCGCCCTTTTTCGCCCATCCGGGGAGGAACTTTTCCTTTTCATCGCGCTCGCCGGTCAGCGTGCCGTTGACGATGGAGGCGTTTTCCAAAACCGTCGCGTGGTCTTTCTCGGCGAAGAGGAACGCCACGTAGCGGGGGTAGTCATTGGGGCGCAGGCGGATCTCCGAGCCGTTGAGGTCCAATTGCACGTTGCTGACCATGTGGATCGTGTCCTTCGGCTCGATGTAGAGCAGCTTCTTCGGCTCCAGCAGCAGCCGGGTGAAACCATGCTTGGCGGTATGGCGCAAGGCCTCGTACAATCCGGCGCTGTTGGCCTTGGCGGTCGCTTCCGAGGCATCGTCGTAGCGAATGCCGAAACGCTCCGGCTCGATCGTGTAGGTCTTGTCGGCAGGGTGGTTCTCCGTCGGAGCCGGGACCACCTTATAGGTGACGGAAACGCGATGATTGCCGTCGAGCGTGGCCGCCGTGATCGTGGCCGTCCCTTGCTTGAGCGCATGGACGACCTTGGCCTCATCCATTGCGGCCAGGACCGAGGGATCGGAGGAACTGATCGTAAAGGGATTGCTGCCGATCACTTGGTAGGGGAGCACATAGGCGATGATGCGCTGATAGCGCCCCACCTCGATCGGGCCACCCGCGTTGCCCATGACGATGCCATCATCGGGCACGCTGCGCCCGCCGGAGACGGTGCCGGTCGCCGGCGCGGAGGCGGCGGTTTTCTCCCCGGCCGCCACCACCTGCACGCGCACCTCCGTGCGGACGCCACTGGGGGCGATGATCGCCAACGTGCTGGTCCCCTCGTGCACGCCATGGAGCGCGCCCTTGTCGTCCACCGTAAAGAAACCGGAGTTGCCGCTCTCATAGCGCAGCGGCTGGCCGGCTGCGGATGCTGGCTCCACCTTCACCTGCGCCGCCTGACGCTGGCCCACCTGGAGCGTGATCTGCGGCTCATTGGTCGTCAGGCGCTGGACTGGGGGCGCGGACGCGGCGGTTGATGTCTGCGCAGATGCCCCTGCGGGAATCATGGCGAGCAGTCCCAGGGCCACGAGAGTAGCCAGGCAAATTCGCTTGTGTGTTTGTTGCATGGGTGGGTGCTCCAAGGTCGAGAACAAGGTCGAGAACAAGGTCGAGAATGAATAGGTCATGCGATTTTCTGCTACTCGCGAGTTTGGGGGTGCGGTGCGGGGAAAGGGTCGAGATGGAACTGTAATATCGTTTTTACACCCCATGCCGGAAACTGCGCAAGAAAATTTCCCGCCTTTTAAAAATTGAGGACAAGACGGGAAAAGAGAAGAAGCGCAAAAGGGTCAGTCCTTGTCCCTTAAACTTGCTGGCAGCTCATCAGGGTCAACTCTTGACGGCCTGTTGCCTCAATCAGTGTTTTTGGAGTGAGGCCACTATTCCAGGAGGTTTTGCAGCGGGTAGCGATTGATGGTTCGGCCGCTCTTTGAACGAGTGCATTGTTTTCGAATAAGACACGAAGTGCACACACCTTTCTTTGCGGCATACTCATTGTAGCCCCGTTATCCGCTCCGCTCAATGACAGCGTTCGCCCAGCAGGGCAGGCATAGCAGTCGTGTTTCCGGTCATAGCGGAAGGCGCTCTGGTCGAAGATTCCTTCCACTTTGGAGGGAGATTTGGGGTCAGAGTGAGATTTGGTGAGATTTGGAGTGAGTCGACATATTTTGACAAACGAGGATGTTTTTCGGTTTCCAGTCAGGAAATGTCGCCTGACCCCATTTCTGTGACCCCATTTCTGCTCATATTTCTGCTCATTTCTGACCTGCAGCTTGGAAAAATCGCCCTTCCGGCAACAGCCCGGTAAGGCCTGACCCCGTCAAACTGACCCCGTCAAAATGCCATTCTTGACTATTCCTTGCTATTGCCTCTGCTTCTCCTCCCGCCAAAAACCATCGTTTTTGAGCCGCTCAATAACCTTCTTGCGGTCTGCCTCATCAGGAAATCCCGCCCACTGGTCGATGTTCTGGATGATATAAAGTAGGGTGCGTCCTCTTTTGTTCTCAATTTTTGGATTTGCTCCAGCATCAAGCAGAAACATAACGATATCATAGCGCCCGGTGCCAGCAGCATGAACCATCGCGGTGTCTCCAGAATTGTCTTGGCTATCGATCTTTGACGCCCTGTCCAATAATAGCTTTATGATGGGGATTGACCGAGAATACACGGCATCAAAAAGCGGAATTGATTTGTTCTTTTTGTTCCTCAGATTGACATTGCCGCCGTGTTTTAGCACTGCCTCCAATGTCCGCATATCGCCGTTCCTAGCAGCATAGCTCATTGCTGAGCTTCCTTCGTCGCTTTGCTGGTTAGGATCAGCCCCATTCTCCAATAGTAAAATCGCAGCATCACGATTAGCTAGCATAGTGGAAAGAATCAAGGGGGTCATCCCTCCTGCACCAGTTTGGTTGACGTTATATCCAGAAGCTAAAATCTCCTTTACCTTTTTCCCATCCCCCATAGAGGCAGCGTACGCGAAAGCTCTGATTTCCCCATTTGGGAAGTACTTATCAAGTCTTTTCTTGTACCCCTCACTCAAACCAAATGCGAACGAGCCATGCATCACAATTCCGATAATAATATACTGAAGAAATTTAATCATACCATCTGTTTAGGCTATCTTTTTTCCAACGCATTGATTACTGCATCCATACTATGATTTCCGGAGTTTTGGACCGACCAATTTCCGACCGGAGATACGCCAATTCGATTTCCCTGTGCAATGCCAGCCGGATGCAAGGCCCCCAAGCTTGCTGCACGCACTATATAACTAGGACCACTAGCTAAAACCCTTTGAGCGGTGCTAAGAGCCTCTCCCTTCACATGCATAGCCGCTATAAGCTGCTCCGCATCGGGAGATCGGCCTCCATACCTCGGACTGACGGCTGCAGCATTGAAGGTGACTGCTGAATTGCCTGTTGAGATAGCTGCACTTGCAGCTAGCCCGCGAGAATGGCCGGTGAAGCTCAGCTTGTTCTTTCCTATTACATCGGCCGCCTCTGCAGAAACTGTACGAGCTTGGTCATATTGGGCATCCCGCATTCCCACCCATTGCTTGGCGTCCGTCTTCCAGTCTGCCAATTCCTCGGTTCCACGAAAAGCGAGCACATATTTTCCCGTCTTGGCGTTTTCATACAAACGAGATTGTGGAGATTTGGGGTCAGGCGACATATTTTGACAAACGAGGATGTTTTTCGGCTTCCAGTCAGAAAATGTCGCCTGACCCCTAATCCCTGCACAACTTAATGCCATTCAGGCCTGACCCCGTCAAGCCGTCAAGTAAATACGTCAACTCGTGACGGTCAATTCTGTGATCCCCGTCAACTCTGACTCCGTCAAACTATGTTGAGTATTTTGGCTTGTAGCGCAATATGCCCTGGCTGCCAGCTCCTCTCGTGTCTATTGCGGAAACCGCCTCCCCCCAACCAAAAGAATAGGGCGGAGCACCAAGACACTGTTCCAAAATGGCATCAATCCGCGCCTTATACTGGAACTCTTTCTCGTTAGACCATGTTGCCCAAGAAGCTTCCGGATCGTCGATCGAAAAGTGAATCTCTAAAAGGGTACCACCTTTGAAGACAAGATTGAGCGCAAACTCCTCCTGCCCTTCCCTTAAACGTAGCAGGTAGGTGAGCCATTCCTCGTTCTTGATCACTTCCGTCGCATTCCAAAACAGGCTTGATTTCGAAAATTCTTGCCACGTCAAAGCGGGTGAAATGTTGCTCCCGGCCACTTCTAATGCGCCGGTCTTTGAATCGATTTTC
>JBBCKI010000024.1:0-85004 GCA_037190965.1 Chthoniobacteraceae bacterium
TGCCGGTTAGTGCCGTCCTCGCTTCAATACAAAGGGCTTCATCTCCCGAGGCATAGACCAGCGGAACACCAAGCGCGCCTGCATAAAGAGCAAACTGTCCCAATTCACCGTATTCGATGCCATTTACGGTTAGACGGGTAATCTCCTTGGGAATCTGGGTATGGTCCAGAAAGCCACCTAGTGTCCCTGCCATTGCATGTTGCCCGATCATTGCCGCGGCATGAACGTTCTCGTCGAATCCATCAAAACGAAGAGGAGGACCTTTTTCGAGCCAAACCACCTTTCCGCGAGCATCAAGTTTTCCACCCAGAAAACCACGATTTAGGTTTCTGCCGTGCCCATCAAGGACTCGTACTTCAGTCGCTCCCGCATCGAAGCATCCGGCGATAGCGGCATTGGTATCAGCGGTAAGCTGCTCGAGGCCATAGAGATACTCCGGGGATCGGTCATCTGGATCATAACACTGGTTCCATCTATCCACCCCAGCTAATCCCTCCATATCTGTACAAATCCAAATAATCATCTTTTGCTCCGCATCAATGCTCCGTCGATTTGATTCTTCAAGGAGTCTTCCGCATCGCATGTGGTGTAACATCGAGTCGGCATCAGTTCGTACCCTCCTTCTGAAAATGCCCGGGCGGTTGGCACATAAAACATCTTCCCGTCACCGTAGGCGGCCACAGCAATGAATCTGCGCGGGTGCTTCTTTAGCGCATGAAGTTGATACTCAATAAATGGTTCCCCCGGCAGAAACAGGACAGTAGCTTCAGCGAAGCTCAGCGTTTGAACTGCAACGCAATTCCAATTGGAAGTATTATGAGCTGCTAAGGCCCACGCCGCTCCGACTTTTTCGGGAAGATTCGCCTTTCCCGATTCTAAAATAGTCCTAGCTTGTTTCTTCGAAATTCTTATTGAGAGCGGTAGATTTATGGCTCGAGACTCCCAATATAAATTTTTTTCCCGGCTGCGTCTATTTTTGCTCTTCTCAACGGCCTCAGAGATTCCATCGGCGATTCGCTGTCCAAACCGACGGATGTTTAACTCCGGATCAGTAGTCGAATACTTTCCAAGGGTAATATTGCCCGCACAGCCTGTAAAATAGAGATGTTGCGCTCCTGGATACCGTTCGGTTGTAAGCCGTAAAGCCTCACCGATACAATCTGCCGAAATAGTTCCCCTGCCATGAGCTGATTGAGGATGCACCGCATAGAAATTCATCGACGCAACTAGCTGACTTTCATTCCAGAAAGTTACTGACTTCAGCATCGGATCGATCAAACCAATTGGAAGCGCCTTAATTTTCCGATCCTCACATAGCGAAAACCGTGTGGTGAAAACCTTCCCATTCTCATCCAACATCCTTCGATTCGAGGCGCACTTCTTAACCCGCGCCGATCCGATTCCAATTTCAGTGAATTCGCGATAATGGACATTCACCGTGCCGTCCTGCAAACGCCTGAGGACATCATTCCACCACGTTTGGTCAAGCTGGCCGATGCCGTGCCTTTGGAGTTCGCTCTCTGGCTCACTGATTACATAGGGGGCATCGTGTTGGTGAACAGTGTGTAGGGCTACCCGACTTGCCGAAGTATTGGCTCCCATCGCCAGGGCTTCACATGCCTGCCGGTGGGCGCGTCCATCAATCGCACAAAAATCGATTACACAGAGAACGACCCGCGTAACTCCATCATCAATAATCAAACCGCGAGCCCATAAAGGATCGCGACACGTCGTAGCTGGAGGAAGAAGACCGCCGCAGAGAGAATGACCTATAGGGGGCGTCACCTCTATATTAAATGGTGCCAATATCAGCCTGTCATTCATCTCGTTAGAGTGTGATGGCTCTACCTGAATCGCGACTCTCATTCGCCGCCTCGAGGAATCGAATGACTTCTATGCTTTCTGCAATTTCAAGAGGCGATCTTTTATTTCTAAGAAAGTCCATAATTTTTTCAACGAGCGAAGCATAGAATGGCTTAGAACATTTTGCCACATCGACAAAAGATGACGCTTTCTCTCGGTGAATGATCCCTCCGAAAGTGAAATTTCCCTTGCGATTTCCACGTATCGAACCGATTCGCCCGTCTTTCCAAAGACCGACAGCCAAATCATGATCTGTAGATGTAGAAACCTTAACTTCAGTACAACCGCTCCCTAAAGTTGCAAATAGCATTTCCGCCGAATGGATTCCATACCAAAAAAAGCCAGGCATTGACGGCTGAATCTCAAGTGGCCCAAAGAAGTCGGCACCAACTATTGCCCCATTCTCATCATCAGCTAAAGCGCTAACCAAAGCCGTGCAATATCTGAGAGCCGAACAACTCAGTAACGGAGTACCGTGCTCCTTGGAAAGGGCGGCAATCTCTCGGCAATCTTCGGTCGAAACCGCTAATGGTTTGTCTATGAATACGGGTTTTCCAAAGGAAACAAGACCTTTGAAGAGTTCCAAATGAACCCGACCATCTACTGATTCCAAAAGAATTGCATCACTCTGCTCGGCAACCATCTCAGGTGAATCCACGATTTTTACTCCGTGTTTCTCCTGCAGAATCGAAGTGTATCCGGGAACTCGACTGTAACTGAAATCCAGATCTGGCGAGCCTCCAGGGAAGGCCGCGACAATCTTTCCACCAGGCACGTGATGGGGATGTGTCGGCATATTCAAAATATCAGCAAAGGCCTCAACATGAGAAGTATCAAGGCCGACAATGCCAATTCTCAATGGCAAAACTGAATCGTCCATCATCTTATTGAGCAGCATAGAATGAGGCAACCTTTCGAATCGCTTCGGCTGCACCGTCTATCCAGGCCTCATCCATCCACTGTGAAATAGGTGTCGTTACACATGTTTCCAGAATCAGTTCAGCCGTAGGGCAACAAACAGTGCGATAATCCATGCAGGTCAAACCGAGCGCCTTGATCGGCCACTGACCGGCGAAGAAATTGTGATCTTGAAAAACAGGATATTTATACACCGGTGCGACGATATATCCTTCAGTGCACGGTAACCCCTCGGCCTGCAAAGCCTCGACGAACTTTTTCCGATCGCACTTGAGTGCTTCAAGGTCTAGCCGAAACATATAGAACCAAAAGCTACAGAGATCTTCCTTGTTAACTTGGTGAGGCAGAATACCCGAAACTCCGGAAAGCTTTGTCGTTAGAAGCCTTCCAAGCTTTGCTCGCGCCTCAGAAATAGCTTTGACACGAGTCATCTGAACTGCGGCAATAGCCGACTGCGGCTCACTGATTCGGTAGTTCGGAGCAAGGAACTCAGGCATTTTTGTCCCTGCGGCGCGATCATATGCCTTGTCGCCATACTTTTGCAAAAGCGGTCCAATCGCATCGCTGTTTGAAGCGACTATCCCGCCGTCGCCACAGCCGATGTGCTTGAAATCATTCAGTGAAAAACACGCTATATCTCCAAAGGTTCCAACAGCCTGACCAGCGAACTCTGCTCCCCAGGCTTGCGCACAATCCTCGATAAGAGTAATTTTATACTTATTCGCAAGATGCCTAAGCCTTGATAAGTCGCAGGGGTTTCCCGCTAGATGAACAGCGAGAATCGCCTTTGTACGCGGAGTAATCTTTTTCTCGACATCGACCGGATCCAAATTGTAGCGGTTCGGTTCGAGATCCGCGAATACAGGAACCCCTTGTTGATAAAGAATGCCGATTACAGTTCCCATATCCGTGATTGGGGATGTAATCACCTCGTCTCCAGGAGCTACACCGGCAGCAGCGATAGCGATGTGAATGGCAGCCGTACCCGAGGAACACGGCATAACGTAGTTGAGGGGGTAATGCTCATTAAAACGTTGCGTGAGAAGTTGGGATTGCGGTCCATTCCAGTAAAACAACGATCGCTGGTTTACCATTGAATAGAGTTGCTCGCGCTCCGCGTTGTCCCATCGAATCCCAACGGGGATATCTCGCTTTAAGGCGCGGCTTCCTCCGAGGATCGCAAGAGAATGAGCATTATTCGCTCCAGCTTCATTTCCGAAATTCTGTTCAATTAATACATTCGTCATGACAAAAACTGTAGATAGATTTTAATCTTTCTTAAGATGCGCTCCATATAGTCGCGCTGCTTTCGCTTTCACCTAATTGGAGTTCTGGGGACCCAGGTAGAACTGGGCTAAAATCCATTGATGCCGAAATACTCAAGGCGATTCTCCGAAAATTTTTCGAAATTCAAGGACTCGACGTGACCGTCGCAAAACAACGCATTTATGATTTCGGGAGCATGTCTAGTAGGATAAACACCACCAATATTCTGGGTTTTCCCGGCCTTGGGGTCATTCATCAAGAATGTGAGATCTACATAAAGTGTTCCTTCTTCACCAAAGAAATCGCTCGCATCACAAAGCACTATTCTTTGACTTGGCTTCGATACTGAAACCACTTTGACGGGCGGGTAGGTGGTCCAGGGCATAATGTTGGCATTTGCGCCATAATCCGATAGTGGCCCGTGTAGTTTTACCGAGGGACAATAGAAGACCTCATTTGAGGTGGGCCTTCCATCAGGATGGCGGTATGAGCCAGGATAGGGGTCTGGAAGATACGGTTCAAGATGGTCTACCCAAAACGGTGCACCCCCCCACTGGCCAACCCACAGATTTGGGTAGGTCCCATTATTTTCGCTTGTGTATGCTGCTATCGCACCGCCAATTACACGGAGATTACTAACGCATTTGACGCGATTTGTAAACTCCCTAATGTGCTTGAGAGCGGGGAAAAGGAGAACCGCAAGAATCGCGATAACGGCCAAAACCACGAGTAGCTCAATAAGAGTAAATCCCCAGCGCGGAGCTTTTAAGTCAGGTTTTTGGAGAAGTAAACTCATTTGGTTTTTTTGCGCTTCAATACTCAACGGGTGTAAATTACCGGGCGTCCCGTCTGCGGACACGCCGTGATACTAGGATCACCCCGGCAATAATGAGAGCATAGCTGCCTGGTTCAGGGATTGCGACCCCTGCGGTAAGCTCAACAATGTTCAAATTACTTCCCAGAGATCCGAGGAAGTTGCCATTCGCATCAAATCGGAGGAGATCTCCAGACGGGGAGCCATTGGTGAGAGCCAAAACCACGTCCCCGCTGTCGGGATCGACAACGAGGTCCACCACATTCCCCAGCGTCGTGGCATATGTTCCTAGAAATGCCCCATCTGAGCCATAGGCGGAAAGCGAACCGCCAAAACTGTCAGAAGCTAACCACATGATTCCAGTTGCTGAGCTGGCGAGGTGTGGATTAAGCCATGTTTCGCTTAATGAATCGATAAAGAGACCTGTTGTTGTATACCGCGAAATGGCTCCGCTAATGCTGTCAGCGAACCACATATCTGTAGTTGAAGTATTGAGGGTCATCCCCCGACCCGCCCCCACTGGGCTGTTTGATTGGATGACATTGTAGCTGGAATCGAAAACAAAGGAATATGTCGTTCCATCAGCTTCATATGTGGCCCACGAATTTCCGCTGGCGGCGCCAGCCACTCTCACTGTTGACGTGAAACCGGTTCCATATTGTCCCTGAAAAGCACCGCTCGCGCTCCAGCGCCCCAAGGTTCCGCTCGAGGTGTAGGCAACAAGGAGATCGCCATTGTCTTTGCGTGTCTCCACGTCCAGAACGGTTCCTAAATTACCACCCGTCGCCACTCCGATAAATGAGAGACTTGAGGAATACAGCGAAAGGTCCCCTTCGCTTGTGCCAACCACGACATAGCCGTTAAAGGAGTTATACGCAACGTTATTGATTCCTGAAATTGCAACGCTATTCTGTAATCCTGAGCTTGTAGAGAATTGATACAACGTGCCTCCATCATTTGTCCCTGCAACATAAACCGCTGCGTAGCTTGATTGTGAACTCAATAGAACGATTGATGCAATTGCCGCTGCTATGGATTTCATTGGTATTTATTCTAATTTGGGGGTTTGTGGAATATGGGTGTTTCCCGGTTTCCAAATTGCGTGATTCGCAAAAGAGAGAAGTTGTTCTCCAGCAGACTCGATGTATCGAACTAAAGTGATGGCGGCCAGACACCCTGTTGAATATGGATCGAACTCCATCCGAGATAGCTCAATGTTCCCAGGGAGAGGATTTCCGCGATTCCCGAGTGTTATAAGACCTAAATTTTCGCCTGGATGCACACCTAATTCGCTTAACGCACTCCAAGCGTTTCGAAGGACAATATCATCGGACACGAATAACGCATCGGGTGCCACTGATGAGGAAAATATATCAACTGCCGCTTTTGCGGCATCTTTCGATTCAGAACAATAGTGGGAATTTCTGTAAGACAAGCCCGCCGTCGCCATTACGTCGTTGTAAACTTCTGTTATTTTGTAGCCGCATCTCTCAATGCAACCCCTGTCGTTGATCATGGGCAGATCAAGACCTAGAAGGGCTATCCGCTTGTAGTTTTTTGAAATAAGAAAGTCGAGTCCGCGGCGTATCGCTTCAAACACGTCGAGTTGGACAAGAGGCTGAATACCAAAGCCAGCATTTGCGCTCCAAATAAATACAGTCGGAGATACTTTTTTATCCATCTTGGCGTAAGCTGCAGCGAATTCGGCAAGCACTATTCGACCGTCACATGTACGATTACCTAGCTTTGCAATAGCACTGTCCCGTTTCTCGTCGCCGCTAACACGTGGTAGTTGGAAGAACTTCAAATGATGTCCCAAGTCTTTGATCTGATCGGCTATACCCTTCTGGATCCAAGCATTCGTTTCACCGAGCGATTCTTCACTCCACCAGACGTCTAAAATAAGTTTGGTCTTACTGGCAACCGGCCGCATTCGAGTAATCGGCTTCTCGTCATGAAAAAGATCGTGAAAAGATCTTTGGGCAGAATTTAT
The DNA here is from genome assembly GCA_037190965.1 of Chthoniobacteraceae bacterium. Lineage (GTDB taxonomy): Bacteria > Verrucomicrobiota > Verrucomicrobiia > Chthoniobacterales > Chthoniobacteraceae > DATMFV01. The sequence continues at coordinate 6,855 of JBBCKI010000024.1, forward strand.
CCCGTTAACAAAGGCTGGGGTTGTTTTCGGCACTTTGCGAACATAGACGCCGCTACCCTGTTTCCTAACCAAGATACCCTCATCAACAAGTGATTGAATCACGGATTTAATATGCCACCTACTAAGGTTGAATTGCTTCGAAAGTTCACGCTCGGGCTTTAAGCGAGCCCCTACTTTTGCGGGTTTTTGCGAAAGACAGTGGTAGATGGCAGCGAGAAATTCCTCAGGTTTTAATGAGTGGTTATGAGTCATGAATCCAACCATTGCACCAAAATGGTCCGAAAGGGCAAAAAAAATATTTAGTGATGACCTCTCGGAATAAAGCCCCCCTATTGGCGGAAAAGAATATCTCGCCCGTGCAGATACTCGCCCCCTCCGGAAATCACTTGACGTTGAGGCCGACCCAGCTTTTGGGCGGACTGCTAATCGCAAGCTTCTAGGGGATAATTCTCTCACGCCCAACCAATCTGTCATAATGATTGGTTAAGTCAACGGAATTTTTAAAAACTGCGGCCCCGCAGAATAAAAAGCACCCGTTGAGGCCGAAACGCAGGATCCCGACCGTCCTATGCAAAAACCCCGTTCCGATCGTCCTATGCAAAAACTAATCCGCATCAGGTTGTTGTACATGAGCGAGATACGATGGTATTAAAGACAATGTTCCCGTTCTGTTATCACGCTGCTTTGCGATAGCAATGCCGTAACAGCCCGCACAGACGGCCCTCGCATTCAACCTCACCTGGATCGAACACCCCAACATCGGGCGGCGGCATCGCTACGATCCCGATTGTCCGATTCCCAATCCCTTGGTGCGGTCGGACGGTGTTGTAGTGGTCCTCGTACTCGCGGAGGAGGAACTCCAGATGTCGTTCGCCGAAAGTCACAAAATGATTGAGGCATTCATTCTGAATGCTTTGCACGAACCGCTCGGCATAGGCGTTCAGATTGGGCGAACGATAGGGCAACCGCTTCACCTTGATTCCTTCACTCTCGAAAATCTCGTCGAACTTCTCGGTAAACTTGGTATCCCCGTCCTTGATCAGGTGCGTGGCCATTTCGTCTCGTTTGGCTAGTTCCATAACAAAGTTACGGGCCTGTTGCTCCACCCAAGGTCCATTCAGCTGGCAGCTCATCCCGGCGATCCGTACCTTCCGGGTGCCAACGTGGATGAAGAAAAGGACGTAGTAGGTCACCTTGCCAAACCCGGTCCAGACGTCCTTCGCCAAGCATCGGCCTGATGTTATCGCCCTCAAAATCATGCAAAAATCATAATTTTGGCCCGTAAATCGTGCGAAACCTTGCCTCTGGCCCGTTTTCCGGCATTCTCGTAAGTGCAATGAAGAAGCAGACTTGCGCAGAATCTACGATGCGAGGTCGCCATTCAAATCCCGTACGCGCTGCCAGTATTCAAGGTTCCAGCTTGTTCACGAATCTTAGCGAGAGTTCTGCTCGACAACTTCAGCCGGCACGAGAAGCTGCGCTCCCGATGGCGCCATGAAGGGGGGGACCGTCATCAAGCGCAGTGCGCCGTTCCTTGCTTGGAAGAACCAGCACTTACCGGTGTCCGCCGGGTTGACCGGAACATTGATGTAACCAGGTTCCCCGGTAAGTTCGAATACCTTTGTGCCCTCGGGATCCATAACTGTCCCTCTCCCTGTGGCGAAAGCGCCGATGCTTTTGGTTCCTCTTGGCACGTAAAACACCAGCCGATCATGCAGGCCTACAATAGTTGGGGTGACATCGCTGGAAAACTCCAGAGTGAAGAATTGCTCCTTGGGCCAACGCACCAACGTCCCTGCCGCTTTATCGTCGAGCATCACGCGATACTCTCCTTTCTCCGCCACCTTTAATTGTATTGGCTCATCGGTAGTCCCCGGCGGAAGGGAGACTTCCGCGATGGGGGGCTCGAAAACAGGCGCATCCTCCCCGGCAGCCGCATCCGCTTCGTTCGGAGGGGCCACTTCTCCCGTCATGGAATGGAGCCGGAAGTTGGAATTACCCCGGTTTTTGTAGAAAAGACCAGCGCGCGCCTCAAAAGAGATCGGTTCCGCTGGTTCCCCGGCTCCGGTATAAATCGTAATGCGCCCCCGGAACTTCATCAGCACTGGCTTTCTTTCGTCGCCGCCCCCGATCTCGGGCAGGCGGCTGGCGGGAACCAAATTCCGGGAGAAATAAACAGGCTCGAAATCAAGGAGAGCAAAGTTCTCGATGCCCTCGTTGATCATTCCGTCGATAGCAAGCCGATCGAACGCTTCGGAGGATTTCCACGGGTTCTCCCCCTCCGGGCGCTTGTAGGCTGCCTCCTCCGGGATGCGGACATCCTTATGCCGGAGGATCATGTCCCGCCACAAGGCATAGGAATGCATCATTCCGGTATCCCTGATGCGATAGGCGAACTTTAGCATCTCTTCAAAGGCCGGTTGTCTTTCGCCTTTCTTGGCATGGGTGAAACGGTAGAGGTGGACAAGGTATTGAGTGTAAAGTGTCAGGCAATCCAGCCGCGCCAGTGCGCTTTCATCCTTCGTCATCTCCCGTGCCTCCTTCAACACCCGGAACATCCGGCCGATGGTGTCAGGGTTCAGTGGAAATCGCTTTTGGCTGTCAGGGTGCAGGATATTGCGATAGAAACGCGTCATCGGCTCCTCCGCCTCCGGGAAGCAATTCTTCACGAACTCGGTGGCAATCTCCTCCTTGCGGGAAGCCTCACTGAGGTCCCAAAGCATGCGGGAGGCAAAATAGTAGCCAAGGCCGCAGGGCCCCCAATTGTCGCCCGACTCCGCGCTGTAAAACCGCGCGCCCTGGCGATGATAGTCAGGAATCGTTCTGGCCAGGGAATCCAGGCTGGCGGCTCTTGGCATGCCGGGCCGGTCCTGGCTCCATGAAAAGATGCTCAGATAGTCGCGTATCCCCAGATTTTGCGCCCCGGCCTTTTTCCACCCCTCGATGATCTGATCCAGCCTGAGCCCTCCCGTGATGTAACTGGTCGCCACGCCCACAAACACATGGGGGTGAACGCGGAATTTTGCCGGAGGAGTCGCATGCTCATTGTAGGCATAAATGCCGACGAACTTCCCCGGAAATTGCTCGTTCACCTTCTGCGCAACCTCGTTCGCAAGGTAGACAACCCGGTCGCTGGGTGTGCCGATGGCCAGCTCCTCCGGGCTGTTGCCCCACCCCCCTCCGTCCGATGGGTCCATGGAAATAGAATAGGCCTTGGGATTGCGTTCAAAATAGTTAAGAGCATAGCGAACCGCGAGATTGCGCACCTCCGGGTTGCCGATGTTCAATTTACTCGTTCTCTTGCCGTTGAGTTCACTGAGGAGATGGTCATCCTCCTCGAACTCCGTTTTGAAAGCCCGCATAATGGCGCCGTACGCATGCCCCGTGTTCATGAGAAATCCCCCCTGACCACGGCTGCTGGTCCGGTTCTTGCGCACCCAACCTTCGAAATCATTTTCGCTCCAGCTCCCGTAGTTATACCAGATCCACCGGCCCGTGTAGTCAGGCTTCTCGAACGCGTCGATATCCGCGCTCAAACGTGGGTGTTGCGGTACAACCTCCCACGCCTTGGCCGGAAAATATTGGCGGTAGCCGAGGCGATGCAGAAAGTCCCAGACCGCGTGATCAGCCCCGAGGTCTGTCGCGCCGATCAACGCGACGCGCCCGGGCGAAGTTCGCAAAAGATAATCTTCCTCCCGGTAAGGGTCACTCATGACAAAAGCTTCGCCCGCGGCCACCCCAGGAAACTCCCCCGCCGTCCCGACCACAATCCCGGACACTCCGTCGCCAACTTCGACCCGGAAAGCAGCCCCCGTCATCCTTCCCAGCGTTTGCGCCAGATCATCGGCGGCCTTGCGCGTCTTATCGGATGCCTCCGCAGAGATGACGACAGGAAGCTTGGCTACCGCGCCATCCGCCAGATCCACGGGGACACCCCAACCTGGCGCGCTGCCTGCAAGCCAGGCCGAAAGCAGGAGCGCGGCCTTGATGGGGCGGAATGAGTAACTCAATGGATTTTCAAAGGGGGCAGATGAACTCGACATAGAAATAAGAGGGGATGGCTGGATAGATACTTCAGGGAGCGAACTTTTTGGTTTCCACAATGCGGTAACGATAAAGAGGCTCCAGTGATTCCTTGTCGGGGTCCATCTCCGTAAGGCGACTGTCATTGGGATCGATGTATCGTTCGAAGGTGGCGGAGCCGCGATATTCACTGGTCACAACGTCCTTGTTCTCCACGAACTCATCGTGAGGCGTTCCCTTGACCTTCTTCAAAGCCTGTGCCCGGATGTGAACGGTGTAAACGTTCGACTTGGTAGTGAGATGAGGATAGGTGGTCGCATAAGGCCGCTCCCGCAGGTTATCGCCCGTAAGTTGATAGCCGTCCCACCATGAGGCGATGTTCGCGACGGTGGGCGAACTGCTACCCCCCACGTTAGGGATCAGGAAAAGCGAACAGATCTCGGCGGCGCTCTTGAATAGATCGCCCTTCTCAGGTTTGCCATTTGGCGCGAAGCGATCCTTGAACTGCTTAAGCGTTTCCTCGATATTGATCGCGAAGCGAATCCGGTCCGTTTTGCTTTGCGCGGCACTATCCTTGTAGTAAGGGGCGGCAGCGTTGGAAATCGCAGCCACTCTTTGCGAGCTGAGCACCGCATGCAGGCCGGTCTCCCTCGTGATATAAACGAAGGGAAGCAACTGGCTGTTGAGGTTGATGCGTCCCGCCGTGGAGAACGGTTCGCTAATCGCATAGGGTTCGACTACGGGCGTATTAAAGAAGTCCAGCAAGAGATAATCGGAAGGGTTTTGAGCCCCGTAATGGGAGGCCCCCGCCGCCGGATTCGGGCAGAAAAGAAGAGTCCTCCATGGTCTGCCTTCATTCCACTTATCCGTCTCGTAGGCGGCATACGTTCTTTTGACTCCCGTGGGGAGCGAGCCGAACATTGCAGCGGAAGGCATCTGCCGAATGGGGGAGAAATAGCCGGAGGCGCGGTCCCATTCCGTGTCCTTGAAATAAGGACGGCCTGCCAGCCGGGGGTTAAGAAAGCCGTCGTCGGGCTTGTTGAGATACGCGCCGTCCGCATAGAAGGAGACGCCCGTATCCCAATCGCCCTCCCAACCTTCTGCGCGGAGATCCGTGATTCTTGGGTCAATCTTGGGCTCGTAAGATTTTGGAGTGGCTAGAGGATCTGCGAGATCTGCGTTGGAAAGGGTATCCCCTTTTCCATAGTCGACGTTGACAAATTTCCCAAAGGTCGATCCCCGGGCCGTGATATGGGTCTTTCTCCGGAGGGAATGGGCAAAGTGAAACCCTGCTTGACCAAAATCGCGATGAGGACGGAAGAACCCCTTGGGCACTACGGGAAGATAGGCGGCGATTCGATAGTCCCCATCCCGCATCACCATGCTATGCACCACATCTTCAGGGTAAATGACATATCCGGATGAAGGAGGGTTCTTTCTCCGCCATGCCCAGTCATAGGCATAAGCGTTGGCGGCACCTGCTGAAATCCAGGGAAGAGGCGTCGGAAGATTTGCTGCGGGCAGTTCGACATGAATCGTTTGGTACGGGGTCCCCCCGACACTCAGCTCCACGGAGACCTCCCCTTGCGAAAGGGCTACTGTGGAACTTGGAGCCGCGATGCCATTGTTTGCCAGCCGGCAAAAGCTATAGTTGAATTTCAGTGGGTTGTCGGTGGAGACTTTAGGCAACAACCAGGAAAAGCCATCCGCCGAGCCGATCGAGCTTCCTGCCGCGCCATTGTTCATCGGTCCTCCCTCAAAGCCGGTGCCGGTGAAGGCCATCACCCCGGAAGATTGCCCGGGGAAGATATCAGCACCGTTGATCTTCGCCGTAGAGGTGACCCTGAGGTTGAACTTCGTTGCGCTCCAAGGCATGAATCCGGCCATGGGGGTGAACGTTTCAAAGAAGAGCCCTGTTTGGATGGTTCCGCTGACAACGGGCGTTGAGGGGGCGCTGGGCAGGGGGGGAGCGGACCGTTGAATCATGACGACGGCTACTTCCGATAGAGTTGGAATGCGGCCAGCTCCCCGGGTGCCGTAGTCGGGTATCGAAATCGGAACGACGAACCCTGCTCCGGGATATGTCTTGCTATTGAGGAAATTCGGAATTTCGGAGGCGACCGTCGGGGCGTTAATGTTTTGAGTATAGCTCTTGAAACTGGAGCCGATGTCCTTGCAGCTTTCGTTAAGATTCACACACCGGATGTAATCGAACATCTCCGTCAGGATCTGATCCCATTCTCCGCTGACTCCGCCTTCCTGAACATCGTACTTCTCCCTAAAATTACTCCCAAACCCGGGAATTGGGGAACCTGTCAAGTCGCGGAGGTAGGAGAATATTTTCTGATTTCGGGGGAACTTATCCCAGTCGTCCGTCTGGCTCAGCGGGTAGAGACGTTGAAAGAAATATTCTTTGCGTTTCAGATCATCCATCGCCCCAAGGGTCGAACAACGGGCGATCAATTGATCATAGACCGTCCGGTGGTCTTGGTCGTCCTGACCGGAGACTGGCCAAAGTGCGACGCGCGGCTGCCCGAAAAGGTTAAGATCGGGGCTGCGGCTCTGGGCGGTAAGGAAGAACCGCCACCGATCCAACATCTCCTGGCTGGTTGCTCCCGAAGTGACCGGCAAGGTATTCTTCTCTCGATCGCCGTCCTTGCGAAGGAGGCTGAACTGGAGTTCATCGACGGAAGCATAGAGCCGCTCGCGTTTCGCGTCGTTACCGGCAATGGAAGTGCGCTTGTTGGATGACGACAAGGTTCCATTTTCTGAGCCGCCCCATTTGTAACGGGGGGTCAGGTCAAAAATCTGTTTCATTGTCGCACCCTTTAGAATTTCCAGGAGATTCACGGATGCCGGATGGGCGCTGCTTCTTTGATATTCCCCTTCGGCGGGCGGGGCACCTCCATAATTATAGTCCTGCCGTACGAAGGTGGCCGGAACATCCCAGAAACTATCCTCATTTGCTGCGTAACCGGCGCTGGCTCCGGCATTGATAATCGCAGGGCTATACTTTGTCCCCGAAGCCGTATTGATATTCACCTTGCAACTCTCGTCATCGGTCCAAAACGCGATCCGACCGACCATCGGATTGTCGGCAGTCGCGGCGGATTGATCTCTGATGGAGCCATCCTTGAGCACATAGAGCCAGCGCACAGGCATCGCGGCACGATCGTCCCAGTTGGTATCTGTCTGGTCGGCCAGGGTGCTGCTGAAGCCTTCAACCTCGCCGATTGCCGCAGGATTCAGGATGGGATAGACCCACCGCCGGGCGTCGCCGGTTCCCATCCGAATGGCGACTGGTTCGTTAAGGTCGGTGAATTCACTGGGGCGGGCCGACCAATTGGCTGGGAGATCGTCTTTCTCCGATTCGGGATCGAGAAACTCCAGGCTGCCGGTCTGCATTTCTCTCGATGAATAGAGCTTGTAGAGCTTCTCCAGTTTACCCTCATTGTCCCAAACGCGGATTGCGCCGGGTTGGCTCGCCCAGGCGTTGACTCTCGGGCCATGAAGCGTCGCATCCCGGATCTGCCCCTGCACCAGGGTCACGGCCAGTTCGGAGAGCGCGGTTGATTCCACGAGGGCCGCATTCTGTCCCGACGAGACCGTCTCATTGCGTCCTCCCAGAAATAGGGAAATGGCGAGGGCCGATAGCATCACCAGGCAAAGGAGGACGATGACCAGTGCCACGCCCGAGCGTGATTGTGGGGTATTCATGGGGATCAGGGGCGATAGGTGGTGACCCTTCCAGTGGAAGGATCAATCTGAATGGTGATATAGTCTTTCAGGTTCCCGGCGGGCTTTCCGAGGTCTGCCTCTTTGACGAGCGTGACAAACCACGGCTCGCTCAACAGAAGGCTGCCGACCGGATCGAGCCCGCCCCACGGGCGGACGCTCAAAGAGACAAGCGAGTACGCCTCATCCGAGAGAGGTGCGTCATCCAACGGTGGGTGAGTCTCGAGGGGCACCTTGTCGAGAATGTTCGAGAGCCCGCCCGAGGGCTCCATGACAATGGCATCTGGCAGCCAGCTCTTCTTACTCAACCAAACGGTACTGCCATCCTTATTTCGCAAGCGGCTGCGGACCGCGCGGAAGGCAGCGGTGGCATTTTCGTTCCCGGGGCGAGCCTGTTTGATAAAGCAAATCTCCACCACCGCATTCTTCACCATGGCGGATTGACGCCAGAACTGGATCTCGCTGGTAATGAGCTCCTCGGCGTGCTTGAGGCGTCTTGCCGTGACGACATCGTTCGCCGCCGGAACCACCAGCGCCATGAGGACAACCATGACCGCGATAACGGTGAGCAGTTCCGGCAAGGTGAATCCCCTCCTGAATCTGGAAGATTTGGATCTAGAAACCATTATCCGGGAGATGAAAATGATCGCTGATGACAGCCTGGGTTACCTCGTTGGTAATCTCGATCTTCACGGTGGCGACGCTGGTCAGGCTGGCCCCGGGGAGCGCGGTGAGTTTTACAATCTTTGCGGCGACCTGATAGCGCGACGGGTAGGCGCTCTCGTCAACGTCGACCCCCTCCTCGTCGAAGGCGTAAGCCTTCGTGGCGGGCAGGGTGGAGTAGGGGAGGTCCACCAGTCGGGCTCGCAATGTCTGGATGATGCGCGTCTTGATGCTGAGATCCATGGAGGCGCGGAACGAATCGAGCGCCACTGGCATTAACCCGAGAATGCCAATCACGCAGAAGGCGAAAATGCCAAGGGAGGCCGCCACTTCCACCAGGGTGAAAGCGCCAACGGAACGAGTTTTTTTCATGAATGAAAGTTTCATGATTGGTCGTTAGTCACTGCTCCATTTTGCCCCCCGGATCGGGATATCCATCGTGAAGACCCGGTAGTTGACCTTTGGGACCATGCCGTCGAGGTGATCCTTCCAGGCCTTGAGACTATCCTCGTATTCGGATTGATCATCAAAAGGCACCGGCGGCGCTGTCTCTTGGTAGCGGCTTCCCAGCCTGTTGGCCGAATCCTCGTCGATGACGACCATCGTGACGCTGATGACCGGCGGCAATTGGTGGTGAGTGGCCGGGCTGACAGCGTTTCGCGAATCGTAGTCATAGTCCACATGATCGCCGGTGCCGGTGGTGTAGCGGGCGCGAAGGATCAGCCCGATGACGTTCTCCGCGATGGGGGCGGAGTATTTCGGAAGCTCATTGGTTGACCATGCGCTTCCACCGCCGGAGTCGTAAACCGCAAGTCGTTCGCCCGGTTGAAGAAAGCGATAGAGCCGGCTGCGGCTTTTTGTCTTCTGCTGGAGAAAGCCCGGAAGATTGGGCCGTGGGCCGTATTTGACGTAAAATCCCGTCGCGCAGAGCATGGCGGTCAGCGGCGTGTAATTCTCCACGCCCACGGCCTGCCCCCGCCTTTCGGTATACCCCATGGGAGCTTGAAAGAAGATCGCCTGGGTGGTGCATTCGGGGCTATTCAGAAGTGCCGCTGCGTCCGCCATCAAGAAGTGAAGTTCCGAGGCGCGAACGTACTTTTTGGTGGCGGTCCTGCTGTCGTAATCCCAATAGGTATTCAAAGTCGCCTGGCTGATCTGGCGAGTCAGGAATTCGAAACCGGCCCTTGCATCCTGGAATGATGTTAGCCTTGAGCGCGAGCCCATCCAGAGATTGTTGATCTGGTTGATCGCGGAAAGCGTAAACCCGACAATGACAATCAGAACCGTCATGGAGACAAGCAACTCCAGTAAGGAGAACGCGCACACCGGCCTCGCTCTCACCTGCAAGCGCTTGACCCGCAATGAAGAGGTTTTGGTTTTCGTTGACACGCAAACGGGCGGGGTTGGCCTACACTGGCGCATCGCCCCCGCTTCCGCAAAGGGACCGGCTTAAGTGGCAGGCATGCTGGATCACAGGTTTCGACAAACCGCGCGGGGCGATCTGGTTTTCCTGGTTAATATCGTATAGACCGACGCTTTCGTAAAAGTTAAAGCCGTCAAATCCGGCATCGACGGCGTCGCGGACGATGCGGTCGAAGATCGCGGCGGCCTGCAGTTCGAGCCCATTCGTCAGATTGCGGCTCACCAGATGCACCGCGACCCCATGCTTTTTCGCAAGGGGGAGGAGAAACTCCCGCACCCAGCGGCATTGCGAGGTGATGGCACGTACGTAGAGCTCGTCGATTAACCTCTCCGAAAGCCACCCTTCATAGTCGAAGTGAATCTGCATCAGGTTGCCGATTTCGGCTGGCATCTCGCTCCCTGTCTCAACCTGGAAGATCACCTTGCAGTTGCGGGCATTGCAAAGCTCCCGGGTCTTGCGTAGCACCGCTGTGATTGCATCGCCGCGGATCTTGCGAATCTCGCGCAGGTCATCCTCGCTCCATTCCGGGGCGCGGCCATGCCTCTCCTCGAAGGCCTTGAGGACCACCGGGCTGTAGGCAAATTTGATCCAGGAAGTCGCGTTGTTGTGATGACAAAGGAGGCGGAGAGAGAGCCCGTCGATCCCCTTTTTGATCAGCGATTCGATCCGGTTAAGCCAGATTCGCTGAGAGACAGGGTGAACCGGTTCGAGCGCCCCCGTGTGAGTTTCGGCATCATGGAAAGCAATCCCCAAAGGTAGCGAGGTCCACTTCCGCGAGGTCAGCACCCAATCCGCATGCGGTACCCACCCCAACCAGTCAGGCGCGAACAGGAAACCGTCTCCTTCGAACCCCGGCCGCTGGGAAAGCTCGACCGGCGCGGAATCCCCGTTGGCATCAACCGCCTCAATGAAAAGATAGGGATAGTTTTCAAACTCAACGTCCTTTCGGGTCCATTCAATCTTGAGGAACGGGGATTCTACATTCAATCCGTCAATCCCCAGCATCCATTGCCTGAATGTCCCGCACTCGGGGCGTGCCCCGGCAGGGGTCCAACCGAGATTCTCGCGCTCCTGCTCCCGGACGTTGACTCGGCAGTCTTCCATCGAGATCTGGCGATACCGGACGTTATCATCACTGACGAAGAGCGAGACCTGGCTCGCGGCAACTTCCGGAATCGGGTTCCGGGAGAACAGGCGCAATCGTTTGATCGGGAAGCAGAACTTCCTTTTCCACGCTGGATTGCTCTGCATGAAGGCCTCCTCATGCCCCACCATCTCCGGGATGCCTCCGAAATGACTACCATCACAATTTTTCAACACCCCTGGAAGCGAAGGATCGCAAGAGAGAATGCTGCTGCCCAGATCGAACAGCTTGAAATCCGCGACAAACTCAAGGCCGTGGGCATGAGCGGCCTCTACCCCGCTTCGAGTCAGATCGGGACATGCCTTGAAGGTTTGCAGGTAATGTTCCCTCCAGCGCGGCCATGCAAAGAAAGCCGGCATTTCTTCGTAGATGATCCAGTGCACCCGCCCCACGCCCCATGATCTCAAGGCGCGCATTTCCGCGTCCAAACCTTCCGGCGTATAGGGGTTGGGAATCAGCGTGTCAGGAACATCGTTCGTCATCGAAATGAGAAACTGATCAGGCCGCGCGAAGGCAGGAACCCGCGGCGGATCTACTGCAATTTCCTTGCGGCGGATGAGCCGCCCAAGGCTCTGGGCGTCCGGCGCGCCGTTTCCGGCGAGAAAATTCCACGCCGAGCTTTCCAAATGCGCTCCGTCGTAACGACAGAGATTGAATCCCACAACATCCCCGTGCTGAAATATCTCGTTCAGATCGAACCGCGCCCAGGCCCAATGGATCAGGTGCCCTCTTTCCAACTCCTCCCGTTGGCAGTCAAATCCCCACTCCTTGATCTGCGGCAAACGCCACTGGGAAGATCGCGCTTCGGGATAGGGAGAAAAATCATACGTGCCCATGGTTCCACCCGGGGAGAGAATCCATTGGCAATACCCGAGGTCATCGCATCGGGGACCGAACAAGATCTCAATATGGCCATTATAGGCCTCTTGTGGCTTTCCACCCCAAGGAGCAACCTGCCGTTTGCACTCGATCAGCTTTGCGAGCACGACCAAATCGTGGCCGTCGGTCGCCACGAGAAACGAGGTTTCATTGCGCGGTGAGACCGGAGCGGCCACCAAGGTAAAGTCGGCTTCCACCGAATCGCCTCTCATCAACCGCTTGCGCAACATCGGCAGGTCGATTCTGTCGGTGATCTGCAAACGAGTGCTCCGCTGGGACAGCGAAACCAATGAACCGTGATGAGACATGACGATGAGTCGAGGGCGTATAGGGCCGTTGCCTGTTCACAGGGGTGAACAGCCACGAAGATAGGACCAGATGCCGAAAGAATCTAGCGCGAGGCGCGGCGGCGGCGAAGGGCCGCACCGAGAAGAGTCAATCCCCCGAAGACCAAAGCAAAGGTTCCGGGCTCTGGAACTGCGGTGTAGACCAGGTCAAGATTGTTGCCGTTGCGCACCATGCTGAACGATCCGGCGATGGCATTCTGGAATCCAGAGGTGTCGAACAAAAAGAGGTCGGTGTTGAACGCCCCGGTAAAGCCGCTTGTTGTTGTGATGACGGAGCTCCAGGTATGATCGGCGAGAGAGTTCCATGAACCGAAAGCTCCCGCTGTAGAGCCATTCAACGTAGTCAACTGGATTGTCACCGGGCTTAGCTCACTCAAGCCGGAAATGTTTAACGCCCCGGTGATTGCAATCTGGTCCCAGTTGACTCCCGCCGTACCGCTGCCGCCCGAATTCAGGTCGATGCTGAAGATGGATCCTCCCTGAAGAGCGGTAGCTCCTAGGCTCAGTACGCCAATGGGAGTCCCTCCATCACGGTCACCGGCCGAGAGACGCCCGCCGGTTTGCACCGAGACCGAACCACGCACGTTTCCTTTCCCCGCCAAGGTTGCGCCAGACTGAACCGTCACCGCGCTTCCCGCGGCCAGTTCCCCGTTGACGGTTAGCTTTCCGCCGGAAACCGTGGTGGTGCCGGTGTACGTGTTGGTGCCGTTTAGAACAAGAGTGCCGGTGCCCGACTTGGCAAGGCTAAAGGCTTGGTTATTCGTGGCATGATTCTGGATGCTGCCGCTATAGCTGCTATACACCGCACTATTCACCGTCAGAGTCCTGCTCTGATTAACGTGACCGATAATCACCCCGCCTGCACCGTTTAGGGCGCTGACCGTCTGGTTATTGTAAAGCGTCAAGGTCCCGCTGCTGATCGTAAGCGGCCCCGAACCGAGATTTCCGGTTGATTGAACCAAAAGAACGCCTTTTTCCAAAGTGGTCCCCCCGGTGTAGGTGTTGTAACCGGTCAATGTATAGACACTCGTGGCGGCGGTGTCGTAGACCAAACTGCCGCTGCCGATCATAGTGCCTGCATAGGTTCCCGAACCGGTGCTATTGGTCATGACCAGATCTATTGCATTCCCGCTGACATCTTCGAGCTTCACATTTCCGCTTCCAAGCCTGCCGATATGGAAAGTTCCGATTCCCTCGCCAAAGGCCAGGCCATCGGCGACACCGACTGTTATCTGCATGTTCGCTGCATAGGAATGATTAAGCTGAACAACGCCGTTATTGATTGCCAGTATGTTTGCGGGGGTGACAGACGCGGACGATCCGGAGAGGGTCAATCGCCCCGTGCCCGACTTTGTGAGGCCATAACTGGCGGTCGTAGCCCGGGCTGAAAGATTCCCAGCCATCGCAATATTTCCATTGGCTGCATCGACAACAACAATGCCTCCGAGGACGATGTCGTTATTGATCGTCTGAAGATTCGTGCTGTTGTTTGCGATGGTGCCGCTTACCCGGATGCGGTTTCCGCCGAGTACGAAGGCCCCCGCCCCCGAGTCAAAGATCAAAGAGCTGAACTCCGTGCCAGTGGCGCCGTTTTGACCGGCTGCCGTGAAATCATTGGTATTCGAGAGCCCGCTGGCTCCCGTGAAGATAAGCACATCGCCCGCGGCTGCGGCTCCCGTCCAGTTCGACGATAGGTTCCAGTTGTAAGGGGAGGTTCCCGACCCAGCAGTCCAGGTCCGCGTCGCGGCATGAGCGCTGACTTGCGACGCCGAGATGGCGGCAAGAGCGGCGAACAGAACCGAATTCGAAAGGGGGCGGGGAAGCTTTTTCATAAGGAGAGCTGGTTTTAAGGGGAAGCGAAGAAGGTCTCGTCTCGAATTGCAAGTTACGATATTGAGTTAGAATGGGTTTGTCAAGGGTGATTTCAGTAAATGTAACTCACAAAATACTCAAACAGGAAATCTGATCTGAGGTTCGTCCCTCACGATTGCCGGAGATTAGCCTTTTAAGGAAGGAAGAACACCTGGTAATCGGCAAGATTTCTTGATCTGGGAGTTCTGTTTTTAGTAGACAAATATCGGATAGTCATGCATTTTTAGTGGAAATATGGCGACACTCAAAGACATCGCTGAAATGGTCGGAATCTCCGTTTCAGCCGCTTCCCTTGCGATCCGAGACCACGACTCGATCAGCGAAGAGACCAAGCGCCGCGTTTGGGGGGCTCAAAAGAAACTGGGGTACCAACCAAACCTTGCCCGCCGCTCTCGCCCTCGGAACTCCGAAGCCGCGGCGCAATCGACGACGGACATCGCCTTTGTGCTTTCAGACCGCGGCTTCAGTGACATGCTCTATGCCCGCAAATTCCAGGCCGTCACCAAGCTTTCGGTGGGGCATCAGTTCCGGCCAATCTATGTCTCCGTAAAACTGGCGGATTTGCATGAGGGAAATTTCCCTTCGCTTTTGACGGACTCCGGCATCAAGGGGATCATCGTTTCGGGCAATTACGATGAGAAGGCGCATCAGCAATTGCGCCGCCTGAAAGTCCCCATTGTGGTGTCGGGAAATTATTCGTTGGGCAATGAATCGTGGTCCGCTTGCGAGATCGACATCGCACAGGGGATTCGCCTCATGACGGACCGGATGATCGAGTTGGGGCACCGAAGAATCGCCCTATTGGTGCGGTCTCCCGGCTCCCACTATGCCTACGATCTTGAATGCGCTTACCGCAGGCACGCGGAGATGACCAAAATCGAAGGAGGCGCCCTTGTTCTAAGGGAGGATAGCGCCCATATTCAGACGCAACTTGATGCACTACTGCAGCAACCAGACCGCCCGACGGCTCTGGTTCTTTCGACCGATGGCCTTGCTCTGGAGGTGTTCGACGCTGCAGACCGGCTCGGTTTGAAGATCCCCCGCGATCTCAGTATTACGGCCTTCGAAAGTGGCTACCATAGTCTGAGACCCCCTCTCTCCGTGGTCAGTGTTGACTCTAATGACATTGGGCGTGTCACCCTCCGGAAGCTGATCAGCCAGATGCAGGATCCCGAATGCTTGCTCACCCGCGAAGTCGTTGGGATGCGTTTCTCTCCGGGAGGTTCGATTGCGCCTCCGGTGCACTGATCATCGCTCCTCGTTTCCTGGTTTTCTGGCCCCCGGTTAATAGCCGGAAGCCTCGTCGTTTTTCACCCCCCAGTGCAGAATTATCATGGAATATGATCTGAAGAATCTTACACTTCGCCGCCTCGAAGATCAGGAAGAGGCAGGGTTATGGATCACATCCCTCCCCTGGCCGCGAAGCCCCCTGAGAAATCTTTCCCTCAACGGTCATCAAACCGGCATTCTTCCACTCGGGCAATGGCCCGGGAGCGAGAACCCTCGCCGTCTCTTGATGATCGCTGATGGGCGCAATGCTGCTCCCGAGACGCTATCCATTAGCGACGACGTGCTGCCCTCCTTCGGAATGCCGGAGTTACCGACGGCTACCATGGAGCTTTTCGAAAGAAGCACTCCCGATTGCTACGCCTGGGAGCGGCACCTGTTGCGGCTCCGCCAAGGGAGCCGTTCCATCGAAATGGCGCTCGGCCTGCGGACGAAGGGGAAAGTTCACTGGTGGGAAGCCTGTCGACTGGTTGTTCTGAGGGAGACCGAAGATTTCGTGGAGATTGAGATGGGCGGAGCCATTCCCCACCGCATCATGACAGCGGAGGAGATGAGGAGATATATCGGTTTTGAAAATCCCTACCTCCATAAGCACAACTGGCTCAACGGCCACCTCTATGCCCGTCTCCACCGGAATGGCGTTTGCGAGATCTATATCCATCACATTAACGCCAAGTGCTTTGATGATGGGCTCGACCTCGAAGACGTCGTGCCTGTCATCGGTTTCAGAACTGGGGAGGGCGACTCGCCTTTCTGCCCCTGGGATGGCACCCTGCCCGATCTTGTCATCAACGACGTCCGGTTCGACCTGAGTGAGGCCACCTCCCTTGCGACAACCAATCAACCGGGTGCTCTGGGGCGGCGGAGCGGCTTCGTCGTCTGGCAGCCCTATACAGGGGTGGAGCTCTATGGTGGCGCGTATCCGGAGGGAACCACGGGAGACCCCTTCATTTTTCATGCGGAAAAAAGGACATTTCCGCGCGGGATGGCGCGTACCGTCCGCTTTTCGCTGAGCCTTTCCGACCGCTCGCCGCGCATCGTCCGCTATATCGCGCCTGCATGGTGGTTCGGGGTGTGCGAGGAGTTTCTGCCGGAGCCGCTCTTGCCAGTGGAATCGATCCATGAACCGGCCATCCAGAAATCTCGCCAATGGGCGAAGGAGATTGCTTTGAAAGGAGGCTTCGAGGACGGTGCCATCCCACGGCATGCGCTCTTCCAGAAGGAAGTGAAGGGACGCCTTCGCAATGAAGCGGGATGGGAAGGCGATCTCATCTACGCGCTCTTCCATTCCGCATGGAAGACTTCCGCTCCCGATGACTATTTGTTGGCGCTGCGGTCTGCCTATTACTTTACCGACGTTTCCGTCGATCATGCCGCCAAGCTCGTACGGATGCATGGCTACCCTCCGCACTCCTTCTCGCTTCCGAGCGGCCGGATGCAGGGAACCCTTGCGGCCTACCTCGAAACAGGTGACCCGTATTTGTTTGAAACGGCGGAGTCGGTGACGATCAGTTCACATTGGCTCTCCCAAAACTCCTGGCCGCGAATGGCGGTGGGACGTGACTCCTGCTATCTTCGGGGAGCCGTCCTCCTCTATCGTTATTTTGGCGATGAATTTTATCGCAAAATGGCCCTGGAAGGGGCGCGGAACGTCATCGAATCCCAACGCCCGAACGGAAGCTTTGGGGATCAGGGCGGAGGCACCGGCATTCATCAATGGGGTGGGTACATCACTAAGCCCTGGATGGGGCTTTTGGCCTTGAACCCGGTGCTTGATTACCTGGAGTTGTTCCCCGAGGAGACCTTTCTGGAGGAAGGCGTCAGGCGTTTCGCCGATTGGCTGATGGCGGAGCGTTGGCTTCATCACGGCGTCATGACCTGGTCCTACCAGCATGATTATAATGGGACCCGCACCTTTTACGATCCGGCCACCGGAAAAACCCTCGACTTGCCCACAGCCGATGGCTGGCACCAGGAGACCCTCGCGCGGCTTCTGGGCTACGCCAGCATTCGGTTTAATGATGCAAAGTATCTTAACGCCTGGGCAGAAAGTTTCGGCACTCAAACCATCTTTACCTTTGACCACTGCATCGCCGCCGACCTTCAGTTTCACCCCTGGCTGCAAGCCAAACTTTGGAATGCCACGCTGATCGACGGAAACCTGGTGATCGCGCCAGTTTATTTCGGCTTCAGGACCCCTGCCGAGGCGAGGATCGATACGCCCTCCGGCTGGATCTCCGTGGGCTGGGGCCAGGACGGTAAAGTGATTGCACCCAATGCGCTCGCCGTGGCAGGCGTCACCCGGCTGGCCGGTTCCTGCGGTCAGCAACCCGAGCTTGCGAAAGAACTCGCCAGTGTTGGAGCCCCGCACCTCCTCAGCGTCTAGTCCCTAGCTCCTCATGAATCGTATTTCCATATTCTGCCTGCTTGCCATTCTCAATCCTGCATCCTGCTTGCTGGCCGAGCTAACGTGGGACAGGAAACACCTCGAGCAGGCATTGATCTATGTGTCTGCTGCCCCGCAGCAGGATAAGAAAAGGCCCGTCGCTAGGATGGAGCACCCCTACCTGCATAAGGCGGCCGAAGATCTAAAAGATTATCTGCGAAAGATGACGGGCGTCGAGGTTCCCATCGTGGAGGTCGATCGTGCCGCCAGTATTCCAAACGGCAGACCGGCTTTCATTCTCGGCCCGCTGGCCGTCGAACTGGGGGCTCAGCCGCCTGCGACCCTTTTTCACGAGGATGGCTACATTATCGTTACCAGGAACAATCAACTCCTCTTGGCAGGCGAAGACGCGCCCGGCACGGCCTACGCCGTGGCGGATTTCCTTCATCAACAGGGCGTGCGCTGGTACATGCCGGGCCCTTACGGAGAAGAAGCGCCAAAAAGAGATCATCTCACCCTTCCTGAGACGCCGATCAAAGGCGCTCCCTCCTATGAAGACCGCGTTCTTTGGTATAATGGGGGCAAGGCCAACAAGTTCCCTCCCAATGCGGAGGGGATGTTTGGGGACTGGCTGCGGCGTAATCGCATCGCCATCTCCATGCGATTGCCCGCCGGCCATATGTGGAACAACATTTTCCGCGCAGTGGGGCCAGGTAAGAACGCCGGAGAAAACCGCAAGGAGTTCTTCAAGAACCACCCGGAGTATTTCGGGATCGTTAACGGCGTCCCGGCGATCGGCCAGTTGAACTTGGGCAGCGATGCGGTCGTGGATCTCTTCGTGAACTATTACAAGTCGCTCTTGAAAGAGGCGCCCCGGGACATTCAGCGGGTTTTCTCCATCTCGCCCGATGACGGAGTGATCCTCAACGAAAATCCGGAAAGCAAACCGTTCATTACCCGGCGCGACCTGACGTTCTCCAACCTCCCGGATTCGACCGATCTCGTCATCCAGTTTCTCAACCGGGTCGTGACGCGGCTCAATGAAGAGTATCCCAATGTAAAGCTCGCCTTCTACATTTACTCCAACTACCAGAACGGCCCCACGAGCGTGAAGATGAACGCGAACCTCATTCCATTCATCGCACCGCTCAACTTCAGCCGCTACCACGCGCTCAATGACGCCACCAAACCAAGCCGCACCATGCTCGCGAGTATCGTGAAGCGCTGGCATGCCAGTGGAGCGACTTTCGGTTGGCGCGATTATTCATTCCTGTGCCCCGATGCGTTGATGCCGTTCACACGCATGCATATGACGCCGCGGGAACTCCCATGGCTCTACGAACGTGGCTGCCGCTACTACAATACGGAGACGACGATAAACTGGCCCAACCTGCTGCCGGAATACTACCTCATCACCCGCATTCTATGGGATGTGAAAGTCGATCAATCTTCGATCATCCAGGAGTTCTACGCGCGCTTCTTCGGCGCGGCAGGCGATTCGATGAAGGCGTATATCGACGAGCTTTCCCAGGCTTACGATAGCCTCCCATTCGCATCCGGGAACAAAGAATTCGTCGACTCCGTCTTCACCTCGGAGCGATCCGCAAAACTGCGGGGCTTGATGGAGAAGGCGAAGGCTGCCGTGGCAGGCGACGACATTCGCATTCACCGCGTCAAGATCATGGAAACCGCGCTGAACCAAAGCGAGCGTTTCATGCAAATGCGCGCGGCAGTTAATGCCTTTGACTATGAAAAGGCGCAGCAGATCAATCTTTCCATCCACCAGGCCTTCCTCGACGATCAAGCTTTCGATCCCCATACCAATAACCAATTCGTCAAGGATGTCTGGTATGAGCGCTTCTACGGGAAGCACGTTGGGCAGGTGGCGGAATGGCTCAACGATGCGGAAGTGGTGCACCTCTTCGCGGACGAATGGCCCGCTCATTTCGACCTGACCTCCACGGGAGAACTCGAAGGGCTTTCCAATCCGGCCACGACAGCTTTCGCCTTTCACAAGCTGAAGACCTGGTCCCGTTCGCTCGCCGAACAGGGTTGGGAGAAATTCCGGGGAGATCTCTGGTACCGCCAGACTTTCCCTGCCATCAAAGTCCCCGAGGGGAAGAAGTTGTATCTTGTTTTTGGGGGCGTCGCCAGTGACCTGAAGGCCTGGATCGACGGCGAAGCGGTCGGGGAGGCGAAGACCCGCGACGCCGGTCCTCTTCTTTTGCCGTTGGAGGCTCTCAAGAACCAGGACACCCACACCCTGACCTTGAAGATATCCAACCGTACTATCGCCGAACTGGGCGTCGGCGGGCTCATACGCCCTGTCGCACTCGTGATAAAATAAAGCTCCTCTCCGGCCTGGGGTTCATCCCTCCGGGTCCACGAACTTTCCGCGCCAATAGAGTTCGTGTTTGGGTTTGGTTCTCCCGGTTTGGATAATTTCCAGCAACTTCTCGCACGCCCGTCGCGCCAGATTCATTGGTTCGTAGTCGAAAAAGCAAATCTTGCTGGCATCAGGCGAATTGGGGCGGGCTTGAATGGCGACGACAAAGAGGTCTTTCGGAACCCGGATTTCCTGTTGGGAGAGGAAGCGCATCACCTCGGGGAGGTGCTCTTCTCCTTGCAGGATGATGGCGGTTGGCCGGTGTTTTTTGAGTGCCCTGCGGAGCGCGGTAACAAGACCGTAGGCCGTGTTATCATACCTCTCCACAAGGATTTCGTCGGGACGTTTCTGTAGCGCGAGGTGGCCCTCCTCGTAGCCTCCCAGCACCTCCTGCGTGAAACGGGTATCCCCCTTCCACACAAAGCTGCAGAACCGGCGATGGCCCTTGCGGTCGAGATGCAATACGACCTCGCGGTAGATCCGCCGGAAATCAACGGCGACGGAAGGAAGGTCTGCGTCTCCCCAGATATAGCCGCATGAGAGGGCAGGGACTCCCCGTTGTGCGAGATCCCATTGTAATTCATGGTGCGCCGAAACGCAGATGTAGCCGCTCACGCTCCCATGTCGCAGCCATTCCGGATACACGGGATAAACTTGGTGCGCCTCATCTTTTTTAGAAACACTCAGGCTGATCGAATATTTTTCCTGCGAAAGCGCGCTGTTACAGCCGAGCAAGAGCTCCGTGAGCTTGGGGTCGGAAAGATACGTGGCGCTGCTGCAGATAAAACCGATCTGGCGACCGCCGGGAGAGTCGCTTTCGGGTTTTTCATGAGATCCGATCGGCGGATTCTGAATGCATGTTCCCTTGCCGGGGCGGGAGGCAATCCATCCTTGCTCGGAGAGGATCTTCAGCGCGTTACGGATGGTCTGCCGTGAGACGTTATGTAGAAGGCAAAGCTCTCTCTCAGACGGGAGCATCTGCCCGTTGGCGTATTCCCCGGATCTGATTTTTTTACGGAACTCATCGACCAGCTTTCGGTAGATCGGCTGGAATGCGCCCTCGCTTTTTCGGGAGGCTGAGCGATCAACCATAAATAATTCGTAGCATGTTTTTCAGAAACTCCGGCGAATACGCTGCTCACGCAGCGATTTCCGCCAAAGATACCGAGCCTGCTGAACCATGGCAATCGAGAGATGCCGGGCTGGGAAATTACGCCAATCGGGCAAAGCCCGATCGGCCACACCCACAACCCTTGCTTTCTTCAGCGAGACGTCCCGTTTCGATAGCTTTGCCAATCATTCCCAGCACTTCTCGCGTGGCCTCAAGGTAACGCTCACGATGTTCCTCTCGGTGCGCGAGCATCAGATAACATACTCCAGAGGCCAGAATGCCGCGCTCCCTCATCAGGCGAACGTAAAGAGCTTGCGCAAGGGAAGTCTCGGCGCCGAGATCAAACCGCATCGTCGGGCTGGCGGGCATTCCTCCCACTGTCCATTGGCAGACGGGAACTTCCGCCGAGATTTGAAGAAGGGCCTCCTGAAGAGCGGTGCCCCGTTTCCAGATCTCTTCTGCCGCTTGCGTCTTCTGCACTTTCCGGAGCACGGCCAACGCCGCCGCCGGTCCGACTCCGTCCGTCCAATAACTGGAGGAGATAAAGCTCGGGTCAGCTGCCGTCATGATGTCGTCGCGCCCGACCACAACGCCGAACGGGAATCCATTGCTCATCGCCTTGGCGTAGACCGCCAGATCGGGATCGACGCCGAAGCGCGACAAGGCGCCGGGAAAGCCGTAGCGGAGGCCGCTGGTAATCTCGTCCACGACAAACACCGCGCCTCTTTTGCGGCAGGCGGCTGCGGCCTTTTGCAGAAAGTCGTCTTGCGGCAGTTGTGAACGCATCGGCTCCATGACCACGGCCGCGAGATTGCCCTCCAGCTTATCCAGCGCGGCACGGAGAGAGGCGAGATCATTGTAGCGGAAAGGCACCGAGGTGCCCGTCAGCTCACGCGGAACACCGCGCGGTTCCAACCCGGGAAGCAAATGCCCGTCGAGCATCGTGCCGTCGCCGAGATTCGCGGCAAGATACCAATCGTGCCAGCCGTGGTAACCGCAGAATGCCACACCGCTTTTCCCTGTTGCCGCACGCGCCGTGCGGACAGCCACGGCCATGGCATCGCCGCCGCCGCGCGAATAGCGAATTTTTCCCGCCCACGGATGCAGCGCCAGAAGCTCTTCGGCAAGCTGGACTTCCTCGGGATTCAGCAGGGTGCAATAGCTGCCCAGGGAGAGCCGGCGGCGTACCGCCGCCGTCACGTTGGGATCGGCATATCCCAGCAGCACGGCCCCGATCCCTCCCGCAAAATCGAGATACCGGCTTCCATCCAGACCCCACACTTCACATCCTGAGCAGCGAGAGAAATAGGAAGGCCAATGGTGGGCTCCGAATTGCTCGGCTCGTTTCGACATCAATCCTGTCCCGCACGAGATCACCTCGCGCGCCCGCTTCCAGAGCCCGGGCCCTGATTCCACTTCAGGTACCGCTGCTTCGGGAAGATGCCCGCGAAGAAGCCGTAAGGCATTGTTCAGGAAGATGTCATTCACATCAGCCCGGTTCAGGCCCATGTCTTCGCAAGCCTCCTGCAGACACAAGAGCGACTCGATTCCAACCAGCGTCATGGCTGTCTCCGCTGCGGGGCGGCTTACTTCCGGCAACGAGTCCGGGTGCAACCAGAAGAAGCGTTCCCCGGTGCTGATACAACGGCCCTTCGCTGCATCCACCGCGAAGTCGGACCCGAACAGCACCCGTCGCGGCCCGAGAATTTCGAGCGCGGCACGGATCGACTCGCATTCCGTCACCGCCGAGGTGTCCACCACCACGTTATCCAGATCAACAAGAGCACCCAAGCCGCGCCTTGCATGGCGGTAGTTAAAGGAGCGGGCGACGTGGGCCAGCACCAGGCGGCAGCGCGGGTATTTCCGGCACAACCGGCGGAGGCTTGTCTGGTTGCATTCGTCCTCCATTGCATCGGCGCGGACGATGTGCAGCATCAGGATTCCGCCCCGCTCGTCCAACAGCTTCCACATCCATTCGGGAGCGAACTCTTCGATGGAAGCATTCATCGTATCGAGTCTTCCCGAATAGACGTGGTAGACCTTTAGCCCACAAAAGCTTCCGCCATTCAACAGCGAGGCGATGGCGTCCACGCTATCCTGCGGGGAAACCAGGGCGAGCGCGCGGCTGAGAGAAGATCCGTGCGTCTTTACCTCCCGGGCCACCTCTTCGTTGATGGCATCACGATCTGCCGTTGCATGAGGCATGCCGAAGTAGAGACCATGAATGCGTCGCGACGGCATGTATCGGGATACCTCCGCCCGATGCTCCGCACAACCCAGTTGCCGCTCAATCGGCTCGCGAAGCCACTTCCAGGCATCCGGTCCGAAATGCCTCGGATTGAACGGATGGACATGGATGTCGAAGATTTCCTCCGGCACAAAACTCTCTAGGCGACTCGCCAGACGGCAATCGGTGTCAGTCAACGTGGGGCAGTATTGCATGGAGAAGAGGAATGCGGGGTTTATTGAAACGAAACTCGTTTAAAGGAACAAAATTCCAGTAATTTGAATACTGGTATTTGATATAGGCGCCGATTTTCGGCAAGCATTTTCTGAATCGAGCCCTGCGGCTCTTTGTGGCTAACCCGCGTTCAAGCTTTGCAATGATGCGCGATCCTGCGGATTTTCAGGGACTTATGCGGAAGTGATTCTTCGATCGTCAGTGCCAAGCCCTAATTCTTAGAAGAGCTTTTTTCATACAGCTTCGGCGGCCTCACTTTTTGAAGGAG
Source organism: Chthoniobacteraceae bacterium (assembly GCA_037190965.1). Taxonomy (GTDB): domain Bacteria; phylum Verrucomicrobiota; class Verrucomicrobiia; order Chthoniobacterales; family Chthoniobacteraceae; genus DATMFV01. The sequence continues at coordinate 30,840 of JBBCKI010000024.1, forward strand.
ATTGCCGCATCGTGACCGATATCGAAGGCATTTCCCGCGTCGGCACCCTTGACGGGATCATCGCCAATAACCACAATCCCGGCATTCCCCGCCAAGTGGACCCCTCGCAGGAAGCTTTTACCGTGCGCGAGACGATGAAGCGGCTGTGGGAGAGCGCGAAAGCGGCATTTGAACCAGAGGAGAGACTTGTCGGTATTCTTAAACAGGAGGACTTATTTCTATGATGCTTAAACCAAAAAACATCTGGCTGCACCGCATCTCGCATCATGCCGAAGTAGCTTATCCGCTAATCGATCGCGGTGTGCTTACGATAGGTTTTTCGGATTTTTGCACCCCTGACTTTCTTGCCAAAACGAGGGCGAAAGATTGGGCTTACTTTGATAAAGCTTTCGCCACCGAATGGTCTGACAACCCGCGTCCGCGGACCCGCCACAATCTTGCACGCTTCATTGCCGGGATGGAAGTGGGTGATTGGGTCGTCGTCCCGTCGTGGGGTACCTTTTCGGTCTATCGCATTGAAAGTGATGCAAACTTGATAACAGGGCTGAATATTGAAGGTGTGAAGGCTTGGGGAGATCGCTCGCTAAGCAGCTCGGAAGCAGGCCTCCATATCGGTGAAAGTCATCTGGATTTGGGGTTTTATCGGCAAGTCTCTGCGGTCGAAACAAACATTTCCCGCTATGATTTCGCGGACGGCGCGCTCACGGCACGAATGAAGATTCGTACAACCAACGCGGATATCACAGACCTCGCTGGCAGCGTTGAGAAGGCGATTGGAGCATTCCATGCGAAATGTCCGATCAATCTGCATTCCCAGATTCTTGATGTCTCGCGGGAAGCGGTTTTGAGGCTGATCCAAGAGCAACTCAATCCAGACAAGTTCGAACGTCTCATCAAATGGTTTTTCGAGGGAGTCGGGGCCACCAATGTCGAGATTCCTGCCAAGAATGCCTCGGGTAAGGAAGGCGACGCAGACATCGTTGCCACGTTCGACCACATGCGGACTGTTTATTGTGTGCAGGCAAAGCTCCATTCAGGGGAGACAAACAGTTGGGCCGTACAGCAGATCAAGGATTTCAAGGCTCAGCAGGATCGAATGGATGACGGCTACACCAAAATTGGCTGGGTTGTCACCTCGGCGCCGTGCTTTTCAACCGAATGCGTTGAGCTTGCCAAGGAACATTCGATAGGGCTCTTTACCGGCACCGATCTCGCGCGAATGATATTGGAAGCAGGGATTAAAGACCTCGACAAAGCTTTCCTGTAGAGGGCCATGTGAAATGGATCGCCCGAAGAGCGATCAGTCTTCGGACCGAGAGGCATTTACACCATGTCAGACCGTTGCAAACTCGCCGGGCTTTGACCAATTTGAGCCCGTAGCCAACGACAGAAATGGGCGGTATCCACGAATCCATAAGTCTCGGCCGCCTGCTTGACCATCAGGTGCTGTGTGGTGAGCGCGCGGCAGACGGCGGTGGTTAGCAACTCGTCACGGTAGGTGTGCAGGCTACGATGCAGATGTCTGCGGGCGAGGCGCTCCAGTTGGGTCCGGCCCAGCCCCGTCTGTTTCTGCCAGCGCGCGAAGGGAAGCGGCCCGGCGCGGAGATCGGAGTGAATGTCGCGGATTACCCGCTCGATCCGCGAATCCGTCGAGGGAAGAGTGTTGATGATCGCACCTTGGGTGACGGCGTAGGCAAAGAGCTTGCCGACAAACCGGTAGAGCGCTCCGGTCAGTTCCAGGGTTTGAGTCACTGACGGCGCGGGGCCGGGAGGGAAACTGGCTTCTTCTTTTGGAGTTTCGGTGATTTCCCCGGCAGTTTCAAGGAGGCCGGGGACGGTCTCCTTGGTGCCGAGGATCGGGCGGGAGTGGCGGAGGACTGGGAGGTGCTTCCGCCAATGGGCGAGGAAGTTGACGGAGATAATGCGGGTCTCATGCGAGAAGCGTTGCTCCCGCCAAAGACCGGAGGGAATCAACACCCACTGGCCGGCGGTGACTGAAAGCGCCTCATTGCGCGTGGTAACAGTGACGCTGCCGCTTTCGATCCACCACCAGGTGTGGCAAGGCCGGGCTCCCTGTGTATGCGTTCCCGAGGCTTTGACTTGTCCACGGTAAGCGATCACCGGGAGGACGGAAATGGGTTCTACATCCGGCCATCGGAGAGGCGGCGGGCTTGCCTGGGTGTTCTGAATTGCTGCCACGGCGAAAATATACCGTAACTGGTTTCTTTATACAGCAGTTTCCCGTGGGAAATAGACATTCCGGGGACGATGATATACCGCATGAAATTGCAGCAGATTCCTCTTATGCGTAGGGTGGATGTGGTTATATTCGGTGCGGGGACGGCGGCGGTATCCGCAGCGCGGGCCGCCCGCCAAGCGGGGAATGCGGTGCTCGTCCTGAGCGACCGCGCCTATCTAGGGGAGGAATCGGCGGGGGCGCTGGAGGTGATGGAGGAGACCAGGCACGGAGAGTTTCCCGGCAGCGGCATTGAGCCCGGGCGGCCCGGAACGGTTAAGCATGCCCTGGAGATGGCTCTATTGGAGGCAGGCGTCGATTTCCTTTTCATGGCTAGGCCGGTCGCGCTGCTGCCGGGCCAAGAGGGAGTGATTCACGTCGTCATTGCTTCGCGCACATCGCTGTTGGCGGTAAGCACTGGGCAGGTACTCGATGCCTCCACGCATGGGTTGCTGCGATCGTTGCCGGGGGTGGAGCGTTTTACCGCGCGGCCCCGGCGTGCGTTGAAGCGGACGGCCGCTTCAGCCATTCTGTTTGGTAACCTGGCGTGTCCGCCTAAGCTGGATGGCGTGAGGCTCACCCCAGTTGGGCGCACTATTTTATTCACGGACCGCGTCAAACGGGACCGCATGGAAGTGCAGGCCTTCCGCGCGCAGTCGGAGGTGGAGCCCTGTGCGCTCACTCCTGAAGGCGCAAAGGCCGAGGCGGAATTTCGCGCTCGTCTTCTCCATCCCGGCGTTGAACTGCTGGCTGACGCCGTTCGCTGGAAGTTGACGAATACCGCCGAGGAAAATGTCGGGCTTTACGACGATCCGCTGGTTCTGACCGCCGCGCAGTATGCCGTTCACCCGCAACTTTGGATCTGCGGACCGGAATTGCCATTGAGCGACGCAGGTCTGGCGACGCTTCATGATTCCGCCATCCTCGCCGCGCTGGGGCGGCGGCTGGCGGAATTGATGGCAGCGGAAGCACGGCGTCCGGGCGCTGTAAACGGAACCGAGCGGGACAAGGTCATGCCCGGGTTCGGCAAGATCCGCTTTGTGCCCTCCTTTCTCCGCGAAACAGTAGAGATGCTGGAGCTGGAACTGCCGGAGTTTCCTTTGCTGGATCAGTTCGATGTCGTCGTGGCAGGCGGTGGAACCGGCGGGGCTCCCGCAGGAATTGCCGCTGCTCGAAGCGGGAAAAGGACGCTGGTGCTGGAGCAGCAGCGGATGCTGGGCGGCGTCGGAACGGCGGGGACAATCGGGAGCTATTGGTTTGGTAACAAGGTCGGCTTTACGGCGGAGGTGGATAGCTTCCTGCACTCCACGGATCCCACCTATGTTGACCCGGAGCGCAAGCGCCCGCTCGCGACTTGGAATACGGAATTGAAAGCGGCCTGGTACCTGAGCCAGCTTCAGGCAGCGGGGGGAGAAGTTTGGTTAGGCAGTTTTGCCTTCGGCGTCGAGATGGACGGGGATTTCGTGGTGGGCGTTCTGGTTTCGACGCCTTTCGGCGCGGGGCTGGTGCGGTGCCGGAGTGTTGTGGATGCCTCGGGAAATGCTGACATCGCAGCAGCGGCCGGTGCGCCACTCCGCGTGATGGACGCCTTGCACAGCGCGGTGCAGGGGGCGGGGCTTTCGCCCCGGCGAGTGGGGGCGCATTATGTGAATACGGACTTCACCTTCATCGACGACAATGATCCGTACGGGATTACCTATGCTTACGTTCAGGCCCGGGCCAAATTTCCCGAAGAGTTTGATTCCACAACGATCCTGAACACCCGGGAAAGGAGGCAGATCATCGGGCGTATCGAGCTTTCGCCGCTCGATTTTCTAGCCGGGCGGACGTTCCCCGATGTCATCAATACGGCCAGCAGCAATTTCGATACGCATGGGTTCACGACTCACCCCGTTTTTGCGGTAGTGGCTCCGGATCATGCGCCCCTCTCCGCGAATGTTCCCTTGCGTTGCCTGATGCCGCAACGGGTAAGGGGGGTGATCGTGACGGGTCTTGGCATGAGTGCTCACCGCGACAGCCTGCCGGTAATTCGTATGCAGGCGGATGTGCAGAACCAAGGCTACGCCGCCGGGCTGGCCGCGGCGATGGCGACGGATTGTGGCGGGGATTTTGATGCGGTCAACGTCCGGGTGCTCCAGAGGGAATTGGTCGCGCGGCAGGCGCTCGCCCCGGAGGCATTGGAGTGGGAAGACAGTTTCCCTTTGCCCCGGGAGGAGGTGGTCCGTTCCGCTGCCATTACGCCAGTCACGCTTTTTTCGGCCGCCATTCTTTTTGCGCACCCGGAGGAGAGCGTCCCTCTCCTGCGAGCCGCCATGCAGCAGCCCGCTTCAGACCTTCAATACGAGGAAGCCGCGCTGATGCTCGGACTGATGGCCGACGCCAGCGCTGCCTTTGGCCTTGCGGAGCTGATTGCGGCCCGGCCCTGGGACGAGGGATGGAATTACCGGGGCATGGGGCAATTCGGCATGAGCGCGAGCCGCACTGATGCGCTTATCGTGGCCTTGGGACGGACGCGCTCGGTGGAGGCCATCCCGGTGCTATTGGAAAAAATGGCGGCGCTTGGGAGTGATGCCGCTTTCTCTCACTGCCGAGCCGTGGCGCTGGCAGCGGGAAGCCTCGGAGCCTCGGAATACGTTCCCGCTCTGCAGCGGCTCCTTTCTCTGCCGGGAATGCAGGGGCATGCCATCGTCTCCTTCGGCGATGGGGTGCAGGCGGCAAACGGTGACCCCGTGGAAACCGCCTCGCGCAACAATTCCCTGAGGGAGCTTTATCTAGCCAAGGGGCTTTACCTCTGCGGCGATTGCGACGGCACGGGCCGCCGTATCCTGGAAGGGTATAGCCGCGATCTGCGCGGTCCCTTCGCCCGCCATGCCCGGGCGGTTCTGAGTGCCTCAGATTTTGAGCTGCTGCGCCGTAAGAGCATTTAATGCCGGGGAGGGGACTCGAACCCCTACTCCTTGCGGAACCAGATCCTAAGTCTGATATGTATCAGCTGATTTTCAGTAGTTTACAGAAAATTCGAGACACGCTGACGTGTCTTGGCTTGTGCGCAAAACTTGAATTTTTGAGGGAGAGGGGGAAACGTAAGTCTTCTTAAGGTGAGGTGAACAGCTTTCGCCACTTCGAAAGGTTTTAGTCACTCAAGAATTTAGCTCAGAGGTCTGATGGAGATTGGCGAAGCAACTCTCAGTCGCGGGTGCGCTTGACATTGTATAAACACTCCTTCACGATCAAACGACTTTTTACAAATATGTCGAAGAAACTTTGTTTTATCATATCCCCCATTGGCGAAGAAGGGTCAGAAGTTCGGAAGCGTGCCGACCAAGTTCTGAGGCATGTGTTAGCGCCAGCGGTTAATGGCTGTGGCTACGAACCAGTTCGTGCTGATACGATTGCGGAGCCCGGCTTGATTACAAGTCAGATTATCCAGCACATTGTTGACGATCCCCTCGTCATTGCAGATTTAACCGGGATGAATCCTAACGTCTTCTATGAACTTGCTATCCGGCATGCTATTCGCAGACCGCTGGTTCAGGTAATTCAGAAAGGCGAAAAAATTCCCTTTGACGTTGCAGGAATGAGGACGATCCCGGTTGATCATCGGGATCTGGACAGCGTCGAAGAAGCAAAAGGTGAAATTCAAAAACAGATTAAGGCTGTCGAGAGTAAAAAGCCCGCCGATATCGATTCTCCTATCTCAGTATCCGTTGAGATCCAAAGCTTACGGCAAAGCGAAAACCCGGAGAAGAGATCATTAGCGGAATTCGTTTCGGCAGTTGCCGATTTACGGTCAGATATTGCCGCAATTGAGAAGCGCATCTCCAGCCCTGAACGGATACTCCCGGTCGAATATCTTCGCGAGGTGATGCCGATGCTTCGACGAAGGTCAAGGGATAGTGAGATGATTTATAGAGAGCTTACGTCCTACGCTCGGGAGATGATTGAAGCAATACCAGAAAAGCAACGAGAGGCAGTCAAACCGGCTTTTCTGAGATTCGACAAATTGCTTTGTATGTTGCGCGATGAATCTTCAGGCTATGAGACAGGAGGGGGGGGGCGAAGCATTTTCGGGTAATTCTGTCTTCGGACCTTCCTCGGATGGATATTCAGAGTTGGAGCGAATCAGTTCATTTAGGCTCTCATGCAGCCAATGCTTTCTTGACTCTCTGCACGGTGGATATACCAGTTCCCGTAATCTTAGCCGTATGCCGGATTGATTGCCCTGCTTTCAATTGGCGCACAATGTCTTTGTGATTTTGCAGGAAGGTATTTCGCTCAAGTTTTGAACCTTTGGGGCGACCAAGTTTCACACCCTTGCGTCGCGCCTCTGCTAACCCGGAGTTTATCCTTTCCCGGAGAATTTCCACCTCGCTTCGAGCCATTTCAGCGAGGAGGGCAAGCATTACTCCGGCTGCTGGGTTTCTCCTTCCGTTAGGCAGAAGGGTTTCAATGCCTTGGGCGTGCCAGTAAAGGGACACGCCGCATTCCTCAAGAATCTCGACGAATCGGTGAGTGGTGCTGTTCTTGCGTGAAAGACGCGAAACTTCGTGGACGAGAATCTTTTTGATCTTTCCAGAAGAAGCAAGCTCTTCAGCGCGCCTCAGCCCGTGGCGGTCTGATTCATCCGCTCGACCAGAAATAACCTCGCGGCAAATCTCAACAACCTCGTATCCCTTTCGAGTAGCATATTCCCGCAGTTCGGAAATTTGACGGTCGGTTTCCTGTTTAACGGTCGAAACCCTGACCAAGATTGCAACGGGAACGCTGGGGTGGCTCTTTTCCATGCCTTCAGAAATGGAGGGATGTATTCGAAAAATCAACTGTTTTCGTGAATACACTTATTCAGCCATTTCCTGCCAACCGGCTCTCTGTCCGTTCTGAGAAAAATCGGTGAATGTTTTTTTGAACACACTTATCGTTCTTTCATTGCAAGTTAGTCCGTGAATGACGATCCCCCCAGAATCAGATTGATCCCATTGCTGAGGAGTCTACCTCGCCGGAGTAGTCTTTGCTCGACGCTGGCAATCGGCACAAAACCCGGCTGATTCTGAATCGAGCAGTTCAAGGGAATCCTTCGTTTCGTCTGCCGTCATACAGCACCGGGACGCGATCCTCATAGGCGTGATGATTCAAGTTGAGCGTATGCCCGATTTCATCGCGATTTTCACCGCTCGTTCAATCAACAATTCCGAATCTGGCGTATCCTGAGAAAGGGGATGTAGGCTTATGGTCGCCGCTGGTAGTCCGAGGTAGGCGTAACCAAACAAGAAATTGTAGCGCCGACTCGGGACGATGTTTTGCGCCGTCATGCCCAAGTTGACGAAGGTTCCTTTACGGTGTCGCCTGTAGACTTGAGCAAGGAAGACGCCAGCGGAAAGCCCCTTCCATTCTGAACGTGAAGAGGCGCGTTCGTCCAAATAGGTCGGTTGAATAACGACAGCCCCACCCAAAGGCTTCTCTGAGTCCAACGCATATCGGACCCAAGATCCCATCTTCAATGTCTCCCAGCCGCCAAATTGCAATTCCTTCGCGTGCCTCGTGAACAAGCGGTTGGTGGCACTGTGGACAGGTTAACTCGTGGATTCCCACGTAGAGACTACAGAACTGGCAGATGTTAGAGTCTCGTCGCATCCTACCGACGTGCTTGCGCCTCTTGCTGCACTCTGGTTTTACTCGTGCCGGTTGGAAGCTCGTACTTCAACCGGATAAGCCGTTTGTCCGTCTCGGTAGGCTGCTCAGGAAAAGGTATGACCCAAAATGAATCGTGGTCTAGTCGCGTCCGTTCCTCCCGGTCCTCTGGAAAGCCGAGACTCCAAAGCAAAAGGTAGGGAGCAATAGCCGGGTTGGTAAATCCTTCTTCACTGTAAATGGGATACCAGACCTCAGCACGGGTGATCGCTTTATTCTGGATTTTCAGTTTCGCTCCTACCGTCACGCCGTTCCCATCGCCGTTTGCCCGGCTACCCCTTACAACGATGTCTGCTTTCTCATTCCCGTCTTCGATCAGTTTGATCTGAACAGGGAGTCCTTTCAGGGTCTCGTTAATTCCCTCCACTGCTTCTGCAATTATCGCCCGGTTGGCTCCAAATTCTCCGATGATAGAAAGAGTGGGGGATTTCTCAAACCGAATGGATTCGCCCCGCTTTCCACACAAGACATATGTCGCAAGCTTAGGATCGATTGCTTGTACGTCCAAGGAGGACCAAACGAGGGTCGCGGCGAGAATCAAAAATGTCTTTTTCATTTGAGCGTCTTTTTTGCGAGTTCCCGAACTTTCCATTTGTCGGTTCCAGACGGGATCTCGTACTTGAAGCGGATCGCCTGTTTGTCGATTTCGGTCGGTGTCATGGGAAGGCGTTCGCCGATATAAGACGAAACACTCCACATGGAATCTTTGCGGATCTTTTCGCCCACATTCGCAAACCCCATCGCATTCATGATTTTATGATATGCACCTCGTTTATCGGGTTCTCCAAGAGTCCATTCTGGTAGCCAGTTCGAAATGATCGTTGCCTTAAAAATGTACCCGTTCTTATACTCTCGATCCACGTCAAAAGCTTTGCTTAACTCAGCCTGCGTGATTGGTTTCGTGTTGTAGACGATATCAGCCTTCTTGTCGTTATCGGCGACAACAATGATCTGAACGGGAAGCCCTTCCCAGACGGCATTGAGTTCAGAGACGACCTCCAGAATCATTTTTCGATAAACACCGGGGTCTCCGACGATTGAGAAGGTTGGGGATTTCTCAAATCGAAAGGACTTTTGTCCTTGGCAGATGATCTCCGCTATAAACTTATCGTCGAGCTTTTCTTGCGCACAGGCGAGTGTTGACGCGCAGATTGAGAGAACGGCTGCCAGTAGCTTGATTTTCATTGTTCTGTAAAAGTTATCCTTCAAAATCAATTTGTTCTCCGCCGGACTCGGTAAGCAGAGAGCAATAATCCGCCTGTCATTCCGAGGAGCGCAATGCCTGATGGTTCAGGGACCACGGCAAAGTTGTTGAACGACTGCTGATTTGAAGTGGTGGACGGGGCATTTCCGTTGAAGAAGAGGTGAAACTGCGAGATTTCAGTCCCTCCAGCGGCGGCTATCAGGTTTCCGCTTCTGCTTATGACCGTTGTCGAGCCGATTTGATTTACGGCAATCGTGTACGAGGAAGCGCCCGTAAGAGTGAATTCGATGTGGATTCCTTGAGTCGTCTTATTCGCTGACTTCCACCCCGGTCCATCGTCATCCGTCATCGTGTAACTGGGAGTGAACCCTCCGTAACAGTCGAACTCAAAAAGTAGACTGCCCGAGGCGTTCTCCAGCTTGAACCCGGCAACGCTCCCCATTTCGAGCGTACCACTGTAGTAGTCCATGCTGAATGTTTGCCCTATCCCTAAAGCCCCGCCAAATGAACGGACCGCTTGGGCGTTTGTGCCTGTGCTTGCTTGCAAGGTCAAGGCGGTCCCTGCCGAAAACGTGCCACTGGGACCGCTAGAATTGAGGGTCCAAGAAGAGCCCCAGCCGTACCCGCCATTGCTGCCGTTGCTCCAGCCCGTCGAGTATGCGGCATTTGCAGCCCTATCGGAAGCAATGGTCGCAGAGTTGCCGTGAACAGGTAGGAGGCAGACCACCGAAAACAAGAGGGGTTTCATTTTCCCGGCAAAGCCGGAAGGGCTCAGAAAAGGCGATGCCTTCAATTGTAAATCGCTGTCCATATAAACGCTCCTTTATCGGAGTAAACAACGGGCGAGGTCAAGGAAATGTGCTCCTTTATACGAGCACTTCCATGAAATGTACCCTTTATCTTGAGTACCCCGTCCTACGGGGGCATGAAATCCGCGCTCAACATTATCGGCTCAAACATTCGCAAGATTCGGGCTTACAAAGGTCTTACTCAGGAGCAGGTTGCCGTAAAGTGTCAGGTTTTGGGCTTCGATTTGACTCGAGGCACCCTTGCCAAGATTGAAAGTGGCGTTAGATCGGTCTCCGACCATGAAATTCCATACCTTGCACGCGCCCTCGAAGCCAACATCGAAGATCTTTTTCCCACGGAGCTGATTCCTGTGCATCGAGAGCCAAGATTTAAGGGGAGCAGGGATCAGTGACTGAGCGCTATAAAGCCGCTGGTCGCTTCTCCCGCAAGGAATATCTCGAAGAGCAGGGGGAACCCTATGAGTTTGGAGCCGATTTAGCAGTGGATACATTCAATCGGTCCGAGAACTCATGATCGAAGAAGCGAGCCCCCGGTCCTATCTTCCTCATGATAAAACGAAACAGGGATTTGGACGCGTAGCGGACAACATCCCATCCAGTGAAAAAAGCTCGAATTGAGAGCGACAGCGAACAATTCCCGACCTCGGTCGAGCTTTTTGAAAGCTCATGAAAATAACTTAGAATTTCCGGGCTAAGGAAGTTTTAAAGAAATTCTGGATTATTCTGATCGAGTTTCTCTGTGGGTCGCTTGATTCACCGACTTCGCGTCGCGTCAAGACGCGCCGCTTAGTCGGTTCATCCGCTCCTAAGTGGCTAACTGCTCATTCTTCACAGTTAGCCCAACCTGATTTTTTTGACTAAATCATCGCGTAAGCGAAACGTAGCGGTGGCGTCAAGACATGGTTAGCCCTAGACGCCGATCAAAGCGTTTTTGGGCTATAAGGAGATAGGTCTCCCGCAACAACCGCTTGCCACTCGCTTGAGTAGCTTGCTGCGTTGTGAAAACGGCAATCGTAGGTCCGACTTTCCCCTTGGTAGGGCGAATGCATCCTAGCTCTTAAGGCGAGCGTCCGTTTCCGCTATCGACTCGACCGGCTCGGGAGTCACTCCGATTAAACCAGCTAGCCAATTTTCGACTCTTTCGAGTCTTACCGTCTCCGGGTTTTTGAGAACTTTCGTTCCGCATTTTCCACAAGATCTAGCCCGGCGCATTGAGCCTCGCTAAAAGCGCAGTTTTCGCTCCCTCAAGAGACTACTGGCATGCGCACGGCGTCGTTTCCTTATGTTTCGGGGGCGTCTGTCCGTCTATTCCAGACTACGTTGACCCTTACTCATCGTCCACCTCGAATTCCAAACAGGGGCTATGACCCATCGAGGCGGCGGGCTAGTTATATTTACACATTAATTAATGCTTTTTAACCGAGAATTAAAATTTTTTATTCCCACGGCATTTTCTGTGTAAAGACATGGGTGAATACCCAAGGGATCGTAATTTATGCCGTAGTATGCCTTGCCGACCGACATCGCTACATCGGCAGCACCTCAAGAATCGAGAAAAGAGCGTTAGAGCACTGGCGTGATCTTGCCAAAGGAACTCATTTCAGCAAAAGCCTTCAGGTTGCATACAATAGGCATGGGCGTGAAATGTTTGCCTTTTTTATTCTTGAGCGGATCAAAGATGAAGATCAAGTGCGCGAGCGGGAGGAATTCTATATTGCCGATGCCATCCGAGGAGGAGAAGCATACAACGTTTCACCCGTGGGTGGCAGTAGACGAGGCTATAAACTCAGCGAAGAGACTCGTAGAAAGCAGTCGCTTGCAAAAACCGGAAAAAGGCGTCCGGGATTCGGAGCTAAGATTGCGGCGAAGATTTCCAAAGTTTACCGTTTTCTATCTCCAGAAGGTGTATTGGTCGAAACATTCGGTCTGCGTGACTTCTGCCTGCGGCATGGCTTGAGCATGGGGAATATGAGCCGTCTTGCCAGAGGTTACTTAAAGCAATGTAAGGGCTGGACGGCTGCACCAACCCTTTCGTGAAGCAAAAGCGGCGGCTACAGGCATTTAAAAGCGATTGAGGGGCATTTCTGGGGGAGAAATAGTTCACCGCCCCCCGGTTCTCGCAGATTTTCCAGTGATTCCGTTTTTTTCAAAAACGGCGGCGGGGCTGTCAGGTGCTAGAAAAAGACAATCTAATGTATATCTCGCAATCAGTTCAACCTATCTGCGAAAGAGAGCAATGACTTGCGACGGGCTATTGGCTACGCCGTTTTTAACAAAAAATCAAGAAATAAAAGTTGCATTTCTGCGGATTTATGATCTTGAGTTTTTTTAAATTTGTTGATAATGGTTGTGTGTCGATTGAGAACAACGAATCCGAAGACAGTATCCTAGCGTTTCGCTTTAACGCTGAGGGGGAGGCTGTTTTCCTTCAGCAGTTCAAGTCAGAGCGAGATCGTCTGGCATTGATCTCCTTTGCAAGGATCGTTGTTGACCAACTGAGCGTCGATTTCACCAAATCTTTAAGCCAACGACAGCTTCATCTTAATTGAATCGACTAAATGCTGATTTTTTTCCATGACTCCCTTCGGTAGTATGTTCCAAAACTTTAGCGCATCCTTGTGGTGAACGACATCACGATAGGTATTGTACAGGAGAACTGCATTGGGATGTCCTAGGAGCACAGCCGTTGCGCTTGCATTTTTGAAAGCTGCGACGTGATAGCTGGCGAATGAATGGCGCATCGCATTCTGATGGTATTCGATTTTAGCGCCTTCGCGGACTTTGCGCAGTCGATTTGAGTAATTCTTTGGCGACACCCTGCCTGTAGAGGCGCAGCATTCCAGCCAAGCTAACGCATTTTTTGGAATTTCATTGGACCGCCTTCTCCCCTTTTTCGCAATCGCCGCAGTGACCTCCACTCGTCTTTGCTCTAGGTTTATATGCTGCCAGTCGAGCTTCTGTGCTTCCTCGACCCGAATTCCACAGAAGAGTACAAGGACCATGCACGCGCACTCCGCCTTGGCGTTCGAATCCAGAGCGTGCTGAAGGAGTGTCTTAACATCCGCTGTGGTCAGGCAGGTAACCTTGCTTTCGATTTGTTTTGGTTTTGGAACCTTGGCAAAGGGATTGAGTTCTCGGGAGATGTAGCCGCGCTCGGCTAGAAAATTGAACAGCAGGACGCCATGTCGTAGATGGTTTCTCCGTGTGGTTTGGTTCCACTTGTGATTCTTGTTGTAAATGTACCCCTCCGCTTGCTTGAAATCCACGTTAGTAACGAGGCAGTCTTTGAAGAACTTTTGGAGTGCGCCGAAATACTCTTCGGCAGATTCGAGGTATCGCTGACTTAGACCGGCTTTGGTTTTAATTTTAAGAAACTCTCTGATTGCCTCTTTGAAGGAAATTGCGGGCTTCGATGGCTTCGCGTGTTTTAAGAAGAACTCAACGGCATCGTTGAGGGATGCGCCGTAGGGGCGCAGTTTTTCGAGTGCTCCCAAGACCTCATAGCGGGTTGATTGCGCCAAATCGGACAGCGCCAGCGGGCTTTTCCGTCGAATTTCTTCGTCTGCCTTGCGTTTGAATTCTTGAGCTGCCGCCAAAGTGGGAAAGGTCGGCTGCTTTCTCTTCCCCTGCACCATGCCCAAATCGACCCGGTAGCTGACGCTCCCACTGCGATTTCGCTTTGGGTGGATCTTTGTTTCCGTCTTCACCTGCATCGTGAAAACGTGCCTCAAAGCGTGTCTCGGTCAAGCAAAAACTTCCCGAAATTCCTTTCGAGGTGTTTTTGTAAGTCTCTGGAAATCAGAGATTTAAGTGCCGGGGACAGGACTTGAACCTGCACTCCTTTCGGAACCAGATCCTAAGTCTGGCGCGTCTGCCAATTTCGCCACCCCGGCGGGTGATAGGCGAGAGAAGGAAAGCGTTTCATGGCGGTAATCGCAAGCGATTTAATGAGCTGTGAGGATTGGAGCCCCGTCCGCCCTGGACCCGGTTTAGGAACGGCTCTCCCTATCACCCGCTGGCTAAAAGGAGACCAAAGAAACATTCTCTCCGTCGTTCTTTTGCAACGAGAGGCTGATCTGGCGCATGATCCAAACGCCGCGCTCAAAAAGTGAGGTGATGTAGAATAACGTGGCGCGATCCTGATGCGCCAGTTCCCGTTCGGCGTTGATATAGGCACGGCGCAGCCGCTCCATCATATCGCCCCGGTCTTCGGTCATGCGTTGCAAAAGATCAATGTCCATGGCGTCTCCTGTTTCCACGGCATCGATGGTGCTCAAAAGGAGGGTCGCAAGGGCCTCGACCATGTTATGGAGCAGCGGGGCCAGCTTTGGAGAGACTTGGTTGCACTCTATCGTTTGGACTAGCCCGGAAACATTCTCACTCAGCGCCATGGTCAAGGCCAACCGCCGTTCAAGCCTCAGGAGTTGGCCGGAGGCTTCTCGCGTCAGGGGCTTGTTCACCAGATCAGCAAGAAAGTTCTGGATCTCCCGAGCCACCGAACCGCTTGCAAGGTGGAGGCTCTTGCTTTCGGCGGCTCCCCCGGTCCCTTCGTCCCTGACGCTATCGAGGGATTGCGGCGCATACTTGAGCAGGCGCAGAATCTCCTTGTCCACCAGTTCCAAAGCAGAGACGGGATCCTCCAGAGCCTGGTCGTGAATAAAGTGCAGTTTGGATAAATCCTGTTCCAGGGTGGGGGGAGAGAGGCGAGCCAGCCAACGGGATGCGCCGGGCTGAAGAATCAACGCCGAGCAGACGCAAACGCTTTGCAGCGCCACAAAGGAATAGGCAAGCCGGTCTTCGAGGCCAAAGGAAAGGCTCTGCAGAAGAGAACTGATGAGTGGAAGCCCTGTCCATACTTCGAGATAGAATGAGAAGAGAAGGAGAAGGCTCGCACAGAGATTGATTCCTCCTTGAAAAAGAGCGATCTGACGGGGGATCCCGGCGATGTTTACCCCGAGCAGGAGCACGGTAGCAGCCACCCCTGCGCCAGTGCCAAACATCATCAGCATCGCCTGGTCTTCCTTCAACAATCCCCCGTGCGCGAGCGCGATGGCGATGATGGCGATTGCTGAAGAGGATTGGATCACCACACGTAAGAGGCCGCCCAAAAGGAAGCAGGCAAAAATCGACCCATGAAGAAATTCGGTCAGTGAGGTGAACCACGGAAAGGAGGGAAGCGGCGCGAAAGCGTCCTTCATCAGCTTGAGGCCGAGAAAGAGGATGCCGATGCCAAAAAACGTCCCCGCCAGAATGCGAACCTTCCCCCGAGCTTTGACAATATTCATCAACCCGGCAAGCCCAATGAGATAGAGCACCGCCACGTGGATATTGACGGCGGCCAGGAGAACAAGAAGAGCGGTCCCCAGGTTTGCCCAGGCCACCACGGGCAACGCTTTGGAGACCGTCATCAACCCGCTCGAGATGACGCTGACGAGAATGAAGGTGACGGCCGTAGAGCTTTGGGTGATCGCTCCAAGAGCAAACCCCCAGAGTGAGGCAACCAGAGGCCGATTCGTCCACCGCGCCAGTACCCGGCGAAAGCGACGGCTGGTAATCTGCTGAAGATGAACCTTGATGTCATTGATTCCAGCGAGGAAGAGACTCAACCCCGCCAGAAAAGTCGCTAGAATCTCGGTCATGACGGGAGCCCGCGAACACCGCGCTTTTTAAGAGAGAGATCGCACCGCGGCGGCCCTGTCCGTGTGAAACTCGATAATCGCCGGAAAACCGGAGATTTCAAAAATTTCCCTAACCCCGTTCGAGGCCGAACAAATGGCCATCCTGGTTTTGGAAATCGTGATCTTTTTCTGCGCTGCCAAAAAGACGCGGAGCCCGGCGCTGCTCACATATTCCAAACCGGAACAATCAATCACCAGCGGGGTTTGGCCCGCAGAGATCATCGCATCGAGCCTCTGTTCCAAAATAGGGCTGCTTAGACTATCAAGCCGCCCGGCGACGTCGCAAATATGAATCTCTTCGCTTTGGTGGCACTCGATTAACATGGATCGTCGAGTCTAAACCGATCCATCAGCAAGGCACACGTTCCGATTTGTTACAATTCCATGACAACGCGAAAGGAGCACGGAAACGCCCATGCTCGCGTCTTGAAGGATCAGAAAAACCGTCTCGGGCTAATTCCCGGACACCGACCTAACCTTGATAATCTCGGGGAGGACTACTGCTTTTTTTCCTCCGCGCCGTGGTCGCTGGAGCGGCTGCCCGCCAGTTCCTTGATCGGCTCGATCAACTTCGAGGGACGGACGCGATGCTGCTCCAGACGGGCCAGCTTGCGCCGAAGTTCGCCTTCCAGCGCCTCTTTCAGCGAGGGATCGGCCTTAACGATTTTCGCATTCAAAAGCGTGTAATAATTGCGCAGGGCGACCCGTCTTCCCTCAAAGGTGGCGGCACTCTGGGCCCGGGCGAGTTCGGCAATAACGGCGGTATCCTGATGTGCCAGAGTTTTCAACTCCCGGATGCGGATTGCCTGCCGCAACTGTTCGGCGGTTCCCTTTTTCAGCGGACCGGTTTTTTCGACGCCGGCTTCTCCGGGGTTGTTGGAAAGAAAAGAGGCATCCGTTTCGTAGGTTGGGGAGCCTGACTCGGGGATCAACGGAAGCGGCTCGTCGATGCTCTGCTGAAACGCCGAAGGATCGATTTTCGTCGGCACGGGTGAGCTTTCCGCCTCGGAATTGACGGGCTCGGGCGAGGCCGGTGTTGCTGGCGCTTCCCCTTCGGGAGCCAGGACCGGAGCCGTCGTCGCCTCCTCGCTGGCTGGAGCGGACGCGGCGCTTGGAACGGCCGCGCTTTGAATGGCCTCTTGGGCGGAAGCTACGGAGACAAGGCCTGCCATCAAGGCTGCGGCGAGAAATGGGCGTGTTTTCATTCGAGCGTCGGATACTTAACCAGAAATCGTTTGATTTGAAAAGAAGTCTCGCCACGATGCATGAAGTGTTCAAGTCGACTGATATATTACCCCTCCAACTTGGGCTTTCGCCTGCCGAAGTGGCGGCTCGTTGCACGGGGCTTCCGGGTCTGGTTTTCTTCGATACGGCATTGAAGCCCTCCTCCGGGATTTTAGAAGGGAGGGCACAAGAATCTCTTTCGCTCATCGCCGCACGGCCATCGGAAATTTTTACGGGACGGACGGAGCAGGATTGGGCCGATCTTCGCACAAAGCTTCGTGCGAAGATCGACGCGCGGCAGGTTTCGGGAAACTGCGACGGCTCCATTCCGACGGGCTTCGCGGCGGGCTGGGTGGAGTACGACGGGAGCTTCTCCTTCGGGTTTTACGATGGGCTGCTGGCCTACCGGCACCAAACCGGCGAATGGTTTTCAGTGGGCGATCCCGGGCTGCCCGTTTATTGGCCGAAACCGTCCCGGGCGAAGGAACCAAGGCCAGGCGGGGTAGCGCTTTGTTTTTCCCCCGCTCTGCGGCGCGAGGAGTTCATCGCCAAGGTGCTCCGGGCGCAAGAGTACATTGCCGGCGGCGACATCTATCAGGTGAATCTGACGCACCGGTTTTCATCCCCTTGGGAACCGGGCGGCGATCTCTTTGGGTTCTACACCGCGCTTCGGCAATCCTCCCCCGCGCCGTATGCCGCGCTGCTTTCCCTTAACGGAAGAGACGTGCTCTCCTCTTCACCGGAGCTTTTCCTGAAGATCAGCGGACGCCGGATCCGCACCCGCCCCATCAAGGGAACGCGGCCCCGCCGTCACGACCCTCTGGCGGATGAAAAGAGCGCTCGCGAGTTGGTGACATCGGCGAAGGAAGCCGCCGAACTGGTGATGATCACCGACCTGGAAAGGAACGACCTCGGGCAGGTGTGCAAGTTCGGCTCCGTCCGAGTAAGCGAGATGCTGCATCTGGAGCGGTACGAGCAGGTGTTTCATCTCGTTTCGACGGTGGAAGGGGAACTTCGCCCGGAGGTGGACGCCGTGAGCGCCTTGCAGGCTTGCTTCCCGGGGGGCTCCATCACCGGGGCTCCCAAAAAGCGGGCCAGGGAGATTATCGCGGAGTTGGAAACGGTGCCGCGCGGCCTTTACACCGGAGCCATCGGTTATTTCGGGTTCAACGGGGAGAGCCAGTTTAACATCGCCATCCGGACGGTGGTGATCGAAGAGGGGGAAGCCCACTTCCATGTGGGGGCGGGCATCGTGGCCGATTCGCAACCCGCCCAGGAATGGCAGGAGACGCTCGACAAGGCGGCGGGCATTTTGCTGGCGGCGGAACGATTTCGCGCCGCCAAAGATATTTAACCTGAAAGCCGAAGTTGCTCGCGGCGGCCTTGCGCGCTCCAACATCGGAATTCAGGTTTGGTGGATTCCCTGCTTGCGCCGAGGTAAAGACCCGGCTTGATTGCCCGGGTCATGCGTTTTCTCTCCTTTATTTCCATTCTCCTGCCTTTGGTGGCGGCGGTGGCTGCGGCCAATGCGGGCCAAGGCGCGATTGGCACCGAAGTCCAGCAGCTCCTTGTGAGTATCGCTCCGGGGTGGGACTCCTCCACGGGCAAGATGATCGCCCTGGAGCGCAGCGCCAAGGGCGAGTGGAAGCCCGCGCTGAAGCCCGTGCCGGTGCTGTTCGGAAAGAACGGCCTCGCCTGGGGGCGGGGCGTTCTGGGGACCAACGAACCGGGCCGAAAGAAAGTGGAGCGCGATTCGCGGGCCCCCGCCGGGGTGTTCCGCATCGGGAAGATTTACACCCACGATAAAACGCTTCCTTCCGGGGCGGATTACCCATACCGCACGATCACCGAGGCCGATGCCTGGATCGACGACCCGACGCTCCCCAATTATAATCGTCATGTGGTGGTGGACCCCAAGAATCCGCCGGTCTGGTTTGAAAAGGAAAAGATGCGGCACAACGATTTCGCTTACCGCTGGCTTGTGGAGATCCGCCATAACGCCGATCCCGCCCCTGTAGCCGGCATGGGAAGCGCCATCTTCTTCCACATCCGGCGTGGGGAAACCCGGCCGACGGCTGGCTGCACGACGATGGCAGAGAAGGATATCGTCTCCATGATCCGTTGGCTCGATGCCGGGAAGAACCCGCACTACGCGCTTCTGCCATGGGGCGAGTATCAGAAAAAGTGGGAGACTTGGGGGTTGCCAACCCCGGCCATTATTTCGAAACTGATCCCGTAATGTTAGAATCAGCCGACTTTTGGGGGCGGGTGGCCCAGATTATCTTCGCCACCATTTTCAGCGTGGCCCTCGTGTGGGTCGTCATCCGGATCTGGAACGCGGACGACAATCCCGATAACAAGCCCGACGAGAAAAAATAATCGCACAGGCGCAGGACCCCCCCGCGAACCTTTCCTTTGCAATCGCCGTGGGGAGGTGTATCAGGTTAGGTTATGAATATCGTCTCGAGTATCTTCAATCTGGGCGGGCCCGATATGATCATCATTCTGTTGATCGTGTTGCTGCTTTTCGGTGCAAAGCGCCTTCCCGAGCTCGCTCGCGGTCTTGGGCAGGCCATGAATGAATTCACCAAAGCCAAGGACGATATGCACCGTCAGATTTCCCGCGCGGATGAACCGCCCGTGCTGCAACCCCGGGATCTGCAGGAGCACAGGCCGCAGGTCCAGGCAGCGCCAGCCGAAAACGTGGCTTCCGCGACGCCGCCGCCCCAGGATAAGCCTCAGGTTTAAGCCTTGGGTTAACCCCTTTCCCGCCCGCGTTTTTGTTTTCTTCGGCTCGCGTTTTTCTAAAAGCGCGGGCCGTTTTATTTCGATGAAATCCCTCCTCCTCGTTGGCCTGCTGGCCCTTTGGACGCCGGGCGCGTTTGGCAGGGACGTCGTTTTTGCAGGGTATAATGTCCAGAATTATGCGCCGCTGCTGGAGGTCGGGCGCAAAAAGCCGGGGAAATCCGCCCAGGCGGCGGATGCCGTCATCCAGGTCGTCCGGGAGATCGGTCCCGATATTCTGGGGATCGTCGAAATGGGCCCTCCTCGCCAGTTTGAGGAATTTCGCAGCCGTCTGACTGCGGCGGGGCTCGGGTACACCGACTTTGAGTTCCTGGAAGCCGCCGATGCCGACCGGCATCTTGCGCTTGTAAGCCGTTTCCCGATTGTGGCCCGCCAATCGATCGCCGATCTCTCCTTCGACGCCAACGGTTCGCGAGAGAAAGTGAAGCGGGGCATTCTCGACGTCACGGTCGCGATTACGGATCGATACCATTTGCGCGTTCTCGGGGTGCATCTGAAATCCAAGCTCGAGGTGCGCGAGGGTGAGGAGGTGCTGCGTCGCAATGAGGCGTATTTGTTGCGCAAACACATCGACCGCATTCTGGAGACCGACCCGCAAATCCATCTGCTGGTGTTCGGCGACTTCAACGACACCAAAGACGAAGCCACCGTGCGCGAAGTGGCGGGAATCCGGGGTGGACCGGGCGCCCTGACCGCCCTGCCCCTGGAAGACAGCCACGGGGACCGCTGGACGCACTATTGGAAAGTCAAGGATGTCTACGCCCGTATCGACTACCTCTTCGTCAACAAAGCGCTCTCGCCGGCCGTCGATCGCTCCCGCTGCTATCTTTACCGCCAACCGATCTGGAAGGACGCCAGCGACCATCGCCCTCTCGTGGCGACTTTGAAAACCGTCGACCCATGACTCTCTCCGCCTATCGCGGTCTCCTCGCCGCCATCACCTCCTGTTTTATTCCGCTGGGGCTTGCGCTTTCGCCCCTGAAAGCGGCCGAATCCCCCGCCGATGCCGACTGGAAAGCGTTGATGTCGCTCGATTCCGGGCCGAAGGAACCTACCACCACCCGTGAACAGGCCCGTACGGCGGCTCTTGCATTCTTGGCCAAACAGGAAAGCGCGCTTCGCAAGTTTCTGCGTGATCACCCGGCCGATTCCCGCGCCGTGGACGCCCGGTTGCGGCTCGCGCACCTGCTGGCAGTGAAGGGCGATTTTTCCGAAACGCCCGCCCTCTACGACGCAGCCCTGCGGTTGCTCGACAGCATGGAGGAAGCCGTCCCGGAGAATCGCCGTGCCGATGTCGCCTTTGCCAAGATCTCCCTCACCATGCGGGGGGTGACCCTGCCCACGGACGCCGACCGGGAAGCGATTACCAGCCGGATGCAATCGTTTCGCAAGCAGTTCCCCAACGACCGGCGCATTGCAGGGTTGATGGCCGAGGTCGCCACCCTCTACGACAGCCAGCCAAGGCGCAAACAGACGATGCTTGAGGAGGCTTTGAAAGCCGCGCGAACCGACGAGATCCGGGCGAGGATTCACGACGATCTTAAACGCCTGGCCCTGCTTGGGACGCCGGTCGCCATCCAGGGGACAACTGCGGAAGGGAGCGCTGTCGACAGCGAGCAGCATCGCGGCAAAGTGGTGCTCGTCTACTTCTTCGCCAGTTGGTCGGCTCCCAGCATCGCGGCCTTGGAGGAAATCCATTATCTGCGGAAGACCTTTTCCGAACGGGAGGTCGCCGTCATCGGCGTCAGCCTCGACCCGACCCCAGAGGCGCTTCCAATGCTGAAGACCGGTTCCTGGCCCGTAATCTGGGACGGCAAGGGCTGGAGCGGCCTGCTGGTAAGAAGTCTGGGCATCAACGCGCTCCCTACTCTATGGATTCTCGATAGGAAAGGGAAACTGCGGACCCTTAATGCAAAGACCGAGAGCGAAGGGCTGATCCGCAGTTTGCTGAAGGAAATTTAGGCTCGCAAATATCGGGTGCGTGACGAAAAGCCCGGTAGACCGCTCTCGCCGAGAGCGCGGGATGGGGGAAGAGTGCCGTTTGGCGCCCATCCCCGCAGGACGGGCTGCTGGTGTTGGGATGCGACTCTTGTGAGTCCACGGGAGCCGAACCCCGCGCTCGACGGCGCGAGCGGTCTACCGGTGCTGCCGCACCATTCTCGTTTGGTAACTTTTCATTACAGCGAAGAACCTTCCGTTCGCTCCAACATCTAAAACGCCGGACCGCGAACGGCTCTTCCCGGTCGAATGCCCGTTGGTCGGCCATTCGCCAGCACCGGCCTGCCGTTGACGAACACCCAGTCCATTCCTTCCGCAAAGCGAGGCTCTTCGCCGTAGGCTCCGTGGGCCTTGATCCGGGAGAGATCGAACAAGGCGAGATCCGCGAAAAATCCTTCCCCGATCTGGCCGCGATGTTTGAGGTGGAAGCGACGGGCCGGATGCCACGCCAAATGGCGCACCATCTCTTCCAGTGGCATCACGCCACGATCGCGGACGTATTCGAGAAACCGGGCAAAGGTGCTGAACCCCCGCGGGTGCGGCCGCGAGCCGGTGTAAATCCCGTCGCTTCCGCCAACGTGCGCTGGGTGGCGCATCAAGGCGAGCATATCCTCTTCGGTACGATTGGAGTGGTGGGCGACGCATGCCACTTTTAGCCGGGAACGAACCAGTAGATCACAAATAAATTCCGGGAGCGGCTGGCTCCGTTTCGCGGCGGCGTCGGGCAGGCGTAGTCCTTCCAGCTCGCGGTCTTCCTCACAATCGACATAAGCCAATTGCAGGGATGCCAAAGGATAAGCGGGGTTGGCGAACCAGGAGGTCAACTTTTCGCGGACCCTCGAATCGCCCAGACGCCGTAAGGTCTCTTCAGTCCCGCCCTCTTCCATCCACCGGGGCAGGGCCACCATGCTCAGGATCGTGCATCCCGCCAGGAACGGGTAGGTATCGAAGGTCATATCGGACCCTCCCGCGCGCGCTTCGTCAATAAGCCTCGCCAGCAATGGCGCGGGCCCGTTGTAGTGGGAGATATGCACCGGCATACCGGCGGCTTGCCCGATGTCAGCCGTTTCCGCGACAGCTTCAGCGAGCGCCGCCCCGTATGACCGGATGTGCGAGACATAGATGCCGCCAAGTTCGCCCACCGGCTTGCAGAGTTGGCACAACTCCTCCGTGCCCGAATAATGGCAGGGGATATAGTCGAGACCGGTTGAAATCCCGATGGCGCCCTCTCTCATTCCCTGCGTGGCGATGGCCTGCATCCGGGCCATCTCATCCCGGGTCGGAGGGCGGGTTTCGAACCCCATCACTTCAAGGCGGATCGTCCCTTGCGGCAGGAGATAAGCCACATTGAGGGCGACTTGCTCCTCAAAACAGCGCAGATACTCCGCCACCGATTCCCAGGAGCAATTCAGGGCGGGGTCTCCATTGACTCCCGCGAAGTATTGTCGCAGGTGTTTCTGCCAGGCCGGGGAAGAGGGGGCATACGAGATGCCGTCCTGCCCGATGACGTGCGAAGTCACGCCTTGAAAAATGCCGGCCGGAAAATCGGGATCGGCAAGCAACGCGAGGTCGCTATGCACATGGGCATCGACAAAGCCGGGAGTAAGAAAGCGACCCTCCGCCTCCACAACCTGCGCGGCAGACGCCGGGGCAATCGTGCCGATTTCCGCAATCCGCTCCCCGGCAATCGCTACATCCGCAAAATACCACGGAGCGCCCGTCCCATCGACCACGCGGGCGTTTTTGACCAGAATGTCATATTTTTTCATTACGGGAGGAAGAGCGGCGGGTAACCGGTGCTTCGCCTCCGATCACTTCAGATTCGCCTCGTTTGAGGTGATCTTCCAACAAGCGGGCTGCGAGGTCGATATCTCCTTTTCCAAGCGCCGCGGAAATAGCGTTGTGCTCCTTGGCTGCAAGGTCGAAGTCGTCGAGCGGCATGGCGTTGCGCCCCACGGTCACATGCAAGAGCGGGAGGTTTGAAGATTCGTAAAGGCGGATCAGACGCGAATTTTGCGAAACAGCCACAATGGCGCGGTGGAACCGCAGGTCCGCTTCCCGCGCGCCGTCGTAATACCCTTTCTTGACCAGACTTGCGTAATCGGCGGCCGCCGTTTTGATGGCGTGGAGGGCCTTGCGCGGGATATCTTTCCTCATGAACCGGAGCGCACCGATTTCGAGAACGGCCCTCAAATGGCTGATCTCCCGAACCTCTTCGGGAGTCATCTTCGTGACGCGGTATTTCCCACGATTCCGGGTCACAAGCCCCTCACCGTGAAGTCGTTTAAGGCCTTCGCGAATGGCAAAGCGGCCAAGCTCCAGGCGGGTGGACCACTCCACCTCGGCCAGATGATCCCCGGGCATCATGCCGGCGCTCAAAATCAACTCGCGTAATCTCTGGTAAGCCGTCTCGGATTGGGATGCCATGTCTTTAAAATGTTGACATTTTGAGGCATGAATCGTCAACATCTTTCAAAGCTACAGCCACGGACATCCCCGCGTGCCCATTCGTGCCTATCCATGACTTTTCTATGATTTCTTACTCCGACTCCCAATCCATCATCACACAAAGCGAACGCTTCATTGCCGGAGGCGTGGTTTCGCTCAATCGCAAGACATCGCCACATCTCGTTTTTGTCCGGGCCGAAGGCTCCCGCCTTGTCGATGCCGATGGTCGCACTTATGTGGACTACCACGCGGCGTTTGCCCCTCATCTGCTCGGTCATCATCATCCCGAAGTCACGGAAGCCGTGCATGCCGCCATTGATTGCGGTTGGTCGCTGATGGGCAGCGGGGCCACCCCGTGGGAAGGCAGGCTGGCGGAAATGCTTTGCCGTAGCGTCCCCAGTCTCGAGCGGGTCCAGATCCTCAACACCGGCAGCGAAGCCTCCAACCTGGCCATCCGGCTCTCCCGCGCCCATACCGGGCGCGAGGATATCGTCACCACGCTCGGAGGCTACAACGGCTGGCATGATGAAGTGGGCCGCGCCGTGATGCCGCCGCTTTCCGAGATCGGCCCACGGATCTCGCCGGGCGAATATCCGTTTTTGCCCATCTCGGCGGGGATTCCCGCCAGCACGCAACGGCGGATTCATACGGTGAATTTCAATGATCTCGAGTCGGTCGAATACGTCTTTCGCAATCATTCCATCGCCTGCCTGATCACGGAGCCGGTCCTGCAAAATATCGGCGTTGTGCTGCCGAAGCCCGGCTATCTCGAAGGGCTGCGAGCCTTGTGCGATCGCTATGGCGTCGTGCTCATCTTCGACGAAGTCAAAACGGGCTTCCGTTCGGCGCTGGGCGGCTACCAGTCGGTGGCGGGTGTGAGCCCCGACCTGTCGCTCTTTGGAAAGGCCGTGGCCAATGGCTACCCGCTCGGCGTGCTGGGCGGCCGGGCCGAGATCATGGATCTCTTTGGCGATCCCGACCCGAAGAAACGGGTCCTCGTGGCGGGCACTTACAACGGGCACCCGGTCAACGTCGCCGCGGCGATCGCCACGCTCGAAATCCTGAGCCGCGATGGCGGCGCGATCTACACCCGGATCGAGGCAAAATCCGCACGCCTTCACAATGGACTCGAACAGCTCTTCCGGAATGCCGGTCGTGTAGCAACCATCGGGCGCAACGCTTCCGCCTTATGCCCTTATTTCATGGATCATGCCCCATCGGACTGGCATGACGCCCTGACGCATCACGATTTCGAGTTCGACCGGCGCTTTCGCCTGGGCCTCATTGAGGAAGGCATCTACTGCTTCCCGCTCCCCTGCAAACAGCTCTCCGTCAGCGCCGTGCATACCGACGCGGAGATTGAAAGCACGCTCGAAGTCGCGCAGAAGGTCTTGAATCGACTTTCGTGACGTTTTCAAGGAGGCCTTGAATCATGATCATCGACATCCATGCCCACTATTGGCCCGATGCGTCGGCCTTTACCGCCGATACGATGCTTC
Organism: Chthoniobacteraceae bacterium; assembly: GCA_037190965.1. Lineage (GTDB taxonomy): Bacteria > Verrucomicrobiota > Verrucomicrobiia > Chthoniobacterales > Chthoniobacteraceae > DATMFV01. Next base: position 56,429 of record JBBCKI010000024.1, read on the forward strand.
AGGCGGAAAGAGCGAGAGGCGGTCCCGTGAATCTGGTCACCGATTACGCCCACTACTGGGCCAACGCGCCCGGAGATACGAAGGTTATTTTGTTCGGAGGGAAGGCGAGATTGAGCGGATTCTGGCAGGAGGATGATTGCATCGCACGGATGGTGGCGTCAGACCCGGATCGCTATATTGGATTTCTTACCGTCGATCTCACCCAGCCGGGATGGCGGGAAGACCTGGAGCGCGGCCACCGGGAGCTGAAGCTTCGCGGCGTGAAGCTCCTCCCGATGTATGCCGGCTTCTACCCGAACGACCGGCGATTTGATGATTTCTGGAGTTACATCAGCCGTCACGGCCTGCCGGTACTCCTGCACACCGGCACCACCTTCATTTCGCAAGCCCCGCTCGATTGTACGCTCCCCAGGCATCTCGATGAGGTTGCGATCCGCTTTCCGGAAGCGCGGATCATCATGGCTCACGCGGGCCATCCTTACGAAGGCGAAGCCATCGTCGTCGCGCGCAAGCACCCCAATGTCTATATCGACATCAGCGCCTTGCATTATCGGCCCTGGCAGTTTTTCCACACGTTGATGCTGGTGACAGACTACAAGGTCTGGCCCAAAGTCCTGTTCGGAACGGACTATCCATTCACCACCGTCAACGAAACGCTTGGCGGATTGGAACGTCTTTGCAAAACGGAAATAGGGGGGTTCCAAATTCCCCGGGATGAGGTGGAGGCGATGATCCACCGCGATTCAATAAAGCTGCTGTTTCCGCCTTGCTGAGATTGTCGGCATAAAGAGGCGGATCGGCGACCTTGCGCAATTCCACTTGCTCCAGCAAAATAGCCGCTCCACTCCATGCCTGATCTGTTTCCCGAGAATTCTCCTTCACCCTACGCAAAGCCGCGCATCCTTTCCGTCACGGAGATCACCCGCGCGCTCCGTGATCTGATCGAAGGGACGGTGGGGGAAGTCTGGGTTGAGGGCGAGGTGTGCAATCACCGCAAGCAGGCGTCGGGGCACCAATATTTTACGATCAAGGACGACCGATGCCAGCTCCCGTGTGTCCTCTTTTTTCGCCCGGGGTTGCGGCATGCGACGATCCCTCTTTCCGACGGGATGCTGGTGCACGTGCGCGGGATGATGACCGTCTACGAGGCGCGCGGGCAATACCAGATGAACGTTTCGCTCGTCCAGGCTGCCGGGGAAGGGTTGCTTGCGGCGAAATTCGAGGCGCTCAAGCGCAAGCTTGAGGCGGAAGGGCTTTTCGATCCGGAGCGCAAGCGCCCACTCCCGCGCTTTCCCAAGGCCATCGGCATCGTGACCTCGCCCACCGGCGCGGCGGTGCGCGACATGATCAACATCCTGCATCGGCGGGCTCCGTGGATCCAGATTGTCATCAACCCCGTGCGCGTGCAGGGGAGCGGCGCGGCGGTGGAGATCGCGGCGGCCGTGGCAGAGTTCAACAGCGGCGCGTTGCCGCCGGTGGAAGTCATCGTGGTCGCGCGCGGCGGCGGCAGCGCGGAGGATCTCTGGGAGTTCAACGAGGAAGCGGTCGCACGCGCGGTTTATGCTTCCGAAATTCCGGTGGTGTCTGCCGTGGGGCACGAGATCGATTTTTCCATCTCCGATTTTGTGGCCGACCTCCGCGCTCCCACCCCGAGCGCCGCCGCCGAGTTGATCGCGCCCGATTCGGCAGAACTGGAACGCCGGTTCTTGCAGATCGCGGGAGCGCTGGAGCGGAATGTTCGGGATGCCGTGGCGCAGGAGCGCGCGCGCCTGGGATTTCTTTCGCGTAGCGTCCTTTTTCGCGAGCCCAAGGCGCAGCTTGAGGAGCTCATGCAGCAGCTCGATTTCGCCACCGCCTCGCTGAGCCGCGCGCTGGCGGACCGCCTGATTGCCGACCGGCAGCGCCTGGACGCGCTGGCTGGGCAGGTGCGGGAGCATCGCCCTGATCAGCTTTTGGCCATCCGCCGTCATCAACTGGAGGCCGCCGCCGAGCGATTGCGGCGAGGGTTCGAGCAAAGACTGGAAGCCTCGCGCCAAAGACTGGATCAAGCGGGAAATTTGCTCCGCGTCCTCGGGCCGCAGGCCACGCTGGGGCGCGGATACAGTATTACGCGCACGGCGGAAGGGGAGATTGTGCGCTCGGTGGAGCAAGCACCGCCGGGGAGCGTATTGGTGACGCAATTAGCGGACGGCGAAGTAAAGTCGCGGGTGGGCGCAACGGAGTAGAACGAACCGCCAGCGTGCGGCAACACCGGTAGACCGCCCGCACTGCGAGCGGATATTGGCTCCGTCTATTGGCGGCATCGTAATATAACCAGCCCGTCCTGCGGGGGATCGAAGCCAAACGTGGCCCCCTCATTATCTCCCGTGCTCGGCGGCGCGAGCGGGCTATCTTGCCGGTCCTTCAAGCAACTCGTGGGGCAAGTCGGTGACTTTTCCGTCATACACTCCTCGTGGATTTGGAATGCGTTCCGGTGAAGATGCAATCCTTGCTGCCTGCGAGGAGCGATATGGAATGGAGGATAAAAAAACCGCGCTTCTCGCAAAAGAAGCGCGGTTTAGAATGAATGTTCTAGATGCCCGAATTAGGGAGCAAGAGGATCAAGAGGATTCAACACCAGGAAGTTGGTGGGAGTCAGCCAGTTGTTGCCAGCATTCTGAAGGAAAATATTGGCTTTGGTGGCACCACCGGCAGGGCCAAATACCTGAAATGTGGGATTGAGGCGCTCCACTTGTCCGCTGCCATCGACGCGGACGACGATCGCTGCTTTACCTTTCCAAATGCCGCCCTTGACGCCTTCCGTCGCCGTGTAGCTTCCAGATGCCGGGGTTGCGAACCCGTCAGCAATCAAAGGCCAGCTTGGATTGGAGGTGTCGGTGAGGCCGCGAACGTAGGCGTAGCAATTTTCGCCACCCGTCAACCGACTGGCGAACGCGGTGTTTTCGTCGGGCGGGGCCGCATTGTTGAAGGCAGACTTGTTAACGTAGAAAATCTTTTCCTGGGTGATGTAATCGGGCACAAGGTTCTTGAAGGCAGCGTTGGAGTCTGCAACCAGTGCGCCGTAGTTGGCCCCGTTTGTCGCATCAGCTTCCTTCGACGGAAAGCTGCCATCCCAGTCCCCTGCAAACATCTTGAGGCCGAGATAGATCTGCTTAGCATTACTCAGATCTTTGGTCTGGTTGCCTTTCTCGATGACCTGGGTAAATGCCGGGAGCGCGATACCCGCCAGAATGGCGATGATCGAGATAACGACGAGGAGTTCGATAAGGGTAAAACCCTCACGAGGGGAAACACGTATTTTCATAGGGGTTGGGTGAACAATCTGCTGAGGTTCAAGGTATCCAAGGAAAAGCAATTCGCAACTGAATTTTTTGGGTCAAAAGTTTTCTTTCTCGTACTCATCGTTCGTCGCAAGGCCAGCGGTTTCAACGATTTCGGGTGACGGAAGGGGATTTGGGCGACGCTTCAGCCCGACGAGCGCCAGCGGGGGGAGTCTGAGGGTGAGCGAGTGGCTTTTGCCCTGCCAGCCGATCGCTTCGGCGGCCTGGCCTCCGTAGTTGCCGATGTTCCCGCCTCCGTAGGTTTCCGCGTCGGTGTTGATGATTTCCTCATACCATCCCTCGCCGGGGACGCCGACGCGATACCAGTCGCGCACCACCGGGGTGGCGTTGATGACGAAGACTAGCGTGGAGCCGTCGCTCCCCTTGCGGGCAAACGCGATCACGGAGTTATCGGAATCATGGAAATCGATCCACTCGAAGCCTTCATAGGAATCATCGAGGCTCCAGAGTGCCGGTTCGGTTTTGTAGATCCAGTTGAGGTGTTGCACGAGGCGGCGAAGCCCGTCGTGCATGGGGCTGTCGAGCAAATGCCAGTCGAGGCTCTTCCCATGGTTCCATTCCTCCCATTGGCCGAACTCGCCTCCCTGGAAGAGCAGCTTCTTGCCGGGGTGTGCGTACATCCAGGCGTAGAACATCCGCAGATTCGCAAATTTTTGCCACACATCGCCCGGCATCTTGTCGAGCAGCGACCGCTTGCCGTGGACCACCTCGTCATGGCTCAGGACGAGGATAAAATGCTCATGGAAGGCGTAGAGGAGCGAAAACGTGATATCCCCCTGGTGGAACCGGCGGTGTACCGGGTCTTTCGCCATGTAGACGAGGAAGTCGTGCATCCACCCCATGTTCCATTTGAACCCAAACCCGAGACCGCCCAGATAAGTCGGCCGCGAGACACCCGGCCACGCGGTCGATTCCTCCGCGATGGTCATGATGCCGGGGAAGCGGTCATAGCAGACCTCGTTGAACTGCTTGAGAAACGCGATTGCCTCCAGATTCTCGCGCCCGCCGAAGCAATTGGGCACCCACTCGCCCGGCTGTCGGGAATAATCGAGGTACAGCATGGAGGCCACGGCATCCACGCGAAGCCCGTCGATGTGGTACTGCTCCATCCAGAAGAGCGCGTTGGCGATCAGGAAGTTGCGCACTTCATTGCGCCCGTAGTTGAAGATCAGCGTGCCCCAGTCGGCATGTTCGCCCTGGCGCGGGTCCGCGTGTTCGTAGAGATCGGTTCCGTCGAACTCCGCAAGCCCGTGAGCGTCCTTGGGGAAGTGCCCCGGCACCCAGTCGAGCAGCACGCCGATGCCGCGCTGGTGGCATTTGTCCACAAAATGGCGGAACTCATCGGGATTGCCGAAGCGGCTGGTGGGGGCGAAATACCCCGTGACCTGATAACCCCATGAGCCGTCGAACGGGTGCTCCGCCACCGGCATCAATTCGATGTGCGTGTAGCCCATTTCGCACACGTAATCGAGCAGCCGGTCCGCAAGCTCCAAATAGGAGAGAAACCGGTTGCCTTCCTCCGGCACGCGCGCCCAGGAGCCGAGGTGCACCTCATAGATGCTGACCGGGCGCTGGTGCTGATTGGACGCCAGCGCGGCGCGGGTTTCCATCCAATCTTCGTCGGCCCAATGGTAGCGATGAAGATCAAAAACGATCGAAGCCGTCTGGACCCCGTGCTGGGAATAAAAGGCATACGGGTCGCTCTTGAGGAAGAGATTGCCGTGGGCTCCCTTGATCTCGAACTTGTAGTGCGCCCCTTCGCCCACGCCGGGGATGAAGAGCTCCCAGACGCCATTGCCGGGATGCTTGCGCATCGGGTGGACCCGGCCGTCCCAATGGTTCCAGTCACCCACCACGCTCACGCGCTGGGCGTTTGGCGCCCAGACCGCGAAGGTGCACCCCTTCACGCCGCCGATCTCGCACAGGTGGGCGCCGAGTTTTTCGTAAATCTGCCAGTGATTTCCCTCGCCGAAGAGGTGGAGATCGAGCGGCCCAAGCAGTGCCTGAAACGAATACGGATCATGCGCCGTCCATTCCCCGCCGTTATGGCCCGTGATGCGGAGCTGGTATTGAAACCGCGCGTTTTCCCCGGGGATCGCCGCTTCGAAGACCCCGTCTGAGTGAATCCGCACGGCGGGAAAACGCCGCGTTGGCTGGCAAACGTCCTCCACCGTCACCGCGCATGCGTCGGGTCGGAAGACCCGCACCACAAGTTGATCGCCTGCCTGATGCATCCCCAGCACCGAAAACGGATCGCCATGGTAAGCGCCGAGCAGGCTGTGGAGATTCCCTTCATCAATGGTCGGATGGTTCATAATTGGAAGCGGGGGGGACGGAGGGGGGGCAAAACGGGTTTAGGAAATGGGGTGGTTTCTTCAGGGGTTCAGGAGCGCCAGGATCTTTGGCCAGATGATTTCCCACGAAAATCGCCGGGCAACGGCTCGGCGCGTTTGCAGAAAAGAAGAATGTTTCTCCAAAAACAGGAGAAAATGCCCCGAGAGCGTCGCCGGGTTCCCTGCGGGATCAAAAAACTCCACATCAGGCAGCCGAAACGTGTTCATCGGCGGGAGATCGGCGCAAAAGACCGGCAGACGGTGCAGCACGCCTTCGAGCACAGGAAGCCCGAAGCCCTCTTGTTTGCTGGGAAACCAGAGTACATCACACAGAGTGTATAAAGCAGCGAGGTCAGCCTTTGCGACTGGAAAAAACTCGGAGAGAAAGAGAACGCTCCCGGAAAGGCCCAGGCGCTCCCGGAGTTGCAGCAATTCCCGATGATACGCGGCGGAATCCGGGTGGTGGCCCGTCGGGCGCCCCGGTGACGAGGAGTTTTGCCCGGCACCCGCGCGAGGCAAGCTCCGTGACAAGGCGCACCCCAAGCCCGATGTTCTTGCGTCGAACGATCCGCGCGGGCTGAAGCAGAAGCACGTCGGTATCCAGCAACCGATGTTCGGCGGCAAAGGCCGTCACGCGGGGCGTCAGGTTCAAAAACCCGAGAGGATCGAGCCCGTTGGAAACCACCGCGTCCACCGGGCTGCCCGTGAGCTTCGAAAACTGGGCCGCCCGCCATTCAGAGATCGCCACCGTCCGTATCGCCGGGTTTCGCCGGGCAAGAAGCGTCCATGGCCAAAGGAGAGGAGGAGAGGGGACAGCTTCAACATCATCCTTGATATCGCTGCAGCCACTTTCCGCCTCGCGGAGAAGGTCATAATCGGGATTCGCGGCTGCCAGATCATGCACCCAGTTCACCAGCCGTCCGGCAGGCAGTGTCTCCGCCAGCCACCGCCAATTCCCGCTCCGCCGCCGCCCTCAGCGGGCAGGAGAATGTCATCGTGGGAACAATCTCTCCGCGAACGCGGAGGTCCCTGCTCTCTCCTCCCGGTAAGCACCGTTACCTCATGCCCAGCATCGGCAAAAAGGCGGGCGTGTTGTTCGAGGATCAGTTCCACCCCTGCGATAGCGGGAACATGACGGGTATGGAGCAGGAGGATCTTCATGAGCGCGCACCTTCGAAGGGATTAAACCCGAAGCATCAGCCGCAGCAACCTCGAAACAAGAAGCCCTGATGCTCGGGTCGCTGTCGGGCGCCCGGTTTTCAGCTTGGCCCGGTGCAAGGCGAGCGATAAAAGAAGGCATGAAACTGCTCGCCATTCTTGTGCTGGGAGGAGGCTTGGTCTGGTGGTTCCTTCTGCGTCCCGCTCCCGAATCGTCGACTGCCCCGTCCCCCCAGGCACATTCCTCGTCTCAGGCAGCCGGTTCCGAAACCAGCAATCCGCTCAAACGTCCCCTCGACAAAGCCCGCGAGGCGATGGAGGCCAAAAAAAAGCAGAGCGAAGGCGAATTTTAGAACCAGAGGCAACCGAGGAGTAACGATTGCGAAGGCTTCGGTTAAGGTTGTCGGATTCAAAAAAAGCCCTGCGAAACCTTGTGAAAAAGCGCTTGAACCGGCGTCGCGCTTCGCCTACTTTCGTCGGCCTTCGCCAGGGTAGCTCAGGGGTAGAGCAGGGGACTCATAAGCCCTTGGTCGGGAGTTCAACTCTCCCCCCTGGCACTTTTTTCTCTGGAAAAAGCAAAACCCACGCTTTTCCGGAGCCGAAAAAGGAAAAGGTTCTTGCCTGATCGAATAAACCGGATGAAATAGGCCGCGCAAACTAGAGGAGAGGTGGCTGAGTGGTCGAAAGCAGCGCTTTGCTAAAGCGCCGTACCCCAAAAGGGTACCGGGGGTTCGAAGCCCCCCCTCTCCGCCAGTTTTTAAGCCCGACGTAGCCGTCGGGCATTTTTGTTTTTTGCCGATTCCTCAGCAATCCGCGGAGTGCCTTATCGATCCGCCGTCAAGAATTGTTGACGGGCCAATCTGCGAGCGGCGCCAAAGAATATGGGCTGCACCAAAGTTCCAATGGTGTCGCCAAATCTCCGCAGCCTCTTCTTTTATTGCGTGCAAGCGGAAATATCCAAGGTAATGCGGCGGCTGGCGCAAAAGTCCTTGCATGCTTCCATGGACATTTTGGGCTCCCCATTCAGTGGCAGTTCTTTGGGCACTTGCAGGCCGAAGTCGTAAAGAATATGCGATCCAGGAGGCAAGGTTTCAAATTGCTTTTTCAGTTCAGCAACCGTCTGGAATACGCGACCATCAAAATTCAGCTCTTTTTGGTTACTATCCCAGACATACAGCGAATGATCCTCGGTATTACAATCCCAAGAGAAAATGGAAATCTTTTCCAAACGCTCTCCTGTCCATCTCAGGGCCGCTTCAGTACACCATGGGCCCTGCCTTGAGCGATCAACGATCCCGATTTGAGAATCGCCGCCGCATCGGGAAAAAGGCGTTCCGTTTATCAAGTTTTTTCGGCAAGACTTTATCGGATATGTCCACCCATTCTTTGTCCGTTCGCTCGAGAACTAAAATTTGACTCCGTTTCTGGTCCGGGTCAGGGAAGAAGCTCACGAATGCCAAGGGGGTGTCATGCGGCCACTTCAGGATTTTGTTGCCAGCATTCGCTTAACCGTCTCCCACATTCCTTGGCGCGTTTTTGCATGCTAATCCAGCCGGTAAATGCGTTTCGCATTGCGGAAAAAGAATTGCTCCCGTTGTTCCCGGGAGGCCTGTTTTGCCAGAGCCCGGGAAATGGCAACCCACTCGGCCAGCGGGACGGCTAGTGTGCAGACGGGCCAGTCCCCGCCCCAGAGAACCCGTTCCCACCCGAAGGAGGCCAGCGCGTGCTCAAACCACGGCTGTATGCCAGCCGCCGAAAGACGATCCGGCTCGGCATAAGCCACCAAGCCGCTGACTTTGCAAACCACATGGGGGCAGGCGGCCAGTTCGGTGATTTGCTTCCGCCAGAACTCGAGCCGGCCGCTCCTGATGTCGGGAACCCCGCAATGGTCGAGGACAAAGGAAACCTTGGGGCATTTCTCAACCAGTTTCCGGGCCAGGGGAAGCTGGCGTTCCAGAACGCACAGGTCGAAGCTGAACCCGTAGTCCGCCAGCCGACGTACGTTATCCACAAAGCGCGGCGACTGGGACACCTCGTCCGGAGCCACATGCAGCACGCGACGCACACCTTTGACCAGCGGCAGCGTAGCCAGCATTTTCAATTCGGAGGCAAACGTTTCTTCCTCCGGACGGCAGGCCGCCACGATACCGGAGATGAGAGGATGCCGCTCCGCCAGCGCATGGTAAAATTCGGCCTCGGCATGCCGATACTGAGTATCCACATTGCCCTCGACGAAAACCGTGCGCTCAATACCGGTCCCGGCCGAGGCCTCCAGGTAGTCCTCCAGGGCAAAGGTACGATGAAGGGCAGGAATATCCCGGCACCAGGAATACGGAAACTGTGCGACATTCCAAAGGTGCTGGTGGGTATCGATCAGGCGCATGGTTTCCCCGGTGAATTCCGATACTTCACGGTCTGCAGATGCTCGCAGTAAAGCACGAGTTCGCCATCGTTCTTGAAAACTTCATAGCTCGCGCGGCAGAGCCCCATTTCCGGGTATTTCGGCCGCTTTTCAAGATCGGTTTTGATGGTGTAGAGCGTGTCTCCGATAAACACGGGCTTGATGAAGCGCAGCTTGTCGTAACCGTAGCTAAAGGCGTTGACGCAGTTGGTGGCGACAAGGCCGAGGCCGACGCTGAAGACCATCGCCCCGGCCACCAGCCGCCTGCCGAAAACGCCTTGCTCTCGAGCGAAAATTTCGTCGGCCACATAAGGATGCATATCGAGGACGAGGGCATTGAACTGCATGCTTTCGCCCTCGCTGAGGGTCCGGCGAATCGAACGGATCCGGCGGCCGATTTCGATATCTTCGTAGTACCAATCTTCAGCGTTCCAGATGGGGATCTCGGAATGCCGCGCCGGATCGGGATTGGGATTTGTCATAATTTTCTAAAGGCTGAATTCCTTTTGGATTGTCGCGTTGTGCTGTCCCACGCGCGGCGCCCCCCTCGGGGATTTGTAAGCTTCGCCATCGATCCGGATCGGGCAGCGCGTCGTTTTGAGGAAGGGGCCGTCTTCTCGGGTGACGACTTGTTCGAAATCCAGAGCCTGGTAGGCTTCCGTTTTCCGCAGATGCTCCCAGGTCAATACCTGGGCGCACCAATAATCGCCGGCTTCCAGCTTCTCCAGCCAGAACCGCGTCGGTTCCGGCAAGATATGCGCGGCAATGACGGCTTTGATTTCGTCTCGCCGGACAAACCAGGTTTTGGCGTCGGCGAACTCCGCCAGGTTCCGGCATTCGAGCAATTCCCCGAGCCGCGTGACGGACCCCATAGCCAGGGCGAGATAGCCATCCGCCGTGCGATAGATGCCGTAAGGAGCACCCAGATAGGCATGCGCGTTATTTGCCCGGCTGCGGTGCGGCGGTCGGCCGCCATCGTTCAAATGCGTGGTGAAAACCTCGAATTGGAAATCCAGCACGGACTCCAGCAGACTCACCTCCACGCGGCCTCCCGCTCCCGCAACGCCCCGGCGCACCAGGCTGGCCAGGATCCCCTGCACCAGGTGATTTCCAGCCATCATGTCGGCAATGGCCAACCCCATCGGCACCGGCCCCTGATCAGCATCTCCGCTTAGCCAGGCCAGGCCGGAGAGCGATTGAGCCAGCAGATCCTGCCCTGGCTTCCCTATCCAGGGGCCGCAGGAGCCGTACCCTGTCACCGAACCATAAACCAGCCGCGAGTTGATGGCGCGGACTTCATCATATCCCAGGCCCAGGCGCTCCATGATCCCCGGGCGAAAGTTTTCAATCAGCACGTCCGCAGACGCGATCAGGGCGCGGACCTTTTTCAAATCGGCGGCGTCCTTGAGGTTGGCGGCAAAACTCTGCTTGTTGCGATTGATGGAATGAAAGAGCGTGCTATCCCCGTCCAGTTCCAGGTCGGAAATATAGAGCTGCCGGCAGAGATCGCCCTGGCCGGGGCGTTCGATTTTGATCACGCGCGCGCCAAGGTCGGCCAGCTTGAGCGCGGCCATTGGCCCAGCCAGAAACTGGGAAAAATCCAGTATGAGCAATCCTTCGAGAGGTTTCACGACCAATACCAGGTTTAGAATTTGTTGTATTTCAAATACGCTTCCTGCGGATCCGTTCCGGCAAGAATGGCGGTGCGCACCTTGTTTTCCGTTTGCATGACTTCCTCGGTTCGAGCCAGCGCCCCCCCGGCCACCTCCTGCGGAACAATCACAACCCCGTCAAAATCAGCCAGAACGTAATCGCCTCCCCGAATGTCCACCCCTCCAATGGTGATCGTTTGGTTGAACGCCTCGGCCTTCCAACGGCCCACCACATCGACCGGAGTGAAGTAGCGGCAGAAGACCGGAAAACCGAGACGGCGAATGAAACCGGTGTCCCGGCATCCTCCGTCCACGATATACCCGCGGACACCCCGGAGATGCATAGTCTCCGCCGAAAGCTCCCCCATATGGGCCACGCTCGAATCATTGGGCTGGCATATCACCACGGAATCACGCGGGGCCTTGGATAGCAGGGCCGTCCAGTGCAGGAGAGATTCGTGCGGGTCGAGGTGCGGATGAATGTGGCCGCTCACGGTGAAAACTCGGCCGGCGATCCTTGTCTCCGGCATCAGGGGACGGATGGTCGTTGGAAGCGCTTGGTTGGGGTACCCCATGGCCCGAAGGACATCGTACAGCGCACCCGTATAGCACCGTTCCAATCGCGTTTCAAAAGAGTCGTTCGATGTCATAAATTAAGGGGCTGCGGGCTATTTGGAAACCTCCCGGCGTTTCACCAGGAGCAGATGCTCGCAGGCCAGAACCGTCTCGCCGTGCTGATTGAAGACCTCACACCGCTCGACAACAATCCCTTGGCCGGGATGTTTGGCATGGTCGCGTTTATCGGCAATCTTCAACCGCACCCGGATGGTGTCGCCGATGAAGACCGGCTTGATAAACCGCAACCGGTCATAGCCGTAGGAGAAGGCTTCGGGATTGATCACGCCGGCGCTCAGGCCTACTGCCACACTGAAAACCAAAGTTCCATGAGCCACCCGCTGCCGGAAAGGTTCCCAGGTTTTGCACCATTCCGCGTCCATGTGGTGAGGATAAAAATCCCCGGTTTGTCCGGCGTGGAGGACGATGTCCGTCTCCGTAAGGGTGCGGCCAGTTGTCTCACGGCAGGAGCCAACCGCGTAGTCTTCAAAGAACCGGGATTCGATCATGGGAAATTAAGTTACGAGGTTCCGGGACTCCCGGCAGAGCCGGTCAAGATCGTCGGCCGTTTTCCCGAAGGAAGCATGACCGGCCACATAACGATGGACCACGAGAGCGGCGTGGTCCTGAAAGTGCATGTACCCGGGATATTGGGGCCGCACGATGGCTTCGTCCAACGTGGACAAGGTATTCTGGAAAAATCCGTTCGAGACCGCGTTGACGGCTTCGTCCACCCAGGCGGAACGATGCCCGGGTTGGCCTCCCGACTGAAAATACACGCCGCGCTGCACCTCGGGACTTGCGGTGAAAGCGGCGTAGTCCATGCAGGCACGAAGGTGCTTGGTATGCGCGGATACACCCAGCCCAGCCCCTCCCAGGGTCGAGCGAAGCCTTCGGCCATGGAAGCGCACCAGGCCGCCGGCCTTCAGCAAATGCGGCGCGTAACCGGGGCGGGAATAGTTGGAGTATCCATAAGCGAAGGGGCAATAGGCAGCCTCGTCGGTATGGGTCATGAATTCCGCCGTTCGGATCGGGTTGCGTTCCAGACATTCCGGCGGGCAAAGCGAGGCCAGTTCACGAAGGCAATCCAGGGCGGCCCGCACGGTGTCCCGACCGGCAAACTTTTCGGGATCCTGAAAAGCCGGTTCTCCCAGAGCGTCGCAAAACATGGTAACGTGCATTAGCGCATCCACAGGGAATAATGAGACGGTCACATGTCCGCGCCGCGCGAGCCCAAGCACATCTTCCCAGGTTTCCGGCAATTGCAGCCCGTGCTTTTGCAGCAGATCGGTCCGCCAGGTTGCTATCGGTGCAGCGGCATCCGTGGCCAGTGTCCATTGACGCCCTTTCCATCGATAGCTGTCATGAGAGGCTCCTACGGAATGGCTAGCCTGGTCCTCCAGGTAGTCCGCCGGCAAATGCGCGTCGAAGTCGGTCAGCGCACCCGCTTCCGCCGCTTCTGCCGTGTGAGGGTGATCCATGATGATCAAGTCATACTGTGTCGCCAATTCCGGAAGAGAAGCATCGGCAAAGGCCTGCAGGGATCGCTTTTCCCAGGAAATCCGAACCCCGGGGTTCCGTTCTTCAAAGCGTTGCGCGGTGGCAATCACGGAAACGAAGCCCCGTGTGTGATTCCAGGCGATGCCGCGTAGCTCGATCATAGCGTGGTTTGGGGGCGGACGCCGCCCTGGGCGTCCGATTCATAGGCCGCCTCCAGACAAGCCATCGTTTTGATCACATCCTCCACCGAAGTCGGCATCGAACCGCCCTCATTCCGGTGCCGCTGCACCGCAGCCATCGTTCCAATGAAAGCTTCCGGAAACCACGTGCCGTCCAGTTTCAGGGATTTCCATTCCGGTTGGCCATTCTCCGCCCGCACGCAATATTCAAAACAATCACCCGCCCCTCGGGGATAGTCCATCAGCAGTCCGATGCGCGCCTTGATCGCCCCCCGCGTTCCCTCCCACTTCAAATAGCTCTCCTGCTGCTTCGGTCCAAAATCGTGACAGTGATTGGTGGTGATGGTGGCGCGAACCGCGCCGGGATAGTCCATGATGATCGTGCTGCGCACGGAGGCTAGCTTCGGTTGGGCCGGATGAGGAAGCGTTCGCGCCATCATGCTCCGCGGCTCGCCCAGAAAGGAGCGAACCAAATCCACATAGTGCACGGAATGATACAGCATTTCCACCCGGGGAATGCCTTCCAGAAACGGAAACAATTGCCAGGGCGTGTACACGTTCAGCCGCATTTCCAGGTCCAGCAGTTCACCGATCGCCCCTTGTTCAATCAGGCTGCGCGCGGCCAGGACAAAGGGTGCGTAGCGCAACTGGCAGTTGATCGCCGCGTGGAGATGCCTCTCCCGGCAGACCTGCAAAATTTCGCGAGCTTGATCCAGCGTCTCCCCCATCGGCTTTTGAATCAGCACGTACGCGCCTTCAGGAAGCCGCCGCAGCGTCTCCGCGAAAAGTGACGCCGGGAGAGCCAGGTCGAAAACCACGTCGTTCGGAGCACGCCGCAGAGCCTCCGACAGATCATCGAAAACATGGGCGATCCCATACTCGGCGGCCAGACTTTGAGCACGCGGCAAGGTGCGGTTGTACAATCCCCAGACCGGAAATCCCGCCATGCGATAGGCGGGAAGATGCGCGTCTTTGACGATGCCTCCGGTACCCATAATCAAAATGGGATGGATCCTCGCGGGGATCATGGATTGAATGGAGGGGGGAATCATAAATTTCATATACAAAAAATCTTTTCACATATAAGAAGTCAAGCTGAAATGAAACTCAATCCAAGCTATTCAGTTCCCGCCCTGGAAAAGGGCCTGGACATTCTGGAACTGCTGGCGCAAAGCCCCGAGCCGTTGACGCAAAGCGGAATCGCCAAAGCCTGCCACCGCAGCAGCAGCGAAATCTTTCGAATGCTCAACCTCCTGGAAACGAGACGGTATGTGGTTCGTGACGAATCGGCGGGGACTTATCGGCTTTCGCTGCGGCTCTTCCAGCTCGCCCACGCCCACGCTCCGATCGCACAACTGATCCAGGCAGCAGCGGGGCCGATGCAGGCCTTAAGTCGGCAATTGGGAGAATCGTGCCATTTGAGCATGCTGGATGGAGATGCTCTCACCGTTATTCATGCGGAGGAGAGTCCGGCCAAAGTGCGGCTTTCCATCCAGGTCGGAGGCCATTTTTCGCCGCTGGAAACGGCTTCCGGTCGCCTTCTTCTTGCCCTATGGCCGGAGCAACGCCGGGAAGCATGGCTGGCACAGTTGAAGGAATTTGGCCAGCATACGCGTAAGCGCCAATTGGCGCTAAGGCAGGAATTCGAAACCCTGCGCTCGGCTGGCTGCGCTCTGTCCCGGGATGAAACGGTGTCCGGGGTGGTGGATGCGGCCGTCTCCGTGGGCGGGGAGAATTTCCGGGCCGCACTGGCGGTTTCAGCCCTGGTCTCTCCGACTCAGGACAAGAACCCCGCGGCATTCGTCAAGCCCATGCTGCACTGCGCGGACGAAATTGCGAAACTGGCGGGATTTTCCATTTCTCCTCGCTCGGAGTAAACCGTATCACCGCTTCTTAGGATCATTATCTGCCGCCTTCAGCAATTCGACGAGCGCCTAAGTGAATTCGTTTCGTTCGGCAGCAGCCACCAGTCGGGGAAATTCGTCTGTTATTCCTGCCGTTCCTATGGTGGCGACCTGGAAGAGATGTGGGGGGGATCGCAATCGGATCGAGAACGGCCCCGTGCGGGGAACTGACTATGATGCCACTCCGCTCGGTACCCTCAATTGCGTAGAGCCCGGAACGACGGGGTGGTATGGGATCGACGTCTCTGAACTGGTGCGGCAGTGGGTGAATGGCGGCGCGCCGAATGAGGGGCTCTTCATGCAGGCGCATCGATACTGGATCGGCGCCTACTTTGCTTCCGGCAACAACCACGACGCCTCCCTGCGCCCGAAGCTGACTGTCCGTTCGGAATAGTCTCCTTCCCGGGTGGGGGTTAATCGCCCACGCCGTTTTTCCGCAGGGCCGCCCCGCAGGAACGGCGGACGATCAGTTCGCCTGAAATACGGATCGGGCTCGGTTTCGGCGGTCGCTTTTTCCGCATCGCGGCAAGGAGCGTCTGGACGGCCTCCTTCGAAATCTGGTCGACCGGCTGCGCCACGGTGGTGATCGGCACGGCTCCGAACTGCGCCGCCGCGATGTTGTCGAAGCCGGTCAGGGCAATCTCCTCCGGGACACGGAGCCCGGCTTCCACGCAGGCGTCGAGCGCGCCGAGCGCCCAGTCGTCGTTGTTGCAAATTACCGCCTCCGGGTACGGCTTGCGGGCGAGGATTTCGCACATCCCGTATTTTCCCCGGAGGTGCTGCACGATTTCCTGCGGCACGGCGCGGTCGCGAATCGGCGCGGGATGGAAAATCCGGGGCGCGGCTCCGCCCGCCTCCTTTAGCGCGCGGCGCACCCCGCTCTCCGCGAAGCCGTCCTCCGTAGCCAGGACGGCGAGCCGCCTGTAGCCGAGTTTGAGGAGGTGTTCCGCGATGACCTGGTAACCCCATTCGCGATCCGAAACAAAGCACGGGATTTGGTCGCGCAGGTGGGCTCCTCCGATTGCCACCACCGGCACGCCCGACTTCAGCAGCGGGTCGAGGTATTCCTGCCGGAAAAACGGGGAAGGATGGACGAGAATGGCCCCCTCCACGCGCAGATCGAGCATCCGCTGGCAGGCGGCCTGCCCTGCATCGCCCCCCTCCTTGGAAAACCAGAGGGCTTCCTGGGCAACCGGCTCATAGCCTTCCCGTAGGATCGCCTTCGCCGTGGCGAGCACCTTGCGCTGGGAGAGCTGGTGCAGCGGCTCGAAGTCGATCACGCCGATCATGCCGCTCTTCCCGTTGCGCATGATCTGGGCGTAGCGGTTTGGGCGGTAGCCGAGCTTTTCCGCCGTGGCGAGCACCCGCGTGCGCACCTCCAGTGAGATGCGATCGCACTGCGCCTCCGACATCACGGCCGCTACGGTGGAGCGGGAGACGTTGGCGGCGGCGGCGATGTGGCGTTGGGTAATGGCCATAAAACAGGATTCTTTTCTATGCGCTTTCCGGCGGCGTTCAGCAATACTCGATAACCTCCGGCGCTTCGCCGATCCGGCGCAGCATCCATTTGCGGACGAGCCGCCGCGCCCATTCTGGCGAGTCGCCGAACGACCCGTCGGCCAGGCGCTTGAGGGTGTTGAGATGGTATTCGCGGTGGGAGGGCGCGAAGAAAAGGTTATGCAATATCGCCGCGCACCGGCGCGGGTCGTTTGGAAACTCAGCGAGAATTCTCCCCAGCACCTGCGTCATCCCCTCCGGCCCCCAGACGTCCCCGAAGGCGTTCCAAGCCTGCCGCACCGCCACGGGATCGGCGAGCAGCCGGGAGACTTCCGCCAGATCTTCAGCAAAGGCGTCAAGCTCCGCCTCGGCCAGCCGCGTCAGCCCTTCCGGCCGGAGCGCGTATGGCGTGAGCGAAAAGGCCGCCAGCCGTTTTCCGTCGAAGTCGAGATGGACGAGGTAGCCGACGGAAGTGTAGTGAAGCTCGTCTGCCGGTCGGAAGACGAAGTTCCCCTGACTGTAGGCGATCGGCACGCCACCGTGCATCTCGATCCCCTGTGGCACATGCGGATGATGCCCGATCACGGCGTCCGCCCCGGCATCGACGAACCGCCGCAGCGCCTCGACGACGTAGGGAGGGGGCATGGGTGCGTGCTCGCGTCCGCCATGGAAAACGACAATCACGACATCCGCGTGGTTCTGGCTCTTCAAGGCGCGGATCTGCCGTTCCTGCGCCGGAAGGTCGAAAAGGTGCGCACCGGGGCCGTTCTCCAGCGAGGCGCACGCTTCTCCTTCACCGCAGTTGACGATGCCGATCCGCAACCCGCCGCGCTCCACAACAAGCGGGCGGGCAGCCTCCAAGCCGTCCATTCCCGCCCCAACGGTTTGCAGTCCTGCGGCGCGCACAACGGCGAGCGTTTCGGCAAGGCTTTCGGGGCCGCAGTCCATGGAGTGATTGTTGGCGAGCGTGGCGACATGGAACGGAGCGAGCGCCGCCGCATGGCGGGCGTCCGCGCGGAGACACGGCCCCCCTTTCGGGATCGGCGCGCCCGCGCCGCCGAGGACGCATTCGACGTTGACGAGATTCAGGTCGCTCTCGCGCAGGAGAGGAAGGAGGTCTCCGTAAACGGCTTCCGGGTCCCGGCTCATCACAGGCAGGTAAAACTCCAGTGGCGCCCAGTCGGAGGCGACCGTCACGCGGACGCCTTGCTTCGGTGGAGGTTGTAGGGAGAACTTCACGCGATTTTCCTCCAGAGTTCGCGGCGGTGCGTCCGGAGGGAGAGCCGCTCGTCGGCGAGCCAACGCCGCAGCATCTCCGCACCGAGCCTTTGAAGCCGCTCGCGGCCGAGGTTCATGTGCCCTTCCGGCAGATAGCTCAGGCAAACGCCGTGCTCCATCAGGTAGTCGCCCACGTGCAGCCCATCGCACCCGTTCTCGCGTGCGAGAAACGACGTCCCGGCGGAGTCCGCGGCGGCAATCGCCCCCTCGTTGATCGCCGCGATCTTTTCGCGGAACTCCGGAGCGAGCGCGGGGCCGCCGGCATGGTACGCGCCGGGCCTCCCCCCGTGCCCATGCCAGCTATGGAGGCTGAGGTAGAGGGCGGGTGCGGTTTGCCGCATCCACCCCATCAGTGCGCGGGTCTCGGGCGACGCCGGGAAGGGGGTTCCGACTTTCAACCCGCTCAGGTAGGGTGAGAACTCGTGATGCCAGCTTCGATCCACGCGATCTGCGTAGTTATGCTCCAGCCAGTCCCTGGCGTTGTAATTGTGCCAGCCGTGGACGTTCCCGTCCGGGTTGCAGGTAAGGATGAAGTCGAAAACGAAGTCGCGCCGCTGGGCTGCGGACGATTCCGCCAGGACGAAATCGAGCATCCCGCGCCCGATCTCTTCCCCGGCGAACTCGATCCCGTGCTCTCCGCAGACAATATGGATCACCGGTTTCGGCTCCTCGCCCACTTCGCTCTGGTTCGCGGGATCGGTGACGCGCAGCAGGAGAATTGGTCGTTCCTCAATGGAATGACCGATGCAATACAGCCGCGTTTCCTCCGGGCGGCGGCGGGCGAGCGCGAAAAGCTCGCGGTTCGTCTCGGCGTATTCGCGAGGCGGCTCGGTGCTCACCCAGCACTCGCGTCCTTTGCGGAGATCGAGCTGGAAGCGGACTGCCTCCGGCGTCTTCTCCACCGCGTTTTCGGGAAGCGCGCGCCAGCATCCCTCCCGGCCTTCGCGCACCCAGACATGCTGGTGGAAATGGAGGAACCGCTTTTGGAAAAAATGGCGATCGGGCCGCAGCACGACCGGCACGCGGCGGTCTTCGGCGGAATCGGCGATCAGCAGGTGCACATAACGGGCTTCCTTCGCGTACGCGATCAGCTCGACTTCGATCCCGTCCGGACCGGCTTTCAGGATGCGGCCGCTGCCGCATGGAATATCGGTGGTGACTCTCATTCAGTGGTAACTCTCATTCGCTGTTCCTCCTCCATGGCCGGATACGCCCCGATCACACGCCCCTCTGGAAGGCAGTTCGGGCTTGTGGGAAGGAGGTGGAAATCGGCGGCGAGCGGGTCGGCGTATTCCGGGTCCGCAAAGATCGATTGACGGTCCTTCCCGGCAAAGTCGCGCCATTCCTGCATCCGGTGGAAGCGGGTGAGTTTGCCCGCGATCCAAACGGCGACGATTGCCTTGCCCGGCGGTTGATAGCCATACCGGGAGGTGACGGCGATCCGGTCGGCTTCCGCTGCTGTTGCGGGGAGCAACGTGCCGTAATTGTTGAAGTCGCAGGAAAGCGTGGCGAATGGTTCCCGGCTCTCCTCGGAAAAAGAGACCGAGTCGTTTCCGGTGAAGGTGAACGAGTTCCCCTCCAGCGTGGAGCCCGCCGTGGAGCGGATCAGGAACGCCGCGACGTAAAGGTTGCGGAACGCGGTATTGTTCCGCAGCGTCAGCCCCGGCGATCCAATCGCCTCCACGCCGCGTTCCAGACGGGTGAGAAGCGATCCCTCAACGGTCCAGCGCGGCGAATCGGTGAGAAGCACGCCGCTCCCGTTGACGGTCGCCCCGCCGGACATCGCCGCATTCAGGAATCGGCACCGCTCGATGGTGCCGGCCTCGGACCCGGTTGCGGAAAGGCCCGCATTGCCGAACCAGCGGAATTGCATGCCACGAATCGTGACGTGACCCGCGCCCGCCAGCTCCAGCAGAACGGGGGCTTCACCGCCGCTATCCAGGATGGTCGCGGTTTCACCAGCCCCCTCGATCACGAGCGGAGCGCCCGCCTCGCCGCCGTGCGCAAGGAAGGCGGGTTGCGTGTAGACTCCTTTTTCGAGCACCACGGTGTCACCGGGAAGGGCGCGATCGAGCGCTGCCTGCAACTGCGGGAACGGTCGTTCCGGGGAGCCGTCGGCGGGGGCAACGTTCGCCCCGGCGCGGACGGCGATTCGCTTTGGGCCGCCCCTGGTGACGAAATGGCCTGCCTCCGTGCTCGGCTCGGCTCCTTCGGCCTCCAAGGTGAACTCATAGGCTGTATCCGGCTCCAGCCGCCCGCCCAGCAGGGGGAAAAGCACCGGGTACGCTTCCGGCCCTGACGGCGGTTCCACCGGAGCCACTGCGGCGACCGCACCGGAGGTGGCGGAGCGGTTCATGCGCCCCCGGACCTTGCGCCACGCACTCTCACCCGGCTTTCGATAGGAGAGGATGCTCGTGGCGGAGCCGGAGAGCGTCGCGGTGACGATCGCGCCGCGTGACGAAGCCGTGACGGAAACACCGCCCACCCACCGGAGCGGGCCGGAATGCCCGGCCTCCACGGTTCCCCTGGTTTTCATTTGGCGGCGGAACTGCGCGGCAATCGCGGGCATCCATTCGACTCGGAGCGGCTTCCACTCCGCGCCGTTCGGAACCGGGACACCGGAGCGCACGGCGAGGTCGCCTTCCGCCAGAGCGGCAAACGGCTCCGGCCCGACGGTGTTCCCCCTCCCGGCGGAGCCGCCACCATCAAAAAAGTAGTTCTCCTCCAGCGTGGCGGATTGCAGCAGCGGCGCTTTCACCGGATCAACCTTCTCTTCGTTCGGCCCGACCAGGTTCTGCCGGTAGACGTTGAGCGGCTGCGGTCCGAGGCTCCCGGCCATGACGCCGTCGAGGAACCGGTTCCGCTCGAACCGCATCGGCCGCGCGGTGGGAAGATGTGTCTCCGTCTTGACGTAAAGCCCAGCCCAGAATCCCGCCGTGACGCATCCGGAGACGGAGCCGCCGATGGCGGGCGAGTAGAAGCGGATGCCGTCGCGGAGGTGCTGGTTGAGGTCGGTGATGGCGAAGACCCCGGTGGCAGCCTGGATGACGCAGTCGCGAATTTCCGTCCCCACGCCGTAGGTCACGACGCCAAGGCCGACGCCGCGCAAGTCGCAACGGACGACGCGCACGTCCTCCGCCTTCAGGCTGAAGCCGCGCACGCAGTTGAAGAACCGGCAATCGGCGATCTCTACATCCCGCGCCGGGCGACTCACGGTAACGGCGCGAGCTTCCGGGCCGCCAAGGTAATTTTCGAACCGAAGTCCACGGACCGTTACGGCTCCGCGCGCGATCGAAAGCCCCCGCGCCAGCCGGTTCCGCCGGAGGCCGATCGCGGCGGGATCCCGGCCGTCGGCGGTGTGGATCAGAATCACGCCCGGGCTGAGCAGGCAGGCGCTTCCGGGAAAGGCGCGCGCCCCGTCGGCGTCAAACATCTTCCGGTAGCGCCGTGGCCCGGCCGGGTCCCAGATGTCCAGGTAACCTGATTCGGAGGGAAAGGTGCATTGGATGTCATCCGCATGAACGAGATACATCCCCGCCTCGCCATTCCATGGCTCCGCGTGCGCGATCCATTCACCGCCGTCGAACACCGGTTCTTCGCCCGGAGCGGCGGCGATCAGCAACGGCTGCGCGCCCGCTTCTCCCCCGGACGGCGGTCTGACAAGCGCCTCTTCGCGGTACGTGCCGCTCAACAGCAGGATCGTGCCGCCGCCAGAGGGAGGCAGCGCCGCGAGGGCCGCGCCGAGCGTGGCGAACGGCTTCGCGCGGCTTCCATCACCGCCATGCCCGGAGCGGGGCGAAACGTAAAATGCCCCGGCTTCGAAAGGCTCGGCGGGCGACTCCTTCGACATCGCGGGGCGTGCCGGTGTTTTCGCGGGCGGCTTTGGCTGGCGGTTTGCAAATGCCAGCCAGGCTGCGGCGGCAAGCCCGGCGAGGAGCAGGAAACGGAAAATTACTTTCAAGAGTGGTTACCAGTAAGAAGTGGAGCGGTCGGCATTGTCGCGGGACCAGAGAAGCGTCGGGCTGGTTCCCGAGCCGCGCCGTTCCACCTCGGCGGCGGTGAGCGCTTCGACGTGTCCATCCCCGAGGAGAAAATGGGCGCGGCC
Source organism: Chthoniobacteraceae bacterium (assembly GCA_037190965.1). GTDB lineage: Bacteria > Verrucomicrobiota > Verrucomicrobiia > Chthoniobacterales > Chthoniobacteraceae > DATMFV01. Next base: position 78,392 of record JBBCKI010000024.1, read on the forward strand.
CCTGTGGGCATCGAAGTTGACGGATCGTTGCCAGTTGAATGTCTCGCCGACAAAGGTGGTCGCGTAGCAGACCGTCTTCGGCGGGCCGACCGACGGGCTTTGAGCGCTGTCGACGCGGAATCCGGCATCGACGAGCATGACGACCTTTCCCGGCGACTCCAGCGCCGCAAGCCGCGCCCGGGTGGAGATGGACCCGCTGGTGAAGCCGAGCGCCCGGGAATAGGCGTAGTTCGGCGTGTTCCATAAGCCGGTCCGATACGGGTTGGAGGGGCAGTTGTACGGTGTCAGGAGCGAGGAACTGTTCGGGGCGAAGTTGGCATTCGGGAGAACGCCGCCGTTGTCGTAAACCCCGACATCGCGGTGCTGGAGGTATTGATACCAGAGGCGTTCACCCAGCGCCGTTCCGGGAAGGCCGGGACTGGCGTACGACGGCGGCAGGTATCCGTTGTTCTCTGCCGCGTACATCACCAACGCGGTGCCGAGTTGGCGCAGGTTGGAAACGCACCGGGCGGCGTCGGCGGAGCGCTTTTGCGACGTGAGCACCGGGAGCAGGATCGAGAGCAGAATCGCCATGATGGCGGAGGCGACAAGCAACTCCGTCAGTGTCACGCCGCGGCGGCGGGAGTGTTTTCTGAAAATCATGGCGTTACCAAAATCAGGCGCGTCGCTTCCGCCGCCGCAGCGCTACATAGAAGCCCGCGCCGCCCAGGAGCAGCATCGCCGCGCTTGTCGGCTCGGGAATGTTCGACACGACGGTCCAGCCTCCCGCCGCGTTGAAGCCGGAGAGATTCCAGATGGAGGTGTCGATTTGGCTCAGGTCGAAAGTGCCGGTGATGCCCGCCGTGGTGTTACCGGTGAAGAGGCTCCACGAATCACCGAGTTTCAGGTTGTAGCCGTTGAGCGAGAGCTTCAGCACTGCGCCCGTGCCGACGTTCCGCAGCGAGCCGGTGCTTCCGATCGTGATCTGGTCCGCATTCGCCGAGCCGGAACCGAAAACGTTGAACTCCAGGATGCTCCCCGCGTCGAGCTGAACCGTCGAGTTGAGCGTCAGCGAACCGGCCGCGCTTCGCCCGCCGGTGTCGGGATCGGAGAGGCCGACCGCGAGCGTTCCGCCGTTGAAGATCCGGGTGAATACCTTCGCGCCGATCCCGCTTCCCTCCGCCTCAAACCGGCCGCCGGACCGGGCATAGACGTTCATCGTTCCGGAAGTGGCGTAGGCCGAGGGGGCGAGCGACCCTTGCGCGGAAAGCTGAAAGAGACCGGTGTTGTCGATCGTACTGCCGGTGACGCTCCCGTTCCGGATGATCATTCGGTTGGCGTAGACGCCGCCGGTGGAGCCCGCGCGGATGAAATATTGGCCGCCGAGGTTGCTGGTGGCGTCGAGCTTCGCCCCGTTGGTGACGATGAGCGCACTGTTTACGTCAAAGTGGGAGTAGTTCGTCGTGAAGTAGACGGTCAGGTTCGAACCCGAAAGGGTGACCGTATTTCGCTGGCCGGTATTGGCATCCATGTAGATCCGCCCGATGCTGGCCGTCGCCGAACCGCTCGCGGGTCCTTCCACCAGCAGGCTCGACGCGGTGTTCGCGCCGCCGCCGACAACGAGGATGTTGGCGACCGTGAGCGAGGCGGTGTCCGCCATTTGGAGCGTGACGCTTTTCCCATAGCGGACTCGGAGGGTGCCGCTCTGGGCCACAGTGCCCGTGCCGATACCGACCGTCGCGGAGGGAGCCGTATAGACGCCGATGCGGTCGAAATCGACTGCGTCCGTGCTGGTCGGCAAGGAGCCGCCGCTCCAGTTCGTCGTGGAATTCCACGTGGCGTCGCCGCCCGTGCCGGAGCCTTTCCAGGTAGTGACCGCCGCCCGCGCCGGGGCGCCGAAAATCAATAACAAGGCGGCGCCGGAGAGGGCGGTGTGGCGGAAGAGGGAGAAACGCGGATTCATAGGGATGTTTGGGGATGAGGTTTCGGGAACACGCAGGGCTGGAAAATCATTCTGCGGGAGGTGAGCCGGTGAGCGTTTCACGGTTCGTCCAGCGGAGGAATTGCAGGCTCCATTGGCGGGGAGCCCCGGAGCCGCCGGGGCGATACGAATAGGTTCCGAAAAGAAGGGCGTTCCCCCGTTCATCGGGCGCGCCCCGGACTTTCCGGAGGATCACGCCGCCGTTCGTGGAACTGAGTTGTAGAAGCCCGTTTTCCAGTGTGACACGGTATGTGTTCCAGTCGCCGGTCTCCGCCGGAGTCGAGTTGATCCGGTGTGGCCGGAAATCGAGTATCCACTGTTGGCGTCCATCCCGCAGGATCAGCGTGAAGACGACGGCCTCGTCCTCCTCGGAAGCGCATTTGAGCCGGAAGTCGAGGGTTGCCACGCCCGCCGAAGCGTCCCAGGCCGAGCCGTCGCCCCACGGCTTTCCATCGGAATAGACGCCGATGCCGTAAAAGTGCCGCTTGTCCGCGGCGGTTTCGACTGTCAACCCGTCCTCGCCGGTCGAGACGATCCCGCCCTTCTGAAGCACCGCCCAGGCGGGAACTGCGTTTTCAGGAAGATCGGGTGGGAGGTATTGATGATCGAACGCCGCCGCATCCGAAATGGCAGCCGTGCCCGAAATCGCGGCCACCAATCCAAGGCACAGCCCCCGGCGGAGGAGGTTAATCATCTTTTCAAAAGCGGGCATCGGGGAAGTGGGTAGTGTGTCGAAAGAGGCGTAGAGCCCGTTCTGACAAGGGGTGAAAAAAGAGAAGCGTTTCGAAATTCTTTAAGTAACTCGTGTTACTCAAGAAAAATTTTTGGATTTCTCGACCGTTTCTTTCCGTTTTTCTGTTGGGAAGGAATAAAAAAGGCTCGAATTATTCCTTTAATAACACGAGTTACTGAATTTCCTTCGATCTCCAACCGAGGGAGGAAGTAGCCGAGGCGCCAAAGCGGTGTCTCCGCCACCGCACTCCAAGACGCTCCGCGTCTGCATGGTCCTCAACGAAACGCGAAGCGAGTGCGGCGGTTCTCCGCCGCTTTCGAGCGCAGGAAGATCTTCCGTATTTATAGAAAGACCCCATTCGGATACGGTATGCGATTTTCAAACCGCCGAGGTGATGCTAACTGGCGATCGAAGCTCTCCCGCTCCTAAACAAAGCTTCTAGCTGTCCCTCATTATCCCTTCTGCTGCCCAAAACACTGCGGCCCCAATAGGGCTTCGATATGTCCCAGCGCCCACACGCGATGCTGCTCCTCGGAGTGCCCATTATTGTCGGTCGATCCAAAAGCCGCGTTCACCGAGGATCTCAACTCCCCGATCTTCGTGGTTGTAGTTCCGGCCAGCCCCTTTTTGCGGGCAATCTTCTCCACCGAATCCAAGATCTCCTGGGCTTCCTTAAATAGCCGCGCTCTCGGCACCGTCTTATCGCGCACCTCAAGAATGATTTCTTCGAGTCTCTCTAGCATCGCAAGCTGTACGTCCATAACGTCCCCTTTAGCAGTTAACGTAAATCCAAGCCATCATTTCTTCCCAATCAGTGCCAACGTGCATATCGTATCCTCATTCTTCGCCGCATGCCGATGAGTCTTTATTTCGAGCAGATCCGCCTGCCGGAGAGCGATTCTTTCCGGATGCTCCGATGGTGCCAGCACCCCGGAGAGATCGAAATGCTCCTGGCCAATGGTGAAGCATTTCCCGCAACCGGCGCAGGTGAACGCTGGCATTACCATCCCGAGGCTGAGCTGACACTGGTCGAAGAAGGCGAGGGGCTGCGGATCGTTGGCGACCACATGGAGCGATTCAAGGGACCGGACGTCGTTTTTCTCGGCCCCAATCTTCCTCACTACTGGAAGGGTCTGCATGCCTCCACCGGGATTTCCATTCAGTTCTCCCTGAGTTCCCCCGCATTCCGTTCGCTTCCGGAGGCGCATGTGCTCGACCGATGGTTCTGCACCGGACGTCACGGTCTGCGATTCTCCGGCGAAACCTGTTCACTGATCCGGCAACAGCTCAAGCAAATGGCCGAGAGCCGTCCCGTACGTCGTCTGGCTCTTTTTTGGGAGGTGCTTGCCACCCTGGAGGAAGCCCCTGGAGACGAATGCCATGGCCTCTCCACGCAAGATTTCCCCACCATAGGGGACTCTCCCTACCAACCTCAGATGCAGGCCGCCATCCGTTGGATTTTCGATCACGCGCTCCACGGAAAAGTGAACATGCCCGAACTCCTCAAGACCATCGGCATGAGCAAAGCCACCTTTTCCCGTCAGTTTCCCAAGCACACCGGACGCACCTTCACGGCTTTGATCACGGGAATCCGGCTGGAACAGGCTCGTCGCCACCTGGCAGACAGCGAAGTCGCCATTGCCGAAGCTGCCTTTGCCTCCGGGTTTGAGAACCTCTCCGGCTTCAATCGGATCTTTAAACGCTACACCGGAGAATCGCCCTCCGAGTATCGAAAAAGAATGCGAAAGGTTCAATAAAGCGTGTCAGATTGAGACAATAGTATCAGCGATTGAGCTGCGCAGGGTAGAGTCATGCCTCGGGTTCCCGATAACGTCTCGCCCTGTGATGACCACGACTCCCACCTCTTATCGGTTTTCCTTTGGCCCCTGGAACATCAGTGAAGGCGCCGATCCGTTCGGGCCGGACGCACGCGAGCGGTTCCCTCACGAGGAGAAATTTGCATTGTACAAGTCACTCGGCTTCGACGGGGTTCAGTTACATGATGACGATGCCGTACCCGGGCTGGATGAACTCACTTGCGGCCAAGTGGCCGAACGGTGTTCACAACTCCGGCGGATGTTCGATAACCATGGCCTCGTGCCTGAATTTGTCGCCCCGCGCCTCTGGTTCTCGCCGGCCACCGTCGACGGCGGCTTTACCTCAAATAGCGCCGTTGATCGCCAGACTGCCATTGAGCGCACCTTGCGTTGCGTGGATATTGCCAACAGCCTCGGGAGCAAGGCCGTCGTGCTCTGGCTGGCTCGCGAAGGTTCCTATATCAGGGAGTCGAAGAATGCACGGATCGCCTACGAGCGCATTCTTGCTGCCATTGATCGTGTTCTGGAATATGACAAGGAGATCGAAATTTGGATTGAACCGAAACCGAACGAACCGACCGATCAGGCCTACGTTCCCACGGTAGGGCATGCGGTCGCGCTTTCATACGCTTCCATCGATTCCTCCCGTGTAAAAAGCGTGATTGAAACTGCGCACGCGCTGCTCGCGGGGCTGGACCCCTCGGATGAAATGGCTTTCGCGCTCGCCCATGGCAAGCTTGGCAGCGTTCATCTCAATGACCAGAACGGGCTGAAATACGATCAGGACAAAAGCTTTGCCTCTGTGAATCTTCGAGCCGCATTCAACCAGGTGCGCGTTCTTGAGGAAGCCGGTTACGGGAAAAACGGAGAGTTCATCGGGCTCGACATCAAGGCAATGCGTACGCAGACCGGTTGCCCAGTAACCGCGCATCTCAGCAACAGCCGCGCCCTCTTCCTGCACCTGCTGGAAAAAGTGAGAAGCTGGAACAATGCCACCGAGCAGGCGTTCATTGAAAGCCGCGACTACGAAGGTTTGGAGCTCTACACCCTCAGGCATCTGATGGGCGTTAGCTAATCTCCCGGGCAGCAGAATAGAAAGCGCATGCGACGCATCGCAGGATAGCTGGGCACAGCGATCCCGCCCGGCGCATGCGCTGTTTTAGGCAATTCGAGGAAAATGAAAATGCCGAGGCTTCGGCGTTTTCTAAAGGCAACTGCTCGGTTGCGCTCTGAGCGATGTTTTACTTCGAGCGGCGACGGAGCCCGCTGCAGCCGACGAGAAGACCGAGGCCCATGGCTATGCTCGCCCAGGTGGCAGGTTCGGGAATGGCGTTGATCGCGACTGCGTCAAGGACGACATTTTGGCCTGCACTGGTTTGGAAATCGAAGCCAAAAATCGTATTCGCTGGAAGGTTGATATCCCAACTCCAAGTCCGGATAAACATGTTCTGGCCGCCGATCACCTCTTCAGTTTCAACCACCCCGGACGCGCCGGGCGAAATAAATGCGGTATTTACGATCAGAACCGGCCAGAAATAGTTCTGATCCCCAGTGCCCATCTTGATTTGGAGAGTCAGTTTTGTGACCGCGAAATCAGCCCGCCCGGAAATATACCAGGACGCCTTGCCCGTTCCGTGATCAAAGAAATCATCGTGGCCGCCAAAATCAACACCCTCAGGTGTGCTCTGGAGAAAGAGGCCGAGGCTAAGACCAGAAGCGGATGCGTCTGGAGCAACATTTATGTAGGTGGTTCCAGAGCCAAAGGTATCCCAAATCGCATAAGTCCCTTGAGTGGACAGGTTTTGGGTTGTTGCTTCGGATACTCCTGAAAATGAGAGAAGTCCCGAAGTCGCGAGAATGCAAAGTTTACGGAGCCTCATAGTGGAGGTGATTAAAATGGCTTCCGAAGCTTTTGGCAATTCCCGGTTGCGATGAATTTGCTCGTCATTTTTGGAGTCTTTCCCTCGTTCCCAAACTCTGAGACTGTGTGAAAACACCCCCGGCGAGCACTGAAAGCACCGAGGGCATCGAAGGTCAATGAGGGTTCAAACAGTGGAACTTCACGCCGTTTCGGTCCACGGTGTAGAAAAATGCGATCAAGGG
>JBBCKI010000025.1:0-47235 GCA_037190965.1 Chthoniobacteraceae bacterium
GCAAGGGACAAGCGGACCTCTGGTTGATCTTTATGCTCGATTCCGAGCGTCCTATAGCTCTTAGTTGGCATTCCGTTATACACAGGGGGCATGTTGGCGGGATTTCCCGCCTCATGTCCCCATTCTTTGATGGAGAGCCCCAGAGAGCCGGTTGCGAAGCCGTCTTTTTTCCGGATCCTGCGGATTTTTTCCACGCAAGCAGGATTCGTCGATCCGACTTCATCCTCTTGGATATGACTCCAGATGGGACTACCGATCCCTTCCAGACGCTCTGCGAAGTGGTTCAGTCGGATTCGATCACACCGGTGATCTGCCTGAGCGCGGATAGCAACGTCCGCCGGGCGGTGCGCGCGATGAAGCTGGGGGCCTTCGATTATCTCCCCTCCTCCTGCACGTCGCTCGAATTTCGAACCGCTCTCGATGAGGCGTTTGAGTTTCACCAAAGGAACCGGCAACAAACGGCACACCGTCTCGACATTCTCTCCCGCTATGAGCAGCTTACTGCCCGCGAGAAGCAGGTTTTTGCGCTGACGGTTTCGGGGCTCCCCAACAAAGAAATTGCCGAAACCCTTGGCCTTGCTCTCCAGACGGTAAAGATCCACCGGGGAAGGGTCATGGCAAAGATGGCGACCACCTCCGCGCTGGAGCTATTCCAATCCGCACAAATTCTCGGCCACCTCCCCCCGTCGTCCAAGTTTTCGAATTCCTCAAGAGATCAATTATTAGAAAATATAATAACATAATAATCTCATTAGCACCAAGGCTGTATATACAAAGCAAAGGCAAGCTGCCAAAATTCAGCTACGTAATTTTACGGCGTGTCAGGGAACGGGGTAAACCCGAAGACCGATCATCGACCGGGTGGAATTGCGCAAAATCCCTGGAACAGAATCGGTGACGCAAAAGACAATCCCTTCAGTGGGTTGCCTTTTGCGGAGCCATTACCGTCCGGAAATTTGCGCCGGACCGCAACGGCGACCGGCCTTCAGGTTGAGCCGCACATCGTAATCCGCGTTTGAGGATTCATTCACTCGTGCACCTTAAAGAGAGAAAGGCCTCTCGGGGACGCGTCGGGATGGGTCTTTCCAAACTGATGCAGGAAACTCCATTCACATTTTCAACTTCTTCGGCGAGAAATCACCCGCCTGGGAGACTGCGCACAGAGATCACCCCGCCGAGAAGATCAGCTTCCGTTGGATTTTTGGTCCCCGTCCTTGCGTTCATCGTTCTCGCTTACCTCTCCTCTGCCAACGCTTCTTTCCACACGCAGATTATCGTTTCGCTCGGTTTGCTGGCCCTGCTGTTCTTGGCCCGGCTTTTCCGCGAAAGCCAGTTCGCCCGGGTGGTTTTTCTCTCCGTCTCAACGTTCGTGATTCTCCGGTATCTCTTCTGGAGAACGCTTTACACCGTCGAATTCACGGATTGGGTCAGCTTCACCTGCGCCATCATCCTCTTCCTGGCGGAGTTTTACGGCATCCTGGTCGCGCTGATCGGGAATTTCGTCAATCTCTCACCCCTGGAACGCACTCCGGTCCCCCTGCCGCCCGCCGACGTGCTGCCGACGGTGGATGTCATGGTTCCCTCTTACAATGAAGGCATTGACCTGATTGAGACCACCCTGATGGGGGCGATTCAGATTCAATACCCGGAAGGGAAAAAGAAGGTCTATCTCCTCGACGACGGCGGGACGGACCAGAAATGCCAGAAGGGCACCGAGGCCTCCACACGCGCCGCGCGGGAACGGCGCGCGAACCTACAGCAACTCTGCGCGGAGCTTGGCGTCGGGTACCTCACGCGCCCCCAAAACCGCTTTGCCAAGGCCGGGAACATCAACGAGGCGATCCAGAAAACAAGCGGGGAACTGATCGTCATTCTCGACGCCGACCACGTTCCGACTACAGACTTCCTGGAGAAAACGGTCGGCTTCTTCCTCGAGGATCCAAAACTCTTCCTCGTTCAAACTCCGCATTTTTTCATTAATCCCGACCCAATCGAGCGCAATCTCGACACCTTCCAGAGGATGCCAGGCGAGAACGAAATGTTCTACCGGGAGATCCAGCGCGGTCTCGACTTCTGGAACTCCGCTTTCTTCTGCGGCTCCGGGGCCGTGCTGCGGCGGCGCATCGTCCAGAGTATCGGCGGCATTGCGACCGATACCGTGACCGAGGACGCGGAGACCGCCCTTGTCCTGCATGCCAAAGGGTATCACAGCGCCTATCTTGCCAGCCCGCCGCTGTTGTCCGGGCTGGCCGCCGAAACCATGAGCGGCTTCATTCGCCAACGCTCCCGCTGGGCGCAGGGGATGATCCAGATCTTCCTGTTGAAGTGCCCCCTCTTCCTGCCCGGTCTCTCGTTTTCGCAACGGCTTTGCTATTTCAATAGCTGTTTCTTCTGGGCCTTCCCATTTGCCCGGCTGGTCTACATGCTGGCGCCCGCGGCGTTCCTGGTTTTCGGGCTGCGAATCTACGCTTCCAACGTGGAGACCTTCTGCGCCTACGCGATTCCGTATCTCCTGACCATGATGGCGACGACGCACTTCCTCTTTGGAAAGGCGCGATGGTCGTTTGTCTCCGAGCTTTATGAGCTCATCCAATCGATCCACACCATCCCGGCGATTATCTCGACGGTTTTCAAGCCCCGCTCGCCCAGCTTTCTGGTGACCCCGAAGCAGGAGACGCTCAACGAAGACTTCATCTCTCCGATTGCGGTCCCTTTCTACCTTCTGGCGATCGTCAACTTCGTCTCCATCGGGGTTGGCCTCTACCAGTTCGCCCAAGGCTCGGGCCACATTTATCCGCTGACCATCACGCTCCTCTGGAGTCTCTTCAATACCATCATCCTCATGGCTGCGATGGGCGCGCTGTTCGAACGCCGCCAATTGCGGGCCACGCCAAGAACCAGTGTGGACATCGGCGCAGAAATGATCGTGCAAGGGCAGGCACTCCCTTGCCGGATCGAAAATCTTTCCCTGGGAGGCTGCCGCCTGTTTTTCCCCTGGGGCAGCGAGGCCGCGTTGGAAAACCGCTCGGAAGGGATCCTTCGCGTCCTGCTTTCCGGAGAGCAACCCCCCGCCGATTTCAACACCCTGTTCCGCAACTTCCGTGATGAAGCCAGCTCAGGCTTTACACTTGGCGTCAGCTTCGCCCACCGGGACCTCGAAGAGCGCAAAGCAAAGGTGCGGTTTGTGACAGGGGACAGCGAACGCTGGGCCGACTTCCAAAAGAGCCGCCAGTCGCAACTGGGGATTCTCAGCGCCTTCTTCACCCTGATCAGCATTGGGTTTGCACGCTTCGTTCCCCATCTTTCCCAGATTGGCGACGATCTCTTCGGGAGCGGCAAAAAGAGCCCGCCTCCCTCACCGAAACGCCCCGCAACCCAAACGGCCCAGGCCCGGCTCCAGACGGCTGCGGCTTCCCCTGCCAAAAACGGCAACGGGAACGGCCACCATGAACCTGCGAGCCACGCCGCCCCGGAGTCCACCTTTGAAACGGGCGGCCCCCTCCCTCAATCAAAAGCCCCGGAGGAAATTGCGCGATGACCCGGGCTCCGTTTTTTGCCAATTTCCTGATCGGGTGCTTTGCGGCAAGCCGGCTCGCGGCGGGCCCGGCTCATGCTCAAGAGGATCGGCAAACCTACGAGACCTTCGCTCCTACCCCGGAGCGCCGACCCTTTGCAGCCGCTCAGGCCGCGCGGCTCAACGCGTCCCCCGCACCCGCCGGCCTCACCATCGCGCCGAGCGCTCCCGCCTCTCACCAACCCCCTGGCCAATACTCCGGGCGCTCTGGGGTTCTGCGTCCCGACAGCCAACTCCTGCACGAGAGCCGTCCGGCGCTGGATGAAGTCTTCAAAATCCTCGCCACCCGGCAACGGGGCCTCAGTTTGAATGTCTGGTTCCCCGGTGTCCCCGCCCTTGGGAATGAGGAAGTGGCGCAGGGAGCCGCCGTGGCTCAGGGCGTGGCGTTGCGCACCGGCTACGTCCCCGTCTCCGTTTCCTGCGTGCCAGGGGTTGTCCCCGGCAGGTTCAATGTCGCCGTCGGAACGGTCAACCAGCTCCAGGGAATGCTCACCGGGGAGGAATTGAAGGCCATTTCCAACGGCTATCTTTTACTGCGGAAGATTCCCAACCGCGCCGACACTCATCTCCTCATCATCACCGGAAGAACGCCCGAGGGAGTCGACAACGCCATTCTTTCGCTCGGGATCGCCCGCGAAAGGCTACCAGGGGTCGCCACCGCCGCGATTCACAATGTCGTTCTCCCCAAAGCCCCACCGTTCCTTCGGAGAGAACCGCTCCGCGCGGATTCCGTTTACACCTTGCAGCAATTGCAGGACACGGGAACCGTCCTGACGCCGATGGCCAACCGCCGATTGCGCGTCGAACTGATGCTGCCGGGAGACTTCTCCCCAAAATCTGAAGGCGACTTCGTGCTCGACCTCCATTTCTCGCAACAGTCCCGAGCTTTCCAGTCCTCGGACCGGGTATCGGTCAGGGTCAACGACCTCTCGAGCGACATCGCCAGCGGCGACGCCACGCCGATCGTCGCAGGCAGCGGCGCAGGAGGCGCCCGGGCATCGGTCGGGATCCCGGCGCGACTTTTCCGGCAGGGATTCAACATCGTCGATATCGACTTCCCGGGCTCTTCGTCGGACGGCTTCCTGGTCTATCCGGACTCCACGCTTTCCGTCCCGCCCTGTGCCGTGGCTCCTCCGCTGCCGAATCTCCAGATTACCGCGCGGACGGCCTACCCGTTCGTCGGCCAGCCGGACGGCTCGGAACTGATGGTGTATCTGGCGGGCCAGGATATCGAGACCGTCGAGAGCGCCTGGACGTTCCTCGCGAAGCTCGCCCAGATGTCGAACACGCTGCTCCATGCGGCGGAGTTCAATTCAGCGACGGAAGACAATCCGAGCCCCCGTCCCACATCCAGGCACGTCATTGCCGTCGGCGACTTTGCGAGCGTCCCCGAAGAATTCCGCAGGGGGATGCCCGCCGACATTTTCCGCGAGATCAAGGAAGTTCCTCAGGAAGAGCCGACCGCGCGCGGTTCCAATCTCAAGGAAGCGATCATGCGTTCCCGCAAATCGGCGGCCAACGCCCTGTTCGAGCCGGTCGCGATTTCCCCCGTGCCCGTCCACCCCAACCCCACCCAGCCGGAGTGGAACCGGAATGAACGCGGGTATCTCGGCAGCTTCCCTCCCGAGGAAAATCTCCACGGCTGGGTTCTCCTTCTTACCGCCCAAACGGGGCCTCTTTTGCGGCAAAGAACCGAAGAACTGATCCACCCTTCCTTTTGGGAAGGGATCAGAGGAGGAGGCGTTTACTGGAACCACGCCCCCGAAAGTTTCAAGGTCTACACCGAAACGCCGCGTCCCACAGCCGCCGTAAACACCTCCAACCCAGATCTTTTCGTCGAAATGCCACTGGGCGAACGATACAGCACGCGAGCCTGGATGATCGCTACGGGCATCACCCTGCTGATCCTCGTCGTTTCCCTGACAAAAAGTCTTCAGAAAAATACAACTTTGAGGGATTATCTGCAGTCCTGAACCAGACCTGCGCGTGAACCTTTCATCCGACAGCGACTCTTTCGATGAATATCTGCCTCATCAGGCGGGCATTCAGCCGCACGTCCTGCGCAGGTTGAGGCTCAGGCTTTCCTGCATCATCGGGGTGAGTCTCGCCGGGCCGGGCGCGGTCGCCCAGGCGCCGATGGTGTTCGATAATCAACTCGCCAGCGTCTCGGTCTCGAATAGTTCGGCCTATGCGGAAACCGCCGCGGAGCCTCCCCGAAATTCCACAGCCTCGGACGGACGCCCTTCCTTTCTGCCCGCGCCCGCTCCAAGGGAAGCAACCGCCAGAAGGACCAACTCCTCCTACGGGTACGCGGAGCAACCTGACCGGCAGGCCGCTCCGGAGACGATGATCACCCAGGTCGAGATCCCCGTCCCGCCTCCCACCGCCGAGCCGCTCACCTTTCCGGACAACACCCCGAGCAGCAGCTATAGCGACAACGCCTATTACGATCAGAGTCAGAGCCGCCCGCAGTCCGAGTACCGCCAGGCCGCCACCCCGGCTCCTGCCGTCGCCCCTGCCGCCCGGATGCGGGCCGCGCCCCGGACGGTGGAAAACCGCTATGGAGAAGTGATTCCGATTCAGGAGATCACCTCCGCTTCCACGATCACCAGCGCCCCCACGGCCTCTACGCCAATTCCGGAGGAGGCGGTTTCTCCGACCATCATTTACGACAAGGGGCAGCAGGCGATCCCGCAGCCACCCACGCCGGAAGCCCCCCCTCCCCCGCCGAATTTCGGCTTGCTGATCAAGCAGAAGCGGTATGCGGAGGTCGAAGCCGCCGCGCTGGAAAATTCGGACAGCAAACTCGCCTCGGCCCTCGGCTGGGCACGCTATCGCGACGGACAGAACAACCTCGCCTATCACTGGTTCGAGCGGGCGATCCAATGGAACGACGGCAATCACGAGGCTTCCTACGGCATGGCGCTCACCCTCTACAGGATGGGGCGTTACGACCAGGCCGAGGAGATCGCCCGCTGGCGCGCGGCCCAGTACCCGAAGATGAACAAGGTGCTGGGGGACATCACGGCCCGCAGGGCTGTCTCCAGTTTCCAGTCCAAACAATACCGTGAAAGCCGCGAAACGCTGGCCTCCATCAAGCGCCACCGGACGCTCTCACGCGAGGAACAGATCATGTTTGCGTGGAGCGACTTCAACCTCGGCAACCTGGCGGCAGCACGCGCGGAGTTCGTGCGGCTCTACCGCGAAAAGCCCGACCGCTTCGCCGCCGATGGTGTTTACACCGTCTACGCCAAGGATCGGGACTGGTCCGGCCTTGAAGACCTGGTCCGCAAGCATCGGGGGCCGCTGGAAGCGCTCTACCAACAGTATGTGAGCCAGAAGTACTACGACTACGGGCTCTACAGGGAGGCTTACACGCAGGACCCGTGCGCGCGTCCTGAACTTCAGAACATTTCCAGTTCGGCCGCCGCCGTCCAGGTGATCGGGCGAACACGCTCGGGCACGGAGGGCACCTCCCAGCTTTCCGAGTACGGTGCACGCGCGACGGGCACCTTTTACGTCAAGGATGTCAATCGTTTCGACGTGACGGTGGGGGTCTCCAATCTCGACAGCGGTCATCTCGACCGTAACACCGCAATCGGCCAGGTGCCAAAAGACGGCGATAAGCGGAACTTCAAATTCGCGCCCAAGACGCAGTACGACGGCTTGATCGACGCCCGTGTCCGCTGGGAACACGAGGGGCTTCTGACGCCGGTGGTCGAAGTCGGGATCACTCCCGTCAACGGAGCGATCGATCCCACCTTCGTCGGCGCGGCGGGGCTCAAGAGAGTTTACGATACCGGCAACTGGACGGCGGAAGTCTATCGCGATCCTGTGAAGGACTCGCTCCTGAGTTACACCGGCCTGCGCGATCCTTTCACCGGCAGGCGATGGGGCCGCGTCACCGAAACGGGAGGCCGCTTCTCCTTTTACAAACAGACCGAAAACGACTTTGGATTCTACGGCGCTGCCAGCGCGGGCGTCATTGCCGGGCATAACGTCCCGAACAACTCGCACGCCGCGTTGACGCTTGCCGCCAGCAAGGATCTTCGCATGAAGGGGTTCGACTACTTTGCCGTCGGCCCGTCGCTCTCGCTGGCATTCTACGACAAGAACCTTTCGCAGTTCACCTTCGGGCAAGGCGGCTACTTCAGCCCTTCGCATCTGATTCAGGGTGTCATCGGCGCACGATTCCTGACCCATCAGGGAGGAAGCTCTCTGGTGAGGGGCAACGCCGGGCTGGGAATTCAGACCAACAAACAGGATGGAACCCCTTTCTTCCCCAACAAACCGGATGGTCGCTGGCACGGCTCGACCAGCAGCTCGGGCGCGGCGATCAATCTCGACGTCGAGGGGCTCTATATGTTGAGCGATCAGTGGGTCATCGGCGGTCAGCTCGCCCTCAACGTCGCTCCGGACTACAACGACTTCAGCGTCAGGCTTTCGCTTCAATACTTCTTTGAGCGTCGCGGGGGGCTTTTCGTCCAGGATTTCCTGACCTTCTAGGAAGAACTCAATGCCGCTCGAAGATAGCACCAGAAAAGCGACCATCCTGGTCGTCGATGACGAACACGAACTCCGCAAACTCCTGGTCAAGCTGCTGGAGACAGAAGGGTTCAACGTCATCCCCGCCGCCCAGGCCACCGACGCCCTGGAAATTCTGCAACGAAGCGTCGCGCACGTGAAACCGGATGGCGACGCCATCGACCTCGCGCTCCTCGATGTCGCCCTGCCGGACATGAACGGCATGACGCTTTTTTCGAAGATGCAGCAGGACGAACGCCTGCGCCAGATCCCGGTCATCTTCCTGACGGGCGACTCCGAGTACCAGCAGAAGGCGCGCGCCTTCGAGGCTGGGGCGGTCGATTACATCACCAAACCGTTTCAGAAAAAGGATCTCACCCTTCGCATCCGGGCGCATGTGCGGGAGCGGTGGCACCGGGAGAGCGAACAGCGCAAGGCCGCCGGAATTGCCTCGCGCGTGCAGATGTCGCTTAACGAAGCGGAACAGCGCTTCTCGGCGGTGGTACGGAATTCGTTCCATCTCGTCTGCGAACTCGACCCGGAACTGAACATCGTTTACGCCAGCCCGAACCATTCCGAGATCCTCTCGCAGGAGCCGGGGCATTTGACGGGGGCTTGCTGGCCCGCGTTTGTTCACCCCAACGAACGCGACGAGGTGATCCGGAGCCTGATGGACATCCTTGGCTCCAGTTCCGAAAAGCGGATTCTCATCCAGTTCCACGACGGGGCCAATCACTGGCGCTGGCTCGACGTGTGCGCCAGCGTGCTGAAAACCGGCACGGGCGAACCGCACCTTCTGCTGGTCTCCCGCGACATCACGCACGCCAAGGAGACGGAGCGTTATCTCCAGCATCTCGCCCTCCACGATTCGCTGACGGGGCTGGCCAATCGCCAGCGGTTCACCAACGAACTGGAAGCCGTCTTCTCCGCCAACCCGGGAGGAGCGCCTTATGGCGTCATTTATATCGACGTCGACAACTTCAAGCTGATCAACGACCGGCACGGGCATTTCATCGGCGATCAGGTCCTCCGCGCCGTGGGCGAATTCCTCAAGCGGGCGTTCGGCAATGACGCCCTCGTGGTTTCCCGCTTCGGCGGCGACGAATTTTGCATCATCGTCCGTGCCAAGGATTACGAGAGCGCCAATGCCATCGGGGAGCGGACCTGCGAGTTGATTTCGCGCAATCCGATCCTTTCCTCGGGCGTTCGCCACCGGATTACCCTTTCCATCGGCATTGCCTTGATGGAGGCGAGCCTCAGCATCAAGGAAGTTCTCTCCCGCGCCAATACGGCGTTGCACGTCGCCAAATCCAGCGGCAAAAACCGCTGCTGCGTTTACCGCTCGGACAGCAGCGAACTGCTTCACATCCGGAGATCGGCGGAGTGGTTCCAGCGGCTGCATGACGGGCTCGAGGAAAGCCGCTTCGAGGCGTGGTACCAGCCGTTGATCAACCTGAAGACCGGCGCGCCCGCACATCACGAGGCGCTCATTCGCTTTCGGGATGAAGACGGGCATGTCCACAGCCCGGCGGCCTTCCTGACCGCCGCGGAACGTTACAGCCTGATGCCACAGTTGGATCGCTACATGATCCGGCGCATCTTTGCGGACATGGTCAACTTCCCCGAGTTGAACGTCTCCATCAATCTTTCCGGAAGTTCCGTCACCGACCCCGGTATTGCGGACTACATCGTGCAATGTTTCGACGCCAGCGGAGTCGCACCCGACCGGGTAATCTTCGAGATCACCGAGACGGTGTTCATGACCAATCTCGCGCAGGCTCGAACGATCGTGGAGCGGCTCCAGAAGCTCGGCTGCCGCTTTGCCCTAGACGATTTCGGAGCCGGGTTTTCCTCGCTCAATTACCTGAGGCATCTTCCCGTCAACGTGGTCAAGATCGACGGCAGCTTCATCCGCGAGATCGATTCGGACACGGTGAGTCTTACCCTCCTCAAATCGATCAACGAGATCGTTCACCTGCTGGGGAAAGAGACAGTGGCTGAATGGATCGAGAATGAAGAGACGCTGAGATTACTCAAGGAGATCGGATGCGACTACGGACAGGGCTTCTACTCGGGGAGGCCAGTCCCGCTGAAGGAGTTGATCCAGGCCATGAACGAGGAGACGCCCCAGAACGGCAAGGAAAAGCCAGGGACAAAAAAGAAGCCAAATCCAGGTCGTCCCCCGAAAGCGTAAATGCCTGCGCTGAAGCATCTTCTGATCGGCGCCCTTCTCGCCATTTCTGTGAAGGCTTCCGCCGCTGATCCGCTTTTCCCGTTCGTCATGCCGTGGGACGACGCCTCGGCCTCGCCCACCAATCTGAGCGCCCGGCTGGAGAAGCCCGCGGGAGGGCGAGGGTTTGTGGGAATCAAGGATGGGCGCCTTGCCATCAAAGGAAAGCGAGTCCGCTTTTTGGGCGTCAACCTCTGTTTCGGAGCGTGTTTTCCCACTCATGCCGACGCGGAAAAAGTGGCGGCGCGCATGGCGAAACTCGGGATCGGCTGCGTCCGGTTCCACCACATGGATACCCTGCACGCGCCCGAAGGGCTGCTCCGCGCCGACAGGCGGACGCTCGACCCTGCGATGCTCGACCGGCTCGACTACTTCATCGCTGCTCTCAAGAAAAACGGGATCTACACCAACCTCAATCTCCACGTCGGCAGGATTTATCCCGGCATGCCCATCTGGCAGGGCATGCCGCAATACTTCAAGGGGGTGGATCAGTTCTTCCCGGCGATGATCGAGTCTCAAAAGGAGTTCGCCCGGGCGTTGTTGACCCACGTCAACCCCTACACCGGCAAGGCTTATTACGAAGAACCGGCCGTCGCCTTCGTGGAGATCAATAACGAAAACTCGCTCATCGGCCAGTGGTGGCAGGGAGGGCTGGACGCGCTGCCCGAACCATATTCCGGCGAACTCCAGGGTCGTTGGTCACGTTGGCTGGAGTCGTTTGCAGGAACGGGCGAGAAAGTCCGCGCGCTTTTGCAGGAGAACCGCGAGCCGTTGGGAGAAGAGTTGCTGAAGACCGTCGATCGCGAAAAAGGCGACTGGGTTCTCGAGCAACACGGCGAGGCCAAGGCAGGCATGGCTGTCCGGTCCAACGCGGGATGGTCGGTCGATGTCAGCCGCCCGGGTACCGAAGCATGGCACGTACAGGTGAATCGCCCGGGATTGCGACTGCTCGCGGGAAAGCCGTACACGTTTACCTTCGCGGCGCAGGCCTCAAAGGAGCGCCGGATCACGGTCACCCTTAGCCAGATCCGGGCCCCCTGGAATGTTCTCTGGACCACGCAGATCGAAGTGGGGCCGGAGCACAGGGATTACCGGCTTATCATCACTCCAGGGGCAAAAGACGAGGAGGCGCGCATCGGTTTCACCAATCTGGGGCAAGAAGCGGGACGATTTCTTTTCACGACGCCTTCGTTGCGGCAAGGAACCGCTCCGGCGATTTCCGGCGATGGGGAGCCGGTTCTGCTCCGCAAACGGGATTTCGCGGGCAACGGCCTGCCTTTGCAGCAGGCATGGATCCGTTTTCTTTGGGAACAGGAACGGACTTACTGGCAGGAGATGGCGCGTTTTCTCAAGAGCGACTTGAAAGTACGCAGCCTCCTGATCGGCACCCAGGCGGGGTTCAGTCCCCTCCCCCTCCAGGCGGAGTTGGATGTCGTCGATGTTCACGGGTATTGGCAGCACCCTGTTTTCCCCAAACAGGAGTGGGATTCCGTTCAATGGACCGTGCACAACATTTCGATGGCGGGGGCTCCCGGGGGCGGCGCGCTTGGCCCGATGGCGATGATGAGGCCTGCGGGAAAGCCGTTCATCTGCACGGAATACAGCCATCCTGCGCCCAACACTTATGGCACCGAGTCGTTACCCCTCCTCGCCGCGTATGCCGCGTTGCAGGATTGGGACGCCGTGTTCGCTTTTGCCTACAGCCATCGCCGGGATGACTGGGATGCCCGGCGGTTTCCCGGTTTTTTCGACATCGACCAGCACCCGGTGAAACTGGCGACTCTCCCTGCCGCGTTCAATCTCTTCTGCCGGGGCGATCTTCAACCGTCGGAATCGGGCTCCATCATCCCGATCTCCCCCGGGCAGGCGCTCGAAGCGGTCCGCCTTGCCGGGCCCGCACTCTCCGCTGAAACTTTTGGGGTCAATCGCGAGGATCGTTTTCTGAACCGCGTCTCCGTCACGTTCGACGGCCAGACCGCGGCCCCTGCCGCCAAGGGAGACAAGAGGGACCCCATCGGGTGGGAATCCGGGACGCCGGATCAATCCGGAGTGGTCACAATCGACACCGCCAAAACCAAGGGAGTGATCGGTCGCGGCACGGGACGCAAGTTTACCCTGGGCGACGTTTCGATCACCCCGGGGCCGGCGCTTCAGGATTGGTCGGTCATCCTGGTGACGGAGCTCGACCGCACGACGAGATCACGAAAAGCGCCGAAGCGCTTCCTGGTCACGGCCACAGGCACCAGCGAAAACACCGGAATGGGCTGGAAGAACCGCGCCCGCTCCACGGTGGGCAAGGATTGGGGCACCGCGCCGTCGCTGGTCGAAGGAATCTCGACCACGGTGGGTTTTACTTCGGCAAAGTCGATCCGCGCCTGGGCTCTGGATGAGCGGGGGCAGCGAGGCGCTGAGGTGCCGACGCAAAAGAATTCCATGACAATCGGCCCGGAGCATCGGACGCTCTGGTATGAAGTCGAGGTCCCGTAAACCGGATACTTCGCTGAAATCTCCCACGAGCGGAGAAGCTTCTCCACGCGTTTCTTCACGGATGACCTCCGAACTTGAATCATTGGCGATCCGCATGCGGGCGGGAATCCAGCGGCAGGGCCGCTATCTTGTCACCGCCCCCTCCGAGATGGCGCAATTGGGCAACCTCGGCCATGCTCTGGAGTTCGCCCGGCGCAACGGCTGGATGCTCGTCTGCCATCTCGGCGGGGAAAACTACGAGTTTTTCGAAGCAACCCGCTCGCGCCATCAGGAGTTGTTTTAGAAATGGTGCGGCAGCACCGGGAGCCCGCTCGCGCCGTCGAGCGCTGGTATCGGCTCCCGTAAATTTATCAAGGCCGCCTCCCACTCCCAACGGCCCGTCCTGCGGGGATGGGCGTCAAACGCGACTCTCCACCCATCCCGCGCTCGACGGCGCGAGCGGGCAACCTTTTTTTGTCGCGCACCCGGAAACAAAAGACCGCGCTTTCGCGCGGCCTTTGTTTGATCGAATCTCTTTACGGCTTCATCTCCGACCCGGAAACCGCATCGACGATCATGAACTGTTCGTGATGGTAGGTAGGGTCTGATTTGAAGGTCAGGCGGCAGGCGTAGCGGCGCTCGATCTCGATGAGAAGCTCCTCGTCCTCCGCCCGGAGACGCGTGAGCAGATGCGGGCTCACCGTGACCTTGAATTCGTGCAGATCCGGGTTCTTCCGCATGACCTGATGCAGCGACCGCTGCAACTCCACGCTCATGGTGGTGGAGCTCTTCACGGTGCCGCGCCCATGGCAATACGGGCAGTTCTCGTAAATGGAGCCGCTCAAGCTCTCCTGAGCGCGCTGGCGCGTCATCTCCATCAGGCCGAGCGTGGAGATCGGCAGCACATGCGTCTTCGCCTTGTCGCGCTTGAGGCGTTCCTTCATGCGGCTATAGACAGCCTGCTGATCCTTGCGGCTCTTCATGTCGATGAAGTCGCCGATGATCAACCCGCCGATGTTCCGCAACCGGAGCTGCCGGGAAATCTCGTCCACGGCCTCCAGGTTGGTTTGCAGGATGGTCTTCTCGATATCCTTCGCGCCCTTGTTGCGGCCCGTGTTGACGTCGATGGCGATGAGCGCCTCGGTCTCGTCGATCACGATATAGCCGCCGCACGGCAGCCAGACCTGCCGGTGGAAGGCGTCGTCGATCTGTTTCTGAATGCCGAATTTCTCGAAAATCGGCGTCGTCTCGCTGTAATACTGAAGGCGATTCTTGGAGCGACGGGAGATCTGGCCGACCGATTCCGCCATTTGCTTGACGGCCTCTTCGTCATCGCAGATCACGGCGTCGATTTCGTCGGTCAGGAAGTCGCGCACCGTCCGCTCGATCAGATCGGGCTCCTGGAAGACGCAGTTTGGCGCGGGCTTCACTTTCACCGCCTCCTCGATCTTGCGCCATTGCTCGACGAGCAGGCTCAAGTCGCGAATGAAATACCGCTCCCGCTGGCCTTCGCCGACGGTGCGGACGATGACGCCCATCCCTTCCGGGATTTCGAGCTTCTTGAGAATCTTGCGAAGCCGCTCGCGCTCCTTGGGCTCATCGATCTTGCGGGAAATCCCGCACTGATCGCTGTAGGGCATGAGCACTAGGTAGCGGCCCGCGAGCGAAATATTCGTGGTGATGCGGGGGCCTTTGTTGGAGATCGGCCCTTTGGTCACCTGCACGAGCACTTCCGAACCGACCGGGTAGATCTTCGGAATATCGGCAGAGGTGATCTTCTTCTGGTTCTTCCTTTCGTTCTTGCGTTCGACCTCCTCGACACCGCTGTCGAGGGCCGCCGGGATGGCGTCCCAAAAGTGCAGGAACGCGTTCTTGTCAAAGCCGATGTCCACGAACATCGCCTTGAGGCCGTGCTCAATATTTTTGACGCGGCCCTTGAAGATGCTGCCGACAATGTTCCGTTCCGTGGTCCGTTCGATGGAGTATTCTTCGAGCTGCCCGTTTTCGAGCAACGCGACGCGGCGCTCCAGCCGCTCGCAATTGATAATGATTTTATTGCCTGTCTCGCGGCGTAGCCCGAGCATGCGTTTGACTTTGTCAATCATGAAGGTGGTTGTCTTTAAAAATGTACTTACTGACACAGGGTTTAGGCGTTTTAAAAAACGTTACAGGGGTTAGGGCCGTACCCGCCGAGGCGGAGGCTCCTGGTTGGATTTTCGATCTGACCGAAAGAGGCGTTGGAAAATATTTCTTCTGGGCTCCTCAACTTGCTGACGGCGTGGCTGGCCCCGGCGATCCGGCTCGGCTCGTTCGACCCTTTGGGGTTCCGGTTTACGAGTCGCTTTCTTGACCTTGCCGCGCTCGTCGGCTCCCTCGTTGATATCAGGGCGGGCGGCGCTACCGCCTCCCATTTGAAGTTCCGAAGGGGCCGTTTGCACGCTGTCGGATTCGTCCTCATTGACGACCAGCAGCCCGGTGTCTTTGTAATCGGGAAGGGCTTCGATGGGAGCAAACGGCCGCGAACCGCGTGCCGGGGCGAGCGGTTTTACGTCGACCTTGAGCGTCCCCTGGTCGAGCGCCAGGCATTGCTCCAGGATGTGCGAGGCGATCGGAGCGGCCACGCTGCCCCCGTGCTCGCCCCCCTGCACCATGACGGCGATGGCATACCGGGGGTTGTCATAAGGCGCAAAGCTGCAGAACCAGGCGATATGCTCTCTCTTGCCCCGGTCGCTGGCCTGGGCCGTGCCGGTCTTGCCCGCCACGACGGTTCCCTTTACACGCCCCTTGGAGCCGGTGCCGTTGCCCCCCGGGCCGCCCGACTGGTTGACGACCTTCCAGAGCCCGCGCCGAAGCTCCTCAATCTGCTCCGGATTAAGCTCTCCGTGCAGGTCACCGCGCACAATCGGCTCGTCGGGAACCGCGATGTGCCCTTCCTCATCCAGGACAGGGGTGCCATCGGCGTTGAGCACCGTTTTGACGAGGCGAGGTTCGTACGCGGTGCCGCCGTTGGCGACCATCGCGTAGGCTGCCGCCATCTGAAGCGGACTGGCAAGCACGGAGCCCTGCCCGATGGCCGTGTTGGCGGTGTAAGCGCTCGTCCATCTCACGTTGGGGTAACGCGCCCTCATCCACTCCGGCCCAGGCATGATGCCGGCTTTCTCGTCGGTGAGCCCGAGGTGTTCGTACCGGCGTCCCATCCCGAGCATCGCGCCGACCCGCTCCATCGTGTCGCCTCCGGCGTCGTTGCCGTATTGGTAAAAGAAGGAGTTGCAGGAGACCTTCATCGCGTCGGAAAGCCCCAGCATGCCGTGCTGCCCATGTTTTTCGGAAATCCAGCAGCGGAAATAGTGATCGCCGTACTGAATACCGCCCGGGCAGTTGAACTTTTTCATGCCGATCCCTTTCGTCAGCCCCGCAATGGCCGTGACGATCTTGAAAGTGGAACCTGGCGGGAAGCCGCTCACCGCCCGGTTGACGAGCGGGACCGCCTCGTCCTTCATCAGTTTGTTCCAGTCCGCAACGGAGATGCTCGGGATGAAGGCATTCGGATCGAAGGAGGGGACCGACGCCATGGCGAGAATATCGCCGTTATTGGGATCGAGCACTACCGCGGCAGCCCGCCCGAGAGTCGGGTGCCGCAAGGCTAACTCGACGATGTATTGAATCCTCGCGTCGAGGGTCAGATAAACGTTGGCTCCGGCCTTCGGCGGCTCCACGCGAACCTCCCGGTCGAGCATGTTCTTGGCATTCCGGCGCAAAACGCGAACCCCCGGTGTTCCCCGGAGGTACTTGTCCATCGCCTGCTCGATCTGGTTTTTGCCTTCGACGTTGGGCTGGTAATAGTTGAAATTCTTGACGTCGGGCTGCTGGTCGATCTGCCTCGGCATCCCGACATACCCGAGGATATGCGCTGCGAAGGAGCCGTAGAGATACTGCCGCACCGGCTTGACGTTGATGTCCACCCCGGGAAGGCCCACGTCATGTTCGGAAAACTTCGCAATCGTGGGAAAATCGATATCCTCGATGTAGGTGAACGGGACCAGTCCGTTCGTATCGTAATGTTTTTTGAGCCGCTTCGCGTTGTAATCGCGGGCGAGGTCGAGATCCTGGAGCCGGGGAATCACCCCGTCGTTGACGATCTTGATGATGTCGTCGACATCGACATCCCGCTTCATACCGTGAATTGGGCGCTCTTCGGTCAGCCGGGGAAGTTTTCCGTTCCGCTGGCGATAACCGCTCACCATGTCCGGAAGATAAAAATCGACGTTATAGCTGGCCCGGTTCTGCACCAGGGGGAGGCCGTTGCGGTCGCGGATCTCCCCGCGTACGGAGGGGATGCGAACCGTCACGTGTGAATCCGAACCGACGCGTTTCGCATAAATCTCCCCGCGCATGACCTGAAGCACCCAAAGCCGGAGCACAATGGCCGCCAAGCCCAGGATCATGAGCACTCCTAGGAGAAAAAGACGAAAATCCGAGCGGGAAACCCTAGGCATCAGGAGTCCTCCTCTTTAACGGCTGCGCGCGGGTTATAACCAACCAGATCCGCCAGGGTACTGAGGATCCAGAAAGCAATCGGAGCGAGAAACAACGCGATGAGTCCCGCGCCGCCGATACGCCACCCAATCTCCGGCGTAAAAACAAAGGCGGAGTGATCGAGCGCGGCGCGACGGACGGAGAGCATCAAAAACTCCGCCAAAACGATCAAGGAAGTGCAAACGCCGCTCATCAGACAATGGATCTCCCACCGCCCCCGCTTGAACAACGGCCTAAACCCGCTCATCACCGAGCCGAGGGTGGCATAAACCAGTATCGACCAGCCAAGCGCGATTTCAACCGTGGAGGTCATCATCCCGGCCACCTTGATATCGAGAATCTGGGCCGACATCGCGTCCCACATCAGACCGCAGCCAAACGCAAGGGCCAGCATCAGCCCGTAGGGAAGGGCCAGCGCCCCGTAGAAAAGAACCAGCGGCATCAGGAAAACCCGCGCGTGGTGCAGGAACTCAAGGGGCGGGATGAACTGCTGGATCACCAGCGAAACAAATGAAACCGCCAGAAGGACGAAGAAAAACGCGATCATTTGTTGCCTAGTACCACGAACACATCTTCCAGCGTCGTCAGGTCCACGGCAGGCACTATCGTTGCGTAGCTGTCGAGTTCGCGAACTTTGAACTCTTTGACCGCACCGATAAAGACGCCGGACGGATACACTCCGCCCACACCTGATGTATAAATTTTCTGGCCGGGCTGCAAATTGGCCATCTTGGAGAGAACGCGCATCCCGATCAATGGGATTCCCGAGGTGGAGATCCGCTCGCCGCTCGCGATGCCCTGCTCGCGCGTTCCTTCAATGCTGGCCGCCGCCTTGCAGTTTTCGTCCGAAATCAACAGAACCGTCGACATATTGCGGGCCACCGTGGTCGTTTTGCCCACGAGGCCGTCCTCCGTCAGCACCGGCATATCGCTCTCGATGCCATCCTCAAACCCCCGGTCGATCCGCACCGTATTCCACCAGGTGGAGGAATCCCGGGCGATGATCCGGGCGGGAACGAGACGAAATACCGCCCGCTCCCGGTACTTCAAAGCCCGGCGGAGCCGATTATTTTCCGACTCCAGGTCGCGCAACGTGGAGTTGACGGCTTGAAGCTCCTTGTTCCGAACGAAGAGCTGCTTGTTCTCCGTCTCCAATTGGTTGAGCGTCTTGAGCCCGCCCCGCACGGCGGTGATCTTCTTTTCGAGTTCCGACCCCGTTTTAAGAAACGGCGAGATGATCCCGAGGAAGGTCGATTGCACCTTCTGGGTCCCTCCCGGGCCCAGGGCAAACAGCCCGCCCACGGCGACGATAAAGACCACGAGCGCGAGGATGTTGAAGCGCTTCATCGTGTCGTCGTCGGCAAACGGTTTGGATGGGCAGGCAACAAGGGTACTAGATCATTAGGCCCTGTAAGTCCGTTCGGCGGTCGCCACCAGCTTGAGGAACTTGAGTTCCTGCAGGGCGCGCCCGGTTCCTTCCGCAACGGCGCTCAAGGGATCTTCGGCCACGTGCACGGGGAGACCTGTCTCTTCGGAGATCAGGCGGTCGAGCCCCCGCAGCAGCGCGCCGCCGCCCGCGAGGACGAGACCGCGATCCACGAGGTCCGCCGAAAGCTCCGGAGGACACCGTTCCAAGGTGACCCGAACGGATTCGACAATGATCGAAATCGGTTCCAAAAGCGCTTCGCGGACCTCCTGGGAGGTGATGGTGATCGTCTTGGGGAGCCCCGCCACGAGATCGCGGCCCTTCACGTCCATCGTTGTCTCTTTCTCGATGGGGTAGGCCGAGCCGATCTTGATCTTGATTTCCTCGGCGGTGCGTTCGCCGATCATCAGGTTATAGGCGCGTTTCATATAGTGGATGATCGCTTCATCCAATTCATCGCCCGCCACCCTCACGCTGCGGCTGAAGACAATTCCCGCCAGCGAAATCAGGGCGACTTCCGTGGTGCCGCCCCCGATGTCGACAATCATGTTGCCCGCCGCGTCCTGCACCGGCAGGCCGCACCCGATTGCCGCCGCCATCGGCTCTTCAATCAGGAAAACCTCGTCCGCCCCGGCATGGAGAGCCGACTCCTTGACCGCCCGCTTCTCCACTTCGGTGATGCCCGAGGGCACCGCGATGACCACCTTCGGCCGCGGGCGGAAAAGCCGTCTGCCGCCGTGGACCTTGCGGATGAAGTGCCGCAGCATCTCTTCGGTCACTTCGAAGTCCGCAATCACGCCATCCTTCAAGGGGCGGACCGCGACGATATTGGCCGGGGTTCGTCCGAGCATCCGTTTTGCCTCGTCGCCCACCGCGAGAACCTTGTTGGTTCCCGCCTGAACCGCCACCACCGACGGTTCCCGGAGCACGATGCCGTGGTCACGCACGTAAACGAGCGTATTTGCCGTCCCGAGATCAATTCCGATGTCTTTCGAAAACAGCCTTAAAAAGCCACTGATCATTCAGAAATCCTTGTTCTAATTGGTTTGAAAATTAATGGAAAAAATTGTGTCGAAACTTGCCGGGCGCTGACATCAGCGCCTCCGGGGATGCCGCGAAGATCATGCATCGCCAAAAAAATTAGCGCGCCGGGGTATTCGAAGCATTTGTTTCTAGGGAAAGGGGGCTCTCAGCGTCAAGGTAAACTCGGGAGCTTGCCTCATCTGTCAACGGTTGGATCCAGCGAAAGGGAATCGCTGATTAAATGGAGCATGACGAAGGCGCAGGCAGTTTGGATGGATCTTCAAGCCGATTTTCCGCAGCCTGTCTGAAGACAGGCGAGGACAAATCGGGTTGGAAAGACGCCAAAATGACCAGCTTGCGGCATAGCTCGCTTTAATCAGTGGTTCCCAAAGGGAAATCAGGGAATAGTATTGAGGAGGGGAGATCATGCGGTGTGTGTCGCAGCTTCGATGCCAGACACGGGCGTTTCGACAATAACCGCTTCTTTTTCTTCCTCGCCCACCGCCCGCTCAGGATAATCGGTGAAAACGCCATCGACTCCCATTTTCCGCAGCCGCGCGATCTCTTCGGGCTCGTTCACGGTGAAAACAAACACCCGCAACCCAATGGCGTGCGCCCGGGCGACCAGCCCGGCGCTGACGAGCCGCCTCGGGAGATGAAGCGAAGCCGCCTCCAACCGGGCCGCCAGCCTCGCGAGGCTCAACGGCCTGCGGGCCAGAAGAATCCCCACTCCCATCGGAACATTGCCGCCCGCGCACTGGATCATCGTCTTTAGCTCCCGATGGTCGAAGGAGGAGACAACGATATCGCGATAATTCCAGCCCCCCTGCCCCACAGCCCACTCGCTCTCCCGGAGGACGGCGGCTCCCGTGCCACGCGCCTTAAGCTCGATGTTGAGCCAGGCACGCCCCGCGACGAGTTCGAAGACTTCCCGCAAGGTCGGGATCTTCTCGCCTCCGCCCGCGTCGAGTTGCCTCAATTCCGCCAAGGTCCGGCCTGCGATGGTTCCCGAGGTTCCCGTGATTCGCCTTAGCCTGGAATCGTGAAAGACCACCAATTCACCGTCGAGGGAAAGCCTCACGTCGATCTCGATGCCGTTTGCGCCCAGCTCAAGGGCGCGCCGGATGGATCGAAGGGTATTTTCAGGCTCGTGCCCGGAGGCGCCGCGATGACCGATGCGGAGGAAGGGAGACATTTGGGGTATTGATTGGCGTCAGTTTGGCGTCAGACGTTAGCTCATCTTCGGGCTCGCGCCAGCGGAAGGCGGTGCGGTTTGGTTTTTGGTTTTCGACCGGCACCGCACGCAATGGGAAATCACTTCCGATTCTTCCGTGAAGCAATGGGGGGAAAGATTTCGTGAGAGGGGTTATCTGGGGGATATGCGGAGTGATTGTAGCGGGAGTGCTGGCATCGGCACCGCGTACGGAACGGGATGCAAAAATTGCCGCCGTGCAAACGCTGCTGCGCGAGCAACGGCTTTACCCGGGAGAAATCACCGGAATCAATGATCGGGAGACGGAAGCCGCGATCCGGCGATTCCAGATGCTCCGCTCCTTACGGGTGACCGGAAGCCTCAATGAAGAGACGCTCGCACGGATGAATCTCCCCACCGCGTCTCCACCCCCCGCCGCCGTCGTGGAAGCGGACCGGGAGTTCCTCAGGGGCCTCCAGGCACCCGCTCAACCGCCGGTGGCTGAAGCCACAGGCGAGGAGAATGTGCCCCGGGCAGTACCGGCAAACGCGCTCCCCATTCCTCGGGAAACGGTGAGAAACTTTCTCGGTTTATACCTCAAAGCCGCATCGCGAAAGGATCCGCAACCCGAGCTGACCTACTACGCGGACGAAGTGGACTACTTCGATCAAGGCCGTGTCAACCGCGAGAAGCTGGCGGAAGAACTGGACCGATCCCATCAAGGAAAGCTACCGCGCATGGAGTTGCTGGACCTTGAAACGGTCGTGGAGAGTTCCCCCAATACGGTCGAAGCAAGGTTTACTGTCCGTACCACCCCACCGGGGAAACGACGCGCGTTCATCGAGAAACGGGAGGCGACTCTCCAGCGCTCTCCCGGGGGCGCTGTGAAACTGATACGGGTGGCGCGGGCCGGCCCGGAGTGATTCCCGGAGGAACTTTTAGGCAACAGGCCAAAAAATCGTCCGCTCCGAATCGGTTTTGAAAACATGCCTATGAAAACTATCATTTCCTCGATCTGCGGGGCGGTGCTGCTGGTAGTGGGCGTCGGTTGTGCCTCGGGGCCCTACTACGCGCCGATCGCGGAGCGTGCGCCTTACAATTGCCGTCGCCCGCTTCTCTACGCCAGGGCCACCCCCGAACCGTGCGAGATTACCCGCACCCAGGAGGCCTGGTGCATGAGGCGCGCCGCACTTCGACGGACAGCGGCCATCGAAGCCGCCGAAGCCGCTATCTATACGTCCACCCCCGCGCGCCCTACCGGAACGGGAGTTTCAACCTTTATGCCGCCCATGGGAACAATGACGCCGGGGCCGGGAATGTGCGCACCCCCGGGGTCGGCAGGACCGATGGGGCCGGGGATCGTCCCTCCGGGGCCTCCGCTGGGGCCTTCCCCCGTGGCGGAAAGATATGGGAATGGAGCGCCCATGGCGGCTCCCGTGCCAGGGAAGCCCGGCTATGTGGTGAGCCCCTATTCTCCAAACTCCGGTTATGTGGATGTTTCCGGCATGACACCGGGAAGCGAAGCCCGTGATCCTTATTCCGGGAAGATCTTCCGTGTTCCTTGAAAAAGAGTGGATCGATGAAAAAGAAAAACGCCGGGGTTCCCCAGAACCCCGGCGCACACATGCCCAACAATACCCAACACTGACAGTCTAACAGTCTTTAGAAGACGAAACGGATACCCCCACGCGACTGGGAGATATCGTTTTTGCCCTTACCGGTGAAAATCCAGCGCCAGTCGCCGAAGACACCGAAGTTCGGGGTAATGCGCCATTCCAAACCGGCACCCGCATCACCGAAGCCGACCTTCTCCCCGTCGAAGAGACCACCGCCGCCGCCGAAGATATAGGGGGCAAAGCAGACGTTACAGAGTTCGACAGGGTAGCGAAGGATGAAGTTAGCCGTCACCTGGTGAGCCACCGATTTATCGGAGCTCTTCCGGGTGCGGTCCTTGCGCTTGGTCCTTCTGACCCAATCGTCTTCGTTGTCATCCCACACCCACCGTTTGCCGTCGTTGACGCGATCGCGCCGGGTGTGGTGGGTCTCGACACCATCCCACCAGTTCCCTTCCACGCTGATACCGAAGTACCGCGCGAAGAAGTAGGTGAGCGCAACCCCGCCCCCGCTGCCATCCCGATAACGCTCAAAGCTGCTGGAGCGATGGCGGCGACGATCGTTGTGGTCGTCATGGTTACCGCCGGGCCGGGCGTCGTTATACGAGTAGAAGAGGTCGAGCGTAAACTCCTGATCCCTGAAGCAGGGAGGAGGAAGAGCGACAGGTTGTTTATATTCCTTCGACGTCACCACGGTCACACCCGCGAAGGCCGGTGTCACGACCGCGCATGCCGTCAAAAGGCTCAATGTCAATTTTTTCATGTAGTGGTTTTACTCCGTTGGTTTGTTTGTGTGTGCGATGGCAAATCGCCCGCCCATGAGCAAAGGAAAGTTCAATTGCTCAATCAAGCTGTTTTAACTCCGTGTCACTTATGGGGGAAACCCTGATGCGCAGCCGTTTGACGCAGGGGTGCCTGCAGGCCATGACCGGTGTTCCCTCGATAGGGAGGAAACCCGGGCAGTTCAAAGTCGATGCAAGTTTGCCATTGAATTTCTCTTTGAGAGGCATAGAGTCAGCGCTCCTTTCGTCAAAAAACCGCCATGCTTCGCCAGTATTCCGAGTTAAAAATCTTCTCCGGTTCAGCCCATCGTGAGCTGGCTCGACGCATTGCTCACTGTGTGGGCGTCCCGTTGGGCGACGCGACCGTTGATTCGTTTCCCGATGGAGAGACGTACGTAAAAATCAACGAGAACGTCCGTGGCCGCGATGTCTATATCGTCCAGCCGACCTGCCCGCCGACCAACCAGAACCTGATGGAGCTGCTCATCATGGTTGATGCCGCCCGCCGCGCCAGCGCGGACCGGATCACCGCGGTGATTCCCTTTTTCGGCTACGCCCGCCAGGATCGCAAGGATCAGCCGCGCGTGCCGATCACGGCGAAGCTCATCGCCAACCTGCTCACCGCCGCCGGCGTCGATCGCGTTTTGACGGTCGATCTTCACGCCCAGCAGGTCGCCGGGTTCTTCGACATCCCGGTGGATCATCTTTACGCCCTGCCGGTACTCCATAAGTACTTGAAGGAAAAATTCGCCAACGAGAATCTCGTCGTCGTGTCGCCCGACGTGGGCGGTCTCAAAATGGCAAGCGCCTATTCCCAGGCCCTCGGCGCAGGGTTGGCCATCGTCGCCAAACGCCGCAAGAGCGCCACGGAAATCGAGTCTCTCTACGTCATCGGCGAGGTGGAAGGCCGGAACGTCCTTATCATCGACGACCTCACCGAAACTGCCGGAACCTTGACAAGCGCGGCCTCGATCCTTAAGAGGCACGGCGCAAGAGACATCTACGCCGGAGTTTCGCATGCCGTGCTTTCGGACATGGCGATCGACCGCCTCAAGAAGTCCGAGATCAAGGAACTGATTACGACAAACAGTGTGCCGGTCCGCACGGGCGACGATGTGCCCGTCACGGTTCTATGCATTGCGGAACTCCTCGGCGAAGGGATCAAACGGATTCATAGTGACGAATCCGTCAGTTCGCTATTCGAAATCAACGGAAAAAAGTAAGTTATGGCCAAACAAGTCAAGCTCGCCGCGCAGCCCCGCTCTGAAGTGGGTCGCGCCGCAGTCAAAAAAATCAAAAGCCAGGGTTTTGTCCCTGCGGTGATCTATAGTCATCGTGAAACCCCTGTACACCTCAAGGTCGTGGAGCGTGAAATCAGCACGATCCTCGCGCACGCCGCAGGCGAGCACTTCCTGGTCGACCTCGACATCGCTGGCGCTCCCGCCGGCCAGATGGCGATCGTGCAGGAAGTCCAGCACCACCCGGTGACGCAGAAGATCCTCCACATCGATTTTCACGGCGTTTCCGCCAACGAAGAGATCGAGTCGAGCATCCCTGTCGAGCCGGTTGGCGAGTCCGTCGGCGTCAAGAGCTACGGTGGCATCCTCGAGCAGCTCCTCCGCTCGATCAACATCAAGTCGCTGCCGAAAGATCTTCCTGAAATCATCAATGTTGATGTCAGCGGCCTGAACATCGGCGAGTCCATCCACGTCAAGGATCTCCAGCTTCCCGCGGGAGTTAGCGCTACCGACGATGGTGATGTCACCGTCTTCCTCGTGGCTGAACCGAACGTGGCTGCCGAAGCCCCGGCCGCCGCTGCCGCCGCCCCGGAAGTCATCAAAGAGAAGAAGCCCGCCGGCGAAGAGAAGAAATAATTGGAAGCCGCTCCGCAGAACTCCCGCCCCCCTGGGTTCCGCCTCATCGTGGGGCTTGGCAACCCGGGCCGGGAGTACGAGCGGACGCGGCATAACGTGGGGTTTATGGTGCTAGATAGACTCGTCGCAGAATCCGGTGCCCAGTGGCGCACGGAACGGGAGTGGAAGGCCGAAGTGGCCGCCCAACCCAAAGAACGCGGCGTGATCTATTGCAAGCCCACAAGCTTCATGAACCTGAGCGGCAAACCGGTCGCCGCCGTGGCGCGCTTCTATAAAGTGCCCCCGGCGGAAATGCTCGTGGTCTACGACGATCTCGCGCTTCCGCTCGGCAAGCTCCGGTTTCGCCCCGGCGGATCGGCGGGAGGCCACAACGGCATCGCGTCGATCATCGAACACCTCGGCACCCGGGAGGTGCCGCGCCTGCGAATCGGCATCGGCGGCTCAGGGGACGAGGGAATGGTTTCCCACGTTCTCGGTCGCTTTTCCCCGGCGGAGATGCCCGCGCTCGAAGACGCCCTCAACCGGGCGGAAAAAGCCATCGCGTTTGCTCAAACCCGCGGCATAGAGGCCGCAATGAATCAGTTTAACTAAGCCATGAAGAACCGTTACGAAGCACTCCTCGTCCTCAGCACCAAAGGCGGCGACGAAAACGTCAAAGAGACTGTTGAACGCCTGGAAGGCGAATTCAAAAAAGAAGGCGCCAAGATCGAGTCGATCCAGAAGATGGATCGCCGCCAGTTCTCCTACACCGCCGGGAAGCTCGACTCGGGCTTCTACGTCAATTTCATCTTCGAAGCCGAGGCAACCGCCATCGACAAGCTTCGCTCCAAGTTCAAGCTCGATAGCGAAGTCTATCGTCACAACTACAAAAAGCTCGCCGCCCGCAAGGCGGAAGCGGCGGCCTAACACGCCCAGACTCAACGTCGCAACAGCGTCCAACCGTCAACCTTTGGAGGATATCTATGGCCAGTCTCAATAAAGTCATGATTATCGGGAATCTCACCCGGGACCCCGAGATCCGTTACACCCCCAAGGGCACGGCGGTTGCCGAAATCGGCGTTGCCGTCAACCGGCGGTATACCGCCGATAATGGCGAGAAGCGCGAAGAGACCACCTTCGTGGACGTAACCCTCTGGGGCCGCACCGCCGAACTGGCCGGTGAGTACCTCAAGAAGGGCCGCTCCGTCTACATCGAAGGCCGGCTTCAGCTCGATAGCTGGGACGACAAACAGACCGGCCAGAAGCGCAGCAAGCTGCGGGTCGTCTGCGAAGAGATGCAATTCCTCGGCGGCCGCGAAGGCGGCGGTGGAGGAGGCGGCGGCGGGGGCGATTACGAAGCTCGGGAAAGCCGCGAAGCCCGCCCCACCCAGCGTTCCTCCTATGGAGGTGGAGGCGGAGGCCGCCCTTCGGCCCCACCCAAGCCCCCGATGGATCCCGACCTCGACGTCGAGGGTGACGATATCCCGTTCTGACCCTGTATCGATGCAGCGTTAAACTTCAAAAAGAGCACCGGATTTCCGGTGCTCTTTTCGCGTCCGGACATGGAAAAGTCTTCCAACAAAGATGGGCACGTTCCCGAGGCTGGAATCGGCTTGCTGGCGGTCGTTTTTGCTCTCTTCTTCGCGAGCATCTTTCTCTTCTATCCGGCGTGGAAAACATCCCAGGCTGAAGGATGGAAGGCGGTTCCGTGCAGGGTGATTTCGGGTGAACTCGTCAGGGGCCGTTCTTCATCTGGGCGGCACGGCACCTCCCGTACGACCTATAAAGCGGAAATCCGCTATTCCTATTCCTTCAACGGCAGGGAATATGAATCGGATCAGGTCTGCTTCCTCCATTCCGCGAGCAATCATGTTGAACGCCATCAGGACTTTTTGAAGCGATTTCCGGCGGGAAGCGAGCGAAGTTGCTTTGTCGATCCCGAGTTTCCATCCGAGGCGGTCCTGGACCGGGGATTTAACGGTAATCTTTGGGGGGCCGGATTTGCATTACTGGTCGCCCTCTTTGGCGGAATCCAGTTTGTCCGTGCGTTGAAGAAGGAGTCATGGTGAAAGTTTCTGAAGCATTCATCTCTTGCCGATAACCTCACCGACAAAACCGAAGCGCAGTGGCTTGCCCGTGAGATAAGCCGTCTGTGCGGATTGAAGCAGGTGGCCTGAGAGGAAGGCGGGGGACCGCTTGAATCTGCGGGTTCCTTCGGGAGAAGGAGGCTTCGAATTTCCGTTTTCCCAGTTCCTCATCGGGAGGCGGAAAATCTTCTTTCGGCTTTTGGCACTTCCTGATTTCCTTACCCCTTCATGAATGCCGATTTTGATGTCCGTTACACGGCCGGTCTGGCCCGGCTGACTCTGAGCGAAGAGGAAATCTCCAAGTTCCAGGCGCAGCTTTCGCAGGTGCTGGAATACGTGGATAAGCTCAAGGCCGTGGATGTCTCCCAAGTGGAGGCGACCGCCTACGCAAACCCGGTTTTCAACGTGGTGCGCGAGGATGAGCCCCGCGACTGGTTCTCCCCCAAGGAGGCGCTCTCCAATGCGCCCCGCCAGGCCAACGGCCTTTTCAGCGTCCCGAAGGTGATCGAATAAGCGACTTGCTCCGCTCTGTTACGCCATGTCTTTGACTTCTCTTTCCGTTTCCGAACTTCAGGAAAAACTGCGCGCCAAAGAGGTTTCCCCCGTGGAAGCCGTGGAGGCGCTGGAATCCCGCATCGCCGCCGTTGACGGCACGGTGGCGGGGTATCTCTCCCGCGATGTCGAGGCCGCCCGCGCCGCCGCCGCCAACGCCGATGTCTCCCTGCCGCTCGGCGGGGTCCCCATCGCCATCAAGGACGTCATCAACGTCCAGGGCGAACCGCTCACCGCCGCCTCCCGGATTCTCAAGGGCTACATCGCCCCTTACGACGCCACGGTGATCTCCCGGTTGAAAGCAGCGGGAGCAATCCCGTTTGGGCGGACCAACATGGACGAGTTCGCCATGGGCTCGTCCACGGAGAACTCTTCTTTCGCCCCGACCCGCAACCCGTGGGACCTCTCCCGCATCCCGGGCGGCTCCAGCGGCGGCTCCGCGGCGGTCGTCGCGGCCGATGAAGCCTTTGCCTCGCTCGGCTCCGATACCGGCGGTTCGATCCGCCAGCCTGCCGCGCTCTGCGGTTGCGTCGGGCTCAAGCCGAGCTACGGCCGCGTCTCCCGCTTCGGCCTCGTGGCCTTCGCTTCGTCGCTCGACCAGATCGGGCCTTTCACCAAGACGGTGCGCGACGCGGGGCTTCTCCTCAACGTCCTTGCCGGGCGCGACAAGATGGATTCCACCAGCCTGGACGTGGCGGTGCCCGATTACACCGCAAAGCTAGGGGAAGACCTTCGCGGCGTGCGGCTCGGCATGCCGAAGGAATATTTTATCGGCGGCACCGACCCGCAGGTCGATAAAGCGGTCCGCGACGCCATTCGACACTACGAGTCGCTCGGCGCGGAGATCGTCGAGATTTCGCTCCCGCACACCGATTACGCCGTCGGGGTCTACTACATCGTCGCGACCGCCGAGGCGTCCGCCAATCTGGCTCGTTTCGACGGCGTGCGTTACGGCCATCGCGCCGAAGGGGCCGCCAACATCCTTGAGCACTACGGAAAGACCCGCGAAGAGGGGTTCGGGCCCGAGGTGAAGCGCCGTATCATTCTCGGCACGTACGTGCTCAGTTCAGGCTATTACGACGCCTACTACCTCCGGGCGCAGAAGGTCCGCACGCTCATCCGCAACGACTTTACCGAGGCGTTCAAGAAGGTGGACGCGATCATCTGCCCAACGTCACCCGAGCCGGCCTTCAAGATCGGCGATCGCTCCGACGACCCGCTCCGGATGTATCTGGCCGACATTTTCACCATTGCCGTGAACCTCGCGGGTGTCTGCGGCATCAGCGTCCCGTGCGGATTCGCGCAGGTGGACGGGAAAGCATTGCCCGTCGGGCTCCAGTTGATCGGCAAACCTTTCCAGGAAGCCGAACTTTTAAAAATTGCGCATGCCTACGAACAGAGCACCCCTTGGCATCGCTCGCGCCCGGTGATTTCCTGAGGTAAGTTACCGAGAATCAAGAATTTGGGCTTCCTTCACGATAGATGAACCAAACCCCGGTCAAAGCGGCGAACACGCGGGAACTCCCGCGTGTTCGAAACCATGGACTGGACAAGGGGGATGGATCGTGAATAGCCTTCGTCCGCTTTTTAACCCAGCACTATGAGTTCTCTTTTGTTCAAGCGGTTCCTGGCTCGGCCCTTGCAAGTCGCTTACATCCTCCCAAGCTCCAAGGCGCTGATTCGAAAGGTGATGAGCAAGCTCGATTTCTCGCAGCCGCGCATCATCGTGGAGTTTGGCCCCGGCGAAGGATGCCACACCCGGGAGCTCGCGCGGCAGATGCACCCCGATTCGCGCCTGCTCCTCTTCGAGTTGGACCCAGAACTGGCGGACCACCTGAAGGAGCAGTTCGCGGGTGATCCGCGCGTGGAAGTGCTCAACACCAACGCCGCCAACCTGAAAGAGGAACTCAGCAAGCGGGGGATCGAGTTTTGCGATTACGTCGTCTCCGGCATTCCGTTTTCGATCCTGGATCTGACGATAAAGCGGAACATCCTGCGCGCGGTATACGATTCGCTGGCTCCAAACATGGATTCCGCGTTCGTGATCTACCAGTGCACCAATGAGCTGAAGCAGCACGCCACGATGTTCACCCGGATTCAATCCGAGTATTTTATCCAGAACATCCCGCCCATGGTGGTGACGGTTTACCACAAGCAGGCCGCCCAGAACGGCAACGGCACCAACGGGTCTCATCACGGCAGCAAGAATATCGCCGGTAGCGCGGGCCGGTAAGGCCGCGCGTAAGGTGTAAAAAGGCAAAACGTGCGCCTTCGGCGTGGCGGCGTCGCGGAGCTCCGCCCTCCGCCCTCCGTCGAGGGCGCTACCGCGCCAGCCGCTGCAAGCGTAGGGCTGCGTGATTTTTCGGAGGGCGGAGCTCCGCGACGCCGCCCCCCTGCCACAGACCCTCTCCCCTACCCCTGCCCGTTGTAGGCGATCTGGAGGTAGGTGTAGCTCCTCAAGCCACGCTCGTAGCTGGTCAGCAGCTTCATCCCTTCGTTCGGCTTGAGACGGTCTCCCTTGATGGCGGAGTCCACCTGCGTCTTGAAGCGGCGGATAAGGTCGCTCTGGTTCCACTGCGTCATCGCCAGCACTTCGGCGATGGTGCTCCCCTCCAGGGTCTCCTCGATGTAGAAGCCGTCTTCTTCGTCTTCATCCAGAAAGACGTGGGCTTCGTTCACGCGGCCAAAGAGGTTATGGAGATCCCCCATGATGTCCTGATAGGCCCCAAGAAGGAAGAAGCCGATGTAGTAAGGCTTCCCGGCTTCGAGCCGATGCAGCGGCAGCGTCTCCTTGACGTCCTGAAGGTCGATGAACTTGCTCACCTTGCCGTCGGAATCGCACGTAATATCGACCAGGGTGCCGTTGCGCTCCGGGCGAGTGTCGAGCCGATGAATCGGCATGACGGGGAAAAGTTGCCCCAGCGCCCAGTGATCCAGCAGTGACTGGAAGACGGAGAAGTTGCAGACGTACTGGTCGCCCAACGCCACTTCGAGTTCCTTGACTTCGTCTGGCACGTACTCCTGATCGCGGAAAAGCTCGACGATCCGCTCGGCAAGCCGCCAGAAGGTCTGCTCGATCTTCGCCTTGCTCTCAAGATCCATGAGCCCGAAGTCGAACATCGAGAGCGACTGCTCTTTGATTTCCTGGATGTCGTGCAGCGTCTCGGTGCGGTTGGTGGCCGTGAGGTTGCGCTCGATGTCGAGAATGTCATGGACGAGCTTGTGATCCTCCTCCTTCGCAACGGGGGCGAG
The DNA here is from genome assembly GCA_037190965.1 of Chthoniobacteraceae bacterium. GTDB lineage: Bacteria > Verrucomicrobiota > Verrucomicrobiia > Chthoniobacterales > Chthoniobacteraceae > DATMFV01. The sequence goes on from JBBCKI010000025.1 coordinate 31,111, forward strand.
GGAAGAGCCTTTCTTCTCGATGGCTCCGAACGCCTCCACCACGAGGATGGAGTGATGCGCGACGATGGCGCGCCCGCTCTCGCTGACGATGATCGGGTGCGGGACCTCTTCGGAGTCGCACACCTCCATGATGTTGTAGACCACGTCGCGGGCATACTCCTGCAACGTGTAGTTCATGGAACTGTCGAAGGTCGTCTTGGAACCGTCGTAATCGACCCCGAGGCCGCCGCCGACGTCGAGATAGCCGAGGTCATGCCCCATCTTCGCCAGCTTGGAGTAAAAACGGGCGGCTTCGCGCACGGCGCGCTTGATCGTGCCGATATCCGGAACCTGCGAACCGACATGGAAGTGGACGAGCTTGAGGCAATGCGCCAGCCCCGCTTCCTTAAGCGTTTCGCTCGCACGGACGAGATCCGCCGTTGAGAGACCAAACTTGGCGTTTTCCCCGCCGCTGGTGGCCCATTTGCCCGCGCCCTTGGCCTGAAGGCGGACACGCAGCCCGATCATCGGTTCGACGCCGACTTCCTTGGAAACGGTCAAAATCTGGAAAAGTTCCTCTAGCTTCTCGACGACCATGATGACCCGCTTGCCGAGTTTGTTGCCCAGCAGGGCGTTCTGGACAAACTGGCTGTCCTTGTAGCCGTTGCAGATGATGACGCTCTCCGGGTCGTTGTTGATGGCGAGGGCCGCGAGAAGCTCGGGCTTGCTGCCCGCCTCGATGCCGAAATGGAACGGCTTTCCGGCCTCCACGATCTCCTCCACCACCTCGCGGAGTTGGTTGACCTTGATCGGGAAGACCCCCCGGTAGTGGTTCTTGTAAGAAAATTCCGTGATGGCGGACTGGAAGGCGTGGTTGATCGTCTCCACCCGGTGCCGGAGCAGGTCCTGGAACCGAAGCACCAGCGGGAAAGTGAGACCGCGATCGCGCGCGTCCTCAATGACCTCCATGATATCCACCGACGCCGCCGGGTCCTGCGTGGGCAGGATCTCCACGTTGCCGCGTTGATTGATCGAAAAGTAGCCCGTGCTCCAACGGTCGATGTTGTAGAGCGCGATGGCGGAGTCGGTATTCCAGTCTTGCATGATTAAGCGGCGTCATACTATTGCCCGACGGTAGGTTTGCAATAGTCTCAGAGAGGAATTTTCACCCACTCTCACGAGAACAAAAGCGGATATTTCGAGCGGGGTTTGCCTCAGCGTTCCGGATTTGATCCCAAAGGCCCCGCAAGGCATGCTGTGAGGCCCCATGGATGGATCTACGGTCTACGATCTGAGGCAGGGCGATTGCGTGCAGGGAATGCGGCTTCTCGCGCGGGAATCGGTGGATATCGCCGTCACCTCGCCTCCCTATAACCTGGGGGTGCGCTACTCCCGGTATCGCGACGACGCCGCCCGGTCGGAATATCTCGACTGGTCCCTGCGCTGGGCCATGGAGGTGGACCGGGTGCTCAAACCGGAGGGCGCACTCTTTCTGAATATCGGCGCGGTCCCCGCCAACCCGCTCCTCCCCCACCAGATCGCCCTGCGGCTCAGCGAGGTTTTCGTCCTCCAGAACACGATCCACTGGGTCAAGTCGATCGCCATCCGGCGGCGCAACGGGGAATCGCTGGCGGTGGGGCATTTCAAGCCGATCAACTCCCCGCGCTACCTGAGCGACTGCCACGAGTACGTCTTTCACTTCACCAAGGAGGGCCGGGCTCCCCTCCAGCGCCTCGCCATCGGGGTGCCGTATGCCGACAAGAGCAACATCGCCCGCTGGAGCCATACCGGAGGACACGACCGCCGCTGCCGGGGCAACAACTGGTTCATCCCGTACCGGACGATCCGCAATCGAGCCAAAGATCGCCCCCACCCCGCCACCTTCCCCCCGGAGCTTGCGGCGATGTGCCTGCGCCTGCACGGCGTCGGCGAGCAAAGCGTGGTGCTCGACCCCTTCCTCGGCCTGGGCCATTGCGCCGTTGCGGCGGGCGAGTGCGGCGCCGGGCGGTTTATCGGGTTTGAGATCGACGGCGATTATCTTGACGAGGCGCGAAAACGGCTTTCCGAAATGCCCGCGCCATGCGGCTAGAGTGGCGCGGCAGCACCGGTAGCCCGCTCGCGCCGCCGAGCGCGGGTATCGGCTCTCGTTTCTCCTAAACGCCACATCCCAACAACTTCAGCCGTCCTGCGGGGATGGACGTCAAACGCGAATCCCAGTCAATCTCCGCGCTCGACGGCGCGAGCGGGCTACCTGCCGTCCTGCAACCGACCTGACGGCTCTTCCGCAATCCCTTTGATTTTCCTCCCCTTTTAAGCTTTTGTGAGCCTTCGCACTCAACCGCCGAATGCTCGCTTTTATTTTACGTCGATTCGCAACGATGCTGATGGTCCTCTTCTGCGTCGTTTCGATCACGTTTTTTCTGGTGCGGCTGGCTCCGGGCGGACCGTTTGACAAGGAGCGCAAGATTCCGCCCCAAATCGAGAAGGCACTTCTGGCGAAGTACAAGCTCGATGGCACCCTTTGGCAGCAGTACACCGGCTACCTGGGCGATCTCCTGAAGGGCGACCTTCGCCTTTCGACCAAGTACCGCAACCGAACGGTGAACGAGCTTCTGGCCCAGACGCTGCCGACGACGGCGCTTCTCGGCGGGACTGCTTTTGTCATCGCCACGGTGGGAGGTGTGGCGCTTGGCGCGTGGGCGGCCGCGCGGAGAGGCACGGCGGAGGAAACCGGGGCGATGTTCGTTTCTCTGATCGCCATTTCCCTGCCGACGTTTGTGACCGGCCCCCTGTTGATCCTTGTTTTCGCGCTCACGCTGAATTGGTTGCCCGTCGGCGGTCTCGATTCTCCCGCAAGCCTGATCCTGCCCGCGCTGACGCTGGCGGGGCCGTATGTCGCCTATATCGCCCGGTTGACCCGCACAAGCATGCTGGAGGTGCTGGGGCAGGATTTTGTCCGCACGGCGCGCGCCAAGGGGCTCTCCGAATGGCGGGTCGTCTCCAAGCATGCGGCGAAGGTCGCGCTTCTCCCGGTGGTCTCGTTCCTCGGGCCGCTGGCGGCCAACCTGCTGACCGGTTCCATTGTCGTGGAGACCGTTTTCAACATTCCCGGCGCTGGCGGCTTTTTTGTGAACTCGATCCAGAACCGCGACGGCTTCCTGCTGGGCGGCGTGGTCATCGTCTACTGCGTGCTCCTTGTCGTGCTCAACCTGCTGGTCGATATCGCCTACACCTGGATGGATCGCCGCATCAAACTCGCATGAAGACCGGAAGCTCAAAACCGGAAACCGGAAAGGCTGGAGAAGTCTCGGCATGGGGCGTTCTGCGCCGCAACCGGATGGCGCTCCTCTGCATGGGAGTGCTCGGCGCGATGACGCTGGCGGCCATCTTCGGCCCGTGGCTGATGCCCGAATCGGCCTCTCAGCTTACGGCCAACCAGTTTGCGCCTCCTTCGTGGGAACACCCGTTCGGCACCGATCTGCACGGGCAGGATCTCCTCTACCGCGTTCTGACGGGCGCACGCGTTTCGCTTTTTGTCGGCTTGGCGGGCGCGGTGATCTCGTTTGCCATCGGCACCGCCTACGGGCTCATTGCCGGGTATGCGGGCGGCAAAATCGACGGCGCGATGATGCGGATCGTGGAGATTCTCTACTCCATCCCCCGGCTTATCATCGTCTTGATCGCCATCAACGCCTTCGACGATCCCATCAAAAAGTGGTTGTCCGCGCTCGACGCCCCCGGGCTCATCAGCTACTCGCGCATTCTCATTCTGGTGCTTTCGCTCGGGTTGATCGAGTGGCTCACGATGGCCCGGATCGTCCGGGGGCAGGTGCTTTCGCTCAAATCGCAACAGTTCGTCACCGCCGCCCGAAGCCTCGGGCAGAGTCATTGGAAAATCGTGACGCGGCATCTGCTGCCGAACCTCGTGGGCGTCGTGGTCATCTATCTGACCCTCACCGTTCCCGCCGTCATTCTTGACGAATCGTTCCTGAGCTTCCTCGGCCTTGGCATCCAGGCCCCGCAGGCAAGCTGGGGCTCGCTGCTCGCCAGCGGCGCGCAGGCGATCAACCCGGTGCGGAGCTACTGGTGGCTGCTGGTCTTTCCCGCCGCGACGATGAGTGTGACGCTGCTCGCGCTCAATTTCCTGGGGGACGCCCTGCGGGACGCGCTCGATCCGCGCTCGCGGCGGTAGGTTGTGTTTACGAATTGAGAAAAAGTGAGCCTTCGGCTGCAAGGAATGCGGCGTCGCGGAGCTCCGCCCTCCGTTTTTGGGTATTGCTCCACTGTCTATCAAAAAGCTTTCGTCCTGCGCGCGCTTGCGCGCAGTAGAGGGAGGGCGGAGTTCCACGACGCCGCCTATGGCCAAAGGCCCTCTATTTCCTCTTCTCAATAACTCGGGCCTGCGGGACCAAGCACGGCCCCGCGCCCCCCGGGGCACGATCTTTGTCGGATCATGCCGGATTCCTCCCATAAAAAGGGAAATGGCGCGCCTCATCCAAGCACGGCTCCCGCCTCTCCCCTCGTGAGCTGCTACGCCTACAGTGGCGGCTACCACTGGCACTGGAAGCAAAGCCACGACAGTTTCCCAGGGCAACCGGTGGTGCTGATCCACGGGCTTATCGTCACCAGCATGACCTTGGTTCCCCTTGCCGAGGCGATTACCGGCTGGGCTCCCGTGCTTGTTCCCGATTTGCCGGGTTTCGGGTTGAGCAGTGGCGATTCCCGGGCTCTGGGCATTCCCGAACTCGCGGCGGCGCTCGCGGAGTGGATGAGCCTGGTGGGCGTTCCGGTGGCGCACGTCGTCGGGAGTTCCTTCGGCTCCCAAATCGCGGCGGAACTCGCGGCGCGTTTCCCGCAACGCATCCGGAGCCTGACGTTGATCGGCCCCACGGTCGATCCCTCCGCCCGGACGCTGCGAGCCCAGGCGGCCCGCTTCTTCGAGGATGTTCCCCACGAGCCGCTACGCCTGTGGGCCGACCACGCCCATAACAGATTTCACCATACGTTCGACGCATTCCGGGCGTTGCTGCGCGACCGGATCGAGACCAAGCTGCCGCATGTCAAAGCGCCCGCGTTGATCCTGCGCGGCTCCTGCGATCCGATTGCACCCGAATCGTGGACCCGCCACGCGGCACGGCTTCTCCCGGGAGCACGCGCGGACTCCCTGTCCGACGGAGCGCATTGTGTCCACTTCAGCCACCCAAGGCTGGTGGCCAGCGCCGTGCGGAAATTCACTTTTCCGCTTCGACACGGGCTGAGATTGTAAGGACTACTCCGTTACCGCGCGCATCACTAAGCTCGCATTGATCCCCCCGAATCCGAACGCGTTGTTGAGCGCGCATCGGATCGGCTGGCAGCGCCCTTCGTTGGGGACGATGTCGAGGTCGCAGGCCGGGTCGGGCGTCTGATGATGCAGCGTCGGAGGGATATACCCCTCCTTCAACGCCAGCGCGCAGATCGCCGTTTCCATCGCCCCGGTTGCGCCGAGGGGATGAGCGGTGAACGGTTTGGTACCGCTGATGGCAAGACGTCGGGCGTGATCGCCGAACACCGCCTTGATGCACGAAATTTCGTTCGCGTCGTTGAGCTGCGTCGAGCTGGCGTGACAGTTGATGTATTCCACCTCCTGCGGCGCGGCGCCCGCGTCGGCAAGGGCGGCGCGCATGCAGTCGATCACCGCTTCGCCCGAAGGCAGCGGCGAGGTCATGTGATACGCCTCATTATTGAGTGCGTACCCGCACACCTCGGCATAAATCGTCGCTCCACGGCGCACGGCGTGTTCGTACTCCTCCAGCACAAGACTGGCAGCCCCCTCACCCATGACGAAACCGTCGCGGTCGAGATCGAACGGGCGATAGGCGAAAGCCGGTTCCCCCTTCCAGCGGCTCATGGTCTTGATGAAGTCGAACGCGCCGAAAGTCAGCGGGCTCAAGGGAGCCTCCGCGCCACCCGCGATCATCACGTCGGCCATGCCGTCGCGGATATACCGCATCGCTTCGCCCACGGCGACGACTCCGCTGGCGCAGGAGTTGGAATTGGTCGTTCCCGTGCCGCGAAAGCCGCACTCGATGGCGATGTTCGAATGCGCCGCCCCGCCGAAGACCTGCAAGGCGAGCGTCTGGTTGACCGCGCGCGCCCCTTTTTCCAGAAAACGGCCATGCTCGACTTCGGCTCCGGAGATTCCGCCAAGGGCGGTCCCGAACGAGACTCCGACACGCGCCTGCGGCGTCTCCCGAGACCACGGGAAACCAGCGTCTTCCAGCGCAAGCAGCGCGGAACCAACGGAGAACTGCGAATAACGGTCAAGCCGCTTGAGCCGATGCGTGGGGAAAACGTCGCTCGCCTGCCAGTCGCGCACCTCCCCGGCGCAACGGGCGTGGAATTGGCTGGCGTCAAACAGGGTCACGGGGCCGATCCCGCTGCGCCCGGCGCGAATGCTCCCCCAAAACGCCTCCCGGCCGGAGCCGGCGCAGGTGATCGGGCCGATCCCGGTGATGACGACGCGGCGGAGGGAGCCGTTGCTTTCTTTGGACCCCATATCAGGAGCGGGGCTGGGCTTGATTCTCATTTTCGAGGACTTCCTTCATCCGCATCAATGTTTTGCCTGCGATGTTGTGAATAAAAAAACCTCCGATAATCCGCTCGGCCAGGGGAGCTAGCAGCGGCCATCGAAATTTCAAGTCGTGCATGATCTCCACCAGTACCCCGGCGGGTGTCTCCTTAAAGGTCCAGACGACCTCCATCCCCTTGGTCCACGCCCTGAGATGAGTGAATCGCACCTCGACCCGCTCCCGGTCGACGATCTGCTCGCTGGTCCACGCGATGGGAATGCCCGAGCGGGTGGCCGCCATCTTGACCACGTTGCGGACGGGGCTCTTTTCGTAGAAATGAATGTACCGGTAGTGCGGAAGAATCTTTGGCCATAACGCCAGATCCGCCGCCGTTTCGAAGATGCGGTCGCGGGGGGCGTGAATGATGATGGAATTGGCCGTATGCACGAGGGGGCACTTTGGCGGGAGTTCCCGTCCGGAGCAAGACGGGAAGTTCAAACCAGTGATTCCCCGCCCCTCTCCTCGTGGTCACCGTGCGGGCGGGGAGAATATCTCGCGCGAAGGACGGAAGGTCACCAAGAAGAGAACCTTGGCGGGCTTCGCGAGGTTGACGCGAAAAGAGAAAATGGTGCGAGCAGCACCGGTAGCCCGCTCGCGCCGTCGAGCGGCGGGTTTCGATTCCCGTGGCCCGTCCTGCAGGGATGGATGCCGAATGAGATTCTTCGCCGATCCCGCGCTCGCGGCGCGAGCGGGCTACCTGGCTTGGCCGTTAACCAATTACCTTATACCTCGCGAAGCACTCCCCTCCCACAACCTCCATTGCTTCCAATCGGCATTCGCGCGTGGCGGGGAGGAATTCCCCCGCCACTCCCGTAATGGTCGGCGCGGATACGCCGCCAAAGATCAGCGGGCAGAAGGTGAGGTTGATTTCATCCACGAGATCGGCCTCCAGCAGCGAGCGGAATAGGGTCGGGCCGCCCTCGCAGACGAGCCTCCGCACCCCATAGCGCTCCGCCAGGGTGGCAAGCATCACCCGTAGATCCACCTCCGTTCCTTCCGACAGATGCAGCGTCGCCCTGTCTTCCAAGGCGGCTTGAGTGGCGGTGGGCATCCGGGTCGTGGAGAAAAGGACGATGGGCGAAAAATCGCTCTCGAAAATCCGGAGCCCGGGATCGATCGCGCCGGAGTGACTGGCCACGACGCGCAGCGGGTAAGCTGACTGGCCTCGTGAGACACGCCCGGCCCGCAACCGTTCGTCAGGAAGCCCCATCTGCATGCGGTCGACCTCGATGGTTTTCCTGCCGACGAGCAAGGCGTCGCCGGTAGCGCGAATTTCAAGAAGCCGCTGCTTGTCGCGAGGAGAGGAAAAATCCGAAGGCGTGCGGGCCCGGGTGGAGACACGGGCGTCCCATGTCATGGCAAAGTTCACCGCCACTTCGAGAATGCCGGATCGCGGGGCTTTCTGGGGAATGTCACTCATTGCTTTCTACCGCCTCGACAATGATTTACACATTTCGGGGTCGGCAGGCCTCAACAAAATTCCAATGATTCTTGCAGCGGAAGCAAGCATGGCGAATGCTCGCTTTTTGCGAAGATCAACCCGGATCACCCCTTACCTTCGATTCTATGAAACAAGTTTTGCGGAAAATAGTCGGCATCTTCAATCCCCCTCCCGCTGAAAACAAACCCGGAAAGCCACTGCTGCATTTCCTCCACATTGGAAAAACCGGCGGCAATGCCATCAAGTTTGCGCTGAAGAACTCGCCCCCCGAAAAATACAGCGTCGAGCTTCACCGGCACCGTGTAAAACTGAGGAACGTGCCGGAAGGGGAAAAAGCGATGTTCTTTGTCCGTGAACCGATCTCACGATTCGTCAGCGGTTTTTATAGTCGAAAAAGACAGGGTTACCCTCGCTACGTCAATAAGTGGAGCCCCGCCGAAGAGATTGCCTTTGGCCGGTTTGAGACCCCGAACGCATTAGCGATGGCCCTTTCCTCGGAAGATCCGGAGCAAAAGCTCGCGGCCGAGGAGGCCATGAAAGGCATCACCCATGTGAATAGTTCCTACTGGGACTGGTTCGAGAACGAAGAATACTTCCTGAGTCGCCTGCCCGATCTTTTCTTCGTCGGCTTTCAGGAATCCCTGGCGGAAAATTTCCAGGTCCTTAAACGCAAATTGAATCTCCCGGACACGGCAGCACTCCCCACCGACGACATCAATACCCACAGAAATCCCGAAGGGATCGACAAAAAGCTGGAGCCGGTCGCCATCGAGAATCTCAAAAAGTGGTATGCCCGCGAGTTCGACTTCATGGACCTTTGCCGCAGCAAGGCGGAGGAGATCAACCGCTTGGAGTAGACAATCAGGAAGCCTGCCCGGTCTCGGAAATCTTGTGCTCGAGGTCTGAAACCTCCTGCTCGATTTTTCTGAGACTGGCATGTTCCGAAGGCCGGTAGAAAAGGTAAACGATCCCGCCCGCGATCCCCCACAGGACGAGCACCATGAAGCCCGTCAGCGAAATCACCGTTGCCATCGACTCGTTGATTCCGCAGAGATCGCCCAGCAGGTGAACAAAAAGTCCTTCGCGCACGCCCGCGCCCCCGATGCTGATCGGCAAAGCGGCAAGCGTGTTGACGATCGGCGTGATTGCCAGGAAGTCTCCAATGGAAACTTTGTCCGCGACCTGCGAGAACGCGCGCGCCACACAGTAGAAAAGGGCAAAGGAACCAAGATGCACCGGCACGGAAAAGAAAAGCGCCGCGAGGGATGAACGCCACGCCCGTCCGTAAAGATCATACGCCACGGAGATCTCCACCAGCTTGTCGCGCAACGGCAGGCGCGCGGGGAGTTTGTGAACCCAACCCAGGCGGGTGATCGTGAAGGAAACGACCACGAAGGAGACGCTGCCGGCGAAGATCGCCAGCAATGTGTAGAGAAGCTTTGAGGCGTCGGCGGTTTGGGTCAGCCAATCATACCGGATGAAAATCACCAACCCCGCGATGCCGATTAGCGCCATGAGACCGATGACCCGGTCCATCAACACGGCTAGCAGCGCCGCGGCTTTTTTTCCCGGGGTCTCCTTCAGGAGATAGTAGATTTTGACGACATCGCCCCCGGTGCCGCCGGGCATGAAGATGTTGAAAAAAAGCCCGATCATGACCAGCGCCGTAAGGCGGGCCCAACTGATCACCACATCCTGCACTCTCAGGAGGATCTGCCAGCGGGCGATGGCGAACGCCTCCACCAACCCGAAAGTCAGCAAAGCCATAATGAGCCAGAACGGATCGGCACTCGTGAGCGCCGCCCACATCTCCCGGTTGCGCGCGGGATCACGAAAAAGCCAGGCGAGAATGCCGACGGTGATGGCCGCCTGGATGACCGTTACGATGGATTTCTTCATGCGCCGAAGCGGCCCTTCCATTCCTTGAGCGATTCGGCGATCTCTTCGCAGGTGCGGCGTGGATTCATTTCCCAGACAAACAAACAATTTTTTGGCAGAAGGGGAATCAGTTTATCATATTCCACCGTTCCGCCGGTGAATGGGGCGGCGTGATCCCCGCCCGGCCAGACGACATCGTGCAAATGGCAGCCGAGGAGCCGGGGAGCGATGGAAGCCAGCCACCGCTCGTGATCAAGAAACCCGAGGTTGTGCTTCACCTGGATATGGCCAAAATCATGCCAATAACCCGCGACGCCCCCGTCGAATTCATCAAGCAGCCCGGGGAACTCCCGCTCACTCGGGATCTCCTCGTAGGAGTGGCGGCTTTCGATGCCAAGCCGGATCCCCTTCTCCCCGGCGTAATCGACCACCCGGCGCAGGCAGTCGCGCACGCGGGCCAGGTATTTGGGGGCAATCGCTTCGCGGTGCCGGACGGCTTCGAACTTGAGCCGGGCGTATTCGGGCAAGAGATGCTTGCCGGAGGAAGCCAGTTCGATCAGTTGCGCAGTGACCGGTTTCATCACGACGCGCCCGCAATGAAGCACCACATATGGCGCCCCGAGACGGACGGCGTAATCGATGGTCTGGAGCGTCTGTTTCACGGCCCGTTCGCGTTCCGCCTCCCGGTAGGAGGAATATTGCAGGCAATCGGGCGATGCCCGCAGGATCTCCACCGGCAATGGGCAAAAGTTATGCAGACTGGAAAACTGCACCGCCCCTTTCTCAAACATCTTCTGAATGCCCGGAATGAGGGAAAGCCGAATGCCGTGCCCCAACTCCACGCGGTCGAAACCGAATTGCAGCAATTCGGAAATCATCTCCGCGCCGTCGGTATGACGGCCGGAGTTCCAGCAGGTTGAGATGGAGAGCATCAGAAATAAACCTACGGCGTCTTCTCAAAAGGCATCCCTCGCTCGCCATTATTGAGCTTGCGCAAAAGTGCATCCTTTCGCGGATCTCCCGCCGGGCGCCGCAACTCGATATCGCCGATGGCGCGAACGACAACGGCACGGCGTGCCGCCCTTCCCTTTTCCCAATCCTCCCAAGAAATGGTGCGCGTCAGCATCTGTTACTGTTTCCGGCTTTCAAGTTCCGCGATCAATGTGTGCAATTCCTCTGAAACACGATAATCGGGCGATTTTGCCACCCGTTCAAGCTCCTCGAAATCAATTTCTACTTCCCCCGCAATCGCAACCGCCAAAAGGGCACGCGCTACATTGAGTCGATTTTCATCCCTGGCCGGCACCGTTGCCACAAGAATCCGCTCCGCAATAAGGTCCTCAATCTGGATCAACTTAAGCTTTCCGATCTGTTGAAATGCAGCCGTCGAGGTAGTTTCCACCGATCCCAGGAGATCCACCATCACTCCACATACGTCCCATCTGCGAACTCCCAAAGGTCGCCCGACAAGCGACATCACCTCTTCTCGCTCTCTGGGAGTCGGAAGCCTCTGGCCTGTTTGGCAAATGTCCACGTCGCCAGAGACATAGTGGCCTTCAGTATAGAATTCCACCGCTGAGCCCCCCACAATCACAGGATCGCACCCAATCTCGCGGAACAGCTCAGTCACCAACTCGGCAACCTTCAAATTCTTGCGGCTTGCATTCGTTTCGGCGTTGATCTCTTCAAGGCGCCGATTCAAATCGGGTGTATTCATTTTCTCTCCGGTAGTTTTGCTACGGAGCCCAAGTAATCAGCCTTAGTTCATGTGGCTGCGTCAGGTCCGGATTGTGCGGGATGACCCTCACGCTGAACCCGTATGCGCCGCTCTCCGCGGCGGGCACCGAGCCCCGGTAGAGATAATCCCCATGGGCGTCCTTCTTTGACTCGAAGAGATCGAAGGCAACCGGATGGAAAATCTGGTTGTCGTCGGTTTCGCCGACGTAAGCCTGCACGCGGACATACTCCGGGCTAAGCTCGCCGAGATGGACCTTCGCTTCGATGGTCAGCGATTCGCCCACGAGAATGTTCACGCGGTCCTCGTTGGCGATCTGCACGTCGCTGATCCGCACCTGCGGCCAGAGACTGCGCATATCGGCCTTCCATTGGGAGACCTCGCGCGCTTTCGCGGCGTTGTCCTTGCCCAGCTTGGCATGCGCGGCGGCGGCGGGCTCGTAGAGCAGTTCGCTATATTCCTCCACCATCCGCTGGGTGTTGAAGACCGGGGTGACGCTCCGGATCGACTCGCGCATCAATTGCAGCCATGCAATGGGCAGGCGGCCATCGGGCTTGGCGTAATAAAGCGGGACGATGTGGTTCTCCAGAATGTGAAAGAGGCTCGCGGTATCGACTTCGTTCTGGAACTCGACCGAACCGTCCACGATCTCCGCGCCGATGGCCCAGCCGTTCTTGCCGTTGTAGCTCTCGCACCACCAGCCATCGAGCACGCTGAGGTTCAAACCGCCGTTCGGTGGGAGCTTCATGCCGCTGGTGCCGCTGGCCTCCAGCGGGCGGAGCGGGTTATTGAGCCAAAGATCAACCCCCTGCGTGAGCCTGCGCCCGATGTAGGTGTCGTAATCCTCCACAAAGATGATCCGGTTCTCCAGCCCCGCCTCGCGGGACCAGCGGTAAACCTCCTGGATGAGCCGCTTGCCTCCCTCGTCTTTGGGGTGAGCCTTGCCCGCGAAGACAAACTGCACGGGGCGCTCGGGATTGGTGACCATCCGCTTGACCCGTTCGACATCCGAGAAGAGCAGCGTACCGCGCTTGTAAGTGGCGAACCGGCGGGCGAACCCGATGGTCAGCACCTCGGGATTGAGGATCTGGTTGACCTGCCGGATATTCTCCGGGGATTCGCCAATCCGCTCGCGCTGGGCGCGGACGCGCTGGCGGACAAAATCGACCAGCCGCCGCTTGAGCGAAAGGTGAGTCTCCCACAGCTCTTCGTCGGGAATATCGATCACGCCGCGCCAGAACTCCTGGTTGGTCAGGTTCTCCTCCCAATCGGGCAGATAGCGATCGTAAAGGGCCGCGAACTCCGGCGCCAGCCACGTCTTGGTGTGGATGCCGTTGGTGATGCTGACGATGGGGACTTCATCCTCGGGAACTCCGGCCCAGACATCCCTCCAGAGCTTCCGGCTCACCTCGCCGTGCAGTTTGCTCACGCCATTGGCATGACGGCTGGTGCGCAGGGCAAGGATCGTCATCGAGAAGGCGTCCACCTTGTTCACGGTCGCCTGCCCGAAGGAGAAAAACTCGTCAAAGGGAATCCCGACCCGCGCCGGGTAATCGCCAAAGTATTTCTGCATCAGGTCGCGCGGAAAGGCGTCGTTGCCTGCAGGGACGGGCGTGTGCGTCGTAAAGACGTTCCCCGCCGCCACGAGTTGCAGGGCACTCTTGAAATCGAGCCCCTTCTCCTGAACGCCGCGCCGGATCAACTCCAGCGAAAGGAACGCGGAGTGCCCCTCGTTCATGTGGTAAACCTGCGGCTTGTGCCCCATCGCGTGGAGCGCGTGAATGCCGCCGATCCCCAGGACGATTTCCTGCTTGATCCGCATCTCCAGGTCGCCGCCGTAGAGATGCGCGGTGATGAGCCGGTCTTCGTGACTGTTCTCGGGAATGTCGGTGTCGAGAAGGAAGAGCTTGATGCGCCCGATCTGCATCTCCCAGACCTTCGCGTACACGTCGCGGTTCAGGACGCGAACGCTGATCAAAAGCGGGAGCTCGCCCAACCGCACCTCGCGAATCGGCAGGTGATGAAAATTCTGGTTGAGGCTGACGCTTTCCTGCCATCCTTCCTTGTTGATCTGCTGCTTGAAGTACCCGTGCCGGTACAAAAGGGTGATCGCCACGAAGTTCAGCCCCAGGTCGCTCGCCGACTTGCAATGGTCGCCCGACAAAATTCCGAGACCGCCCGAGTAGTTGGGGACTGACTCATGAAAGCCGAACTCGGCGGAAAAATACGCCACCAGCCCGGTCTTGCGGGTGCTGCCGTAAGTGTCCTTGCGATCCATGTACGCCTTCAGCTCAGCATGGACAACGCCCAGTTCCCGCAAAAATTGTTCATCCCCGGCAAGCTCGATCAGACGCGCCTGACGGCAAAGCTGGAGCATCCGCACCGGGTTGTGATTGGTCCGGTGCCAAAGATCGGGATCGAGATGGCGGAAAAGTTTGCGGGCCGACGGCTCCCACGTCCACCACAGGTTGCAAACAATCTCGCGAAGCGGCTCGAGTTCGGCCGGCAGTTTCGGAATGACGTTAAAGGTAAATAACGGCTGCATGAAAATGTCTCCCTGATCCCGTGTTGCCCCCTGGTGTTTTACAGGGGCGGGGGCTGACCTTACCGGCGTGAAACCGGGATGCAAGTCCAGAAAAATTCGCGCCCCCCGGTGCGAAAACGGCTTTATGATTTCCTCCTCAGGATACGCCGTGCTAAGAATTGATCGACAATCCGATAAGCCTTGCAGGATTTTTCGGTTTGACGATTGAGTTTTTCCCTAAGAGACTCCCCGCCCTTTCCATGCGTCATACACTATCGGTTCTGGTCGAAAATAAATTCGGCGTGCTTACTCGCATCGCCGGAATGTTCAGCGGTCGCGGTTTCAACATTGACACCCTGAATGTAGGCCCGACCCTCGACCCCACACGCTCGCGGATGACCATCGTCGTTCGCGGCGATGACGCGGTGCTCGAACAAGTCACCAAGCAGCTCAACAAGCTCATCGATGTCATCGACATCCAGGACTTCCGCGAAGACGAGTATGTCGACCGCGAATTGCTCCTCCTCCGCGTCAACGCCGACGCCAGCAACCGCGCCGAGCTGATGCAGATTTGCGATATTTTCCGCGCCAAGATCATCGACGTGCAGCACAAGAACCTCGCCATCGAAATCACCGGCAACGAAAGCAAAATCGAGAAGTTCCTCCTTTTGATGGAACCCTTCGGGATTTGCGAACTCACCCGTACCGGCAAGGTCGCTCTGGCCCGTCGTCAATAAGCCCCAATATCCCTTAGGGCACCTGTAACCACTCATCAGTCAACCGTATGCCAGCCAAAATCTATACCGACAAAGACGCCTCCCTCGACCCTCTTCTGGGTAAAACCGCCGCCGTAATCGGCTTCGGTTCACAGGGGCATGCCCACGCGCTCAACCTGAAGGACTCGGGCGTCAAAGTCATCATCGGCCTCTACCCGGGCAGCAAATCCCGCGAGGTGGCGAAGGAAAAAGGCTTCGAAGTTTACGATACCGCAGAGGCCGTGAAGAAGGCTGACGTCATCTTCGTCGCCGTTCCCGACACAAAGATTCCCGCCGTTTACAACGCGGACATCGCCCCTCACCTCGACAAGAGCAAGACGCTCCTCTTCAGCCACGGCTTTGCCATCCACTTCAAGACGATCGAAGTGCCTGAAAACGTGGACGTGATCCTCGTTGCCCCGAAGGGCCCGGGCCACATCGTTCGCCGTCAGTTCACCGAAGGCAAAGGCGTTCCCGCCTTGATCGCCGTCTACCAGAACCCGAGCAAGAAGGCCAAGAAGGTCGCGCTCGCCTGGGCCAAGGGCGTCGGCGGCACCCGCGCCGGGGTCATCGAAACCAGCTTCAAGGAAGAGACCGAGACCGATCTCTTCGGCGAACAGGTCGTCCTCTGCGGCGGCGCCAGCGCGCTCGTCCAGGCCGGGTTTGAAGTTCTCGTCGAAGCCGGTTACTCCCCGGAGATGGCCTACTTCGAGTGCCTCCACGAACTGAAGCTGATCGTTGACCTGATGAACGAATCCGGCATCGCCGGGATGCGCTTCTCGATCTCCGAGACCGCCAAGTGGGGCGACGTCACCATCGGGCCTCGCATCATCGACGCCAGCGTCAAAAAGAAGATGGAGAAAGTGCTCAAAGAGATCCAGTCCGGCAAGTTCGCCAAGGAATGGGTCAAGGAGTACGAAGGCGGCTACAAGACCTACAATGCCCTCCTCAAGGCAGGCGAGAAGCACCCGATCGAGAAGGTCGGAGCACGCCTCCGCAGCACGATGCCCTGGATTCAGAAGAAGAACCTCAAGGGCGCTCAGGCCGCTTACTAAGCGACTGCTTTAGCCAAAAAATCTTAAAAGGCCGTCCGCGCGAAAGCTCGGACGGCTTTTTTTGTTGGCGGGAGCGTCGCGCCACGGCGTCGCGGAGCTCCGCCCTCCGGAGTAGAGCGCTGCCGCGCATTGCTTCTAACGGAGAGC
>JBBCKI010000026.1:0-56281 GCA_037190965.1 Chthoniobacteraceae bacterium
CCCTTGATCGCATTTTTCTACACCGTGGACCGAAACGGCGTGAAGTTCCACTGTTTGAACCCTCATTGACCTTCGATGCCCTCGGTGCTTTCAGTGCTCGCCGGGGGTGTTTTCACACAGTCTCAGAGTTTGGGAACGAGGAAAATATTAGGAGATTTTTTTGTCTATAGGCGTCGCCAGACCTGCCAGCGTTCCTTATCGGCAAAAAAGGGCAGGGAATCGTCGACTTGTGCATCCTCGATGCGCTCGAACCCACTGCCGAGAATCACGGCAAGGCCACCGGGAGGCAGCGCGTATGGCGGCGGTTCCGGCTCCGGCCCATGGAAGAAGAAACCGGCAAGGAGCCCCCCGGGCCGAAGAGCCTTTGTAATCCGTTCGGCATACGCAGGCCAAAGCTGGGGAGAGAGCGCGGTGAGAAACGTCCGCTCGTAAATCACATCGTATGAGCTGCAAGGGGTGTCCACGAAGAAATCGGCCTGCCGCACTCGATTACCGCCCTGATCTCCCAACAACGCTTTGGCGCGTCGCACCGCTTCGGCGGAAAAGTCAATCGCATCGACAACCCAGCCTGCCTGAATAAAGGGGCGGACCTCGTAGGCGGCTCCGCAGCCGGGGATTAGCACCCGGCCCGGTTGATGTCGCTTGAGGAAGCCGGTCAAGGCCCTCGGTACGCCCCCAAAGTCCCATGGCGTCATTCCGCTCGAATAACGCTCATCCCAGAATGCAGGTCTGCTGCTCTCTTCCAATGCGATATGACTTCTCCGAACCTGTCTACACAGCCTTGCTCTTCTCGTGCACCGGCTTCTTCACCGACCAATTCAAGATATCGAGATCGGGCGGCGGTCCCTGGGGCTCTGCGGCCCAGGTGAAGTGGCAGTTCTGACAGTAGTATTGGCGCGGGAGGAGGCGCAGAAGCGTCAGGAAGGCGAAGAAAACCGTCATCAAGGTTTTTCGCGAAAACTGCGGGTATTCGATGCTCGATGATCCGCACTCCGGGCAGCGGATCGCCCCGTTGAGAACGTGATCGGTGGCGTCCCATTCTTTCATCACCGCTTCCGCGCGTTCGGCGTTCTTCTTTTCCACGCGCACCCGCATGTGCGCCTTCGGGGAGACAAACCACCAGATCCGCTGAGTGGTGCTTTCATCAAAAACCTGGGAGGGAATGCCCGCTCCGTCGAAACGGTGGCGCAGGGCGTCGGCTTTGTCCCAGTCGTTGAAAGTGGCTACGGTCATTAATTCTTCCAATTGCATACGCTGGTTTCCTTTCAGAGGTGGAGGATGAATGGGCGCGTCCCGCTGAATCGCGACACGCTCCCATTATGGCTCGGCCTCAAATGTCCTCAATGCAAGGGATTTCTGCCGATTTCCGAAGGTTCGTTGCTGTTTTCAGTGGTGCGGCAGCACCGGTAGCCCGATCGCGCCGCCGAGCGCGGGATTCATGAGGGCCGCATCCCAACACCAACAGCCGTCCTGCGGGGATGGGCGTCAAATACGACTCTTCGCCCCATCCCGCGCTCTCGGCGAGAGCGGGCTACCTCATCCTCCATTCAAGATCAGGCTTTTTCGAAGACGAGCGCGTCCTCGCGCAGGGTGACCCGGATCGTGTCGCCCTCCTTGAAGCGCCCCTCCAGCAATTCCAGGCTCAACGGGTCGAGCAACTGGTGCTGGATGGCCCGTTTGAGCGGCCTCGCTCCGTAGACCGGATCGTACCCTTCGCGAGCCAGGAACTTCTCCGCCGGGGCCGTGACTTCCAGCAGCAGCCCACGTTCTTCCAAACGCCTGGCCACGCGGCGGATCTGAATCGCCACGATCTTGCCGAGTTCCTCCTCGCTGAGCCGGGAGAACATGATGATTTCGTCCACACGGTTGAGGAATTCCGGGCGGAAATGCCCGCGCAACGCGTCCATCACCTTCGCCTCGCGCTGCTCCTGGTTGCCGTCTTCCTCCAGCAGGTAGGCGCTGCCGATATTGGAGGTCATGATGATGACGGTGTTTTTGAAATCGACCGTGCGGCCCTGGCCGTCGGTGATCCGCCCGTCGTCGAGTACTTGGAGCAGGACGTTGAAGACATCGTGGTGCGCCTTTTCGATTTCGTCGAAAAGCACCACCGAATACGGCTTGCGGCGGACGGCCTCAGAAAGCTGTCCGCCTTCCTCGTAGCCGACATAGCCGGGAGGCGCGCCGATGAGCCGGGCTACGGTGTGTTTCTCCATATACTCGCTCATGTCGATCCGGATCATGTTGTTCTCGTCATCGAAGAGGAACTCCGCCAGTGCGCGCGCCAACTCCGTTTTGCCGACGCCGGTTGGCCCGAGGAAAATGAAGGAGCCAATGGGGCGGTTCGGATCGCCGAGACCGCTGCGTGAACGGCGAACGGCGTTGGCCACGGCGGTGATTGCGGCGCGCTGCCCGATCACGCGGTCGCCAAGACGCTCCTCCATATGCACGAGCTTCTCGCGTTCGCTCTCCTGAAGCCGCGAAACGGGGACGCCCGTCCAACTGGAGACGACTTCCGCGATGTCCTCTTCGGTCACCTCTTCCTTGAGCATCGGGTGGCCGCCCTGCTGCATTTCGCGGAGCTTCGCGTTGTGCTCGTCGAGCTGCCGCGTAATCTCCGGGATGCGCCCGTACTGGATTTCGCTCGCCTTGCTGAGTTCCCCCCGGCGTTGTGCCTGCTCCAGTTCGGTGCGAAGACGCTCCAGTTCCTCCCCGAGCTTGCGCGATTTGTCGATTTCCTCTTTCTCGGCAAGCCACTTCGCTTTCATCCGCGAGCTTTGCTCACGGAGGTCGGCCAGTTCGCGTTCGATCTTCTGGAGCCGGTCACGGCTGGCGTCGTCCTTCTCCTTTTTGAGCGCCTGCCGCTCCATCTCAAGCTGCATGATTTGCCGCTCTACCTGGTCGATCTCCGTCGGCATCGAGTCGAGTTCGATCTTGAGGCGGGAGGCGGCTTCGTCCACGAGGTCCACCGCTTTGTCGGGGAGGAATCGGTCGGTGATGTAACGGTGCGATAGCACGGCGGCGGCCACGAGCGCGGCATCCTGAATACGGACGCCATGATGAACTTCGTAGCGCTCCTTCAACCCGCGCAGGATGGCGATGGTGTCCTGCACGCTCGGCTCGTCCACCAGCACCGGCTGGAAACGGCGCTCCAGCGCGGCGTCTTTTTCGATGTACTTGCGGTATTCGTTGAGCGTCGTCGCCCCGATGGTCCGCAGTTCGCCCCGGGCGAGTTGCGGCTTGAGCATGTTGGAGGCGTCCACCGCTCCCTCCGCCGCGCCCGCGCCGACAATGGTGTGTAATTCGTCGATGAAAAGGATGACCTCGCCCTGCGAATCGGTGACTTCCTTCAGGAATGCCTTAAGGCGGTCCTCAAACTCGCCCCGGAATTTTGCCCCGGCAAGCATGGAGCCGATGTCGAGCGCGATGACCCGCTTGTTTTTGAGCGATTCCGGCACGTCGCCGCTGACAATGCGCCGCGCCAACCCCTCGACAATCGCCGTCTTGCCGGTGCCCGGTTCGCCGATGAGCACCGGGTTGTTCTTGGTGCGCCGGGAGAGCACCTGCATGACTCGCCGGATTTCGTTGTCGCGGCCGATCACGGGGTCGATCTTGCCCTTGCGCGCCTCCTGGGTGAGATCGCGCCCGTATTTCTCCAGCGTCTGGTATTTCCCTTCCGGGTTTTGATCGGTCACGCGCTGCGAACCGCGCACCGCGATGAGCGCCTGCATCAGCTTGTCCCTCGTGACGCCCGCTTCCTTGAGCAGCCGCCCGGCGGCGGTGCTCCCATCCACGAGCGCCAGCAGGAAATGTTCGCCGCTCAGGAACTCGTCCTTCATGCGGGTCATCTCGCGTTCCGCGCTCTCCAGGGTCTTCTGGAGGTCGTTGCCGATATAGACCTGGTTTGAACCGTGGACGCGCGGGCGGCGGGCGATCTCCGCCTCCAATTTATCGCGTAATGGCGCGACGGGAACGCCCAGTTTGTCCATCAACGGGCGTGCCACGCCTTCGCTTTGGTCCAACAGCGCCAGAAGCACCCCCTCCGGGGTCAGCTCCTGCTGTCCATTCTTGGAGGCGGTATCCTGCGCCGCGGTAAGGGCTTCCTGCATTTTGGCCGTCAATTTATCCAGTCTCATAGCAATCGATAAAAGAGGTGATTGAAGGTGATTCCCTCATCATAGTCATGATCGGTAAAGTTGCCAGTGCTTCCGATTCCGCTTTCGAGTTATTTGGCTGGCTTTTCTCTGCGGTTCGCCGTCACTTCTGCAGGAAGATCAATCGAACCCTACTGCATTGGGTAGTTCGTTGGGACCCTCCTCACCGGGAGGGCGGGGGAAGTGCTTCGCAAGGAGCTTGCCACACTGTTCTACCGCGAGGATTATGGCTTCGGTGAATTGATTCTGCTTCAGGAGGTCGCTCATCGGGGAGGGGAGCGACTGCCAGAAGGTATCGCCGCAGCGGTTGTGAATTGCGACGTCGCCGACAACGGCAAAGCCCTGCGAACGAGGCGCGAAATAGATCAGGACGGCGTTTCGCTCGCGCGTTTTGTCCATCCCGAGTTTGAGAAACCGGGTCTTGGCGTGTTCCATGGGGTCCGCGATTTCCCGATGGGAAACAAAGACACGGATTTCCCCGGAAGTTTGAGTTTCAGCCCGGGCGATCGACTCGACGATCCGCTTCTCGTCGAGGTGACTGAAAAAGTGCCGTATTTTCATTACCAGCTTCCTCCTGCTCCGCCTCCTCCGAAACTGCCGCCGCCGCCGCTGAAACCTCCTCCTCCCGAGCGGCCCGATCTTCCTCCGCCCCCGCCCCACCCCCCGCCGTAGTAAGTGGGCCCCTGGCTCGTGTAACCCCTTGAACCGTCCCCTCCTCCGGAACTCCCTCGGTTTGCAAGCCAGACGATAAAGAAGAAGATCAGAAAGAAAAGAAGTGCCGCAGGCCAACTGTCTCCCCCGGAATCGTTGGCCGCTCCCTCCCGCGCGGTGCGGCCGGTCCCTTTGTATTCCCCTTTTGCGGCGGCCATCATCGCATGGACTCCGGCTTCGAGACCGCCACTGTAGTCGCCTGCCTTGAAGCGTGGTTTAATGTCGTCTTCGATGATCCGGTGGGCCAGGAAATCGGGAATGGCCCCCTCAAGGCCGTACCCGACCTGGATGAACATCTTCCGGTCCTGCACGAAGACAAAGAGAATTGCACCGTTGTCCCGGCCCTTTTGGCCTGCGTGCCATGCCTGGGCGACGCGGACGGTGTAATCCTCAATCGAAGAGTCGCTCCGCATCTTCGGCTCGACCACGACGAGGATCTGGTTGGAGGTGGCGCGCTCAAACTGCTCCAACTCCGCGTTGAGGCGGGCGGCGACGTCGGGCCTGACCACCCCCGCGTCATCGGTAAAATACGCTTTCGGGGGCGGTGGGATGACCTCCGCGGCCCGAAGAGGGATCAGAAGAAAGGCAAAAAGACCTGCCAGAAAAAGCGCCACCTTCTGTGGAGCGTTCATTTTTACTGAATGGCTGGAGCGGTCGGGGCAGGGACGGCGGGCGCTGGCGAACCAAAGCCGAACTCCACATTCGGCGGGACGTTGGCTCCTTCGGTGGCGGTGAAGTACGGTTTGGCAGGGAAGCCGAGCAGGGGAGCGATGAATACCATGGGAAACCTGCGGACGGCCGTGTTGTAGGTTCTGACCGCTTCGTTGAACCTGCCGCGTTCCACGGCAATCCGGTTCTCCGTCCCCTCCAACTGGGCTTGGAGCGCTTGAAAATTCGCGTTTGCCTTCAGTTCCGGATAACGCTCCACCACCACCAGGAGCCGGGAGAGCGACGAGGTTAACGCGCCCTGGGCCTGCTCGAATTCCTTGAGCTTCCCTGGGTCGGTGGGTGCTTTGGTGGGGTCTACCTGCACCTTACCGACCGAAGCCCGCGCGTTGGTGATGTCCGTGAGGGTCGATTTTTCGAAATTGGCGGCTCCGGAGACGGTTTTAACGAGATTCGGAATGAGATCGGCGCGCCGTTGGTAAACGTTTTGTACTTGAGCCCATTGGGCGTCCACGTGTTGGGAGAGGTTCACCAACCGATTGTAGGCAGGAACGACGGTGAGAGCGCCAATGGCGGCAACGATGACCAGGACAACGAAGAATGCGGCGATACAGCCAAGGAATGGTTTCATGGTGCTGGGAAATCGATCCCATTACTGATCGCGCAATCTTTGCCCTGTGGTCCCCTCCGATTGAGCAGCCTTTCCGAACACGAGAAATCAATAGACGAATCAAGAAATCCTTGCATAACTTACGGCTCATTTTTTCCGGCGAGGGGCTTCCTTTCGAGAAAGATGAGCCCGGCGCAGGGAGCCATGAAGGTTTCTGAAGCCTAAAGCACCCTGACGCACCCTGTAACCAGACCTTTTCACTCCTAAACCGAGCACTTTATGACACATCACCTTACCGTTCTCCTCGCCCAAGCCTCACCCGCTCCGGAAGGCATGCCGGCCGGAAGCCCCCTCGGCGCCCTCGTTCCCTTCGTCCTGATCGCGGTGATTTTTTACTTCCTGATCATCCGCCCGCAACAGAAGCGGATCAAGGAACAGGCTGCCATGATCGCCTCCGTGAAAACAGGGGACTCGGTCATCATGAACAGCGGCATTCACGGCATCGTGACCAACGTGAAGGACACCACGCTGATCGTCAAAGTCGCCGATAACGTGAAGCTTGAATTCGAGAAAGCGGCGGTCGCCTCCGTCGCCAAGGTTGCTTCCGAAGGATAGCTCTGGCGCTTTCCATTGTTTGCGTTAGTTTACCGTTCTTTTTAACAATCCATGAGTCCCGCGCTGACGTTCCTATCCGGCCTTCTGGCCCTCATTCTGTTCTGTTGGTATGTGGCCACTGATTCCTTGCGTCGCAAGAGGCTGGTGGGAACGATACTGACGCTCGTTATTCTGGCGATCTCCTTCCAGTCGATCTATCCGTACAAGGAGAAGATCCGGCTCGGGCTTGATTTGCAGGGCGGAACTTCGTTCCTTCTCCGCCTGGTCAAGGTGGAGGGGCAAACGGTGGATGCCCGCGTGCTGGAGCAGGCCGTGGAGGTCATCCGGAAGCGGATCGACAAATTCGGCGTTAGCGAGCCGGTCATCACGCCACAGGGGAGCGACCGCATTCTGGTCCAAATTCCCGGCATGGATGCCGAGAAGATCAACGAAGCCCGCGAGCAGCTTCAAAAGGTTGCCAAG
The DNA here is from genome assembly GCA_037190965.1 of Chthoniobacteraceae bacterium. Taxonomy (GTDB): domain Bacteria; phylum Verrucomicrobiota; class Verrucomicrobiia; order Chthoniobacterales; family Chthoniobacteraceae; genus DATMFV01. The sequence goes on from JBBCKI010000026.1 coordinate 7,216, forward strand.
CTGGAACTGAGGTTGGTTCACCCTCAGAGCCGGGAACTCGTTCCATTGATCGAATCAGGGCAGGCCCGCCTGCCTCACGGCTACTCAATCGAGGTCGAGAAGGATCGCAACCCCGAGGGGAAGGAAGTGCATCTCGAACGCCTTCTGGTCCGCTCCAAGGCGGATATCGAGGGAAGCGACGTGAAGGGCGGTTACCCGTTTGCGGATCATTCGGGATGGGGCGTCGGCCTCCAGTTCACTCCCAAGGGCGGGGAACTTTTCGGAAAGCTGACGGCGGCACACATTGGCGACCGTTTCGCCATTATGCTTGATGGTGAGGTGCAGAGCGCCCCGGTCATTCAGGGGGCCATCTACGGCGGGACCGCCTCCATCACCGGCAGATTCACCGAAGCGCAGGCTCGGACTCTCGCCAGCGTGCTGGAGAACCCTCTTGCAGTGCCGGTGAAGATTGAGGAAGAGCGGAGCGCGTCCAGCACCCTTGGCGCGGAGGCGATTCGTAGCGGCGTCCTCGCGGGGATCGGCGGCTTTGCGGCCGTTCTCGTCTTCGTGATGATTTATTACAAAATGGCCGGGTTGATCGCGATGATCGGCCTGATGGTCAACATCGTCGTCCTCCTCGGGGTGATGGCCATGTTCAATTTTGTGCTTACGTTGCCCGGTATCGCGGGCATCATCCTGACCATCGGTCTCGCGGTGGATGCCAACGTGCTCATCTTCGAACGGCTGCGTGAAGAACTTGCCACCGGCAAGTCATTCACCGCGGCGATCCAGAGCGCTTATTCCAAGGCATTCTCGGTCATCTTTGACGCCAACGTCACCACGCTGATCATGGCGGGTATTCTGTTCTGGCAGGCGACCGGGCCCGTGAAAGGGTTCGCCGTGACGCTGACCGTCGGCGTGATCGCCTCTGTCTTTACCGCGATGATCGTCGGGCGCACCTGCTTCGGCTGGGGCACAAGCATGGGCCTTAAGCGGGTCTCCATGCTTCACCTCATCCCCACGGGGACGAAGATCGACTTCTTAGGGAAGCGCAAGGCTTGGCTGATTGCTTCCACCGCTCTCATGCTGGCCGGTATTGCCGCCTTTGTGATCCGGGGTGAAAACAACTTCGGCATCGACTTCAAGGGAGGCGACCTCCTCGAGTTGGAGGTCAACAAAGACGTTTCGGAAACGCGTGTGCACGATTCCTTGGCGGCTGCCGGGTTCCACGATTTTGCCGTTCAGAAGATTAATGCCGGAGGGGATCGCGAATATATCTCCATTCGCAGTCAGCTCGATACGGCCGACAAGATTCAGGAACATCTCACCAAGACGATGCCCGAGGCCGGGTTCAAGGAACAGAAGCGGGACCGCGTCGGAAAAATCGTTGGCGGGGAACTGGCGAAGACCTCGCTCATCGCCCTTGGACTGGGAATTCTCGGCATCCTCTTCTTCGTGAGCGCGCGATTCGAGGTTGCGTTCGCCATCGGGGCGATCGTCGCCATGCTGCATGACATCGTCGTGACCATCGGCATGTTCGCACTCACCGGCAGGGAGCTTTCCCTGGTGATCATCGGCGCAATCCTGACCATCGCCGGTTATTCCATCAACGACACCATCGTGATCTTCGACCGGATTCGCGAGAGTCTTCACAGCGGAAAGAAGGGGACGATCCAGGAGTTGATGAACACAGCCATCAACGAAACGCTGTCCCGGACGATCCTCACCAGCGGCACGACCTTCCTGGCAGTGGCATCGCTCTATTTCTTCGGCGGTGCCGTGCTGAAAGACTTCGCATTCGCCATGATGGTCGGCATCGTGGTCGGCACCTACTCCTCCATCTTCATCGCCTCCACGATCGTTCTCTGGTGGAGCCGCCACAACGAGCACAAGCTCGTCGCGGAATTGAAGGGTAAGGGGACGGAAGCGACGGTGGAAGGGTAGGCTGTTCTTTTTGCGATTAGAGAGGCGAGAGACGCCTCGCCTTCCGGATACTCGTCCCAATCTCCAGATTGGGAACGCCGTTGTCCGCGAAACTCCAGTTTCGAAACCGTGCCTCGCGCACCAAGGCCCCCGCAAATAATGGGGCCTCGTCGCGGGGCATTTTCGGTAAGGCGTGCGGCTCTCGGACCTCCGAACGCGCACGAATCGAAGATTCGAAGATTCGAAGATTCGAAGACAGCGGCATTACCAATCTGGAGATTGGTAACGAGGAGACTCAAAATCGTTCCCGTGCCCTTCGATCATATCCAATATGCGATGGCATAGTTCCTGCTTTTGCTTGACGGATAGCCCCCTCCCGCTCCGAGAGGGGCTCCCATCACAAAGAACCTCATCCTCGGATACACTGTATCCCTGGCCTGTTACGGAAGAACTATGCCCACTAGAACTACCAGGAAAACCATCACCGCTTTTACTCTTCTGATGGGGATGATGCTCAGCGGGCCTGTTTACGGCGGTATCATTGCCGAAGACGACGCTGTTCCCGGCAAAATGGATGAAGGCGGCACACTCGCGGACCCTGCGCTTTATGTTGCCGGAAGCTCCGGAGCGGTTATCTTGGGGAATGGCTCCTTGGTTGTCACCGTAGGATCTCTCAATTCCTATAACCAACTCACCATTCAGAACGGTTCAACCTTCACAAGTTGGTTTTCCTATATTGGGTTTGAAACGACCAGCGGCTTCAACTCCGTCACGGTCACGGGAGAGGGCTCGAATTTCCACAGCGACAGCTATGTGGACATCGGCACCAAGGGTTCCAACAACTCGGTGATCGTCGAAAACCGGGCGTCGATAACCAGCATAGGCGCTAGGATTGGTGATAGGGAGTCGGCAAGCAACAATTTCGCCATTATCCGTGGCACCGGCTCAACGTGGACAACCACCTGGGGAGGGTTTGTCATTGGAAATTTGGGACAATTCAACTCGTTGACCGTTGAAGACGGTGCATCGGTGACAACCACTTCCTATTTCTCGATTGGCTCGGGAGATAGCGGCTATTCCGAACGGTGATCTGCTTCTAGATGCAAGTGATGACTTCCTGCGTCTTGACGGAGGGTTTTTTGCATGGCAGGGCAACCGCCTCTCGGAGGTAAGCGCCCTTATCGCAGGAGGCGCAATCCAGCTCTGGGATAGTGGGGAATGGATCAGCGCTTCGAGCGACGATCTCACCTTTTTGTTTTTCGCGACCGATGAGAGCGCATTCGGCTATACCGGATACGCCGACCTGGGAGGATATACCATTTTAAGCACAGTCGCCATCCCCGAACCCGGCACGTTGGGCCTGCTTGGAGGGGCTGTTCTCGCCGCAATGCCTCTTGTTTGTCGACGGCGGCGGAGGCAACGCTGCTTGGACGTTCCATTGCTCCACGACCTCTAAACTCGTTTTAAGCTCGTTCCCAATCTCTCCAGATTGGGAACGAGGCAAAGCGCACGCCCTTCTCGTCGACACGCCCCAAACAACGCTTGATCAAAGGCGATTAGAAAAAACGGAAAGCGGAGCCTGCTCTCGCCGAGAGCGCGGGATTGTTTGAAGAGTCGCGTTTTGCATCCATCCCCGCCGGACAGGCTGCTGCTTGTTGGAAATGCGTCGCTTATGAAGCCACGGGAGCCGATACCCGCGCTAGACGGCGCGAGCGGGCCACCGGTGCTGCCGCACCATTTTACCCCCTCGTTCCCAATCTCCAGATTGGGAACGCCGCTGTCCGCGAAACTCCAGTTTCGAAACCGGTCTCGCGCATCTAAGCCAACCGCTTGCGCGTTTCGCTAGAGTTCGACCACTTCGCCGCTGCGCATTGATTCGTCAGCCGCAAGAACAATCCGGAGGCTTCCGAGGGCGGAATTCCAATGGTCCGTGAGGTCGAGATCTTCAAGAATCGCCGCAGCGAGGAAGGCCTGTTCCCGCGCGCAGAGCCCGTCGTGATCGGGTTCGTCGGTCATCTCCACCACGCGATCTTTTTCGACGAAGCGCCCGTTACTATCGAGTGCCGCGCGGTGGACGAGGATCGAATCGGTTTTCGTGTGTGAATTGACATCCGAGGAGTCCTTCAGGGTGGACTGCGCGGCCGCAATACTGGCGCTGCCGAGCGGCCCCACCACATCTTTGACGAAGAACGCCGTCTGGCTCATCATCGGGCCCCAGCCCGCCTCGTACCAGCCCACGGAGCCATCCTCGAAGGTCACTTGTAATTGCCCGTAGTTCACCATTCCTGCTGGGAGCTCCTCCGTCAGGCGAGCCCCGATGGCATGAACGCGAACCGGGCGGGATTGGGTCATCCGGCACATCACCTCCACGTAGTGGACGCCGCAATCCACGATGGGCGACATTGAGCTCATGATGTTCTTGTGCGTCAGCCAGTCCGCGCCCGAGCTTTGCTGGTTGAGATTCATCCGCATCACCAGCGGTTTACCCAACTGGCGTGCTTCTTCGACAAAGCGAGTCCATGCGGGATGTTGTTGAAGGATATAGCCGACCACCAGCTTCCGGTTCTTCTCGCGGCACAATGCGATTAGGCGTTCGGCTTCGGCAAGCGTGTTTGCCATCGGCTTTTCGAGAAAAACGTGGCATCCCGCCCGTAGCGCCGCTTCGGCATATTGCGCGTGGGTGTCGGGGTAGGTGCTGATACAGACCGCGTCGGGCTTTGTCGCTTCCAGCGCCGAGCAATAGTCGGAGAACTCGGGATAGTTGGCCCCCAGGCGTTGGTTGAGCCGAGTGCGTGTGTCCGGAGTTCTGCTGACCAAGCCGACAATCTCGAAGGCTTCGGATTGATGGTAGGCGAGAGCGTGGGAAGCGCCCATGTGTCCACAGCCTGCAACCAAAACGCGAATGGGGTGATTCATAGTCGTTACCGTATTCGGAAAAAATGAGGGCGGCTACACCAGAGTTTTAACCAAGGTCTCCCGATCTCCGGGAAGGAAGTCCATCGGCGGCACCTCGGGCATGGTGTAGGCTCCCGGGCGGAGACGCGTTGCCGCGCGGGCACATGAGACCATGATCTGCGCAGTGAGCGCGGGGTTGTTGATCTTCATGCGAAACTCGAAGAGCTGGTTGTGGGTCTTGCCGCTTGCCCCCTTGCGCTCCATCACAACGCCGTGCCCCATGTCCTTCAAGGCATCGATGCTGGGGACAGCCGTGACCACCGTTTGGTCGTTGACGAAATAATCGTCGCTCTTGATGGCGTGCTCCACCTCGGCGAAATTTGCGCCCGGCTCCAACTCGACATAGACCATGCGGCGGTGCACGCCCGTGCCGGTGGGGATCGTCATCGAGAGGGCATCGCGAACGCCTGCCTTCGATTTTGCGCAGACGGAATGCCCCATGCTCATGCCGGGGCCAAAATTGGTGTAGGTCAATCCCTTGGGGGCCATCGCCAGCAGCAGGGTGCGGAGGACGGAGTCACTCCCCGGATCCCAGCCTGAGGAGATGATGGCCACGCTCCGGTGTTCCCGCGCCACGGCTCCAAGGGTCTGGCGCAGATCCCAGAGCTTCTGCCCGTGGATGTCGAAGCTGTCGACGGTATGGATGCCGCGGGAGAGGTAGAGGGGGGCGGTCTCGGGAATGCTGCGGGTGGGGCCGCAGAGCAACGCGACATCGACCTTCCCGAGGTCGGCCACGTTTGAAGTCACCGTGACGTCGGCCAGTTCAGGCGGTTTGCATTCTCCGACGGACCCGGCTCGCCGCACGACTCCCGCAACCTCCATATCAGGAGCTTCCTCGACTGCTTCGACCGCAAACCGGCCGATGTTTCCGTAACCGACGATGGCGACTTTGATTTTTTGCACGGCCGAAAGGATTCAAAATCCGGGAAAAGTGACAAGGACAGAACGCATTTTTTCCGGGTTTAGCGTCCGCTTTCTCTGAGGCTCAGACTTTTCGTAAAAAAATTTGAAAAACATCTTGAGTTCCCGGGAATCCAGTGCAAATTAGCCGCTCTCTTTTCCAAGGCTAGATAGCTCAGTTGGTAGAGCAGAGGACTGAAAATCCTCGTGTCCCCGGTTCGATTCCGGGTCTAGCCACCACTTTTTCCCTTATTTTTCGCATCTCGCGATTTTTCTCAAGAGAGCCTTCAAAAACAGCGGATCTCTTGAGGGATGAACAGAAAGTAAACGCGCCACCATTCCGGTGAGATATGCGGCCGCGAAGCTGCTTCCCGTCATGATACGATGAGTTCCATCTTTCCAGGGAACTTTGCGGTTGGATCCCGGCGCGGTGAACTCCACGACTCGTCCCTGGCAACGAGTAATTTCCGATTCAGCGGTCCTGCTTGCATCCACGCCGAGAACGCTCGGGAAATGGGCGGGCCATTCCGGTTGGCGGGGGTCGTGACTCCCGGAAGCCGCAATCACGTGGACACCGCAAAGCTCCGCTCGATCCACCCATGCCTTGTAAAGAGGCAAGTGTCCCAAAATCGAGCAGCCGAAACTGCAGTTGAGCACATCGTAACCCAGTTCCATGGCGCGATTGGCGGCTAAAGAAACTTGAGCCGTCCGCGCTCCGAGATTGGGCCCGAGGATACGCAAGCTCCCTATCTCCGCTTCCGGTGCCAGGCTCCAGATGATCCCGGCTATGGCGGTTCCATGGCCGTACAGATCCCGCCCATTTCCGGGCTGGAAAGGATCCTGGTGGTCGACCTCCAATACAAAATCATCCCGCAGCTTGCGCCCGAGGAAATCGGGATGCCCAATCTCAACGCCCGAATCAAGCACGGCGATTTTGACTCCCCGGCCGCGCCCCTGATCCATCGCCTTTGCGCCCTCTTCAGGAGAAATCCAACGGCTCAATCCAGTCACCTCCCTCAATGGTTAAATCCAGGGATCCTTGCGATGGGGAATCGATGTGATGCTGCAGACGATGCAGCGCTTCTTCAATAATCGACAAGTCCCTTGAAGAAAACGACTCAGGATCCGGCAAAGAAAGAGAACTCTTGAGGCGCACGCAAGAAACAACCCCTTGGGTTGCCCCGTGAAAACGAAGCGGAACCGCGATCATTGCACAAGTCACCTTCTCCAGGTAGCCGTCAAGGGTACGGTCCTGATTTCTATTTTCGTAAACCGAATTTTCACACAGCCCTTGCTCCGACACGCAAACCAGACTGATGAGGCCGGAATCCAGCGGCTGGCAATGACGTCCGACAAAACGGCTGCCAGTGGTACCTGAATTCCAGACCGGCACTAGCATTCTCTGGGCTTCATCCAGAAGCCAAAGTGTTCCTTCGTCCGCCCTTACCGCCGAGAACGAGGCAGCGAGAAAGTCGTGTGTGCCTTCGCGAAGGCAAACTTCAACGATGCTTTGGGAAATGCTTATCCCTCGCGCTTCCAGGAGCTCTAAAACTTGGTTCAGTTTCAATCTATTATCCCTGGAAGTAAGTTTGACTTATTCAATGCCGAGTAAATCTCAACGCGGGCCGATATATCCTTCCATCAAGATAAATCAATCGAAATTTCCATGATCCCTTGCCTCCCAAGACGTTCAACTTCATGGGAAATGTCGTCGAAAAAGGCATCGCCCTTGGTTTGACGTGCATTTCTTTCGAGCTCCAGCAAGGAGGCTTTCAAACGAATGGATGGTTGCTGTTTAAGCTGGCTTATCAGGATTTTTGAAGAGGCAAGCAGGCGGGCAGACAATTCAAATCGCCCAAAACAATCGGCAACTTTAGCAAAACAGACGTACAATCCCGGAAGGGCGGCAATCAGCTGCATCTCTCGATGAATGACGAGGCTTTCACTATAATAGTGGCATGCCGTTTCCAGGTTACCCAAAACAAATTCCAGGTAACCACGATTTTGCAAAACAAAGGCATAAGTGGCCCGGTTCCCGGAATCTTTGAGGAGATCAACGCTCCGTTCCAAACAGGGGCGCGCTTTTGTCAAATCACCGGCCTCCAGGTAAGAGCAGCCCAACATGGTCAGCGCCGCGGCTAAATTGTGTGTTCGTCCGAGCCGCTCATAAATAGCGGCACACCGGAGATGATGTCTTTGAGCGACTTTGTAAGCACCTTGTCGAAATGCAATTTGGCCCAGATTATGAAGCGCACCGGCCGCATCAGCCTCTTCGCCCATTTTCTCGTAAAACAAAAGCGCCCTTTCGAAGACGACGCGGGCACGCCACAGGCGTCCAAGCGTCAAGTCCAACAAACCAGCGGCATGAAGAGCACGGCCAACGACGTCCTCTTCACGAGGGTCCGAGCAGATGGGCACGCGATTAAACCAGCGACGGTTTTCGTAAGCGCCGCCCCTTAGAAGCCATAGCGAATGAAGCGCCGTCGCCAAACGCAACCGTCGTATCGGCGTCGAAGCGTTTGCAAGAACCTGCTGGAAGTTCAAATGCTCTTCCTCCAGTCGATCCAGGCGCAATTGATCGAGTGCCTCCTGGTTTTGCGCTTCCAGCTTATAAGCCAGGAGGGAAAAATACCTCCAGTGCCGATCCAAAGCGTCGCCAATCGAGTCGCCGAGCTGGTCAGAGGCATACTGCCGGATGGACTCCAACATACGAAAACGCAGGCTTTCCAGCCCGTCTTCGACAATCAGGAGAGAACAGAAACGAAGAGTTTGGATGGCTGCCTGCGTTTCCTCTGCGCAACCGCCCCCCGCGACATGGATGGCCGCATCCATGGTAAAACCGCCCCGGAAAACCGAAAGCGCAGCCAGAACTTCCCGCACCTTCTGGGGAAGCGCGTGGAAGCTCCAACTCACCGCGGCTTCGAGGCTGTGATGTCGTTCGGGATGTTCGCTCCGTTGATCCTGCAACAAAGCAAAACGACCCTTGATCTCCTGAAAGATTTGCTGAGGTGTAAGCACCGACATCCGCGCCGCGGCAAGTTCGATTGCCAAGGGAATCCCCTCAAGCAACGCACAAAGCTTATCAATGCCGGAACGGCTTGCGGCGGTAAGCTTAAAATCCGGGCGGACAGCGCTGGCTCGTTGGACGAACAGTTCGCCGCTGGCGGACAGATGACGGGAAGAATCCCCGCCTCCATGAAACGCCAAAGGAGCGACAGGAAACTCCCGTTCTCCCGGCAACCCCAAGATCATTCGCGAGGTCACGAGACACTTGAGCCCCGGAATTTGGCCCAATAAATTTTGGACATGGGCAGCCGCTTCCGGCAGGAGTTGCTCCATATTATCCAGGACCAACAAGGCAGGGCTGGAACCAAATTCTTCGCGGAGTTGAGCCAAAGGGGTGAGGTGTGGCTCGAAGGGAATTCGCAAGGCACTGCGGATGGCATCCATCATGCGACTGGGCTCGTTGATCTCCGCCAACGAAACAAAAGTGACCGCATGGTCGAATAGCCCCAAGGCGTCTCGTGCCGCTTCGATCGAGAGCCGTGTTTTTCCGATGCCACCGGGCCCGGTGAGAGCAACCAGCCGGGCTTCGGTATTGTCCGGATCGAGCAATTTCCCGAGGGACATTCGTTCGGCATCGCGCCCGACGATCGGCGTTTGCATCGCCGGCAGATTGTGGGATCGCGCGTGTTCAGCCCGGAGTGGACGAAAAACAAGGCCCTCCCGCCAGAGGAGTTCACTGACCTCCTCGGCACGCTCAAAACCGCGCAAACGATAGACGCCCATTCTCCTCAAGGGCACCGAAGGCGCATTCCCCAAAGCTGAAACGGCTCCCTCGGAACAAACAATCTGCCCCCCTTGGGTCCCGGCGAGAAGACGCGCCGCAAGATTCATTGCGAGGCCACGATACTGGCCATCCCTGAACTCTGCTTCGCCGGTGTGGAGAGCCATGCGCACCTTGAGCGCTCCGCTCTCCGGAGGCCACTCCTCAATGCTCAGGCTCCGTTGAGCTTCAATCGCGAACGCCGCAGCGTCATCAGTTTTCAAGAAGGCCAGAAGCAAACCGTCTCCGTTTTCCTGAAATTCACGACCGCCATGATCTGCCAGATGGCGACGCAAGATCTCGAAATGTCGCGCGATCGCACGGCTATACCCGGCTGGAGCCCGGGCCGCCAACTGGGTTGATCCCTCGACATCCGTAAACAGAAGCGCAATCACAGCTTCATCGCAGCCTTGGTCAAAAAAATCTGACGACGATGTTTCAGCAAAAGCAAAGCGCCGACGCCGAAGATCATCAAGGAGGTTTCCGAAGGTTCCGGGATTGGGGCGACATCGAGATAGCTTGTCCCCAACCTCAACTCGTCGAATATCCACGGCGCATCCGCGCCATTGGTAAACACTCCAACACGCGAAAACTGCGGAGGCAGACTTAAGGATGCGATCGCCGCCTGATATTCAGCGGGTGGCATATTCACTCCCGGCGGGGGATCGATGTAGAGCGTTACTGATTTTCCTGGCTCAATATGAGTCACGATAAAGTAGGTTTTACCAACGGTCATCGTCCCTTCGGCCACGACGAGCGTGTTCTGGACATTCGAACGAATCCCAAAATTTGAGGATCCCCGTGAAACCCCCATCGACAAGGAGTAGCCGGTTGTGAGAGGCATCAGGGCAACATATCCCTCAAAATCGGAAACGGAACTCCCCGAGGGAATCGAGTCGAGCCTGATCAAAAAGCTAAACCAGAGAGGGGCGTCGCTCGACACCGTCACGGGATTGATGCGCCGAACACTTTGATGCGAATCGTCGTCGCCTCCGGCAACGTGTCCCAGAACCGCATTGCCCGAGACGGCAAGGTTGGAAAAGCTCAACCCTCCGGCGTTAATTTGGTCAGGATAAAATGGAGACCTCCAGGTCCCATTCGTACCCGCCACAAAGCCGGTTCCTCCAGCCAGTCCGTTGATGCTTTGATTGCTTACGTATTCGAACGACTCCTCAAACAAAAGGGCGGCAGTCGCCTCCGAGCGATGGAGACCGATCAGGACAACAGCTGCCAGGACGGAATAAAGGCCGCTCTGGAACCATGAGCCGAGGCAGGTTTTCTTTCGGGCCGGGACAGAAAAGGAAGAATTCATTGATAAAACCACCTCACGAAAAATACCCATCGCTCTCACAGTACCTCGTTCATCAGATTGACCCGCCCGACATGAAAGTCGAAGAATAGGGCATTGCGATATAAGCGATGCGCCATTTTCTTCGGAAGCCGAGTGCGGTATGAAGATTTTTCACGTTCAAGAATCGGCTCCGACTGGTCGATATCCTTCAGAGCCCATGTCTTTGATCGGGCGTACTGGCCTTGATCGTCGACGATGTCATCAAGCATCGAGAGCTTCATGGGAGGCTCGTCCTGAGGCTTGCCATTTTTTAGAACGGCATCGCGCAGGATCCCTCCAGCCAAATTGTAACGGTAATCGGCGTAATAGGTGTTCGGATAGCCAAAGGGCGCCTGAGGGCCAACCCGATTGTTCATTGCTACCTCCGTATTGATCATGAAGACCGGGGTTTCCTCCGGTCGGGTGAGCACCGCCCGCCGGTTGGCGGGACAATTGAACACATCGCCCCCTTTCTTCGAACGGGTTGGAATCACAGCGAGATATTTCTGCAAATGAGTCGCCAACACCTTGGGGTCTCCTCCACCACTAACCTCCCAATAGGGAAGCTGACCGACGAGAAGAGGCCCCGGAAGGTGGTCATTGTGATCGCCCGCATAAACGAGAATACCGGCCCCAATCTGGCGAAGATTCGAAATGCATTGGAGATCATCCCGGATCTCCTGGGAGCGGCCCAGCACGGGTAAAGCCAGCGCCACCAGAACAGAGACAATCAGCGTCGCCACCAAAACTTCGACGATGGTAAAGGCCGATGTCGCTCTTTCATTCATGCATTTTGAATCCGCCTCACGTATCAAACCCATCGAACCGTAGCAACGATCATTTGCATAACCATCTGCCGATCAGACCTTAACAATCAGAAAACCATGGATTGAATGAGGAGGGTTGGAACCCGGATTTTATGCTTGCTGGGAGGTGTTACTTAATAATAAATCTTCGTAACCCGCTGTATTGAAGTGGGTTAGGGATTTAAAATCCTCCCTCGACTCGACGGGACGTTCTCTGTTCAGGGTTCCAATAAGGCCCGGATCCCACGGCAGAAAATTTTTGATCATTTTTTGCAAGTTTTTCAGAACCGCGCGTATTCCCCGTTGAATGCAGGGAAGATTTTCCCCCCTCGTTCGAAAAAAGTGATTTTCATAGGGGCGCCACGGATCAGATCGATGGAACGACTGTCAGGGATGAAGAACGGCGAGAACGGATTTAGGAACCTAGGGGAAGAATACTACCAAGGGTGGTAACGATTGATGGGGGTGATACCTTCACCCCCATCAATTTAGGCCCAAACCCGAAATCGGTGCGAACAATCTGGGCAGCCTCTGTGATTGCCCCTTTCGAAATTTCACAGAAGCCTCTAAAGTCGCTCTTTCTGTTCTATGGCTTCCATCCTTACTCTCGTCAATACGGGCGGACTTGATCCCGCTACGGAAAAAAAAGCGACCTCTTTTCTGCAATCCCAAGCGACCGAGGTGTTGGAAGTCCGGCATTTTCCCAATTCCATCGATGTTACATTCTCCGGCCCCTGCGCCAATCTGGAGAAGGAAGCTGAAAAATGGGGGGTCGACTTTGCGGTCCAACCGGCGGAATTCCGGCATAAGAAGCTCCTCGTCTCAGACATGGAGATGACGCTGGTTCGCAATGAATTTCTCGACGACATCGCGGAACTCGCGGGCGTCGGCGAGGAAGTTCAAAAAATTACGGCCCTCGCCATGAATGGGCAGATCGATTTTGCAGGCTCTCTCCGGGCGCGCCTGGCTCTTCTCAAGCAACAGCCCGTCGCTCTGCTGGAGAAGGCGTGGGAGGGGATGGTTTTAATGCCCGGGGCCGAAACCTTGTTTGCCACCCTTCGGAACAATGGGATTCGGACGGTCATTGTTTCCGGCGGGTTTACGTTTTTCGTTTCGCGAATCCAAAAGATCCTCGGCGCCGATGCCGCCATCGCGAATGATCTCGATATCGAGGGCGATCGGTTGACCGGTCACCCGAAGGAGCCAATCCTGGGCAAGGAGACCAAGCAGCAGATTCTGGAGACCGAAGCTGCGGCACTCGGGATCGATCTCAGGGAAGCAATGGCGGTGGGGGACGGCGCGAACGACCTTCCCATGCTGCTACGCGCCGGATTGGGAGCCGCGTATCACGCCAAGCCCAGCGTGGCGGCTGCCGCAAAATACCGCATCAAGCATTCCGATCTTACGGCTCTTCTCTCCTTTGCAGGGATTCACTCCTGCCACTGAAGTCGTTTACCCCCATGGCCGGAGGCGGCACCTGCAACACGGCCCCGTTCTCCGCGCCGCTCACCATGGCGGCATACCGGGCGAGATAGCCGGACGCGACCCGGGAAGCCGTCGGCCGCCATGCGGCGCGGCGTCGGGCGAGGGTAATCTCATCGACCAGAAGCGTCAGTGTGCGGGCGGGGATGTCGATTTCAATCCGATCTCCCGGCTCCGCCAGCGCAATCGGCCCACCTGCGGCCGCTTCGGGCGCGATATGGCCTATCGCCCCTCCGCGCGTGGCTCCGGAGAAGCGGCCATCGGTCAGGAGCGCCACGCTTTCTCCCAGTCCGCGCCCCATGATCGCGGCTGTCGGGGCCAGCATCTCCTGCATTCCCGGCCCGCCACGCGGTCCTTCGTTGCGGATGATGACCACATCGCCCGGTTTCACTTTTCCGACCAGAATGCCCGTGCTTGCTTCCCGCTCCGATTCGAAAATGACCGCCGGGCCGGTAAAACGCATCATCGCCGGGGCCACGCCCGCCGTTTTCACCACCGCGCCATGGGGAGCGAGATTGCCGAACAGGATCGCCAGTCCGCCCTGTGGCGAGTAGGCGCGCTCCAGCGGGCGGATCACCTCCGGATCCGCCACCGATGCAACGGCGATCTGCTCGCCCAACGTCTTTCCGCTCACCGTCGGTGTCTCGAGGTGGAGCAGCCCGGGGATTCCGGAAGCCATTTTGAGGATGGCAGGGACGCCGCCTGCACGGTCGATGTCTTCCATGTAGTGAAACCCCGAGGGGGCCACCTTGCAGAGATGCGGGGTTCGCGCCGCGATGGCATTGATCTCCCGGAGATCGAGCGGCACCCCAGCTTCTCTCGCCACGGCCAGCGTGTGCAAGATTGTGTTCGACGATCCGCCCATTGCCATGTCGAGCACCAGCGCATTTTCAAACGCCTCACGGGTGAGGAGCGCGGAGGGGCGGACGTCCTCGCGGACCAAACGCACAATCGCCTCTCCGGCGGCGGCAAAGAGGGTGTCGCGGCGCGGGTCGGTGGCGGGAATGGAGCCATTGCCCGGCAGCGCCAGCCCGAGCGCTTCGCAAAGGCAGTTCATCGAGTTGGCCGTGAACATGCCCGAGCAAGAACCGCACGTCGGGCAGGCACTGGCTTCGATCGCGTTGAGTTGCGAGTCGGAAATCGTCCCTGCCGAATGCGCTCCCACCGCTTCAAACACCGACGACAGGCCGATTGCCGCTCCGGTGAGCGGGTTTCGGCCCGCCAGCATCGGTCCGCCCGAGACGAAGACCGCCGGAATGTTCACCCGCGCGGCCCCCATCATCATCCCGGGGACGATCTTGTCGCAGTTCGGGATGCAGACCACGCCGTCGAAGCAGTGGGCGCGGAGCATCGTCTCCATGCTGTCGGCAATCAGTTCACGCGACGCAAGCGAGTAGTTCATGCCGCCGTGCCCCATGGCGATTCCGTCGTCCACGCCGATGGTGTTGAACTCGAAGGGCACACCGCCTGCTGCGCGGATCGCCTCCCGCACCTTGCGGCCCACGACGTCGAGATGCGCGTGGCCGGGAATGATCTGAACGTACGAGTTGGCCACGGCGATGAACGGTTTTTCCCAGTCATCCTCCGAGCGGATTGCCCCGGTGGCCCGGAGAAGGCTTCGGTGCGGGGCTCGATGCGCGCCGCGTTTGATGGTGTCGCTGATTGCCATGCAGGAAGGGTAGCGAAACTGCATGATTCCGGAATGACTCTCTTTGTCTGCTTATGATACCTTTTTGGTATGGACTATTCTCTCAGGGAACTCGAATGCTTTATCGCGGTTGCAGAGGCGCTTTCGTTCACCCGGGCAGCCCAACGGCTTCATCTTTCGCAGCCGCCTCTCTCCCGGCATATCCGTGCACTGGAGGAGAAGATCGGCGCCCGCCTCTTTGACCGCGACCGGCGCACTGTGGCTCTTACGCCAGCCGGAGCGCTCTTTTATGAAGAAACACGCCACCTGTTGCCGCAACTGGTTCGTGCCGGAGAAAGCGCTCGGCGCGCGGTGCGGGGGGAGACCGCGCGGCTCCGGCTTGGTTTCGTCAGCGCAGTATTGAACGCGGAGCTGGTGGAGCGCTTCCGCAGCTTTCGCATGGCTCGTCCGGCCACTCAGATTATGCTTCACGACGCATCGCCCGCCGAGCAACTCGCTGCCATGGAGGGGGGCGCGCTGGATGGTGGTTTTATTGGATTGATACCGCCTGGGCATCATCTCCGGCTCCGTTTTCTTCCGTGGCGGCACGAGCCATTGGACGCCTATCTTCCCACCGGACACCCATTGGCCTCCCGGAAGCGCCTGGACCTCGTGGAACTGCGGGAGGAACCGTTTGTCGCCGTTTCCGGAGAGTCGGCCCCGGCGTTCGCCGCCTTTGTGCGGGATGCGTGCCGTGCCGCCGGGTTCGCGCCCCGGATTTTGCTGGAGTCCCCCAGGGCGCAAGCGGTGGCGGTGATGGTGGCTGCCGGGTGCGGAGTGGCCCTGTTGCCTCGCTCTCTTTCACGCACCGTGGAGGACGCAGCGGTGGTGGTGCCGCTCCGTGACGCGCCAGTGGTGACCCATGTTTTTGCCTATCCGGTGAAGCGAAATGACACTCTTGAGACGTTTCTCAAAGTGCTCCAGTGACGGACAGCGAGCGCCACCGAGTAAATTCTGGCGATCCGTACCTCCACGGAAGCACTTGCGGCGATGTCATTTTGCCAGAGATTACTTCGGTAGAGGGGCTTTCGACGAATCGGAAATATTTTATGAGGACGAAATCGGCATCGGGAACCGGAACGGTCAGAAGAGACGACAATGAGTTCAGGCAGCTTCTTTCAGCGCTCTCGGCTTGGAGACGGGGCGAGTTCGAGGTGCGGCTTCCGGACGACTGGCTCGGGCTTCCCGGAAAGGTGGCGGATACGTTCAATGAAGTCATCGACATCAATCGGCGGTTGGTGGGGGAACTGAGCCGGATCAAACGGACCGTTGGCAAGGAAGGGCGCATCACGCAGCGCGCGGCGCTGGGAGACGTCACGGGGGCATGGGCCGACGCCATCGGTTCGGTGAACAGCCTGATCGGTGATCTCGTCCACCCCACGAGCGAAATGGCACGGGTTATCGGGGCGGTGGCAAACGGCGATTTGTCGCAGACCCTGGCGACCGATATCGACGGCAGGCCGCTGGAAGGAGAGTTCCTTCGCACCGTCACCACCGTCAATACCATGGTGGATCAGCTTCGCTCTTTTGCTTCGGAAGTAACCCGGGTCGCTCGCGAGGTGGGGACGGAGGGGGTTCTTGGTGGACAGGCGAGAGTGGAAGGGGTTTCGGGAACGTGGAAGGATTTGACCGATTCGGTCAATTCAATGGCGGGTAACCTGACCGCACAGGTGCGGAATATCGCCGAAGTGACAACGGCAGTCGCGAACGGCGATCTTTCCAAGAAGATCACCGTCGATGTCAAAGGCGAGATTCTGGAACTGAAGAACACCATCAATACGATGGTGGACCAGCTCGGTTCGTTTGCGGACGAAGTCACCCGCGTTGCGCGCGAGGTGGGCACCGAGGGGAAACTGGGCGGCCAGGCGGAGGTACGCGGTGTCGCGGGCACGTGGAAAGATCTGACGGATTCGGTGAACTCGATGGCCGGGAATTTGACCGGCCAGGTGCGAAATATCGCCGACGTCACGACGGCGGTCGCCAATGGCGATCTTTCCAGGAAGATCACCGTCGATGTCAAAGGGGAGATTCTGCAGCTCAAGGACACGATCAATACGATGGTCGATCAACTCCGCTCCTTCGCTTCGGAGGTGACCCGAGTGGCGCGCGAGGTCGGTTCCGAAGGGAAGCTTGGCGGACAGGCTGAGGTCCAAGGAGTGGCGGGCACGTGGAAGGACCTGACGGATTCGGTGAACTCGATGGCGGGAAATCTGACCAGCCAGATGAGGAATATCGCCGCGGTGACGACGGCAGTCGCAAAGGGCGACCTGACAAAGAAGATAACCGTCGACGTGAAAGGCGAGATTCTGGCATTGAAAGACACGATCAATACGATGGTCGACCAGCTCCGTTCTTTCGCTTCGGAGGTGACCCGAGTGGCGCGCGAGGTCGGTTCCGAAGGGGAACTGGGCGGGCAGGCGCGAGTCCAGGGTGTCTCCGGGACGTGGAAGGATTTGACGGACTCGGTCAACTTCATGGCGAGCAACCTGACGACGCAGGTGCGAAACATCGCCGCGGTGACGACTGCGGTGGCCAACGGCGACCTTTCGAAAAAGATCACCGTCGATGTGAAGGGAGAGGTGCTGGAGTTGAAAAATACCGTCAACACGATGGTCGATCAGCTCAACTCATTCGCCTCGGAAGTGACCCGTATGGCCCGTGAGGTGGGCAGTGAAGGACGGCTGGGCGGACAGGCGGAGGTCAAAGGAGTCGCGGGCACGTGGAAAGACCTGACGGATTCGGTGAACTCCATGGCGGGAAACCTGACCAACCAGGTGCGAGGCATCGCCAAAGTGGTGACCGCGGTAGCCAATGGCGATCTCAAACAGAAGCTGCTGGTCGAGGCAAAAGGAGAAATCGCGGCGCTCGCCGATACGATCAATAGCATGACCGACACCCTGGCGACGTTTGCCGACCAGGTGACGACCGTGGCGCGTGAAGTCGGCGTGGAAGGCAAACTCGGCAGCCAGGCAAACGTGCCGGGCGCGGCTGGCACCTGGCGCGACCTCACTGACAACGTCAATCAGCTTGCGGCAAATCTTACGACGCAGCTCCGGGCGATCGCCGATGTGGCCACCGCCGTGACCAAGGGCGACCTGAGTCGTTCCATTCAGGTGGCGGCTCAAGGCGAGGTGGCGTTTGTGAAGGACAACATCAACGAGATGATCCGCAACCTGCGCGACACGACGCACCGCAACATGGAGGAAGACTGGCTCAAAACCAATCTTGCGAAGTTCACGCGGATGCTTCAGGGGCAAAAGAACCTGTTGACCGTCGGCCGGATGATTCTTTCCGAACTGGCTCCGGTGGTTGCGGCACAGCAGGGCGTTTTCTATATCATGAACCCCGCCAAGGACGGGCCGGAGTTGCAACTACTCGCCAGCTATGCTTATCGCGAGCGGAAGAACGTCAGCAACCGGTTTAAGCTCGGGGAAGGGCTTGTCGGCCAGGCCGCCCTGGAAAAGGAGAGGATTCTGCTTACCGAAGTGCCCGATGACTATATTCGGATTTCATCGGGGCTCGGCGCCGCCGCCCCGAAGAACATTGTCGTTCTGCCGATCGTCTTCGAGGGGCAGGTGAAGGGGGTCATGGAGCTTTCTTCATTCGAAAGGTTCAGCCCGATCCATCAGACGTTTCTCGACCAGTTGACGGAAAGTATCGGAATCGTATTCAATACCATCGAGGCGAATATGCGGACGGAGGATCTGCTCAAGCAATCCCAATCCCTTGCGTCCGAACTCCAGAACCGCCAGCAGGAGCTTCAGCAGACCAACCAGGAACTGGAAGAAAAAGCGCGGCAACTCGCGGTCCAGAACGCGGAAGTGGAACGCAAGAACAGCGAGGTGGAGCAGGCGAGACTGGCTCTGGAAGGGAAGGCGCAGCAGCTTACGCGGACTTCGAAGTACAAATCCGAGTTCCTCGCGAATATGTCGCACGAACTCCGTACGCCGCTCAATAGTCTCCTTATTCTTGCCGACCAGCTTGCGTCGAACCCGGAAGGAAATCTGATGGCGAAACAGATCAAGTTTGCGAAAACGATTCACGAATCCGGACACGATCTGTTGAAGCTGATCAATGATATTCTCGATCTATCCAAGATCGAATCGGGGACGGCGCAGATTGAGGTCAGCGATACCAGTCTGAACGAGTTTCGGGAGAGCGTGGAGCGGACGTTCCGTCATGTTGCGGAGAAACAGGGGCTGGACTTCAGCATTGTGATCGACCCGGCGCTCCCTCCGATAATCCGCACCGATTCGCAACGGATGAAGCAAATTCTCAAGAATTTGCTCTCCAATGCATTCAAGTTTACCGAGCGCGGCCATGTGACGCTTCGGATTTATCGCGCGGACGGGGGCTGGAATCGGGAAAATGCCTCGCTCAACCGGGCGGGAATGGTGGTCGCGTTCAGTGTCAGCGACACCGGCATTGGCATTCCCGCCGCGAATCAGCCCTCTGTTTTCGATGCCTTCCAGCAGGTCGATGGCAGCACCAGCCGCAGGTATGGCGGCACGGGGCTCGGGCTGGCGATCAGCCGGGATCTGGCGGAGTTACTTGGAGGCGAGATCCGGCTGGAAAGCGAAGAAGGGAAGGGGAGCACCTTTACGCTCTATCTGCCGCAGGATCACTTCGGCCATTCTTTACCCTCTCCACAGAGCGTCACCCTGGAACCCGCGGAAGACAAAAAGCCGGCCTTGTTGCCGGAAGAGCAGATTCCGGTGCTCGCCGAAGGAGATCGGTCCTTTGAGGGGAAGAAGGTGTTGATCGTTGATGACGATATCCGAAATCTCTTTGCCATGACCAGTCTTCTGGAGCGCTACGGGATGACGGTCGTTACGGCGGAAACCGGCAAGGCGGCAATCGAGATTCTACACCAAACGCCCGATATTTGTGCCGTCTTGATGGATATTATGCTGCCGGAGATGGACGGCTATGAAACCATGCGGGCCGTGCGCGCGATTCCGGCTTTCGAGAAGCTGCCGATGATTGCGCTGACAGCCAAGGCGATGAAGGGCGACCGTGAGAAATGCATCGAAGCGGGCGCATCCGACTATCTGGCAAAACCGGTGGAGGCAGCGCAGTTGCTTGCCGCTCTTCGTACCTGCCTCGGGCGTTGATGTTTATGGCAGACGACCTATCGAACCTCGTCGAGGAATCTCCTTCTTCGGAAAAGATTAACATCCTCATCGTGGATGATCGGCCCGAAAAGCGGCTTGCTTTGGAAACGGTCCTTTCAAGCCTGAACCAGAATGTCGTCACGGCCGGTTCGGGAAGGGAAGCACTTAGGCACTTGCTGCGGGAGGATTTCGCGGTCATCCTCCTCGACGTCAACATGCCCGGCATGGATGGGTTTGAAACCGCGGCAATGATCCGTCGGCGGCCCCGTTCCGAAGCAACGCCGATCATCTTTATCAGCGCCATCAATGATACGGAGACGCATGTCTCGCGCGGCTATTCGCTAGGCGGGGTCGATTATATCCTTACCCCGATCATCCCGGAAATTTTGCGGGCAAAGGTCGCGGTCTTTGTCGAGTTGTTCAAAAAATCCGAACAAATTAAACGTCAGGCGGAACAATCCGCCGAAATTATTCGCGCTCAGGCGGCTCGCGAAGCAGCCGAGCGGGCGAATTCCGCCAAAGATCGCTTCCTGGCAATGCTCTCCCATGAACTCCGCACGCCGCTTACGCCTGTTCTCGCGACGGTGCTTTCGCTCGCCGATGAACCGCTTTCGGCGGAGGTGCGTGATTCCCTGGAAATGATTCGCCGCAATGTCGAGCTCGAGGCCCGGCTGATCGATGACCTTCTCGACCTCACACGGATTTCGAACGCGAAATTGCCGGTCACCCTCGATGTGGTGAATGCTCATGAGCTCCTCGGCAATGTCATCGAAATCTGTCGCGGCGATATCGAAAGCAAAAAGCTCCGTCTCAAGACCGATCTCTCGGCGACACGCGTTTATCTGTTCGCGGATCCGGCCCGCTTCCAGCAGATCTTCTGGAACCTCCTCAAAAACGCGGTGAAATTCACGCCGGAGGGAGGAAGTATTACCATACGAACCTATGATGCGGCTGATCACATCCGGATCGAGATTGCCGATACCGGGATGGGAATGCCGGCAAGTCTGGTGCCAAAGATTTTTGAACCATTCGAGCAGGGAGAAGAGATGCACCGGGGCGGTCTGGGCCTTGGCCTGTCGATCGCCAGGGCGCTGACTGAACTGCAAAAAGGAAGTATCACGGCCGAAAGCGAAGGGCCGGGCAGGGGATCTAAATTTACACTGTCATTCGCGACGACTTCGACGCCGCCTGCCGAACGCGCGCCTGTAACGGCGCTCCCCACGGTTACGCCTTCCGGTGCGGAACGAGCCTCCCCACGCATTCTTCTTGTCGAAGATCACGAGGACACCAATCGTTCTCTCACGCGGCTGCTGGAGAGGCGGGGGTATCCGGTGCGATCGGCGATTTCGGTCCAAACGGCTCTGGAATGGGTGAAAAAGGAATCATTCGATGTGCTGATTTGTGACATGGGACTTCCGGATGGAACAGGTCTCGACGTCATTCAAAAAGGATTTCGAAAAACCGTTTTTGGAATCGCGCTGAGCGGTTATGGCATGGAAGCCGACGTCACCAGGAGCATCGACGCGGGATATCGATATCACCTGGTCAAACCGGTGGATCTCAACAAACTTGACGAAATTATCCAGCGTGGCGTGATCGCTCGCAGTGTGACGAAAGAGTGATCTCGAGGACCGCCAAAAGCCAGGCGGTGCGGAAGCAACGGTAGCCCGCTAGGCCGTCGAGCGCGGGTATCGGCTCTCGTGCCTTCATGAAGGCTGCATCCCAATACTATCAGTCTGTCCTGCGAGGATGGGCGCCAAACACGACTCTTCGTCGATCCCGCGCTCGATGGCGCGAGCGGGCTACCTTCAGGCAAACGTCCTACGTGGAAAAAGGAGATAGCTTGCTCGGCAGCAAGCTCAATTTCGACGGTGGCATCCTGCGCGCCACAGGAAATCAAACGAATTTTCTCCGAACTTCGGCGCGGGCGATGTGCTCATTCATAATGAGGGAGCCTTCATCGATACCGGCAGCTATAATGTATCCATCTCCACCGCTCTTCAAAACGCCAGTGGCAAAACCGGCGGCCTGATAAAACAGGGCACAGGCAGGCTCACGCTCACCGGCACCAGCAGCTATACGGGCATCACCACGGTTGAACAAGGTTCGCTTTGGGTCAGCGGGAGGCTTGTGAGCGGGGTGAAGATCAAGTCGGGAGCAACCTTGGGGGGCACCGGCACGGTCGGTGCGGTCGTCATCGAAAGAGGTAGCATCATTGCCCCGGGCAACAGCCCCGGCACGCTCCACACCGGCAGTCAGATCTGGAACGGGGGAGGCATCTACTTGTGGGAAATCAACGCCATTACCGGTAAGGCGGGCACCAATTGGGACCTGCTCGATGTAAACGGAACGCTCACCCTCAACTCCACAGCTCAGGATCGCTTCACGATTACCATCATCGGGAATCTCGTCGGTCTCAACGTCGCACAGAGCTATGAATGGACCATTTTGACGGCAAGCGGCGGCTTTGACGGAATCTTTGATCCTGACAAAATCGCGTTTGACCTGACTCGCTTCACCGGGATTCCCGAGGGGATGGAGTTCAGGGCTCAATTCCAGGACAATGCCCTGTTTGTAAAACTCTTCGCCATCCCGGAGCCGAGCGCCGTGTTTCTGTCGCTCACCATGCTGGGAGTTGCGCTTTTATGCCTGCGGGGAAGGGGCAATCCTGCATGCCATCGGCGGCTATAATCAGACAGGGGCCGGGACCCCATGAGCGCCCGGGGCATTTCTCCTTCGTTCCATGGAGAATCGAGCAGGACTGTCTGCCGGATACTTCGGCAGTCCAGCATTCGTTGTCGTGAAATTGCAAGGCGTTCAGGTCAGCTTCTCATCCGGCGGGGAATGGTATTTTATAGTGTGGGAGCCGCCGTCTTCGCTTTGTAGTTTATTTCCGTGTAGTTTCCGATCCGGCGACGCCCCGGCAGGCGGGGAAGGTGAAGCCACTCCGAAGCCATCGCTTTCACCAGTGGCCTCGGATTCGGACGAGCTGTCAACGCTGGTGACTTGGCCAACCGTTCCGTGAGTTCGATCGGGCATGCTCGACGATCCGCCCCCTGTTCTGAGCCAAGCTGTAAAACGGCGAGAGAAGTTGGGAGTTTACCCTGCATGCAATAATAACATTTAATGGCATTAAAAATGCTAATCAGGTGTTAAAATCTTTCCCCCCAGAAAAACCAGCTATGCAAGAAAATGCATCCGCCGTATTGCAAAATGTGTCGCTTGATCGCGCTATGGAAAAGGCGGAGCGCCTTGCGTTTACCCCGGCTTTGCTCTTTTTGCTCATTCTTGAAGCGGCCTATCTCGGCGTGGTTCAGTTTCAGGGGCGGAATCTTGCATGGTCCTTTGCTCTGGTCCTGTTGATCGGCAGCTTTTTCTTTGCTTGTATCCAAATGGAGCGCGAGCTTCGCAAAAAGAAGAAAGCCGCTCTCAAATATGAGCGAGAACTCGCAGAGGCCCACGAACGGATCGCGCAGAGGGAGGAGACCTTGCGTGAAACCTCGGATCACCTGGACAAGACCCGTGAGGAACGGAACTCGCTAAAGGAGGAACTTGTCAAAGCCAACGAGGTTTTTGACAATTATAGCCTGCAATTGGAGATTACTGAAAGTGAGCTTAAGGCGTTGAAATCGGAGTCGGAAGCCATTCTCGCCAATGTGAAGCAAGGCGTCTTCTTGATTAACGAAGCTGGAACCATTGGCGCCCAGTATTCCGAAGAGTTAAAAAACATCTTTCAGATTGCAGATGCGACGGCCCGCAATTTCATGCGCCTTTTACGCCCCCTCATTCCTGAGAAAAGGCACCAAACCATTGGCAGCTATATCCAGTTGCTCTTCAACCCGAAAAAGAACGCGAAACAACTGCAACGGTTCAATCCGCTGAAATGCGTGGAACTAAACTTCCAGCGGCCTGAAGGCGGCTTCGCGCCTAAATTTGTAGAGTTCAACTTTCAGCGGGTATTTTCCAGTGAGCGCATCAGCCAAGTGCTCGTCACCGCCGTGGACGTCAGCGAGCGGATTGAATTGGAAAGCAAGCTTCGGGAAGGGGAGGAGCGCCGAGAGAAACAATTGGAGCTGCTCTGTGATTTGCTCTACGCCGACAATTCCCAGCTTCGGGCCTTCTTGAAAGAAGCGGAAACGGTGATCGGAAGCGTCAACTCCGCTTTCCGGGCCTCCGGCGAAGCGGCGCAGGGAGAGACGCCTCAGGAGAAGGTCCACCGGGTGTTTCGGATGGTGCATAAACTCAAATCGCAGGCTGTCGCACTGGGACTCCACTTCTTGGAACGGGAAATCCACCAGATGGAAAATCTGTTAAATGATCTGCGGCGTAATTCCCGCGCCTCCAATGAGGATTTGCTGAATGTCCTGGTGTCGATCTCCAGTTTCCAGGCGAGGTTGAAAGAGGCCGAGGAGTTGATTGAAAAGGTTTCCAGTCTGAGTCGCCCCTTCGAGCCCGATGCTCAAGGCGGGGGCAACCGGTTCGTTCGAAATAAGCCTGGTTCGGAATTGATGGCTGCCACTGAGGAACTCTGTAGAAATGTCGCG
This sequence comes from Chthoniobacteraceae bacterium, assembly GCA_037190965.1. Classification (GTDB taxonomy): domain Bacteria; phylum Verrucomicrobiota; class Verrucomicrobiia; order Chthoniobacterales; family Chthoniobacteraceae; genus DATMFV01. The sequence continues at coordinate 31,762 of JBBCKI010000026.1, forward strand.
GCACGCACCAGGAAGAAGGCGCGGATCGAGTGGAATGTGCAGGGATTCGACGGTTTGGAAATCAAATATCAGACAGCCTTGCGAGACGCGGCATTCCAACTCGTTCGCAATGCCGTGGTCCACGGAATTGAGAGCCCCGAAAGACGGGAGTTGCTTGGAAAGGATCCATGCGGATTGATCACGCTGACCATCAAAAAGATGGAGGAATTCCAAGCGTTGCACATGACGTGCCGTGACGACGGCGGCGGGCTGGATATAGAAGCGATCCGTAACCGGGCTGTGCGCGACGGAATGCTAAAGCAGGAGGAAGCGATGGCGCTCTCCGAAAGCGAAACCTATATGCTGATCTTCGAGCCTGGTTTTTCGACGGCATCCTCCGTAAGCGAAGACGCGGGCAGGGGAGTCGGACTTGACGCTTTCAAAGAAATCATTTCCGGCCAGCTGACGGGGAATATTCAGATAGAATCCGGCGCAGATCGGTATTGCCAATTCGAAATGCTTATTCCTCTTGCCTAGTACCTTGTAACGAATATGAAAATGCTTATCGTCGATGACTCAATGATCATTCGTCGCGCGATTGAGCGGACGTTTAGTGCTACCGTTGACGAGATAAAAACGGCGTCCGATGGCCTCCAGGCGCTGGAGGAATTCCGGAGTTTTCTACCAGACGTTGTCTCGTTGGACATCACCATGCCGCACCTTGACGGGATTGAAACACTGGAAGAAATGCTCAAAATCAAGCCGGACACCAAGATCATGATTGTTTCGGCGCTGGCCGACGATGCGACCGCCATCGACGCGCTGACCAAAGGCGCCGATCAATTTATTTGCAAACCGTTTACCAACGAAGAGCTGATAGCCGCCGTGAACGAAATGTTATGATCGACTCCCGTGATTCCGCCGCCCTGCACGAAACGACGCTTTCCGTCTTCGTGCAAGCCATCATCTCTTACTTTGACCGGATCGCGGGCGTGCCCGCGGAAATCGGAACCCCTTACTTGCTCGAAGGCGATGCCGAATTGTTGGACGTGACGGCAGTGATCGGCGTGACGGGCGATGTCCAAGGATGCGTTTTCTTTACCGCGCCCGTTCCCTTACTGGATGCATTGCTTCTTCTCATTGCCGAATATGATCCCACCGAGGAACTGCGCGGCGATATCTGTGGCGAGATTGCCAACACCTTCACGGGCAACGCTCGCAAGCAACTCGGGCCGGGGTTTTTGATCTCCGTGCCCGTTGTGTTCAACGGCCAGCCGGACCGGTTGCTCTGGCCCAAAAATACGACGCGCTATGTGATTCCGATCATGTGGCAGGGCAAACGTTCGAGGCTGATCGTTTGCATTGGAAATCCCTCCTCGACCCCGGGTGCCTTTTAGAGCGTCCATGGCGTTCCCGCCGGCGTCTGTGTTATCAAATCTAAGAAACCGCCCTCCAGGCTTTTGGAGGGCGGTTTAAGTTTAAACGAAAAATCCTACCGGCCACCTGCGAGCCGTTTGCGGCCCATGCCCGCGACGAGACCAGCCATTCCAGCGCCGATCAGGGCCCAAGTGGAAGGCTCCGGGACCACCATGGCAAGGGTGTAGCCGCCGAGGCCGTCAATGCCCGTCGCTGCAAGCGCCTCGGCGTTCGTGAGATAATACCGAAGCGACATCTCCGCGGAGGAAATGCTGACAAACTCCGTTCCATTCCACGCCTTGAATTTGCCTGAATCGGCGAGGGAGTCGATCACCTCCGCCCAGTCTCCTTTCCAGGCGAGAAAACCGCCGGCGAAATGGATATAGTTATTCGTGGCGATCGAGATTGCGCCCCCGTAAGTAGCGTCTAATTTGAGAAGCCCTCCACTTTCGAGGGTCAGGATGCCTCCTTCGCCTCCGAAATCGTTGCCAATATTGAGCCCATCCGAAACAGAGATGCTTGAGCCAAGGCCTCTGATGGTGAGCGAATTGTTGTTTCCGACGTTGTCGCCGACCGACAGAAAACTCGCGCCAATGATCTTGCTTGCGTTCTCAACTATGATGCTGTTGTTGGAACCCGAGGAGCCGGCTCTCAGGTAATCGCCGTTCAAATTCCAAGTCGAGCTTCCGGTAAGGACGATGGAGTTATAATCCGCCCCGACGTCGACACCGGTCCAAAGAGTGCCCTCGCCATCGATATTGGCGCCGGATTGAACAATCAATGAGTTATAGGAAGTGCTCCAGCCAGCTATGACGGCGCCGACACTTCTGGTGTATCCGGGGGTGTATCCCATGATGTATTGCGCCGGATCCGCAGAGGTTCCGCCGAGATCCATAGTGGATGGGACTCCATCATCAGTCGCTTGCAGGGAGGCGTGAAGCGTGGGAACCGAAGCGGCAACGATCAGCCCCGCGACCGGGCTGAGAAGAAAGGCACCAAAGGATTTCATTGGACGAGCTTTTTGCGGGTTAATAAAGAGCAGTCAAGGTCATGGCCAGGTGTTGCCAAGCAGCGCTATCACGCCCCATGGCAAAGCTTCGCCCAGCGCGCTTGCGCGCGAGCCAACCGGGTGGAGGGCGAAGTTCCACGAACGGTACTTTGGGGTTTGCTACCACTGCAAGGAGATTCCTCAGTTTTTACTGGGTGTTAACAAGCTTGGGAAAATCGCTTTCCCGTGTTTTGGAAGACGGTTGCAGATTGAAAGCGAAATCTTATCGAGTACGAACCGTTTTCCATTCGTCCATTGAGGAGAAGAAGATCGAGCGTTTATGCCCAAGAGGTTACGCAAGATCGCTGCGATCATTTCGGAGTTCAGGTTAAAAGCGTAGAATCTTTTCGCCACCCCGAAAGGCAACTACCCGATGCCGGAAGCACGGAGGGCATGGGTTCTGCGGCGTCCAAAACTATCGCAGGCTACGCCTTGTTGTGGTAGAGCGCGGGTTGGACGCGGTGGCCAGGTCCGAGCCGCTGGGTAGCTGATTAATCCACCGCAGTCGAGACTCCTTTCGTCGGCTCTTTACGTCATCCTTTTTTACCTAGGCTGCCTGCCCGAGATCCCGCCGCGTGCATTCGCGTTTCGTGCGGCCTTGATCCATTCGCGAAAAATAGGCGTGATGGTGAACCTTAGTCCCCATTCGGGTGCGCCACTTGGTCCGTCAGCGTAATAACGTCCACCGATCTGGAATTGCACCGGCAGAGTTCCCACCTTCACCATCTGGGCAATCTCGACATTGATCGGCACGAGCCACTGGTTCGCGCTCCAGTCGTAGAACGATTCCGTGTTGATACCGAAGGTCGTTTGCTTTTTGGTGGTGTAACTCACGAACGGCTGAAGGAAGGTGGTGTTTAGGTCCTCACGGCCTTCCCTCCCATGGAGGCTCCAGAGATGATTGACGAGGATTCCAATACTCCACGGCCCTTTCTGTTTCACGAGGGCCAGGGTCGGCCCGGCGCCCCATTGCTGACGCCCGATCCGGCGGTCCGCGGCGCTGGCGTATCGAAACACCGGCCCCAGCCCCCAGACGATTCCTCCGGGTCCCGGCTTTTTAGGGGAGAAGAAAAAGCTCTGGGTAATATCGCTGATCCCGGCCTGATGATTGTCCATCGGAAACCGTCTCTTTATTTCCCGATTGAACTGGCGCTCGGCGGCCCGCACCAATTTTTCCCTCACTTCCTTTGGAAAAGGGGCAAGTAAGTCTTCCGGCACGCCGGGGAAGGTTGGGAGCGGACCCTTAAAGACGTCTTGCTGCGAAATATACGGGACGAAAGTGCGAATGATCAGCCTCCAGTCCGCGCCCAGGCTGACTGGCAGGGTGGGTTGGAAGATGAGTCGATATTGCCTTCCTTTGTCCAGCGGCCCCATCTTGAAATCCCAGTTGTGCAGCAACGGCACGGTAATGAGAGGAGACAACGGATTCTGCTGCTCTTTTGCGAGATTTTGCTCATCGTCCTCTGCGGAACTTTTTGACGGCCAAATCGCGACGGCTGCCGCGAAAAAAAGTATCGGAATTGTAGGCCGGAGAGGAGATCGCAGCTCTCGTCTGCGATGAGCTGTCAGAGAGAAGACGATAAACTTCATTTGGCATCTGCATATCGTGAGCCAATATCGATTCGGTCGGCAGGGATTTGCCTTATGCTTCTACGGCCTTGCGAGACCATTTCCACCCAATGAAGGGCCCGCCCAACCCCACTGAGGTCGAGCGTGACTCACGTTAGGGAGGGCTACCTATGCCCTATTTGCCGGCTGAATTTATTGGGGTGGCCAAGCCTTATCGACGCCGTAGCGTTCGCGGTCGACCGAATCTGACAAAATCCCGTTCCTCAATAGCGTCACGAATCCAAGTTTAGCTCCATCAGGGAACTCAAATTGAAGCTCAATCGCGCCTGACTGATACTCATAAAATAGGATGGTCTCACCATCCGAACGATCGATCCAATATGGCTCTCCAAAAATTCGGCGAATGTCATCCTCGGTTGAGACCCTACCGATCTTTAAGAGTTGGCCGTTTCGCGTGAAAGTGCCTTGGAACAAATTAAGGCTAAAGAGGCCGTAATCCAGTAAACCGTCCTTGGCGCCGATCTCGACACCCTTTCCCTTTGGCTCAAAGACCGCTGACTTGGTCAGGATAGCGTGAAACGGATCAGCGACCGACGGCGGTGTTCCAATCGACGTCGATCCAATCTGAAACGAACCAAGATCAACATTCAAGGGAGTTTGCATCTCAGTGCTGTTTTTATCTTTGCGCGAGAATAAAAAGGCTGGAAATCCCATGGCAAGTATGGATCGCAATAATATTCTGACAGACCTCGATGATCGGGCACCGGTGGAACGCCGGTTGCCTGTATCGTCTTGTGGTCACGCTCCTGCGATGATAGCGCGAGGACAGACAGGCCGGGGGAGAAGAAATGCTCCCTCAAGCGCCATATCGACACGCTTTGGGTGGCCTTTTGCGGCATGCTTGCCGACGCGCCGCAATCTGAAGAGATCGGTTGGTTCGCGTTCTGCCCGGCAAAGCAGTAACATCAGTTCACCCGGATTGGGATCAATTCGACGTCATCGAACCAAATAACGTCATCAGGCGAACGCTGATCTTTTACAGCAAGTTCGAGGATGACTTTTGTACCATCCCAAGGTGCATGAAGCACTGTTTGGACGAGTTGCCATCCGTCTCTCGGCGATTGGAGAGGCGTGAAAATTTTCGTCGTGTCATTACCGTCTTGAGTCACCCATCGGACTCGAATTTCGGGTTGGCCCACTCCCATTTGGCGGACACGTATGCGAAGTTTATAAAAGCGATATGGGATTATCTCCACCTCTTGGGAGAATGCGGCGTTCGCGGCGCCTTCCATACGGGCGGAGCCATTTCCTCGATAACCAAAACGCGCATCGTGACGTAAAACGCCGTCTGATCCCTTCGCTTGATTTGTCGTCCAAGAGGTGAGAGTTATGGAGTTCCCTTTCGCTGCCGACCCAAAAGTTCCATTTTGAATTAGATTGTCGATTGCGCCACCCCGGAGGGCGAGCTTTCTCTCTCTAATCGCAAATTCCCTATCGGCCCTGGCCAGCATTCGTTCTTCCGGATCCATTCCTTTTCGCAGTGCGTTCGAAGCCCCGGGAAGGATATCGTCCCAGCTTTGGGGCTGAACCCGCTTTGCGTCCGTCGGCCACCATCGATATTGTTCACCCCACACCCAGACGTACTGATCAACGACCTCTTGGGCAGATATGAGGGCCGACTGCAGACGATCAACTAAACGCCCCTCGATTGGAGGGTCCATGAATACGTCGGAATGAATGTTCTCGATGGGTGCGCCTACGTAGGCATCCATATAGATCGCGAGGCCAACCTGCACTTGGGCCCGGTACTTGGCGCGGTTTTCCGGAGCGACGAAAGCAATTGTGGTATTTCGGATGGCATTACCGTGCTTGAGATACTGAATTTCGCTGCTATGCGGATAGGCATACTCTGCCCCATCTACAATGGTCATGGTGGGCGGCAGGGTATCCAGCCAGCCGTTTACAAAAGCCGGATAAAGGTTGTAATGGTGGCTGCCCTCGATCCCATCACGTGGGTCAGAGCCCAGGCTTCCAAAAGCCAAGCCGCTGTTCATAAAAAGCGTGAAAATCGTCATATCGGGGTACTCCCTCCTTAGCGCCTCCATCACCTGGCGTCCCCTTTCCCGGGCTTTGGCAGAATACTCGGCAAAGCTGTATTTTTCGCGCTGGCTCTGCTTGAGATAGGAGAAGGCGGGAGCCGCACGACCGGTCTCCGGGTCGAAAATCAGGCCCTTGAGACTTCCTTCCTTTGCAATTCGGGCAGCGAGCCTGAAATGCTCCACTACCTGCTTCCAGCCATCATCGTCAAACCAGTCAATTGCCGGGCCAGGACCGACCGACAGAAAGTTATCGGTGAGTTTCTCTGACTTTGCCTTCTGAAGCAATTCGATGTCTTGCTGAAACCATTCCTCTTTCCATGGAACGGCGGTAAACAGATTGCGGAGCGTAATCTTTTTACCCTCGTGATCCTTCGTTTTCAACTGGACACGAACCCCGGAGAAGGGTGTTTCCTCAATTCGCTTGAGGTTTGCCAGTAGAATGTCAGGGCTTGGTGAATCCCAACCGACTGCAATTAGCTTTTTGGGAGCAGGCCCTCCACCAATGTCGTTTGTGAGCGGACTAGCGTCTGTTATGGCGGAAAAGATAGCCCATCCAACGAGAGCAAAAACAGGAGTAGTAAATTTATTCATAACCAAAAAAAACCGATGGGCGGAATAGAGCAATCCGCTACCAGCAACTCAGCCGTGCATTCCTCCAGTGAGGCGGAATTCTTTCTCAAAAAAGAGGAGCTGCGATGCCTCGAATGATTGCTTGATGTTACAATCCAAGCTGAAAATTTATGGGAAAGGGAGCTGGGAGGCGGTCAATAGAGTTCAGGGTATTTCTTCATATTACTAAACTGACCCTTTTCGTAAAAATACCCCCCATTGGTGGGGTTTCCATATGTCGGAGCCTCTCGCCAGTCGTTCTTTGGCGGGGTGATCAGTTGGACGTGACCGTCTAAAAAGAAGATATTGAGGCCACGGGCATGCGCTGTGCCGTGGTACTGGGGTTTCCGTGCCTGCCCCTCTCCGAACCCATCCACACCGCCTTGGGCATCCGCTTCGCTGATCCCCCACATCGTCATATTCAAATGGACGCTGTGGTAAAATGTGTCTGGCGCGTATGTTTCTGCGGCAAGTGCGACGCGGGAAGCTGGCGCGGGGATGCCTGTTAATTGGCGATAATATATACAGAGAGCGCCATTGCCGGAGTAGTTGAAATTGTCGTCGTTTATCCCTTTTAGTGGACACCGCAGCCTTGCATCTTGTACTTTGTGCAAATAGGGTCGCACCCAGGCTTCAAAATTGGGCTTGGTGGCACCCGGTGTGAGATTCCTTGTAGCGTTCCCATCCCACCATGGAAATCCCGAATTGTCAGCGGCATAGGCAAGCACGCCTGATCCGTAGTTCCTCAAATTGGTGAGGCACTGAATGGCTTTGGCATTTCGCTGTATATTCTGGTAGACCGGAAAGACAAGGGCCGAAATAACTAAAATAATAACAATCAGCACCAACAGCTCAGCCAAGCTAAAGGCCGATCGGCGCCAGTGAAGGGGATGATTTTTCATTTTATAGCCTCCTTCCGGTTAATCATTGATTCTGTACACTTCTACGTCGTCAAACCAAACCGCATCTTCGGCCGCTTTTGGTCCACTTGCAATTAGTTGAACCACAAGGGTGTCCATGCCCCGAGGAATCGCAACGACACCCTGGACCAGCACCCATTCTTCTCTGGTTCCGGACGGGGTGGCTCGAAGAAAAATATTATCAGAACGCGCCAGCAGATAGTTTCCATCGCCCTTCTTCCAACGAATCCGAACTTTCCCTTCCGCGCTCCCCCGTTGGCGGACCCGGGCCCTGACGCCATAATAGCTCTTCGCTCCACGAATGGGAATCTCCTGGGTGTAACTGCCCGCCACTTCCCCCGACAGGCGAACTGAGCCGTTGCCTAAATGGCCAACTGAAGCGTCGTGTTCGATCGAGCTTTCACCCTCAATTCGCGTTGACCATCCTTCGGTAACTGACGCCGTGAAATCGCCATTCTTCACGAGATTCTTCGCGAGATTCCGATCTCCTCCTTCCATCATCTTGGCGAAGCGCTGATTGGCCTCCATCAAGTCTTGTTTGAATCGTAGGGCAGGGTCGACTCCGAAGCGCAGGGCGTCGGAAATTCCAGGAGCGATTTCCTCCCATGTCTGGGGATTGACTTTGCGGACTTGTGTGGGCCACCAACGATGCTTTTCACCCCATAGCCAGACATACTCATCCGTGTTCTCTATTGCAGATCGGATGGACGCCTCCAGACGTCCAAGCCGGGGTAGTTTGCCGTCGGTTTGTTTTGCCGCTCTGGCATTCTCTGGAGCGGGGCCAACGTAATATCTCGATCCCGGCTCATTAATGTAGGCATCCAGGTAGATCCCAAACCCGGCCTGCACCTGGCCACGGTATTTGAGCCGGTTCTCCGGTGCTACCAGCGCCAGTGCGGAATTGCGGACCCTATGTGCCCAAGTGATAAAATTGGTTTCGTCTGCAGAGGTATATGCCTGCTCCAGACCGTCAACCAGGGTCATCTCAGGCGGAATCGCATCCAGCCATCCATTCAGGAATGCCGGTAGTAAGTTGTAACTCCCTCCTTCAATTCTTTCGAGCGGAGCCATGCGTTCCAGCACTTCCGATGGAGTCTGCGGCCCGGCGGGTATTGCCTCATTGCCATCAAGGTAAAAGTGCGAGGGATCTCCTCCATTTCCCTCCGTTCTGAAGAAAGGGGAGTAGGCATTCCCTCCATTGAGAAACATGCAAAAGAGCGTCATCTCCGGATACTCTTCAGCCATCGCAGCCATTACCTCCCGGCCACGCTGACGAACTTTGGCTGCATACTCATCAAAGCTATGCTGAGTCCGCGCATCTTGCCGGTTATAACTGAATGCAGGGTTTGCAGTTCCCTCTTCGGGATTGAATAGGATTCCTTTGAGGCCCGCCTCCTTGGCAATCCATGCTACGATGCGGAAATGATCGGTCACTTGTTCCCAACCGGCATCGTCAAACCAGTCCAGCTTCGCGCTGGGGCCAACCGCAAGGAAGTTATCTGTCAGCTTTTTGGACTTCGCCTTTCGAAGCTGCTGAATCTCCTCCATAAACCATTCACGCTTCCATGGCTTGTTATTAAACATTCGCCTTGGCCCGACTCTGGTGCCATCTTCGTCCTTGATTTCGACAATAATTCGAACGCCATGGAAAGGCGTTTGCTCGATCTCTTTTAAGTGCTCCAGCAGCACCGAAGGGCTGGGCGAATCCCATCCTGCCGCGATGAGTTTTTTTTGTGGGTAGCTGTGTGGAATTCCTTCCTTTATGCTATCGGGAGATGATGCGAACCCTGTGGCGATGCAGTATGGACTGAAGGCAACGCTAGCGATCAAGGGGAGGAGATTCAAACGATGCGTTTTTTCTCTGAAGATCAGATTTCTCATGGGGGAAAGAATTGACAATAGTGAATCTCCTATGCAGAGCTTCCGATGCGTCGCCGTTCTGTAATGGGAGGTAAGGGAAACGGTGCTTTCTTGGTTGCGGGTGCGAGGCTGTAGGTCACATCAATGTGGGCATCATGCAGCGTTACAGGGGATTGAATGTCATCGGCGTCGCGGTCTTCTTTCTGCTCGATGCCGGTCGTCCCATTCCCCGGTTTCGCGGAGGAGAAGGTGGGGGACGCGTGGCCACCCTCGCCAGCGCCGCTCCTCCGGATAGTGATTTCGTTCGTTCCTTGGTTGAGGAGGTTTGGTTCTATGGGAAGAACCAGCCAATCATTGACGATCCCACTCTTCGATAAGGGGGCGTCGTTGAGGGTGACTTGGATCAACTGCGGGTCCGACAATGGGCGGATATCGAGGCGTAGCTGCACCGTTGCTTCCTTCCCTTGGAAGTCTGCTGCTTTGAGGTCCTCAGCGGTGTCGATTGAGATGCGGATCAACTCGCCGTCAGAGAGCATCTTTGGAGTATTCGGGGAAATGGGCGTTCCGCGATTGAAGGAGATATCACTGCTGAGAAAATTTCGACAGTCGCCGCTCCGAACCGTTGCGAAATAGCGCTTGTCGAGACCGACCAACGTTTCCGGGCTTCCAATTTCACGCCACCACGGAGCTGCGCCATCGAAAGCGTTGAAGAGGTAGACGCCGTTTGCTCCCGCGTGCCATACATTGGCAGCCCGCGCCCGGTAGACCTCCTTGATTTTCCGATCTGACCAAGGTTTTGAATCTGCGGCGATACGTGATTCGCTCAGGCATGGATAGACAGGGATGCTAAAGCGTTCTCCCAATGCTACAGTGTATGACCACGGATTGAGTCGGAAATAACAGGTTGTGCTGATGAAATCAACCAAGCCTTCGGAAAGCCATGTCTCGATGTCGAGTCCGATCTGATAGCAGTATTCCACCGAGTCTGGGATGCGTATGGAGAGCAAAAGCGGCACTCCTCTTTCCTCACCCCTCTCGTAAGTCATTCTCCGGATTTGGCGAATGAGTTCGGTCATCTGCGTACGGTCTTCATCGGTCGCCCTACCGCCACTCGCGGCGCTTTTGAAAAAGACGGGATGCCGAAAGAAGTCCAACTGCACCCCATCAATATCGTAGCGTTCCACGACTTCTTCAACGAAGAGGTATGTCATCCTTCTAATGCCCTCCTGACCAAAATCTACGGAAGTCGGCTTACCGTGGACCTGATGGATGCCGCCGGAGGAGAGCAGCCATTCCGGATGCTCTTGCTTGAGTCTGGATACAAGCAGCGGATTACTGGCATCGTGCGTATCATTCATCCGCATGGTCCAGATTATTTCGATCGCGTTTGCCCTTGCGAACCCGACCATTAACTTTAGCGGGTCTGTTCCCTTTGCGAGGAGATTCGGCAGTGCGTTGTAGCGATACCGTCCTGCAGTAGTCAGGAAAGGCTCGCCCACTTTCGTATCGTGTGCGAAGGCTCCGAATGAACCAGCGGTGGTGTCATAGATGATGGTATCGACTTGCGACCCAATGAGCGGAGTCGCACGAAGGGCAAGGAGATCCTCTCCGGTTCGGAGCGGGCCTTGTGGAACGCGAGCTTCGCCGCCGTCATTGTTCTGAATGATCCGACGTTTCCGCCATTTTGCCTTCTCATGCAGCGCTGAAAAAGGAACTTCAGAGTCGGCGCTGCCGGGCAGCCTATTCGTAAGCTGGGACAAAACGGCTGAGTGCGTCTTCATTATCAGCAAATGGGCTTGGCGAATTTCAGTTTCCCGTTTTCCGGGAGATATAGCGGGAGAGCCCGCCGAACCCGAACAATCCCGTAAGGACCAGCGCAACGGACGACGGTTCGGGCACCGCATCGTAGGTTATCTTGAGATTGAGGAGATCGACATTGGGGCCATCGGAGACGCTGCGGGCGCGCAGGTTTGTAAGGCTGGTAAGGAGATTTCTCCAGACGAGGCCTCCTGCGACCAGTTCCCCATTATGGTAGAGGTCAAACGTCCCTGCGTTTTCCCCGCTCAGACTGGCCGTAATCGAGAAGGTATTGACCTGGTCCACCGTGAAGCTGATATCATTGATCGTTACAAATTTTGATCCGTTGTAATACGAGATTTCATTATCGGCGTTATGGCCAAATCGGAGCTGCGGGCCGATATTCCCATTTGCGGTTCCATTGCCTAGTACTATTTCGAAAGCACTTCTTTCAACGTGAGGGATGAAGGAAAACTCAATGGTAATTGTGCCGGAGGTATAGGTATTGGAGAAGTTGTAGTAATTGGTGCCTGTGCCGCTCATCCTGATTCCCCTCGTTTCGTCACTCAAGTCCATTGCTCTTGCCGTGCCAGTGAAAGACCACGCACCACTTCCATCAGGAACGCTTCCCATAGCCTTGCCGGCGGGATAGAGGGTGGTGTTGGAAAAATTCGTCTCAAGCAGGACCGCGGCTTCGGCGGTAGACGACAAAGAGGAACCGCTAGCACATATAAAGGCAAACGCTGCCGATAGCATTGCTTTGACGAAGGGAAAACGATTGGGGCGAGCGAGGAGCAATTTCATGATGGGGGATGGATTGGATGGGGTGGGTTGAAGGGGAATAGCTGTTTGTTTTGCCTAAAGACGCTGAGCCTCCGGGCTGGAACGGCGTTCAATGTTGAATACCATTGCCTTCGCGGAGAAAGGCTTCTGAAACAATGGAGCGCGTAGCACTGGTGGCGGCGCGCTTCATCTGGAATCGGATCTGGTCCTGAACGACATCAGGATCTCCTTTCCGAATGCATTCTACGATCGTGCGGTGATTCGCAATCACTTCGCTCATATGCTTTTGAATCCACTCTTCACCGGGATTGGGGCGAACCTTCCGCGCAGGATGCAGGTAGAAGACATAATGGCATTCTTCGATAAGAAGTTCGAAACTTTCGACAAGACGCAGGTTGTGACTCGCTGCCACCATTGTCTGATGGAACATCCGGTCGAGATTTGCCCAAGCCGCGGAGCCATAGTGCCCGATCTCTGCTTCCATCTGGTCGCAAATCATTTCCATTTTGAGCAACTCCGCCTGTGTTGCATTGCGGCAGGCTGAGCGCCCGCTAGCCACTTCCAGCGCTTCACGGAGTTCATAAAGCTGAAATATATCGTCGGCGGAGTAGTTCCTCGTTCTGACGCTACGGTTCTTGTCGCCGCGTACCAGGATGCCCCGCGCGATGAGTCTGCTGATCACTTCCCGTACAGGCACGCGACTCATGCCTAGATCCCGCGCCAAGTCCCTCTCTGTGATTTTCGATCCCGGCAGCAGTTCGCCCGAAAAAAGAATCTGCAGCACCCGTTTTTCAAGCGGTTGCGCCTTATCGCGTTCAATGGTCGTTGACATCTGATTTATCGAACCAAATTTGGAATACCAAAGTCAAATAGATTATACCAAAATTTTGAGATTCTTCTTGAATGGCTGATATTACTAGGCAAGAAATGGCATTCCAATGGCACAAATTATCGAACACGAATTAATACCGGCCGTTCTGACGCCCTGCTCGCACCCGGGAAAAATCGACCCGGAATCCATGCGAACGCTCTGCCGTTTCCTTTACAAGGAGGGCGCTACCGGATTGTTTGTGATCAGTTCCACTGGAGAAATGCCTCTGCTGGGCGAGTTGGACCGCATGGCGTTGATTGAAATTGCGAGGCAGGAGTCTGCCACACCCCATTTGCTGTATGTCGGAGTCAGTGGAACGGGGATCTCTCAGGTCCTTGAACATATCCGCCACGCCGCCGAAGCCGGAGGGCAGGTCGCGGTCGTCATGACTCCGTTCTTCCTGAAGCTGGATCAGGAGCAGCTTTATCAATATGCCCTGGAGATTGCGGATCGCAGCCCGATTCCCATCGCGCTCTATCACCATCTCCGGATGCCGACTCCTATTGAAGAAGGTACGGTTCTGCGCCTTTCCGCGCATCCCAACATCGTGGGATTTAAGGAAACGAGCGGGGATGCGTCGCGATTGGGTAATCTCGCAAGGGCATTGGACGGTAGCGACTTCAAGCTTTTTCAGGGTAGCGAACCGTTGGTTCTCTCTACGCTTCAGCAGGGAGGGCGGGGCTGTGTTACCGCGCTTGCCAATCTTTGCCCTGGTTTGCATCGCAGGCTTATCGATGCTTTTGAGGCGGGACTTACGGACAAAGCAGAAAAGCTCCAGCAGCAGTTGACGGCGTTATGGCACATTTTCAAAATGCCGGAAGTCCAACGTTCTTTTGGTCATTTTGTCCAAACGCTCAAGATTCCGCTCTCTGAAGCGGGTGTCATCCGATCTTCCGCGACCATGCTCCCCGCATTCTCCACGGATCCTGCCTTTCAACGTGATGTTCTCGCGTTTTATTGCGACTGGCTCGATTCTCCGAATTTCGAAGCGGCTATTGAAGCCTCTCTCGAGAGAGATTAACAGGAACGGCATTCGCTTTCCGGATTTGAGGGTCGAAACCGCCGTCTGTGCAAATCTCATTTCGGAGGGTGATAAGAAATTCTTTAAACGGGATGATTAAACCGGCAAACATCGACTCGCCCCTTGCATCTGGCTTATCAGGGAAATTCGTTTCCTTTGATCGATAAGGCCGTGAAGAACACTTCTGCTGAGATTCCAACATTGGTGCGCATCAAGCCTGGGGCGCTTGATCGTGTCGGCTTGTACGCTCGGCGCCTCGATTTTCGAAAAGTGGTTCTCCTTTTGAGCACCGGGCTGCCGGCCACTATCGTACAACGCAGCAAGGCAGCTTTGGGCGGGGAAGAAATCGACGTTATTCAAGAGACCGAGGTTCCATCGTCCAGCATTGAACACGCGCAAAAAATTTTTCAGGATCTGCCTTACTCAACAGATGCCGTCATTGGGCTCGGGGGAGGCAAAGCGTTGGATGTCGCGAAGTACGTGAGCTTTTTGGCGCGAATCCCATACATCGCCGCGCCGACATCGCTTTCCAACGATGGCTTTTGCAGCCCGCAATCGAGCCTCGAAGTGTATGGCAAGCGGCGCTCTTTGCCATCCGCAATGCCCTACGGAGTCGTGGTGGATACGGAAGTTTGTCTCAGTGCTCCCCATGTTCTCTGGTGCGCTGGAATTGGAGATTCCGTGGCTAAAATCACGGCTGTGTACGACTGGAAGCTGGCCTTCCGGGCGCGCGGCACGCCGGTCAACGACTTTGCCGCGCTCCTCTCCGACGCAACTGTCTTCAAGCTCATTGCCAGTCCACAAAAAGACCTGGACGGGATCAGGCTGTTGGCGACCACGCTGATGCTGAACGGCGTAGCGATGGAAATCAGCGGTTCTTCCCGCCCGGCCAGCGGCAGCGAACACCTGATTTCCCACGCCCTGGATCTCATTAACTCCAAGCCGAGACTTCATGGACTGCAAGTCGGCGTCGCCACTTACCTGGTCAGCCGGTTGCAGAATTACGGCACGGATCGGATCACGGCGCTATTCGATGCGACTGGCTTTTGGGACCAAGTGCGCCTCGACCCTTTTTTTCGACAGGAATGGGAAGAAGCGTTTCGCTTGGCCCCGAGCATAAAGCCTGATTTTTACACGATCTTATCGGAACGAGATTACACCGGCGAATTGAGTCGAATCCTACGTGACGATTCGCGTTTAACAGGGCTTTTTATATGACCCGCCCTAATAAGGAACCACTGATTAAAGCGAGCCATGCCGCAAGCTGGTCATTTTGGCGTCTTCCCAACCCGATTTTTTCCTCACCTATCTTCAGACAGGCTGCGGAAAATCGGCTTGGAAATCCATCCAAACTGCCTGCGCTTTCGTCATGCTCCATTTAATCAGCGATTCCCTAAAACAGCGTCAGCTGCTCCCCCGGGCGGCGGAAGGCCGCAGTGGAGAGGGACGGACGCGGACGGTCGAGCCCTGCTTTGCGGGCGGCGGCCGAGAAAATCTTGCGGATCATTTCAGCGTGGATGCCCTCTCCGCGCATCCGGGAGCCGAAGCGCGAATCGTTGAGTTTTCCGCCGCGCATGTCGCGAACCCGTTCCAGGATCTTCGTCTTGCTCCCAGGAAAATGCTCCTCCAGCCACCGCTCAAAAATGGGGCCTACGCCGAGGGGCAGGCGGATGACCACATAGCCCGCCCCGGAAGCGCCTGCTTCCGCCACTGCTTCGAGGATCGCCGGGATTTCGTGATCGTTGAGGCCGGGAATGACCGGCGCAACCATCGCCCGCACGGGGATGCCCGCGGCGCTTAATTCCCGGATCGCGGCAAGCCGTCGCGAGGGTGGCGACGCGCGCGGTTCGAGCATCCGCGCCAGCGCGGGGTCGAGTGTGGTCACGGAGAGGTTCACCGCCGCCGCATGATGCGAGGCGAGTGCCGAGAGAAGATCGACGTCGCGGGTGACGAGATGGTTCTTGGTGATGATCTCGACGGGGTTGCGAAATTCCGCGAGGACGCCGAGGCAGCGCCGCGTGATCTCAAGGCGGCGTTCCACCGGTTGGTAACAGTCCGTGACGCCGCTCATTACCAGCCTTTGCGGCTCCCAGCGGAGGGAAGCGAGTGCTTCTCGGAGCAACTCCGGGGCGTTTTGCTTGACGAGAATGCGCGATTCAAAATCGAGTCCTGCCGACCAACCCAGGTATTCGTGAGTCGGCCGGGCGTAACAATACGAACACCCATGCTCGCACCCCCGGTACGGGTTTACGCTGACTTCAAAACCGACATCCGGCGATTCATTGCGCGAAAGAATTGACTGCGTGTCATCCCGGAAAAATTCCGTGCGCGGGGCGGGCGTGGGATCGTCGTATTCCCCCGGCGGATCGGGCGTGTATTCGAGCTTTTCGAAGCGGTTCTTCGGATTCCATGCCGTGCCTCTTCCGCTTTTCGCCGGAGCGCGGGCGGGTAGGTTGGGATCAGGTTCTTCCACGGCAGTGAGAGCATCGCCGCGAAAGAGGCGCGATGCAATGGCGGGATTCAGGAATCCAGGGCGGAGTTCCACGACGCCCTAGGTTATGTCCACGAATTAGAGGGTAGGCTCGCACCTATTGTGTGTCTAAAAAATCGAGGTCGGCAGGATTCTTTTGTGCTGTGCACCAATTTGACCTCCAATCCAGGGTTCGCCACCGAAGCACGATGGGAACGCTGCTGGCGGATCATTGTTTATGAACCTTGCGCCGGATATCTCCTTGAGTGTCACCACCCCGTACGCTTTACCGGTCGATGACATCCTGAATCAACTGCGGAGCCACCGGGATGGTCTCTCTGGCGCCGAGGCAGCCGATCGTATCAAAGCCGTGGGCTTCAACCGGCTGCCAGCCCCGCCGAAAGAAGGGCGATTGAAGCGGTTTTTCAAGCACTTCAATGATCTTCTTATTTATATTCTGCTCGTCGCCGCTGCGGCGAAAGCATTTCTCGGAAAATGGGTCGACGTCTGTGTGATTCTGGCTGTGGCGGTGATTAATGCGGTGATCGGTTTCATCCAAGAGGGAAAGGCTGAGGAAGCCCTTGATGGTATCCGTAAGATGCTCTCGCTCCGCGCCCATACGCGCCGGGAGGGGGAGTGGATCGAGCTCGACGCGGCAGAGCTCGTGCCGGGAGACATCGTGAGGCTTCGCTCCGGCGATCGCGTACCGGCCGACATCCGGCTCCTCGAAACCGTGAACCTGCGCGTCGAAGAATCTGCGCTTACAGGAGAATCCGTACCCACGGAGAAGTCACCGGAGCGGGTGGATGCCCGGGCCGGGGTCGGCGACCGGCGTTGTATGGCCTTCTCCGGCACGCTCGTCGCGGCAGGGCGTGGCATGGGGGTCGTCACGGCAACGGGACCGGCCACCGAGCTGGGCCGGATCAGCCGGATGATGACCGAAGTGGAGAGTCTGGCAACGCCTCTTACCAAGCAGATGGCCGCTTTCGGCAAGTCACTCTCTTTCGTGATTATCGCGATGGCCGCGGTGATGTTTTTGATCGGCTGGCTGCACGGCTTTGGTCTTGATGCGCTTTTTTCGGCGGCTGTCGGGTTCGCCGTCGCGGCGATCCCGGAAGGTTTGCCCGCGATCATGACCATCACTTTGGCGATCGGTGTCCGGCGAATGGTCCAGCGCAACGCCATCATGCGCAAGCTCACGGCGGTTGAAACCCTCGGCTCGGTCACGACCATTTGTTCGGATAAAACCGGAACGCTGACGCGAAATGAGATGACCGTGCGCCATTTGGTCACGAAAGCTGGAACCTATGAGGTAGAGGGCATTGGCTACTCTCCCGAGGGCCGGATCCTGCGCGACGGGCAGTGGGTCTCGCTCACTGAGAAGAAGGATTTGCACGCTTTGGTCGAAGTAATGGCCGTTTGCAACGACTCAGAGATTGCCCGCGACGGTACCCACTGGAAAGTGATCGGGGGGCCTACCGAAGGTGCATTGCGTGTTCTTGGTGAAAAAGCAAAGTTCGAAAGAGGAAGCTATCAACGGCTGGCGGTCGTTCCCTTCGAGTCGGAGAATAAATTCATGGCCACCCTCAACCGGGTGCGGGGAAATAGCGTGCGGATCCTGCTCAGTGGAGCGCCGGACAGGTTGCTCAGCCGTTGCGCCGGGGAGCGCGCCGCCAGTGGCGCTACGGAGCCGCTTGATCGTGCTTTCTGGGAGAAACAGATCGACGCGCTTGGCGGGCAGGGGTTGCGGGTCCTTGCCGCCGCCAGCCGCGAGGTTGAGGAAGAGAAGCGGGAGTTTTCCATCGAAGATCTTAATCATGGCTTGGTCTTTCTCGGACTGGCCGGGATCGTCGATCCGCCTCGTCCGGAGGCCATCGAGGCCATCGCCGCTTGCAAACGGGCAGGGATTCAAGTCAAGATGATTACCGGTGATCATGCCGGCACGGCGATTGCCATCGGCCGCGAGATGGGGATTACCCAAAAGGCCCAAGCGGTCACCGGAGCTGAACTGGAGGCGGCCTCGGACGAGGAGTTGCGCCGGATCGTAACGGAAACGGATATTTTTGCCCGTACCAGCCCCGAGCATAAATTGCGGTTAGTACAAGCCTTGCAAGCCAACAACGAAGTTGTGGCCACGACCGGCGATGGCGTCAATGACGCGCCGGCCCTGAAGCGCGCTGACGTTGGAGTCGCCATGGGCATCAAAGGCACTGAGGTGACCAAGGAGGCTGCCGAAGTCGTGCTGGCCGACGACAATTTTGCCTCGATCGAGCGTGCCGTGGAGGAAGGGCGCACGATCTATGATAATCTCCAGAAAGCGATCCTGTTTATCCTGCCGACCAACGGCGCTCAGGCGCTCGTGATTTTGACGGCGGTGCTTTTGGGGCTGGATCTGCCCTTGGTGCCCGTGCAGATCCTGTGGGCGAACATGGTCACCGCGGTGACCTTGTCCCTGGCGCTGGCTTATGAACCTGCGGAGCCGGACCTCATGCGCCGTCCGCCAGGACGACCGGGCGCACCTATTCTGGGGGGATACGCCCTCTGGCGGATTGCCTTTGTCTCGATACTGATCGGCGGCGCGACCTTGGCTATGTTCTGGTTCGAAAAGCGTCGGGGATACTCAATGGAGACAGCGCAAACCATGGCAGTCAACACCTTGGTGCTGGGCCAGGTATTTTACTTATTCAATAGTCGATTTATGCGCGAATCGAGCTTGCGGCTAGGCCTGCTGTTTACCAATCGCGTGGTTTGGGTTGCGCTGGGGGTGTTGATCGGATTGCAACTGCTGTTTGTCTATGTCCCCATTCTGAATCTGTGGTTCCACTCAGCTCCGATCCGTGCTCGTGACTGGCTGTTCCCAATTGGGATCGGCTTTGTCATTTTTCTGGCCGTCGAGGCTGAGAAGGCGCTGGTGCGAAAAATGCATCGCCAGATCAGGGAGCACGATTGAGCGCGCGGTCGTCATTCCTTCGCGGCCTCCGGGGTGCGCTCGAAACACCGACGCTCAGCGGCTCGTCGCTGGCGCTTCTGTTCTGGTGGCAGTCTCTCACGCCAACATTCATTCCACGGTCGTGGGAAGTGCAGGCCGTAATCGGCGCGGTCTGTCTGGCCATCGGCTACGGGATCGGCACATTGGTCGGACGTTGGATGCATCGGCTCCTTGAGCGGTCAGCTCGGTCACCCGACGATGTGATCCGCCGGCGCAGCTGGATGGTCTTGGCCGCGACTTGGCTCGTTGCCATCCTTCTCGGCGCGACGCTGTGGATGGCCTGGCAAAACGAGCAACGCAGCTTCATGGGGATGGCGTACGTCGCCTGGTTGGACGGGATGCTGATGGCTGCGCTGTCCCTCATGGCCGGCGTGCTCCTCGTGGTCGTCGGGCGGGTGATTGCCAGCGGTTTAGCCGCAGGCAACCGGTTCATCCAGGGCCACGTGCCGGTCGTTGTGTCGGTGCCGGCAACAGTCCTGCTCACGGTCGTGCTGGGCATCGCGCTCGTGCGAGGAGTTGCGGTTCGCGTGCTCACCGCGGCCGCCAACTGGATCTACACTCCGGTGAACCAGCGAACGACCGAAGGGACTCTTCCGCCTGACTCGTCATCAGTGTCAGGCAGCGGCGCATCATTCGTCGCCTGGAACACCCTGGGACGCATGGGCCGGACCTTCGTGGCAACGGCCACAACCGCGCCGGAGCTGAAGATGTTCCACGGAGCCGATGCCAAGATCGTCGATCCGGTGAGAGTCTATGTTGGGGTGGACTCTGCGGACTCCGCTGCAGTGCGGGCGGAGCTCGCCGTTCGCGAGCTTGAGCGCGCGGGCGGCTTTGATCGAAAGGTGCTGGTCGTGTGGGTGCCCACTGGAACGGGCTGGATTGTCCCTAAAGCCGCCGCTGCGCTTGAGCAGTTGCACCGTGGCGACACGGCTATCGTTGCCGTTCAGTACTCTTTCCTGCCAAGCGTGCTCGCCGTCTTTATAGACGCCGGGCTGGCGAACGAGGCAGGGATCACGCTCTTCAACGCCATTCGCGCGCGTTGGTTGGAACTCCCGCCGGATGGCCGACCGAAGCTCGTCCTGTTCGGCAAGAGCCTCGGCACGGCCGGGGTGGAAGCGCCTTTTGTCGGCGTGGATGCATCGTCGTCGGTGGCCAACATGGTGGCCGGGACGGATGGCGCTCTCCTCGCCGGGGCCAAGCAAAGCAACCCGATCCACTCACAGCTCACTCGCGAGCGCGATCCCGGGTCGCCCGTCTGGCAGCCCGTCTTCGGCAGGGGCCGAACGGTGCGGTTCTTAAATCGAGATCCGGATCAACCGGCGTTGGACACCGACTGGTCCACCCCGCGGATCGTTTACCTCCAGCATCCATCCGATCCGATCGTATTTTGGAGTGCCAAGGCGTTTTGGTGGCCGCCGGAATGGATGGATCAACCTCGTGGGTTCGACGTGCCGGACGACTCCCGTTGGTTCCCCATTGTCTCTGGCGTGCAGGCTGTGGGAGATACGGTCCTCCAGTTCGGCTCGCCGCCAGGTTTCGGACATGACTACTCGACGGACTACGTCAAGGGCTGGGCCAGCGTGTTACCTCCCGAGGGCTGGACGGACGCCGACACCAAGCGGTTGGAGCAATTCATCGATAGGATGGCCGGGGACGACACAGAGCCGTGACGTGGAGGAGCTTGATCGGAAGGAAGCGCCCTGCTTCCTGGCAGTTCTGTCAGAGAACCACCGGGCGCTGGTGCTTTGTCAGGAGGGGGGGCAGGTATCTACGGAGGAAGAGGACAGGCTGTTGGTTGCCGTCTGCCCTCTTCGATGGAGTGATCGGCACGCGCGACCTACTTTCGCAGCGTGTCGAGCGCCAGCATGATGGCCAGAGTTTCTTCGCGCGGGATTTGTGCTTTTCCGGCTTTGAAGAAGTCGAGGGTGGCGAGTAGCCCATTCAGGAAGATTCGGCTTCCGTCGATGCTGATCGCCTTAGTGGCTTTCGCATCGGAGACGACGTGATAGAAGGGAGTCGCATGAGCCACATGCATCTGGATCGTGGCGATGCGGTTTCCTGAGAAGCGGAGCGTGATGCGGGTGCATCCGGCGCTCTCCTCAGCCGTGATAGCCTCGATTTCCGAGCCCATGACGCTGACGACGCTTTCCAGCGGGTGGATGATGTATTCATTGAAATTCCCGCCAGAGGCCCAACTGCTGATGGAGCGCGGCGGCAGGTCGGGCTGACTCGCGCAGTGAATCTGTAGTTCAGTGTAGCGGAGAACGGAGCTGCTCTGGATGGCGACACCGTGCAGATCGGCCAGCGCGAAGATTTCCTGCGCGGTGGCGTAGTCGGGTGCGAAGGTTTTGTCCACATAGGTGGTTTTTCCCAGAGCGAACGTTTCCCGGCAGAGGTCGAGGTGCGTTTCGGGGTTGGACGGCGCGAGAACCATCACGTAGTCGGTCAGCGGAGCGAGATCGGCGATCCTTTCGACAGTGCTGACCTTGCGCTCATCAGCCCATACCGCAATGTTATCGCGACGGTTGGCATAGACGGCGGAGAGTCGGAAGCCGGTGTCGTGCTCGCTCAGGAGCCGGGCAAAGGTGTTCGCGTGGAAGTTGTCAATGTCGTGATCGACGAAGGCGATGCGTTTCATGGTGATGGATCAGGCGGTGACTTTCAACGGGCGCTGTTGATAGACGCCCTCAACGATTTCCACAGCGCGGAGGCCGTCCTGAATGCCGGTCAGCGGAGCGGTACCACACCGGGTGCTCTCGACGAAATGGGCGAGTTGTTCGGTGAACCCTCCGGTCGCTTTCACGGATATAGACTCCGGTGCCGGTTGGCCGGGACGGTAAATATGGTAGACGGTGGGTTTCATGTAGTCGTAAACGATGCGGCCATTTTCGGTGATGATCTCCATATCGGCGCGGCCTACCCCATAGTTCCACGATGCGGCGATGATCCCGAGCGCTCCACTCTCCGAGCGGAGGGAAAGAACGGAGCTGTCCTCCACGTCGGTGCCCTCGAAAGCTCTGTCACGCTCGCCGCTGAATGTGGCGATCTCGCCGCAGTAGTGACGGAAGAGATCGATGCTATGGATGCTGGTGTCCATTAGGGTGCCGCCGCCTGAGATGGCAAAGCGGGAAAACCAGCGGTCTTTCATCTGCCGGGCGGGGCCACCAAAGACGTTTTGGAAAAGGATGACGCGGCCCAGCTCTCCGGTATCGAGTCTGGCTTTGATCGCCTGCTGCGCAGCGGTAAAGCGGTGCCGGAAGGCCATCATCAGCGTTGCGTTGGAGGCGTTCGCTGCGGCTTCGATCCGGCGGCATTCCTTCACGTTGGCGGCGAGCGGCTTCTCGCAGAAGACATGAATGCCGCGTTGAAGGGCGGCGATGGCCACGTCAGTGTGACTGCACGGAGGCGTGCAGATGATTACGGCGTCTACAGCGCCTTGATCCAGCAGCTCTTCCGCGTTGGTAAAGCCGCGCGCTTCAGGGAGATGCTGCTCCAGAAAGGCGGTGATGGCCTGCTCTGAGATATCAGATACGCACGTAATGGCGAATCCGTTCTCTTTGGCTGCATTGACGTGAGCCTTGGCAATGCTGCCGCAGCCGATGATTCCGAGGTGGATGGGGTGTTTGCTCATGAGTTGTATCAAAGTGGGGCGCTGCTCCAGTAGCGGCAGGGGGCGACGCCGAGGTGCTTGCGATAAGCGGAAACAGAAGAAGTCCGCCGTTTTGGGATACAAGCTAGTGCACCCATTTTCACATTGGCGACCCTCCCAGCGATATTGTGAAGAATTGCTGGAGTTCGCTGCGTTTAGAAGGGTTGCTTCGTTGGCGCGATCAGGTCACGATTTTCGCGGGCCTTCATCGTCAACTTTCATTAATCAGCGTTTCCTTTAGTCTTCGCTTCCTTCTGGAACAGTTTCGATAGTTGGGCAGGGTAGCTGGCATCGCTCTCCTTGTTGCGCACTCCCGCACCAAATGTGATGCTATCGCCGAAGCAGACGATGTGCTTGGGTAGGTTTGGCTGCTTCATGATTTGCTGGTAGACTTTCTGTGCGATCACTGCATAGCCTTCAGCGGTGGGGTGCACTCCATCTTTTCGCCCGCTATTGGCTTCATTCTGGATCCACGAAGTTTCCAGTTCGCCTATCTGTCCACGTTCCTCATAAGCTTGATAAAGATTGATCACCTTCACTTTCAATTCTTCTCCAAGCTTCAGCACCTCATTAACGTAATCCTTGACTCTTGTTGACGGTGCTTGCCCCTGAAAAAAAGCGGCCGGATGCCTCTGCAGTACATAAGTATCCACGCAAGGGATTGCGGTGATCAGGATCAGCTCAATCCCGGCGGAGCGGCTGCGCTCAATCAATGTCCTGATATTGGCGGAATACTCCAAGTGCGCCACGGCATTCCGGGAATTGATTGCGTCGTTCGTCCCTCCACCCAACACGATAAGATCTGGTTTGTGGGAAAGGGCATCCTTTTCAAAACGCTCCACGAACTGTCGGCTGTTCTGGCCATTTCTTCCGGCATTAATTACTTGAACCTCTGCGGCGGAACTCTCCCTGTTTCCCGCGAACGACAGAATCAACAAGATCAGATAGACATAGGAGATTTTCATTATCGAATGCATGAGATTTGCACCTTTTTCTCATTTCCAGGAGATGTAATCGTGACCATCAGTAACACCATATTTCCCGATACATGAGGGAGCACGGTATCGTCAGGTGATTTTGCTACGATGATACACTGGTAATGAGAATCTGAAGCTGTGGTCTTTTCTCCTTCATAGGTAAAGAAAACCGTGCGAGTGGAGCCAACCGCCGTTCCGTTTCCGGAGGTTTCTTCGCGCTTGATTAGATCAATCAGTGTCGGCAGTGCCGTAGCCTCCGCAGAGCGACGACTTGCCTGAAATCCAACATTAAAAAGGCCGAGGAGCGCCATTAGCGAAAATGCCATAATTCCAATGGCCAGCGTAACTTCCACAAGGGTAAACGCCTGCTGCCGTTTCTTCATCTTTCGCCTCATGATCCGTTACCTCCCGGTCGTTCAATGAATGCATTCCCCGTTGTATTTGAGAAGACTACCCGGTAATA
>JBBCKI010000027.1:0-18491 GCA_037190965.1 Chthoniobacteraceae bacterium
CGGGCCATCTTATTCCCTCGTTCCCAAACTCTGACTCAAAACACCAGCTAAGCTCGGACACAAAAAGGAGTCTGTCGACAATGATTGTTGAAGACTTCTTCCCCATTCAGAACCAACCCTTTTTCCGAGGTCGATGACGGCTTTGGCTGGACGGATACCATTCAATACTGATCCTCTTTTGGAATATCAATCCCCGCTCGCCTAATCATATCCACGACGATTACACCCAGCCTACGATCTGACTCCGATGCGGTTGAGTTAAAAGCTGTTTGGCTAACAAATACGAATCCAAAGCTATTCTCACGCACTGTCATTTCGATTCTAGAACCATCAGGTTGCACGAAAGGCTCCGATTTAGAAAAACTCTTTCTAACCTCTCGATCATTAACAAATTCAACTATGCGGTTCAGCACTTCTTGGGAGACGTCTTTTGAAATCGATTCTTGTTTTCGATCTTCTTGATTTTCCGATCTGTACAAATACGTGGCCATGTACATTTTTCCGGAGGCGTCTTTTCCCACATATTGTTCAATTGTGCCGTGAAACGCGCGCCAATACACAATTTTAATTTCAGTGATCTTTTCCATACTTTGTCCGCTTGCACGCACGCCGAGAAGCATCATTGACAAGAAGAAAAGAATGAAGATTTCTCTTAGCCCGAGGTTTCGAACAAAAGACATAGTTAAGCAGTCCATTTTCATTGATTTTTCTCGTTGCATTACTTCTCAGAAGGCTTCCTTCTGATTTTTGGAGATCGCTTGTTGTTTCCCGTCAGGATACTCACAAATTTTTGGAGCCCCTTGTAAACAGCAGCAGACGATTTGGAAGTTTTCCCTCGTTCCCAAACTCTGTTTGGGAATGCCCGTGTCTTCGGAACTCCAGTTTCGCAACCCCCGTCTGTTCCGGCACGCTGCACGAGATGACAGGGCTTTCGAATCAGAGATTCGAGGACAATGGCATTACCAATCTGGAGATTGGTAACGAGGAAAGCGGGCGGCGCGCTACACTAGGCTAGGCGCGGAAGCCCACCTGTGCTACCGCGCAAGCGAAGAATCGAGGCGGTCCAAAACCGCGTTATCCGGGGACGCCGGAGAATTCTCCCCGGCATCCCAGATCAAATTACACAGAAGCGCCGCCTGTGATTGCGGCTTCCTGAAGCTTACGCCTGGACCTTCTTGCCGCGGCGAAGATAAGCCCCCACCGCCAAGCCCCCCGCAAGCAATACCCACGTGGAAGGTTCCGGGATGGCGGTCGCGGAGATCTCAAACTTGTGATAATTCCCGGCAAAACCACCCGACCAATTGTCTCCTCCGTCATTAGTCGTCGGTATCACCGTCAGGGGAGCCCATTCAGTTCCTACCGGTCCGTATCCGTTCGCGGATGAACTAGTCATCCAGAGCCAACCCGAGCCTGCCGATCCGGGATCCGTGGCAAGGAGCGTGAAGACATAAGATTTGTTGGCTTGCAACGTCACCGAAAAATCGGGCGAGAACTCTACATAGGTCACTCCAATGCCAATGGACCCATAGGTAAACGAGGTCAATGCGGAACCGATCGGCACGCCTGTGCTGCTCGAAGCCTCGTAGAGAGCAGCGGTAAGTATCCAATCTCCGGGGTTGGACACAGAAAGGGCGGCTCTGATGGCATCAAGTTGATAGTCTTGAGCATCCACCGTAAATGCAAAGCCGGAGCCACCGACAGCCCCCGGCGAAGTCGTACCCCCGATGGTCAAACCGCCTGCGCCGGCATTCTCCAACGTCGTGAGTTTAACCTCGGCCTCTGCTGTTGACGCCAGAAGGCTGATTGCACCCATTGCCAAGGCAATGGCGACTGTGCGCGACCCGACCCCGAGCAAGGTTAAAAACGTGCTTCCGTTCTTATCCCGGGTTGAGATATCCGATTCTTTTTTCCGATTAATGATGGTTTTCATGGTTCGTTTGCTAATTCGACAAAGTGATAGTAATATCGCGCCAGATGTATCGACATTTTCCCGAGGAAAATCAATAGCATACCAACGCGTTTCTCAATTCCTCACCGGTTCGTTAAACAAACGAAAGACCACTCAAACCTTTACCAAGGCAAAGGACGCACCAAGACTATGGATGGCGGGTTGATCCGAGTTGACGGATCAATGCCTGAGTTGGCGTTTACGCCACTCGCCGACGTGCCGCAGCCCATGCCGCGACAGCGCCACCGGCCAGCAATGCCCAAGTGCCGGGCTCAGGAACGGCCGTAATTTCCGCATCGACAGAAAACACTGCGAAATCATCATACCAGCCCCTGTTCGCGCCGTTGATGGCAAAAACGATAGTATGTGAACCCGCTCCCACGGCCATGGAATCCCCCCTAACAACCGTCCCGCCATCGAGCGTAATTGATGATGAGCCCGTGAACTCCCCTGTCAACATTGGGTTCGGAAAATTGAATTTGATCAGGGCGTCGCTCGAAAGGTCGATAGTCACCGACATGTTGGTGGTGAATGTCGCCGGGTATTGCCCGGAAGAGGCGAGTTCATAGGTGACGTAAAGGGAGAGGTAACCGACACCCTGATCCTCATACAGGAGACCTTCACCGCCGATCATAAGAGTCAGACCATCGGGACCGCCCCCAATCGAAAAGCCATCATTCGTAAATTCGCTACCGCTCACGTTGTCGCTCCTGATATCCCCTCCTCCGTGGCTGATCGTTCCCGCATAATCATAGGTCATGCTGGATGAATTGATGAGATCGGCATGGAGGCTGCCGGAGGCCAAAAGAAGAGCAGCGATGGCAGAGCGAATAATCATGGCTCCATCACACCAAATCACATGAAGTTCAACAATACGGAGGACTCCTCAAAAATTTTGTAGGAAAAGCCCTACACCGGAGCCTGCAAGCCGCGTCGGATCTTTGCGGATTGAGCAACTTGCTTTTTTCCTCATTTCCTCGTGCATTTCCCTCGTTACCAATCTCCAGATTGGTAATGCCATTGTCCCCGAATCTCTGATTCGGAAGCCTGACAATCTCGTGCAGGGTGCGGGAACGGACAAGGATTGCGAAACTGGAGTTTCGAAGACATGGGCGTTCCCAAACAGAGTCTGGGAACGAGGCAAAACTGGGGCGGATTTGAAATAAGGCGTCCACTCCCGCGCTCTCGGCGAGAGCGGACTACCGGCGCTGCCGCGCCCACGATTCCGCGAAGCTGACGCTACCTCACCCCAAGGTAGCCTCCCTCTCGTCGAGAGGGAGGGTATCGACCGGGCTTAACTTCCCAAAGCCTGCTGCATCTTCTGCAACTGGCCGAGCTTCTCGCTCCAATCGACCTCGCGTTTCCGGTGTTCTTCCACAACGGCAGCGGGAGCGTTGGCAACGAAGCTTTCGCTGGAGAGCTTTTTGCGCACGGTGACCAATTCGGCCTGCACCTTGGCGATCTCCTTTTTGAGCCGGTCAAGCTCGGCGGCCATATCGACCAATCCTTCCAGCGGCATGTAGAGTTCGCCAAGCGGCGTCAATGCGCGCGGCACCCCGGGGGCCGGGCGGTAGAGCGGATCGATTGTCACCTCCTCCGCCTGGATCAGACGCCCGAAGGTGTCACGCTCCGCGTCCGCCCACTCGGGGTTGGATTTGAGATAAAAGCGAACCTTCTTGCCGGAAGGAATGCGGTATTCGGCCCGCAGATTCCGCGCGAGGCGGACGGCCTGGTAAACCCCTGCCACGCGTTCGCGCGCGGCGACGATCCGTTCGCGGTCCAGCCCCGCAAGATGAGTCGGCTCCGGCCAGGCGGCATACATCAGGAAATCCTTCCCGTGCCCCGGGGCGCGGTAGCCGAGGGTGGCCCAGAGTTCTTCGCTCAGATGAGGCATGAACGGGTGCAGCAATCTCAACAGGCGGTTGAGGATGTAGTCCATGACCGAAAGCGCGGACTCCTTCGCGGTGGCGTCTTCGCTGAAAATCTCCGTCTTGGCGGCTTCCACGTACCAGTCGCAATACTCGCTCCAGAAGAATTCGTAGAGGAGTTGCCCGATTTCGTTGAACCGATATTCCGCGTAAGCGGCGTTCACGTTCACGATCAAGTCGTCGAGCTTGGCGAGAATGTCCAGCGAGTAGCTGGAGAGCACCAACCCGGAGAGATCGACCTCCGCAAAGCTCGGCCCGTGCATCTGCCGGAAGCGCGCGGCGTTCCAGAATTTGTTGGCAAAGTTGCGGCCTTCCTCGATCTGCTTTTCGTCGAAGCGAATATCCTGCCCCTGCGGCGCGATGCGCAGGAGACCGAAGCGGATGCCGTCCGCGCCGTACTTGGCGATGAGGTCAAGCGGATCGGGCGAGTTGCCGAGCGACTTGGACATCTTGCGCCCCTGCATGTCGCGGATCAGGCCGGTGAAGAAGACATTGCCGAACGGCTTCTGCCCCGTGAATTCGTACCCCGCCATGATCATCCGGGCGACCCAGAAGAAGATGATGTCCGGGCCGGTCACAAGGTCGTTGGTCGGGTAGAACTTCGCGCGGGTCGCCTCGTCCATCGTCTCGAACGGCCAGAGCCATGACGAGAACCAGGTGTCGAGCACGTCCTCTTCCTGGGTCCAGTTTTCCTCGTCGGCAGGAGGCTCGATATCGACGTGGATCACGGAAGGGTCATCCTTGCGATACCAGACGGGAATCCGGTGCCCCCACCAGAGTTGGCGGCTGATGCACCAGTCCTGGATGTTCTCCATCCAGTGCTCGTAGACGTTGCCCCAACGCTCGGGGCGGAACTTGATCGCGCCTTCCTTCACGGCATCGCGGGACGCCTGGAGCGACGGGTATTTCAAGAACCACTGGAGGCTCAGGCGCGGCTCGATCGGCACATCGGCGCGCTCGGAGTAGCCGACGTTGTTCTGGTACGGCTCCTCTTTGATGAGCAGCCCCATCTCGCGCAGCTTCTCCGCCGCCGCCTTGCGGGCGACGAAGCGGTCGAGCCCGGCGAACTCCGGCCCGGCCAGCTCGTTGAGCGTGCCGTCGGGGTTGAGCACATCGATGATCTCCAGCTTGTGCCGCTGGCCGATTTCAAAGTCGGCCTTGTCGTGCGCGGGCGTGACCTTGAGGACGCCGGTGCCGAACTTGGGATCGATATGCTCGTCGGCGACAATCGGGATCTGCGCCTTCGGGAAAGGACGCCAGACATGGCCGCCGATGAGATGCTTGTACCGCTCGTCCTCCGGATGAACCGCCACCGCCGTGTCGCCCATGAGCGTTTCGGGCCGGGTGGTGGCGATTTCGAGGTACTCGCCGGGACGATCCACCAGCTCATAGCGCATGTGGTAGAGCGTGCCGTTCTGCGGCTTCATGATGACTTCTTCGTCCGAAAGCGCAGTGAGCGAAACGGGGCACCAGTTCACCATCCGCCGGCCCCGATAGATCAGGTCCTTGCGGTAAAGATCGACGAAAACAGCCTGCACGGCGCGGGAGTAGTGCGGGTCCATCGTGAAGCGTTCGCGCGACCAGTCGCACGAGCAGCCGAGCTTCTTGAGCTGCTGGATGATGATGCCGCCGTGCTTCTCCTTCCATTCCCAGACGCGTTCCAGGAACTTCTCACGGCCCAGATCGCGCCGGGTCTGCCCCTCTTCTTTGCGGAGTTTCCGTTCCACCACCGTCTGGGTGGCGATCCCCGCATGGTCGGTGCCGGGGAGCCAAAGCACCTCGTGGCCGAGCATCCGCGCGCGACGGGCGAGCACATCCTGGAGCGTGTTGTTGAGGACGTGCCCCAGCGTAAGCACCCCCGTGACGTTCGGCGGCGGGATGACGATTGAATAGGCCGGTTTCGGCGAAGCGGGATCGGCAACAAAACAACCGTCCGCGAGCCAGCGGGCGTACCACTTCTCCTCAACCGATTGGGGCTCGTAGGCTTTGGAAATCTCAGACATGGGAGGGTGATATTCGGCGAAATACGCCGCTTGTAAAGCCCTCTGAGAGGGGGAAAAAGATGCGAATAGGCCTGCGGCCAGGCCGCAGGCCCTCGATTCCATCCCCTTATCTCACCACCCGCCGGAAAGAAACCTACTCCTTCGGGCTCTCCGGCGGCGGGAGAATCCCCGAGCCGCCGCTGTCTTCATACCCCGCCGCGCCGCGTTCTCCCTGCCCGAAGGCGTGCTCCGCCTTTTGAGCCGCCGTGCGCGGTGTGTCGGAAGCGCCGGGCGGGTAGACCCCCGATCCCTTCACGACCTCCACCCGGCCTGCGCCTCCTCCGGGTTCGCCGGTATCCTTCTTCGCGAGCGCTTCCTCCGAAGGCGGAGCAAAGCCGCTTTCAGTAATTGGAATCTTTCTCCCCTCCTCCAGAGCCCCCGGCTTCCGGGGAAACGTGACCGTCAGCACCCCGTTGCTGAAGTCCGCATTGGCATTCTCCGTGTCCGTATCGGGCGGGAGCGGCAGTGTCCGTTGGAAACTTCCATAATGGCACTCCTGCACCCTCCGGGCCCGTCTCCCCCGACGCCGTTCCTCATACTTTTCGCCACGGATGTCGATGACCCCCTGACCGACACTGATTTGCACATTTTGCTCCTCAATACCGGGGAGTTCCGCCGTGACGATGACTTTGTCCTTCTCTTCGTGGATGTCGACCTCCGGCGCAAACGGGAGTTCCGCAAACCCCTCTCCGCCGAGACGGCCGCCCGCGTATTCATCAAAAAGCCGGTTCATCTGCCGCCGCAAATTCGCAAGGAGATCGTGCGGACGATCCCCGATCCATTCTCCCAGTTCCCCCTTTTGCATGTCCGAAATCCCCCTTATGAATGGTTTCGAAGCTGCCGCGAGATCAGACCGGATTTTCCGACGTTGCCGTACTCCGGCGGTCCATGCTATCAATCCAAAGAACAGCCACGGGGGGAGATGACCTCAGATTCTCCGCCCGTGGCTGTTTTTATTCCCCCCATATGTCCCCTCTTGACCTCAAAAAACTCCTCGGCTTCGGTTCGGTCGAATTCATCCGCTACGTCATCGCGGCAGGATTGATTTGGGCTTTTTTCTACGGATTTCGCCGCCGCCATTGGCTGCATCGCAAGATTATCGACCGATTCCCGAAAGGGCGCGACGTGCGCCGCGAATTGACTCTTTCCGCATTGACCAGCCTCATCTATGGAGCGGTCGGGCTGGCGACGGTCTTTGCCATCCGGCAAGGCTGGACGCACTATTATTCCCGCCCTGACAAGTACGGCTGGGGCTGGTTCTGGGCGAGCGTCGTCATCACGATTTTCCTGCACGACGCCTACTTCTACTGGACGCATCGGATGATGCATCACCCGAAGCTCTATCCGTGGATGCACAAGGCCCACCATCGCTCTACGAACCCGACGCCGTGGGCCGCCTACGCCTTCGATCCTCTGGAGGCGGTGGTTCAGGCGGCCATCTTCCCGCTCGCAGTCTTTCTCTACCCGATCAGCCCGCTGGCATTCCTTCTATTCATGCTCTGGCAGCTGCTCTTCAACGTGATCGGCCACGCGGGCTTCGAAATTTATCCCTCCTGGTTTCTCAAATCGTGGCTCGGCAAATTCTTCAACACGCCGACCAACCACACGATGCATCACCAATACTTCCGTGGAAACTACGGCCTCTATTTCAATATCTGGGACCGGATGATGGGCACCAACCACCCCGATTATGAGAAGCGGTTCCACGCCGTGACGACGCGGAAAAAGGCGACGGAAGAGAGTGTGGTTTAATAAACCCGAAACTCCGATGTTGGAGAATGGTGCGGCAGCACCGGTAGCCCGCTCGCGCCGTCGAGCGCGGGTATCGATTCCCGTGGCTTCATGAGTGGCTGCATCCCAGCACCAGCAAGCCTGTCCTGCGGGGATGGACGCCCAACGTCGACTCTTCACCGATCCCGCGCTCTCGGCGAGAGCGGGCTACCTTCCCGCCCTTCGGCCTGCGGGGTTAAAATTTAAAACGGCCTGAGGGAGCCCCAAGCCGTTCATATTACTTGCTGTAAGCCGCTGATCCTACCGCAGCCATTCGTCAAGATGCGCGGCGACGAAGTCGTCGTCGGTCAGCTCGGGGTACGCGCGGCAGACGCGGGTCAATTCCTCGGCCTGGCCGGGGGAGAGCACCTCGTGAGGGTTGAGGCAGTTGATTGTCGGCACCAACCCCTGACGGCGGAGCACTTCCAGAATCCCGGGGATGCACCCGGCAAACTGATGGGCGGGGTCGAAGAGCGCCGCGTTCATGTCGGTCACGGCAATCGACTTCGCGAGCCATTCGCGCGGCACCGGCCCGTCGCCCAGCGCCTTGATTTCCTCCAGAAGCTGCACGGACTTTTGCGTCCAGACGCCCCAATGCCCGAGCAACCCGCCCACGATCCGGCGGGTGCTGCCGCCAAAGCGGAAAGGCGTCAGCAGATCCGCGACGATGGTGTCGTCATTGCCGGTGTAGAGGGCAATATCGTTGCGGCCCGCCTCGGCCACGCCGCGCACGACGTCGATCGTCTGATACCGGTTGAAGGGCGCGATCTTGATGGCGATCACGTTCTGGATCTCCGCGAACTTCCGCCAGAAATCGAAGCTGAAAATGCGGCCCCCGACCGAGGGTTGCAGGTAGAACCCGATCACCGGGATGACATCCGCGACCGTGCGGACATGCTCGAGGATGGCTTCCTCCGGCTCGCCCTTCCAGGCCGCGAGACTGAGCAGACCCGCCTCGTAGCCGAATTTGCGCGCCATCTCGGCTTCGGCGAGCGCCTGAGGTGTGCGCCCGCAGACGCCACCGATCTTGATGAAGGGACGGGGCGATTTGGCGAACTCTTCGTCAATCGTGCAGGAGGCCAGTTCCAGCACGGGAGCCATGAGGCCGTGCTCGCGGATTTCGAACTGCGTGGAGTGAACCGCCACCGCCAGCCCGCCGACTCCGGAGGCGACATAGTAGCGGGTAAGCGCGCACTGGTGTTTTTCAGAGAGCTTCCGTGCGGCGTCAAGGGCGAGCGGCTGCGCGGGGATGGCCTGACCGGCGTGGAGATGATCGCGGAGGTGTTGCATAAACAGTCTTCTTTGAAAGGGTTCTTGGCCGCTTAGTATTTGCCGTCGCGGGTTTCGAAATGAGTCGGTTTGTTGAGGGTGGCGCCGCCTTCGCGGAGCCACGCGGCGGTCCAGTTGATCATCTGGTCAACCGCCACTTCCGGATATCCCCAGATCTCGAAGGAGCGGCCCGCGTTGCTGAGCCAGGCGCTCTCGGCTTCGCGCCCCACCACCTTGGCTTCGCACCCGAGCGCCAGCCCGAGCCGCTGCGCGAGATGTCGGACGGGGAGCGTCTCCGGTCCGGTGACGTTCATTACCGTCGGCGGGCAGGAGGCGGTTTCGAGGCACTGAATGGCGCGCGCCACGGCGTCGCGCTGCCAGATGATGTTCACATACCCCATGCTCACGTCGATCTCCTCGCCCGCGAGGATCTTCTGGCCGAGATCGACCAGCACGCCGTAACGAGGTTCCACCGAGTAGTTGAGGCGATAGATGCTGAGCGGGGTCTGATGTTTCTTGGAGAAGTAGGTAAAGATGCGCTCCCGGGCCACGCAGGAATTGGCGTAATCGCCAACGGGCGCGATGGCATCCTCCTCGCGCGAACCGCCCGAGGGGATCGTAACAAAGGGATAAACGCATCCCGTGGAAAAAGCGACGATGCGCGATTTCTGGAACTTCTCCGCCACGTGCGCGGGAACCACCGCATTCATCGCCCAGGTCAATTCCGGCCCGGATGAAGTGCCAAATTTCTGCCCCGCGAGGAAGAAGACGTTCGGGACGTCAGGCAGGCTCTGTACCGCCTCGCGGTCGAGCAGATCGCACGAAATCGTCTCGATCCCCTCAAATTTCGCCCGCGCCGCCGCGTCGGAGAACCGGGAAACGGCGATCACCTTGTCGTTCCGGCCCAGCTTCTCCAGCCCCTTCTTGAGCATCAGCGAGAGGGTCGCCCCCATCTTGCCACCCGCGCCAAGCACGAGAAAATCGCCTTGGGATTCCGCCAGCGTCTTAAGCACACCCTCGGTGGGTTCCGCGAGGAAATGGTCAACTTGATCGGGCGAGCAGGGAGGGACAGATGAGGAATTCATAGGAAAGTAACCAATCAGTTACATTCCCGGCGCGAAATTGGCAAGCCTGGATTTGCCAACCGCTCACGGCTCTTGAGGATACCCGCCCAAGCCAAACGCCCCGACAAAGACCTTCAGCGCCTCCGTCGGGCGGCGTTGAAGTTCGTCGAGAATCAACGGCCGGGCAAACCGCCCCAACCCGGTGAATTCGTCCATCACGGGATCCCAAACCCCGGATGCCCTGGGGTTGGGGATCGCCGCAATCTTACGGATCACCTCCCGTTGATGGGGCGAAACCAACTCGATACGCCCCACCATCACTCGCGTCACCTCCGTCTGCTTGGGAAGGCCGGTGATCGTGAGTGGAAGCACCTCATTGGTCCATTCGAGGGGCGTCAGAAAGAACAGGCGCATTCCGGCGCTTTTGAAATAGGAAACCTCCCAGGTATTGAGGAGCGCTTCGGCTTCGTCGTCAAAAAGCCCCTCCTCCACCAGAGCCGTCTTCATAGCCGACCGCAGTCCCACAATGGCTGCCGCAGAATAATCCTGAGGCAAAAATGAATCGCGTGTTTCCGCAAGGGGTGCGGCGTCCAGGCTCGGTGACCGGGGTTCCACCACACGAAACGCCCCGGTGCCGTTGGAGCGGATATCCACCAGCCAGAGCTTCCGGATGGAGCGACCCGCCACGGAAGCCGGGTTGATCTTGAGCGAACGATCCGCTTCATGGCGGACCACTCGCAGCGGCGCGTCGAGGTTCCCTACGCCGCGGTAGAAGAGGAACCGTTCGCTCTCCCCGCCGGGGATGCCAAGCATCCTCGCCTTCACCTCGCGCGGCGCAAGCCAAACACGGTCCTTCGTCTCCGGCCCCTTGCGGTCTTCCCCAACCAGCGAAACCTTCGGCCAATGCAGCCAGCCCACCGTATCCGCAGGCAACCGTCCGGCGATGCCGGTTTTCGGATCCACCCCCGGCGCTCCGACATCCGCCCTCGGGAAAAACTGCGTCAGCCATCCGCCTCGAAACTCCACCTTGAACCCGACTGTACCCCGAAAACCGTCGGGAGCATAAACATAGAGCACCGGCGTCTCCAGCCGCATCGTGACATCCCGATGACAGACCGCTATCTCTTTTGAAAGCCCACGCGGAGCATTCACGCGGGGATGAATCAAAAGAGTGCCGGAGATATTGTGCACGAACCGTGGCACCGGCTCGTCATCGGTATTGATCCCGCCCAACGTATTCCCTTCCTCATCCTGAAGCGACGTAAACGTCCCCCATTCATGCACCGCAAAGCGATCGTCTGCCGCCTCAAGAAAGTTTCCCGCCAGCATCAGCGGAAAAAGAGCCATCCCCAAGATCCGCGCAATCGGTTGTTTCATCATGATCTCCTTCTCGGCTTCTCCGCACCAACATGCGGAGGATACAGAGAAGCCCACCGGGCATCAATCAATTGTTCAACAGCCGACTTCCCGGGCAATTGAAGACCCTTCGATTTTGAAGGGAGCGAAATATGGGCGATGACGGATTCGAACCGCCGACTGACTCGGTGTAAACGAGCTACTCTACCACTGAGTTAATCGCCCTTAAGAAGAGAGGCTCCGGAGGCTAATCAGGAAACACCCGGCAGGCAATTGAAATCACAAGGGCTCTTCCAAAAAGATTCGGCGCATTACGGGCCGGTCGCCAGCACAGTCCGCTTGGAGGCATCGCGGGCGTTCTGGACGAAGGTGTTGTTGTCCCCGTGAGTGGCCCAGGGGCCTCGCGGCACTTCGTGGAACTCGACGAAGCGCCAGTCGGTCACGTCGGTGTCGCGCATCCCGAGGTAGTCGCGAACGGCGGGAGAAACGTCCAACCCAGCGCCTTTGTTCAGGTTCTTCTTCGGACGTTCATTGCCGAAAACATACTGCCAGTGATCGGTGCGGAAGGGGCCGCAATCTTCCCATTGCGCGTAGGCGATCTTTCCGTTGTAGCGGATGGCGACCCAACGCCCCTTGAGGACGCTTTTGCCGCTACGCTCGAACTCCTCCTTGAACCATGGGATGACTTTTGACGCCTCCGGCTTGGTTCCACCTCGCTGAATGTCGTTATACGGAAGGGCGATATAGAACGGATTCTGCCGGGGGGTGAATTTCACCGGGATGTAATTGGAGCGATAAGTCCGGTCCGGATCGTCGTAGCCGCCATAATTGCGCGCCCAGGCCATGTCCCAGGAGCTGGCGTGGTTCGGCACGGGGTTGCGGGCGGTCGCCTTCTCACCCACCCAGAAGGTGGTGGTGACGATCTGCGTCCGCCACGGATAACGCTCGGTCCGGGAAGGAAACTTCCCCATGGCAGCCGGGGTCAGGGTGTTCTTAACGGCAACTTCAGGTTGAATTGCCGCCATTTCCCTCGATCCTTGGTCGAGGTAACTCTCCAGCCCGGGAAGGGTGTCGAACTGGGTCGCCGCACTCTTCACGCCTGAAGGTTGAGAATTGTCGGAGGCCTGCTTGAAATTGGGTTTGGTCGCCGCTTCCCGCTGGACGGGTCGATGGACGGGCTTCCGGACGGGCCTCGCCGCCTCCGTGGAGGGCGAGGATCCGAGAAACACCGCGGTTCCAATCATGGAAACGATGAGGGCCGGAAAGTGGTTTGCCGGGTTCATAGCCACGACCTTTCGCACCGGATGCGTACGAGCGCAACCGATACTTTCCAGCCCCCCAACTCCGGGCTACTCCTCGCCCTTGACCCGAAACTGCACCTGCCGGGACATCAGCCAGCGCACGCCGAACATGTCCACGGTGGCTTTAATCGCCCGGTTTCCCAGCCCGTATTTGCTCACCCCGGCGGTTCTCGGACGGTGATTGACGGGGATTTCCACGAGCTTGTATCCCGCGCTCTTGATGAGGGCGGGAATAAACCGGTGCATTCCGTAAAAAGGAATCAACGCGGTTCGACACTCCCGGCGCATCGCCTTGAGGGTGCAACCGGTATCGCGGATCCCGTCGCCGATAAAACGGCTCCGCACCGTATTGGCCACCCGGCTGGTGATCCGTTTGACAACCGTGTCGCGCCGGCGGGCCCGATAGCCGCACACGAGGTCGGCTCCTGTATCAATCTCGGCAAGAAGCCGGGGAATGTCGGCGGGGTCGTTCTGACGGTCGCCATCCAGAAGGACGATCACCGAGCCCTTCGCCGCCTGAATGCCCGCGTACATGGCGGCGGACTGCCCGGCGTTTTGTTGAAATTCAAGGAGGCGAACATCGGGACGGCTTTCCACTCGCCGCACCGTCTCGTCGCGGGAGCCATCGTCCACAAAGACGATCTCGTAGCTGAGCCCGGCGAGGGCGGAATGCAACTCGCCCTGAAGGCCTTCCATGTTGTCCTGTTCGTTATAAAGCGGGATCACCACCGATACCCGGGGATTTGAGTGTGTCATTGTCACAACGGCAAAGTCCGATAATTGCGGCAAAGGAAGACACGAACCGCCCTTAAAGGCAACCCGCGGCGAGTTTCATTCCAGAGCGCAATCATCTCGACATTTTCAAAGGCGTTTTCGATGGCGGAAGGGATGCGATTCCCTCCGCTGTCACTGATATAGAGGGCATCCCTCCCGTAAAAAAGGCTGATTCCCAATTCCTCGCTGGCGTACTCGTCGATGGGAAGGTCGGGCCGCACTGCCAACAACGCGCGCAAGAGGGCCCTGCGGCGGCCAATCGCCTCCTCGCTTCCTTTTACGACCTTGGGGTCGTCGATCTCCCGCAGGGCTCCTGCAAGGGCTTCCCGGAGTTCGACATCGAGCTTACCGTCCTTCAGGAACGTCTTCGCGAGCACGGTCGGCTCGATCATCTGGTCGTAGCGCGGCCAGAAGGCGTACTGATTTTCGATGGCCTGAGACTCCCTCATGTACACGGGCGGATGGCCAGGGCCCTCCTGACGAGGGTTCGGGAGATAGAACGAGAGAAGCGAAGCGGTCTGGTATTTGTCCGCGATCAGGAAAAGCGGCTTGCCACTCTGTTGCTCCATCTTTTGGCGGAGTTCATCGACGGCAAGTGCGATGGTTTTCCAGCCACGCAGCCGCTTCCCGGGATCGTTATCGTAAGAGTAAGAGAATCCGAGCCGCCGGATCCCGTCGGGGTTGACCAGCACGAGGCTCATGAAAAGCCCCAGCGCAAGCCCGGCAACCGAGTAAACCCGCGCCCATTTTGCGCGCTCCGCCAGCCTGTACCAGAAGGCGACCGACAAAATACATAGACTGACGAAGGCCGGAGCCGTCCAATTCGGCTGCCCGGCGTGCTTGATCGAAAGCCCGAAATACATCACCAGGAGCGGCAAAGAGAAAAGCACGAGAAAACGGGGCTTGAAATGCAGCCTCGCCTCACGGCACCCCCAGACAAGGGCGGCCAGCATCCCGCCGAAAATCAGTGGCGAATAAACACCGAAATGAATCCCGAAAAAGGCCAGCGCTTCATCAGGCCGGAAACGGAAGGTGCCCTGAATTCCACCCCGGTCGGACATATGCTCCAGAGTGATCCAGCTATGCCGGTAATTCCAAAGCACCGGCGGGATGACCGCCAGCAGAAACACCCCAAGCAGCATCCAAAAACCCGGTTTGCGGAACTCCTGCCGGAACTTCGGCGTCAACGCCAGAACAAGCACGATGGAGAGCAGTTCCATGGCGTTCGTGTACTTCGCCAGAAAACCGAGCCCGATCAGCGCGCCCGTCAGTGGCCAGAACCACGAAAACTTCGGCGAACGCTCCAACGCAATCCAGAAAGTCCAAAGAGCCGCCGCCCAAAAAAAGATTGAGAGAGCATCAATGGTCATCACCAGGCTGCCCGCCTGAAAAATAGGCGTCACGTTGATGAGCAGAACCGCCCAGATAGCCATCTGCTCGGAATAGAGCCGGCGGGCCATCGCGTAAATGACGAGACTGGTGCCGAGCGCGAGCAGCGGACTCAGGAAACGGACGCCTAACTCGACCGGCCCGAAAAGCGAGGTCCCGGCACGGATCGCAGCCGCCACCCCGGGGCCCTTCGAGAAATAGGCCCAATCCAGACGCTGTGACCACTGGAAGTAGTACGATTCGTCAGGCGAAATCTCGCTCTGGGCGCCAAGAAAAAGGCGGAATCCCGTCAAGGCGAGGAGGAAAATCAGTAGCCAGCGATTCATTGCGCGACGAGTTCCGTTTTATCTTCCAACAGATGCGGATGCCGACGGTAAACCGTGGGAGCCACAGAGCCACCCCACCGGCTCCAGACCTTCTTGGCCAAAAAGACCATCAGCAAGCCGAGCCCGACCCCAAGCACCACCGACGCGGCCACATCGCTCGGCCAGTGCGAGCCGGTGTAAATGCGCGAGTAGCTGATCGCCGCCGCCACAAAGAAATAAAGCCAGCCCCGCCGGGGATAAAACGCCGTGAGCAGCACGGCCATGGCAAAATTGTTCGAGGTGTGCCCGGACGGGAAAGAACGCCCCTCGATGGGACCGGATTCGGGCTTGGAAATCTTCACTTTGGGAGAATAAAGCACGCCCAACGCTTTGGGAGAAGCTTTCTTCAAAGTCACCACGCGAACCGCCTCCGCCTGCAAAGGTCGCGCTCGGTTGACAAGATGCTTGAGGGAATTTACCACAATGCTGTCGGTCACTATCACGGTAACAACCGCCGTGGCTAAAAGAGCCCGCCCTTTAAAGCCACCGAAAACCACCAGAGCCACGATCAATAGAAGCAGAAGCGGAATCCAGAAGTCGAGGCTGGACAACGCTGCCATGAGCCGATCGGGGATGGGCCCCGTCCACTCGCGGTTGATGAGAAAAAAAAGCTTTCGATCCATGCCGGGAAGGCGAAGACTGGACACAGTATGGGCTGGCCACAACAAGTAAAGAAGCGATTGAAACCATTCGAAGCGCGGCAAAGCTTGCGGCTTGGCGCCACCGTCATGGCAGCCCTGTTGCTGGGGGCCGCCCCTCCGGGGATTGCCCGCGCGGCGGAAGCCTACCCGAACGCCCGCGAGGTCCTCAAACTGGTCAGGGCCAACGAATCGAACCAGAACCAGCGGTTCACCGGCCGCCTTCAGACTTCGAGCAGCGCGGGCAAGATCAATGTCCCCTTTCGCCTGACGATGCGGGGCGGCACGATCACCTATCAGTTTGTGGACAATCCCCCGGAAACCTTGACCCTGAGGATGGGCGAAAATGGCTCACGCCTGGACCGCGCCGTCGGCAGCGGCAGGGCCCAGGTGGTCTCCGGCGCGAAGCTCGACGATCTCGTACGGGGGACGGACATCACCTACGAAGATTTCGCCATGAAGTTCCTTTACTGGAACAACGCCAAAGTCGTCGGCGATGAAACGGTGATGACGCGTCGTTGCTGGATCGTCCAGGCGGTTCCCTCGAACAGGGGCGATTCGCAGTACGACATGGTTCGCCTCTGGGTGGAGAAAACCGGCGGCTTGTTGAGGGCGGAGTGCTATTCGGGAGGCAAGCTGGCCAAGCGTTTTGAAGTTCGCGCAGTGCAGCGCGCCCCCGGCGGGGGCTACGTGCTCAAAACCATGAAAATCCAAAGACTCGACGCCACGGGACGCGACCGCGCGCCGACGTCTCTCTTCCTGAGCCCGTCGTAGTTTCCCCACAACAACACGCAAAGGCGGGGCCGCCCGCGATGCGTTGAGGGAAACGATGAAACTCGAAATTGCCAGGATCGCCAAGGTCATTGCAGCGCTCTGCATGGCCACTTTTCTCCTCCCCCACCCCGAAGCCGAAGGCTCGGCGGGTTGGCCCAGGAAGCGCGTCGCTCCCGCGAGCACGCCCAAGCCGGAACCGGTGGCGGAGGCCGAAGCCGCGCCCCCAGCGCCTGAGCCCAAGAGCCGGAATGCGCAGGTCATCGTCCTCGGCTACCACCGTTTTGTGGACAAAGTAAGGCGCCCCGACACGGAGCTGACTCCCGCCGACTTCGAAGCGCAGATGCAGCAACTCAAGGACGGAGGAGTTACGGTCATCCCGATGGCCGATTTCCTCGCCTGGAAGCGGGGCGAAAAAGAAATCCCCCCGGCAAGTGCGGTCATCACGCTCGATGACGGCTGGAGATCCCAATACACGGTGGCGTGGCCAATCCTCAAAAAATTCAACTATCCCTTCACCCTCTTCATCTACACCGACTACGTCAAAGGGGGCGCGAAGGCGGGCGGAGAATCGCTCTCCTGGCAAGAGCTGGAGGAGTTGAGGGACGGAGGGGTAAACATCGAGAGCCACACCGTCTCCCACGCCGATTTGCGGGGAAAAAAGAACAACCGCAACACGCCGGAATATGACGCGTGGCTCAAGAACGAGTTGCAAGGCTCCAAGCAGATGTTGGAACAACGCCTTGGCATCAAAATCCGCGCCCTGGCGCTGCCATACGGCTTCTACAACGCGAAAGTCCAGGAGGCCGCCAAGGAAGCCGGATACGAGGCCATCTTCACCGTCAATGGGCAGAAGACCACCTATTCCACGCCGTCGCTTGCCATCGGCCGCCTGATTGTCGAATCCAAAAAAGACAAACTCTTCGCGGATTCGATTCGCTTCAACGAGAAATCAGGCGGCGGCGCGCCACCCGTGGCTGAACTCGCCCCCTCAGCCGTAGCAATGGAACCTGCCCAGGGAGCAACGCTGACCGACCATCGCCCCATCATCAAAGCGAACCTTCGGCCTTTCGGAAAATTCGACCCCGCCTCACTCTCCATGCGCTTGAGCGGCATCGGCCCGGTGGAAGCAAAGTACGACCCGGCCACCCAAACGCTTAGCTATCAACCCCCGGCCAACCTGGCCCCGAGCAACTACACGGTCATCATTTCGGCCATGAGCGGAGGCGCGAAACAGGAGTCCCGCTGGAGCTTCACTGTTGGCCCGGAGGCCAAGGTGGAAGAGGGAGCGAAAGAGGAAACACCGCCCGCTCCCACCGCCACGCCGTAAGGTGGTTCAGATACCAAGTTTCAACTCCGGAGCCGCATCCGGGCTCCATGGATTGGCCTCATAGGCGGAATCCCCGATTGCTTCGGCCTGCGCTTCGCAAAACCGAATCAGCGCCTCCACGTCGAGCGAGAGATGGGCTGGGCGGTAAGGCGCGAGATTTCCCATTGCCAGCCGGAAAAGCCGGGAAGCGGGGCGGAGGCGCCGCCCATCCTTGGGATGATCCGGCCGCAAAAACTGCTTTTTGAGATGCACAAACGCTCCGGCGACCTGGATCAACCCCTTGAAAAACGCGGCATCTTCGCTCCCGAGCGCTTTTTCCTTGAGCCAGAGGTGCTCCAGAACGTCGTGTGCCTCGTAGTAAAGCTGCTCGTTAAAACATTGAAAATAAGCCAGATAATGTCGGTCAAGCCCCTCTTCAGGAGCAGCCCCGAGATTTTCCACGAAAGCTTCGATGCGGTCGCTTTTTTTCATAGCGTGATCCGAAGGGAACTCTAAAATCCCTACCATGTTTCGCAAGCATGAGGCTTCGGCAATCGTCTGAAACAG
>JBBCKI010000028.1:0-171349 GCA_037190965.1 Chthoniobacteraceae bacterium
GGGGTTCTCCGGGCTTTTCATTGAGGGGGGTATTTAGATTTAAAAAACCCTAAATCCCGAAATTATTTAAATTTTGGTTGCGGGCTCTTCCTTGGGTTCGCTATGGTGCCCTCATCGGTCGTTTTCCTGTATTTTCAAAGCCGGAAAATGGCAGAAAATCACTGCTTCTTAGCCCCTCGAAAAAATCCATCAAAACCGCTTTGAGCGGTTCGTCTTATAGACTTCGGCTTCGGCTTGCCGAAGTTCCGGACTTCCAATGAAAAAAAGTCTTCTCCCCGCATTTATTTCGTTTGGGGCGTCTCTATCCGCCTCCGCTGTCACTCTGGTCCAGGATGGCAAGCCTGCCGCCATTATTGTAGCCAGCGGAGAAGCCTTCGACGCAAGGTGATCATTTGACTAAAGACGCCATGCAGGAGAAGAAGATCGAAAACCGCAAACCGGCGGGAACAAAAAAATTCACCATCGGCCTGGCCGGCGCTGGGTTAATCGCGCGGGATCACGCGATTACGTTGTGCCGGTTGCGAGCTGTGAAGGAGTTGCTCGTTTTTGATGCAAACGTGTCGCGGGCCTCGGCTTTGGCAGAAGCGATGCAAGCCAGGTTGGCGCTGACAACCCAAGAGTTGGTGGAGGCCAGCGATATTGTTTGGATCTGCACCCCACCGTTTGCCCGGACGGAGATCATCCGCGAGGCCTGCCGCCAGGGCAAGGCTGTCATGTGCGAGAAGCCGCTTGGCCTGACACCCCGGCAATGCCGCGAGATCGAATCAATGGTCCGCAAGGCGGGAATTCCCTTTTTCATGGGACAGAGTGGACGCTATTCCACCTATTTCATTAAAATGAAGGAACTGGTGGACGCGGGCGCGATTGGCGCCCCCGTGCACCTCTGGGCCACTCGAATGGGTTGGCTGGATCCGAAAACATCGCCTCCATGGCGCCTCGATAATGGATTGAGCGGCGGATGCGTGGTGGAATTGGGCGTTCACGAGATCGATTTCATTCGGTGGGTCGGCGGCGACTGGCAGCGTGTTTGCGCGGTCGGTTCAGGAAGTATTCTGGCTCCCGGAAAATACCAGGATACGATAGTCGCCACGGGGGTGCTTGGGAGTGGAGCCACGGCTCATCTGAATTTGAGCTGGGCAAGCCCGCGTTACCTCTGGCAGAGAGGGGTAGAGGGAATAGAAGGGAGCTTGTTTTTTGATGATGTCGATCTCACGGTTCGTCTTCTGAGACCCGGCAAGAAACCAGTGATCTTCAAAACGGGGGATTGGTTGGACCGCAAAACGGGAGAGAACTTTGCCTTGCGGGATCAGGCCAAGGAGGTTCTTCAAGCTTTCGCCAGAGGGTGCCCGCCTAAGGTGACGCTTGAGGATGGATTGCAGGCGGCTCGAACCGCCAATGCCATGTTCCGTTCGGCCCTCAGCGGACGTTCTGTTTCCTTGAAATAGCCACGCCATGAAAATGACCACCGTGGGGATTATTGGATGTGGAGCGATGGGCGGAATCCACGCCGAATGCCTCACTCGGATTCCCTCCTGCCGAATTGCCGGATTTTTTAATCGGACTCGCTCGCGTGCGGAAGCGATGTCAAAGAGATTTGGTGGCCGGGTCTATGCCCGGTTGAGTGAAATGCTGGCAGACCCTGTCATCGACGCCGTCGTCATTGCCTCGGCCCAGCAGGTGCATGCCCGTCAGATCATGGCTTCTCTGCAAGCAGGAAAGGCGATCTTTTGCGAAAAGCCGCTGGCGATG
This sequence comes from Chthoniobacteraceae bacterium, assembly GCA_037190965.1. Lineage (GTDB taxonomy): Bacteria > Verrucomicrobiota > Verrucomicrobiia > Chthoniobacterales > Chthoniobacteraceae > DATMFV01. The sequence continues at coordinate 1,750 of JBBCKI010000028.1, forward strand.
ACTGTTCGCGAGATGGATCAAATTGAGAGGATGGCGCTCCATTCAAAACGGACCGTGATGGTTGGCCATCAGTTGCGTTTTCATCCCGTGGTGGAGGCGGTTCGTCAGGCGATCCCGCGTTTGGGACCGGTATTTCACGCGGATATGGAAATGACGTTCCGGATTGCGGGGCACGAAGGTCGTTGTTGGGAGGATTACCGTTCAGGCGGATTTTTCATGGAACTCGGATGCCACCTGGTCGACCTTGCCCGACACTTTTTGGGCGAGATTCATCACGTGAGTGGCAACACGCTTCGCCTCAATCCCAAAAGGGTGACAGAAGATTTTGCCCAGACTCTTTTGAGTTTTGAGTCCGGGGCGACCGCTTCCCTGATCACCAGTGCCAACTACCGAACGACTCGCCAGGGGCTGCTTCGGGGCCGCATCCTGGGTCGCGAGGGAAGAATCGATTTCACAGTCTACCCCTATGCCCGAGACTTTAACTCAGCCGCACTAGTGGTGGACTGTGGAGAGGACATCTTCGTCCCGGAGGAAAAGATCACGCCGCTGATAGGGGGGGACCTCCCGCAATCGCTCAGCGAAATCTATCCCGGATATTTTGACGCTTATCAGCAGCAAATGCTCGCATTTGTCAAAGCCGTCCAATCGAGAAAGAGACCACCGGTGACTATGCATGACGGGCGAATGGCAGTGGAAGGAGTGCTGGCAACCTATCACCAGCAGGGGCGGGTGACCCGAAGCACGAGCTTTTCCAAATCCAGGCGAGTCTATCGTCTCGACGGGGGGTGCCATCCTCTCTTGAAATCGGTCGCGCCTTGAAACAAGGAGTGGATTGCAGGGAATGCAGGCTGGCCATTGTCCCTTGAGGAACCTGATCCTGACCTCCGGATACCGAAGTGAGTGTTCCATTTTGCGAAATCACGCGCCGTTTTGAAAAGAGGTTCGTCCCGTTCCGCCGTCGCTGATTGCAATCAGTCCGCCATGGCCAAATATCGCGTACTTGATCAGCAAGGTCAGTGGTACTAAGGACATCTCATTTCGGCATTTGAGCGAGCGCTATATGGCCGCGAGTGCCTTTTGTCGGAGGCACACCGGATCTCAAGATACGCCTCTCCTCCTCAGGTCATCGCGGCTCGGCCTTTTGCGCCAGTTCATCCGCTCCAATATCGGATATCGGTCGAACGAACTCCGGAAAATTCCAGCGACAATGCCGTCGCTTATGAAATGGACCTTCGAAAGAGTTACTGACATGCTTCCCTGAGCGACGGGAAGAGATGATCAAGACCATCACCGCGCTTTTTGAATTTTACTCGATCTACCTGATGCCTTTCTACGCCGACCTGCATATCCACTCGAAATACTCCAGGGCCACGAGCAAGAATCTGGATTTTTTTCATCTCGCGCTATGGGCGAAGAAGAAGGGTATTCGGGTGATAGGCACAGGAGATTTCACTCATCCGGCTTGGATGGCGGCGATCAAAGACGAACTGGTGCCCGCCGAGCCAGGGCTTTTCCGGCTGCGTGACGATTTGGAAGCCGCGATCCATGATCAGCTTGGCCCCTGCGCCGTCGCGTCCGAGCCGGTCCGGTTTCTGTTGGAAGTGGAAATTTCCACAATCTACAAACAAGGCGACAAGGTACGGAAAGTCCACCATCTGCTCTATGCACCCGACCTTGCCAGTGCGGACCGTATGGTGGGCCGACTGGCCCGCATCGGGAATCTTGCCGCCGACGGGCGACCCATCCTGGGACTGAATTCGCGCGATCTGCTGGAAATTTGCCTGAGCGCGGGCGATGGCTGTTACCTCATCCCGGCTCATATCTGGACTCCCTGGTTCAGCGTGTTCGGATCAAAATCCGGCTTCGACCGCCTGGAAGATTGCTACGGGGATCTCTCCTCCCACATCTTCGCGCTGGAGACAGGCCTCTCGTCGGACCCGGCGATGAACTGGCAGGTGTCGATGCTCGACCGCTTTCAACTGGTGTCCAATTCTGATGCGCATTCCCCCGGCAACCTCGGACGCGAAGCCAGCCGTTTCGACTGCGAACTCAACTATTTTGCCATTCGCGATGCACTGGCCACGGGCCGGGGCTATAAGGGTTCGGTAGAATTTTTTCCAGAGGAAGGGAAATACCATATGGATGGTCATCGGGCGTGCGGCTTCCGTTGCGCGCCGGAGGAATCACGCCGTCTTGGCAAGCTCTGTCCAGTGTGCGGTGCGGCACTCACCCTCGGTGTTCATTATAGGGTGCAGGAATTGGCCGATCGCACCGAACCGCAGCCCCCGCCTGGTGCCGCACCGTTCGATAGTTTGATTCCGTTGCCGGAAGTACTGGGCGAGATCTATCAGGCCGGTTCAAAAAGCAAAACGGTGCAGGTTGCCTATGAGCAGACAATCCGCCGTTTAGGGCCTGAGCTTGACATCCTCTCTCAACTCCCGCTTGACCAAATCCGGGGCCATGGCTCGGAATTGCTGGCCGAGGCTATCTCCCGCATGCGCGAGGGCCAGGTCATCCGTGAAGGCGGCTATGATGGTGAGTACGGTGTCATCCGTATGTTCGAGCCCGGTGAACTGGAGAACCGGCATTCCGTGGGGGCGTTGTTCGATCTGCCTCCCGCGAATAGGCCGCCGCTCCAAAAAGAGCTGCACAAACCGGAGCCCGCTCCAGAATCCTCCAGTCTGTCCGTGCCGCCGGCGCCGTCAGCTCCCAATCTCCTGCCTCCTCCTGCCGACGCCATGCCCGCCTCTCCTCTTTTGGCGGGGCTGGACATCGATCAACGTCGTGCGGCTACTGTGGTCCAGGGGCCTCTGCTTATCATCGCCGGTCCCGGCACCGGCAAGACCCGCACGCTTACCCACCGGCTGGCGCATCTCATTACCGATTACGGAGCAACTCCCGAGTCATGTCTGGCCATCACCTTCACCCGCCGTGCTGCCGCTGAAATGCGGGAACGATTGATCCATCTGCTGCCCGATGGAGTGGGTTCCCGAGTGCCGGTAATGACATTCCACTCGCTGTGTCTCACCCTACTGCGGGAACAGGAAGCGAGACTCGGGCTGGGCGCTCCCCTCCGCGTGTCCGGAGAGCGCGAAATGCTATCGCTAGCTCGCGATCTGCCCGGCGTCACCGCTGCCGAGGCCAAAGCGTTTCTCTCCCGGCGTGATCTCCGTCCCGCTGCCTTCACTCAAGCCATGCGCGAGTGCGGATTCGTGGATTTCGACGACCTCATCGCCCTGACCGTGGAGCAACTCGCCGCCAATCCCGACCTTGCCGCCCTCTACCGTGCCCGCTGGCCCCACCTGGCCGTTGACGAATACCAGGATGTGGACGAGCGCCAGTATCAACTCGTCCATCTCCTGGCCGATGGCGGTGCCAGCCTGTGCGCCATTGGTGATCCTGACCAGGCTATCTACGGCTTTCGCGGTACTGATGTGCGGTTTTTCCAGCAATTTCAAAGCGACTACCCTCAGACCCATGTCGTGCAACTCACCCGCAATTATCGTTCCGCCCGCTTCATCGTGGAAGCCGCATTGCAGGCCGTAGCGCCGGGCACGCTCGTCCGAGACCGTGTGTTACAGGCTCAGAGCACCGACACCACTCGGGTTACGTTGCGAGAGTGCGCCACCGAATACGCCGAGGCCGAATTCGTGGTCGCCACCATTGAGCGGCTTATCGGCGGCACTAGCCTGACCTCCTTCGACACCGGCCGCGCCACTGGATCGGAAGAACGCGCCTACGCTTTCAACGATTTCGCCATCCTCTACCGGACCGATGCTCAAACGCCCGCGCTCGTCGAAGCGCTCACCCGCTCCGGCATTCCCTTCCAGAAACGCGCTCACGGTCCTCTACTCGAGCATCCCACCGTCCAGGCGCTCATTACTCAACTCAAAAGGCTCCCGCCGGACGCATCGGTTGCGGATCGGCTCTCCCAAGCTGCCGCACAACTGGCTCTGACCGAATCTCCCGACGCTAATCTGAGAACCATCGGCGATGCGCTCCGCCCTTTGGCCGCCAAGCATGGGACCAGCCTCGATGCTTTCCTCAACGAACTCCTCCTCGGCGTGGACGTGGACCTGCACGATGCCCGCGCCGAGCGAATTTCGCTATTGACCCTGCACGCCGCCAAGGGTCTGGAATTCCGCGTTGTCTTTCTCGTCGGTTGTGAGGACGGCCTGCTCCCTCATCGCTTCGGCTCCGCCGGGGACGACGCCGACAGCGCTGAAGAACGCCGTCTCTTTTTCGTTGGCCTTACCCGGGCGAAAGATCGCCTTTTCCTGACTCACGCCCGCCGCCGTCACTGGCAGGGAGAGCTTCGTGACCGGCAGCCCTCTCCTTTTCTGCACGATATTCAGGATAAGCTGCTGGAAAAGCAGAACGAGGAAATCCCGCTACATCCAAAGATGCGCCAACTGAATCTGTTTTGACAGATAGTGCATCCTGCCATCGTCAAACTGTGTCCCCAAGGTTTTGGGAAGTGCCCCACGTCGGACTGAAAACTGGCGGAACAGTGAATCCAAATCAAAATGGTCACTCCGTATTCTCTGTTCCGCGAATATCAGAGAATTTGTCCGTCATTCGCTTCGTTCGGCTGCTTGGCGCCAAACGCCTGTCACACTCCTTTAGACAGTAGTCCTTGGACGAATCACCGATAACATGCTTTGGGAAGTTGATGTTGTCCTACACACGGCAAGATGAACCTCGCCGAAGAGGGATCATCTTTTCCACTGCATCTTTAATTTGAGTTTCGATCCCTGTGCGGAACGGGGCAGGCAGCAGAAAGAGTTTATGTGCGCCTCCGCCTTCATAGCCACCTTCTGCGATCTGTTGATCGGTGGGGATATAGCCGCTCATGCCATTCGCATAGCCAATCGGCAATATCTCACCTTGGCCGAGTGATTTGACGTGAAGGCCGTACTCCAGAACGGTTTCGCCACTGAAGCCCATCAGTTTAAGCTGCGAACCGATGCTGAGAAACGAAAGATGGAATCTCTCATAAGGTCGAAGACCGCCCGGAGAGAGCATGGCGTCAATCCATTTTAGCTCGATTGCGCGTTGAAGCGGTGTTGGTTCGGCAATTGAGGGGGTTCTTAAAACATCGCGGCGTAGAATTAGATCTTCCTTTGTGGGGATGGCCTGAAAAGGGAGTTCTACCTCTTCGGTCGAAGCATGAATTTTGCCAGCGAAAGCGTGTTGTTGGGCGTTGCACGCGGCCTGCCTGATTGCCTTCAAAAGTACCTCCCCAAATTGGGCGATTTGTTCCACATTTCCCACGACGAAGCGGCCATCTTCCTGAAGATTTGGCCGGGTATCTCCGGCACACCCTTGAAGGAAAAGGGAGACAACCCCCGTTTCGCCCTCCAGCTTATCCATCGCATCACCGCAATACTCGGATGACACATAGCGATCTCCTTTCACCGTGGGATGACAGGTGAAGTGCGTGAGAAGAGATTTGACGCTCCCATCGTGCCGATGGAAGCGAAAAACGGTGACCTCCCGGTCGACGGCGCCTCCGGGATTGGGCGCCATGATCACCTCGTTGCCAACTCTCTTGCGACGATGGATGCCGATGTCGCAAGGGGCAACGCCTCGACTCACATGCGAAATTAGCTCTCGATTTTCGAACGCTTCCTTTATTATCGCGTAAACGGTTTTCTGGAGTTTCTGACGATACCAGCGACGGGATTTACCCAAGGTGCTTGCAAAGTGAGGCCCCGGCATTGGAGCTGAATGGGTATGAGATGCGACAAAGAGTTGGGCGCTTTCCGGAATGGCAAAGCGCCTCTCGATCTTCTTTTTCCAGACATCGATTACGTCCCGCTCCCACCAGATCAGGTCTGCGGAGATCAGGAGCGCCCTCGCCCCCACACTGTCTTCGAATACCAACGCACGGATTGCCAGTGGGTGGGCGACGCCGATGCTCACCTTCGTTCTCGAGAAGTAGCCTGCCAGTGGAATCGGCCGATCGGGGGTGATATCTCCTTTCGCGCTTCCGAGCAGCAGCTTATCGGGATCCATCATTCCTTTACTCCTCCGAGTCGCACACCCGCCACAAAGAATCGTTGGCCAAACAGGTAGATAGCGAGAATCGGAAGGATGGAAATAAGGCTTCCTGCCATGAGCAGCGGCCAGTCTGCGCTATTGAGGTCGACAAAGTTCAGCAAACCAAGCGGAAGCGTTTTCAGCTCATCGCTGTTGATCTTGACAAGAGGGCCGAGAAGGTTTTGCCAGTTTGCGAGAAAACAGAAAATCCCGAGGGTCGTCAGGGCGGGGCCGGAGAGAGGAAGAATAACACGCCAAAAAATGGTGAATGGGCCGCAACCGTCGATTGCAGCGGCCTCTTCGAGGTCGCGAGGAATCCCCATAAAAAATTGCCGAAGCATGAAGGTGCCGTAGGCGCTGAAAATGGGAGGCACAATCAGGGCGGAGTAAGTATCTATCAAGCTGGTTCGGCTCAGAAGAACAAAGGTGGGAATCAAGGTGACGGTGGCTGGAACCATGAGGGTCGACAGGTAGCAAAAAAACCATCTGTCCCGGTTGCGAAATTCAAATCGGCTGAAAGCAAAAGCCGCCATCGAGCAGGTGATCAGTTGCCCGAACGTCACGGCGAGGGCGACAAACAGGCTATTTAAAAAATAGCGGGCAAACGGAATTTCCTTGAAGACGGCAGGATAGTTCTCCCAATGCCATCGCTTTGGAAAGAGGTTTTCCAGGATATTGCCACCTGCGGGAAAAATGCTGGAACGATCGCCCTCTGTCATGATGGCCGTCGGATCAACTGTCTTCAGCGAGGTGCCGAACATCCAGAGAAGAGGATAAATCATACTGATGCCTGCGGCGATCAGAAGAAGCCAGAGGGCGATACGCTTACCCGCCTCGAAGGCGCGGACTCTGGGATCCCGGATTTCGTATAGGAAACGTTCGCGTGCCATAAGATCAGTAATGCACTTTGTTCGAACCGAGCCGCCAGTTGATCCAGGTGAAAACCATCACCATCATAAATAGAATCAGACTGGCTGCCGATGCCCGGCCCATATAGAAGAATTGGAAGCCGTTTTCATAGATGAAATAGCTGAGCGTAGTGGTGCTTGCGGCGGGGCCACCCTGCGTCATCACATAGGCGGAATCGAATCCCCCCTGAAATCCCTGGATAATTCCCATTGTGAGGATGAAGAAAGTTGTTGGGGAGACCATTGGCCATGTGATGTGCCAAAACTGGCGCCCTGCTCTCGCGCCGTCGATTTCGGCTGCCTCATAGAGTTCTGGGTTAATATTCTGTAGCGCAGCGAGATAAAGAATAACATTCATTCCACCCACGGCGGCCCAGAGCTGCATAATCATCAAGGCGGGCTTGGCCCAAGCGGTTGATTCCAGCCAGCGCGGCCCCGCAACGCCGAAACATTGCAGAAGAACGGAATTGAACAGGCCATAATCAGGATTGAAGATCCACTTCCACAAGAGATAGATCCCGACACCGCTCACGATCGAGGGGATAAAGAAGAGGAGACGAAAGAAGTTTCGACCATAGAGGCGGCGATTGAGGAGGCAGGCGAGCGCGAGTGAGCCGATGACGGAGAAGGGAAGTCCGATCATCAGGAATAGAGTGTTATAGACGTAATACCAGAATCGCGGATTCACCGCCTCAATTCCCCCTCCAACAGCGCGCCGGAATCCGATCAGGTCAACAAAGTTATCGAAGCCGACAAAACGGGGTGGGCTGAGAAGATCCCAGGAGCAGAACGCGAGAATAAATGACGCGAGAATGGGAAGGAATGTGAATGCCAGAAAACCAAGCAGGTTTGGCATGAGAAACACCCCGGTGACCCAAGGGCGCACTTTCATTCTTTTTCCTCCTTACGATGAAGAGAGAGGATTCTGTTGATATTCGATTCCGCCTGGTTCAAAGCTTCTTCCGCTGTTACCTGGCGAAGGATTGCTTTTTTCTTCCAGTATTTCCATTCCGCATCGATTTCCGCAAACGCGGCGGTGCGCGGGTTGCCTTGCATAGAGTCGAGCATTCGTAACAATTCGGAGAGATGTTCTGGTGGGGCAGGGTGTGCAGAGCGATACTCGTCGTGGAGCGACGCCAGCGTCGGAACGGTCTGCTGCATCGTCGACCGCTGAAAGGCGGCACCGGTCAAATGCCGGAGGAGTTTCCATGAGGCATCCGGATGTTTGCTGCTCCGCGCGATGCAGAATGCCGCACTGGAGGCCCATGCTGCTCGTTTTCCACTCCGCCCAGTCGCCACGGCCACGATGTCCCATTGAAACGGCGCGCGCTGGCGAAGTTCCGAGATATCCCAGCTATAGATGTCGATCATCGCTGTCTGCTGACTCAGGAATCCGTTGAGACGATCGATGGTATCAGTATCCGCACCTGCGGGTATTAGCTTCTCATCATGAACCAGCGCCACGTTTTTCTTTAGCCATTCGACGCCGGTGGGGGTATTCAGGGCAAAATGCCTCTCATCGGCATCGAGAAGCGAAAGACCGAAGTAGCGATAGTCGAGATCCTTGAGCCCGAGTCCACTTTTGAATGGATGCTGATCGTTTCGCCGGTCGGTGAGTTCGCGCGCAATCGCAAGCATCTCATCGACGGTCCAATCTGCCTTGGGATACGGTACGCCCGCGGCATCGAACCAATCTTTGTTATACGCGATCGCCTGCACATCGATCCCATAGGGGATCCCGTAAAGCTTCTCCCCTCGCCGATACCAATCGACCACCTCCGCACGGGTGTCTCCGGGAAGGGGATCGCTCGCCAGATAGGGGGTAAGATCGAGAAGGGCATTCCGCCCCGCGAACATGCCGAACCCTTGCCCCATCCACAAGACATCAACGGGCACCTGCCCCACCAGCATGGTAAGCGACTTAACGTAATAGTCCTTCCCCGGCGTCGTGATGATCTTTACTTTCAATCCGGGATTCTCCTGCTGGAACTGTGCGACCGCTGTCTCCACCGCTTTTCGGGTCGCACCGCCCGGTGAAAGAAGAACGAGATGATCGCTCTCTTTGCGCTGACATCCGGAGATGATCAGCGCAAAGAGGCAAATGGCGTGCCTGGCGTGGCGAGAGGCTTTCTCGAAGATTGTCCGCATTCGCCTTCTGCTAAACTTTTCGATTAGCCTCTCATTCATCAGAGCTGTGCCACTCGTTGGGTTGCCATTGCATCGATGCTCACGGGGGCACTCTCGGCAAAGACCATTGCCCGGGCGTTGCGAATCGATACTTGTGACCCGGTGCGATTGCTCTCCTCCGCACAGATGGAAGTGATGGTTGCCTCAAGGCCTTCACGCAGGCCCGCGCGGACGTCTGTTTTGTTTCCCGCCACGGCAGCCCAAAATGCGTCGTTGATGTGGCTGTCGCCGCCGTTGTGCCCGCTTTTATCGTGCGCGATCTCGAAGCGTTGCCGTTCCCAGCCATCCTCGCGGTGGCGGCCGATGTCAACTTCGATCCATGACCCTTGGATATCACCGGTGAGTAGGCCGTTGCTTCCCATGATGCGAAGAAGGCGGGTTTGACGGGGTTGCCCAAAGGTCACGGTGAATGCAGTAAGAACTCCGTTTTCATATTCCACCAGTGCTGATTGATGATCAGGAACTTCGCTTCGCTCATTGTAGACGCTCTCATCGGAGGTCGATTCAAAAAAGCGTTTGATATGGGCGTCTCCATAATCCAACGCAAGACGACGGGTCACCTCTGCGTCGAAGCGCGCGTGTTGTTCCTCGCGTGGGCGTGAGATGAAATGGGTCCGTGCGGCAAAAGAGAAGACGCTTTTCGCCGGGGCTCCGGCAAGCAACGAGAGGACGTCAAAATCGTGGCAGCATTTCTCAAGAAGAACCCCGCCACTGCGAGAGTTCTGGAGTCTCCATCCCTCCCGGAAGAAGACGGAGGTGAGGGCCGTCCCAACGATTTCGTCGCCGTCCACCTGAAGGATCTGGCCAAGGATTCCGGACTGCACCAGTTCCTGCACCTTGCGATAGAACGGCGTGTAACGGAGTACGAACCCAACGAAGATCGTAGGCCGCTGCGAGTATTGGTAGGCATGCCAGATTGCGTGACAATCTTCCAGAGAGATGCAGATCGGCTTTTCAATCAGGATCGGGACATTCCATTTCAGCGCCGGGATCAGATGTTCCACATGAGCGTGATTGGGGCTCGCAATGATCAAGGCATCCGCGGTCTCCCGGTTAAGCAGGTCGTGGGCAGAATCATAAGAGACGGTCTGCTCATTGCCGAAACGGCTCACAAAGAAATCGCGATTTTCTATGGATGGATCAGCAACCGCGGAAAGAGAGACGCGCTCTCTAAGGCTCTCTGGCAGATTTCGTAAGTAAGCGGTGGCACGCATGCCACATCCGATGAGAGCGATTCGTAGTTTTGGTTCGGACATCGTAGAATGAGATTTAGAGAGAAGCCACGCCAAGGGCGGAGTGGATGTCGATGATCGATTGCGCGATGTGGTCGGCATCTTCTTCGGTGAATAGGACACCGAGAGGGATGGCAACGAAACGGCGTACTAAGCTTTCCGTTCGGGGAAAATCTTCCATGCGGTATCCCGGAGCAGGCCATTCTTTAAAGTCACGGAACGGGGATGACTGCTCGGCATGGGTGGAGCGATTCCGGCAATACTCCTGCCCGTAATGGCATTGTGTCCCGGTCATTTTCATGGAGATGACGCTCCGGGCGTCGAGCATCTCCTTGAAACGGATGGTCGTCTCCTGATCAGGAAGGCAGAAATAGATCTCAAATCCGGAATCTCCCGTCGGGTCCGGGATGCGACGTAACTCCAAGCCGGGAAGGTCGGCAATGCGGCTGAGGATCCGGCAGCTTAGCTCTCGACAATACGAGCGAATGGTATCGAGCTTCCGGAGCTGCGCGAGTGCGACTGCCGCCGTCATTTCATTCATGCGATATTGTGCGCCACAGAATGGCGAGACTGTCGGATCAACAAATAAAGCATGATGGGCGCGAAGGAGTCCCAGGTCATGCATTCTCACCGCGCGCTCATAAAGGAGCGGGTCACTCGTGACGAGCATCCCACCTTCGCCGCTCGTCATGGTCTTCTGATATTGAAAACTATAAATGCCCATGTCGCCCATCGAGCCGACGCGCTTCCCTTGGTAGAGTGCGCCCGGCGACTCCGCGCAATCTTCCAGCACACGAATCCCCGCTTTCCGTGCTTCTTCCAGAATGGGGTCCATGTCCGCAGCCACTCCTTGATAATGAACCACAATGACCGCCTTTGTTCGGGGCGTCGTGAGTCGGGTGATTTCTCCAGCGGCCAAACAGAAGGTATCATTCAGTTCTGCAAGCACCGGAAGGGCGCCGACGCGCACCACGGCCGAGAAACAGGAGATCCAGCTCCAGGCGGGGATGATCACTTCGTCTCCAGCCCCGACGCCCATGGCACCCAAGGCAACTTCGAGGGCTGCCGTGCCGCTGGTGACGGCGAGCGCGTATTTTGCGCCCATCATTTCCCGAAACTCTTTTTCGAGTGTTGCCGTCATCTTCCCTTGTTCGGCAGCGGGAAGGTCATAGGTGTACCGGAACAGGTGTTTGCTACGGACGACTTCCAGTAGAAGCGCCTCCTCTTCTTTTCCAATGAGCAGTTTTCCAAGACCCAGAGTGGGGCGTGGTCGTAAAGGTGCGGGAGGGGTCCTGTCCAGGGCGCTGGGCGTTGCAGTCGTTGACGGATTCATGCTTGAGTATGGGCTAGGGAAACGGATGGCTGTTCGGAATGGTTGGCGGGATGGTTGGCGGGATGGTTGAGAAGCTTGTGAATCGCATGGCAAAGAATGCCCTCGCTCTCCGGGGAGCAAAACGCGTCGGACGGTTCATAGCCCCCTTCTTCATAAGATCGGCTCAGCGGAATGTATCCTGGGCCGCAGTCACCGTAGGCAGGAGTCACCACCATTGCGTTCGGTGCGAGACTCTGGGCATAAAGTTGGTATTCGATAAATGCCTCGCCGGGCAGACTGAGCAGGATGAACGCATCTCCAAGATGCAATGCGGATAGGGTGATCGAAATCTTCGCTTCACATCGGCGCCGGTAAGTGAGTGCCACGGCTGCACGGCTTTTGGCCTGAGTCGTCGAAGAGGCGGATTGGACCGTTTGTAAGAGCGCCACCTCGGTGAGATCTTCTCTCGGAGGGAGGATCACTTCCGATGTCCGCCATTCAAGGGAGGAGAGTGGATGGACTTCCGCATGAGATTCCGAGGCCCGCATGGCGTTGAAGATCCGTTCCGTGAAGAGCTCCCTATTATCCGCGAGGCCATCGTTATACTTTCCGGGTGTGATGTTCCCCGCGCATTCGGTGAAATAGAGGTGAGGCACCCCGTCTTCTTCCGTGAGTCGATCACGGGCGATGCCGGCAAAATCCGTAGTGACGATCCCGGTCCCATCGTAGCTCGTCGGATGCACCGCGTAGAAGTGAAGGGCGGCGATTTTCCGCGATCCGCTCCAAAAGCTGACGGTCTTCAGATAGGGATCGATCTCCCCTTCGGGCGCGGCGCGGAGTTCCGCATTGCGGCAACGTGTCCAACGGACCCCCTTGACCTTCCCATCAGGCCCGAGGACACGCCGATTGCTCGCGATCTGCGGAACCTTCGCCTTGCCTAGGCGGATATCAGTCACCTCCTGCGCATTCTCCAGAGAAGCTCCAGCAGATGCCGCGACGGAATGACGGACCTTTTCACACCATTCTACATCCATGATCTGGCAACAGGCATTTGCCTGATCCAGAAGTATTTGGGCTTCACGATCCGGCCACGGTGCATCGTGAGCATGGATGCAATGAATGGCTACCCGATTGGGCTGTGTGCCCGTTGCTTCCGCGATGCCCTCTTGCCAGAGGCGATACTCGCCATTGCTCATCTCCGCCCAATCGAGAGCACAAAGCACCACGGGGAGTTGATCATTGAATGACAAGATGACGCCATTTGCTGATAGACGATCAGCAATTGCAGTAGAGGAAGGATACCAACCCGCACAAAGGGGATGCCCGATCGGCGGTGTGATATCAGAATGAAAGACGGAGAGTCTCATGCTGAAGGGAAATGAGAGAGTGATAAGAAGAATACCTAGCGGTCCCAGTAGTAAAATTCGTCCGGGAGCGGATAGGAATGCTTAGCGGCATGCCCATCGTAGAAGAGAAGATTTATGGCCTTGTTTTGATAGTGAGGCCTGATGTAAGGACCGGGATCCCCCGGAGGGAACTGGACTTTGTCGCAACGGTTATTCCATTCGTTCGTGCTATCCTGCCACAAACCAAGCGGATATGATCCGGTATAGGCCACGTCAAAGAGCATGACATAGGTGGAGGGATGCAATACATCCATGACGGACCGTCTATCAAGCGGTGTGGGGAAGCTGAAGGGGATATAGTTTTCACCCCAATCTGAATTGCTGGTATTGAAGCGGTAGGTCCGCTTTTGTTTCGGGTTCTCGGAAGGATCCGCCGGACAACGAAAAACCGGCGCTTCCTCCTCTTCGCCAGTGAGGCCGAGATAAGGCGCGATCTGGCGCATCCAGCTTCGCTCAAGGGGTTGCTGAAGGACAATGGGAGCTTTCATCTGGTTCTCCCCCATCCAGCCCTGGATGGCTACTCCCAGTTGGCGCATGTTATTCAGGCACTTGGTCGAGCGCGCTTGTTGGGTGATCGCTTGGATCCCTGTTAGAAGCAACGCCGCGATGACAATGATAAGCGCTATGGCCACCAGCAGCTCCAGGAGGGTGAACGCGCTCACGCGTCGGGTTACATCACTTCTCAGATGACGGCAAGGTCTGGAGAGGCATCGGTGAGGCATGGCAATCAAGTCATTGTTGTGCATGGGGAGGCGGAGGGAAACTGCCCTCGTTTGTCCAGCGTAGGAATATCCACTCCGTTATTCCACCAATCTCGTCCCCTGCGTCGCCAAAATAGAAGTGATTGGAGTTGACGCCTTCCGGAAGCGAATAGCCGGATGAGGTATGTTCTGGAGTCTCATTGTTGTTACGATAAAGCTCGGCAATCCCATCGTTGATCACGACGCGGTAGGTCATCCATTCATCGCTCCCGACAGGAAAGCTATAGTATTTTCTGGAATCGGCGATCACGATATGGGCAGCGGATGTTTTGCCTGGCTGAAGTTCCCGGACGCGACACCTGAACTCGACCGTCGTCGGACGACTGGCGTCCCAATACCGGTTGTGCACATCGCCCTCGACTCGCCAGACATAATTGGCTCCAGAGCTATTGTCGCTTGTGTCGATCACCAGGTGACTCTCTTCGATATAGGTACGGCCTTCTCCCAAGCCCCTCCATTGAGGAGCGAGTTCGTCGGGGAGCTTTTCAAACCGGAGTTCTTGGGTCCATTGGACATCCGCTTGTTGCGCAACGCCTGCCGGCGCGAGGAGGAGTCCAGCGAGCACTGAAACGGCCAGCCGCAGCACGCCTCTTTTGATGTTTTCCAAAGGGAATGGAGATGCGTTCATTTGTTGGGATAAAAAACCGCCTCGGTTGCCTTACGATATGCGGCGGAAAGCTCGGTTAACCCTCGCGCCCGCACTTCTTTCATTGAATAGATCGGGAAGTTGTAGTCATTTTTTGACTCCAATGAATAGTTCACCACGCCCAGAAGCTCTTTTGGATGGAAGTATTCGTTGCGCAGTTGCGTGATCAGGTCTGCGTAGCGCCAGCGGGGAGAGACGTCATTCACGACGGCTTCAGATTGCGAGCCGAGCAACGCGGGGTCACGATAGATTTCCCATGCGGAAGCCAATGTGCCGTCCGGTTTAAGGAAATAGAGGCCCGAACGAGAATCGATATAACCCCACTTCCCGTTCACCAGGATCTCCGCCACTAGATGCCCCCCGATGATGTGGATGATAATCCTGCCTGGCATTCCCACGGTTTCAGCCAGTCCCACTAACAATCGGCTCACGCCTTCGCATAACCCATCGCCTCGTGCAATCAACTGCTCCTCCGTGCCGCCAAACTGGATTGCACCGGGATCACTTGGATTTCGATAAATGTTCCTGACGTAGCGCATTAGTGCGAGTGCTTTTTGCTGTTGCGTAACGCAGTCTTTCGTGACGGAGAATGCGATCGCCTCCAGCTCGGGACGGCTTCCTGCGCGATATTTCGCAACCGGCCAATTATTGCCATAGATGATCGGAGTTGTATTCTCATTCAGAATCGTCACCTTCTTTCGCAACTGAAAGTCGACGGAATCGAGATAGTTCGCTTCCATGAGGTGCCAGTTGGCCTTGAATGCGTCGCGTTGATGCGTATCGCGGATCTGCTCCAGTGCATCCCACCCCGAGTAGGGTTTTAGCGGCATGAGCTGATCTACGAGTTCCACAGTCTCAGCTGGCGCTTCGGCGGCGATGAGGGGCGTTAGTTGCGTCAGCAGCCCCGCTAATAGAAATGGCACGATCGACGGTTTCACGGTATGATCGAGATGATTTCCGAGCCGAGATTTCGTGGGTCCTGAAACAGCGACCATTTCCGTACATACTCTTTGTCACCGAGCTGGTTCAGGGAAATGTGCTGTTCCGGCTCGCGCATGAAATTGTTGTAAAGATAGAGCCCGTCGGCACCGTCGCGATAGAGCTCGGCTGCGCGATGGAGATAGTCTTCTTTTGTGTAGATTGTCTGCACCCCTGGCTGTACGCCGCTTTCCACCTCTTCATCGGTCAATTCCGTGTGGGAACTTTCGTCGATGAAATATTCGATATTTCCGTAGATTTTGACGTCGCTTCCCTTGGTCATCTCGACCCAGGGCTTGATGTCATACCAGATCTCCATATTTCCGAAAGCCTCCCCCGGTACCAGCATGTCGACAAGCCGCTCCTTGATCCACGTTTCGGGGTCATATCCGTAGCGGCGGGGACTGTTTGCGGGGAGGCGGATGCAGACACCGATCTTTTTGCCTAATGTTTTGCCCACTTCATTGAGTTCCGTGCGCACTTCGCGAAGGAAATTGGTCATCACTTCGCATCGCACTTTCTGCCAGCGGGAGTCGCTTTCCGGAAGCCTACGAGGATCCTGGCCAAATTTCTTTTGGAAGGCGGCGACCATCGGCTCCTCGTATCCCAAGACATGAGGGGTGTGAAAATCGAGCGTCACGCCCTCGCATCCTTGCTCCACCAATTCCTTCAGAACGCCGAGCTTTTGCTGTCGGATCTCGGGGAAGGCGTAGCTCAATTCTCCGCGGCCTGCGAAGGGTCTTCCGGACTTGTCTTTTATGCCGAATTTTTCGTGGTTCTCGCGCCAGAAGGCACCGTTTAATGACCATCCAAAAGGGTGATCGCCGTAATAGGCATTCATCCGTTGTGCCCCCCAAACCGGTAATTGGATCTCTGCTCCCCGTTTCACGAGTGTCGGGTAGAGCGGCATTCCTGCATCCACCAGTTTCCGATAATTGGCGGCGGCGTTCTTCTCGAATTCCCGTGCAAAATTGACGATCCCTTCGCCATAGAACTCCAGATATTTGCTGGGAAACTGGACCGTGCCACCGGAGACCGTTTGGTAATCCAATCGCTCGCAGTCGCTATCCTTGAAGCGATCGATCTGGCGGTAGATTTCCTGTGGCGTCCAATCACTTTCACCAAATCCCTCACTAAAACCGTCGTTGTTATAGATGACGCGCCGATTTTTTGTCGGGTTGTTCTCATGTTCCAGAAGGGCGAGGTCTTCCGGGCTGAGGGAGCGAATGCGGATTCGCGTGATTCTCGTTTGTTTCTGGCCATTCTCGATGATCAAGGGACCTTCGGCGAAATCGCCATAGCCTGCAAAGATTTCCTGGGAGACGAACTCCCCTTGCTTTGCCGGATTAATGGCATAGACACTTCCGTTGCGAATCGTCGATTTCGCCGGAAATGGCTCTTTCACTCCATGGTAAAAACGTGCATTCGGAGCCAGAGAAAAGCGCCTATTGCCCCAAGTGGCATTCAATCTCGGGCTCGGAGTGACCAAGGAAAGGTAGACGGCGTACTTGCCCTCCTGTTTGGGCTGAAACTTGATCGTCTCTCCCCCTTGAAGCTGAACACCGTACCCGTCTGTTTTGGCATCCGTTCGATAGTGGAGGTGATTGGTGGCCTCCGGTTTGAAAATCCGGAGATCACGGTAGAGATCGCCTTTGGCGAATACAGAGGAGAACGCCAAAATAAGAGAGAGAGGGAGTATGCGAATCATAAATCATTCGGCAGCAATACCCGAGGGGGAAACGGCTGAGGGAGGCGGGCTATCCGCGTTTTTTGAAGCGTCGATGGATGAGGATGCCGCCTACAGCAAGAAAGAGGAAGCAGGTCGGTTCCGGCACCGGAATGAACGCTCCGTCATTGGTCCAGCGGATATATTCCCATTCACTACTTCCAAGCGCGTCGACGTCACCGGTGAAGCGGCCGATGAAAAAATTATTCGCAAAGCCACCACTGCCGACGTTTGCGATCCCGGAGAACGCGTCGTCGATATATAAGGACGCTTCGCCCGAATCGAACACGATCCGGTAGGTGTGGTAAAGGCTTGTATCGAGAGTGATGGAACCTCCGCCGCCCGCTCCGTTATTATTCGTGAGCTCCGCGCTATTCTGGCCGAGACCGAACTGAAACTGGACGCCATTCCATCCGATCCCCAGCGCGGTGCCCCACGCTTCGCTGCTGCCCGTGGTCAGAAGTTTTACGCGGAATTCCAGAGTGGACGCGGGACCCTCATTTGCGCCCCCACCAAACCATTGACCTGCTGCAAGAGCGGCATAGTTAGCCGGATTGAGAACGGTGGCTGTGCCCGTGCCATTCAGCGAGGGCGTTCCGGCGACATTCCAATCCGGATCCCAAGGTAAAGCGGGGGCGTCTTGAGGAAGGCGATCTCCTTGCCAGTTAAATGCCCAGTCCACACCATCAATCACAGCGGCAGAAGCGGCGTGGGTTAAAAGAGAGACTGCCATTGCTGCGAGAATCATCGACCGTCGCAGACTGACTTTTGTTGAGGAGGGGGTGTTCATAGTGCGATTTGATGACGATCTCTTTCTAGTATCTAATATATCAGATTGTCAATGGGGATTTTGAAAATCGACTGGTCATGGGATCTGGACCCCGCCTCCCAAAGGGAAAATGCTCGAAGCCATCATTGGGACTTGCGAGACGTGAGAGAGTGCGCCTTTCTATTGATCATGCAGAATGCAAAGACGAGTGAGGGTTATTTTTCGACCTTGAGCGAGGCTTGTGCCGTTGAAATTATGACCCTTATTCGGAACGGGGAGTACCCGCCGGGGACAAAACTCAGCGAGTATTCATTGGCAAAGAGGATTAACTTCGGCCTCAGCCCAATCAAGATGGCGTTGAATCGCCTGGCGGAGGGTGGGATTCTTGAACGGCGCAACCGTTCCGGCACTTATGTCCGGAGCATCACGACGGAGGAGTATTTGAGTTTGCTCGATATTCGCATCCGTATGGAAGGGTTATCGGCTTATCAGGCGACGACGAAGTTGACCGCCTCGGAGTTGAAGCAACTCGAGAAGCTGGCCATTGAAACAGATGCTTTTACCCATCTGACGACGCCAGGGGAGGGAATCCAAAAGCTGAAATCGATCCAAAAGGATATGGATTTCCATATGCGCATCGCCCGAGCTACCCAGAATCGATTCCTCGTTGAGATTCTGGATCGGCAGCATATTCTGCACATCTGTTTCCTTTTTTCGCTCCAGATCAGCCCCGCTCCATCAAAGGAACTGCTTTCCGGCGTAGGGCACGCCCAGATTGTAGAGGCATTCAAGCAGCGCGATCCCGCCTTGGCGGAGCAATTGATGCAGCGTCACATTGGCCGGATTCGCGAGTTCCTGAAATAGCAGATCATCACTTATTCCAAAACCGGTCCCATCTGCCTGAGATCAAGGTAGCGAGGAGGCTGAATTTGGGAAAGGGGAAGACCGCAAACCGCTACTTTGCCCGAAATCGAGGAGTTATAAGTCAAGGCCGTGCTCGCTCACGCAAGCGGCTATCACCGGCTGCTTGATCAAGAAACTGACGTCAACAAAGTAGCTCGAAGGTTTGCTGGTCTCCTCGGTATGCCATCGCTTTGGCCGAAAATTCTAGATCGCCTTCTTTTTGCTTCCAAAGTTGCTACGCCCGGCGTTCCTCCCGGGAAAGTCTGATTTTGGGACGCCCTCCTAAAAGCCTCCTTTTCGATCTTCTCCCGCGCCTGCTCCATTTTCGCGTTCAGAACGGGCCAAAGCGACCTCATACGCCTTCAGTGCTTCCTTTCTGTCCGCGCTCCTAACGAGTGTGGAATCATTTTGCCGCGATAAGCCCTTCCAAATTGGAAGGCACTCTTCGCGGGAAATAATAAACGCCGTTGGCACGTCGATGAAGGTACATTTTGGAGTTCGTCACGCCTGGTTGTCTGACAGCTTGTGTCACAGAAGGGTAGTCGTAACTCGTTGATCCGTCGGGAGTTGATTGATTCCCAGTCACTTGCGTAAGGACTGGCGGATGGGGGGGGATTCGAACCCCCGGTACCTTTCGGTACACACGCTTTCCAGGCGTGCACAATCGACCACTCTGTCACCCATCCCTCGAAAAGAGGACGCGCAGTGTGGTTGGAAACGGAACGGACTTCAACCGAATTTTTTGGAACTTTTGGGGAGAATGCGGACCCGGGACATTGTGGCTCGGTTTTGTGTCTCATATGAGACAAATTGGCTCATTTGGTGACGGCGTTTTTTTTGAGGTCTGCAACGTTTGTCTTTGTAAGCTGCTCATAATAAGTGGTTTGTATTTTTACGCAAGCTGAGGAACGGGGCTTGCTAAAGGGATGTGGTACAAGCTGCGGGCAGTTTACAGACCTGCGGTTGCCAAACTATTTTATGTCAAAGATCCTCGGTATCGATTTGGGGACTACCAACTCCTGCATGTCCGTAATGGAAGGCGGGGAGCCGGTGGTTCTGGAAAACAGCGAAGGGGCGCGTACGACACCCTCGGTGGTCGCTTTCACCAAGAGCGGCGAGCGCCTTGTTGGCCAGGCTGCCAAGCGGCAGGCTGTGACGAACCCGGAAAACACCGTGTTCTCCATCAAGCGCTTCATGGGACGCAAGTACGACGAAGTTCGCGATGAACTGCACCGCGTTCCCTACAAGGTCGTGAAGGCCTCCAATGGCGACGTGAATGTTCAGGTGAATGTCGGCGGCGAGGTGAAGACCTATTCTCCGCCCGAAATCTCGGCGATGATTCTCGCGAAGCTGAAGGCTGACGCGGAGTCCAAGCTCGGCGAGAAAATCACCCAGGCGGTCATCACGGTTCCGGCTTACTACAACGATTCGCAGCGTAACGCGACGAAGGACGCAGGCAAGATCGCGGGCCTCGAAGTGCTTCGTATCATCAACGAGCCGACGGCCGCTTCGCTCGCCTACGGCCTCGACAAGAAGAAGGACGAAAAGATCGCCGTGTACGACCTCGGCGGCGGCACCTTCGACATCTCCATTCTCGAAATCGGCGACGGCGTGTTCGAAGTGCGCGCGACCAACGGCGACACCCACCTGGGTGGCGACGACTGGGATCACCGCATCATGGACTGGATCATCGACGAGTTCAAAAAGGAGAGCGGTATCGATCTCTCCAAGCAGCCTGACGCCGTGCAGCGCATCAAGGAAGAGGCTGAGAAGGCCAAGATTGCGCTCTCCTCGGCTCAGGAATACGAGATCAATCTCCCCTTCGTGACGGCGGACCAGACCGGGCCGAAACACATCATGAAGAAGCTGACCCGCTCCAAGCTGGAACAGCTGACCGACGATCTCTTCGAGCGCACCATCACCCCGGTGAAGTCTTGCTTGAAGGATGCAAAACTCTCCGAGCGTGACATCGACGAGCTCGTGCTCGTGGGTGGCATGACCCGTATGCCGAAGGTGGTGGACACCGCGCGCAACCTGATCGGCAAAGAGCCGCACAAGGGCGTGAACCCGGACGAAGTCGTTGCCATCGGCGCGGCGATTCAGGGCGGCGTGCTCCGTGGCGAAGTCAAGGACGTGCTCCTGCTCGACGTGACCCCGCTCTCGCTGGCGATTGAAACCGCAGGCGGCGTGGCGACTCCGATGATCCCGCGTAACACGACGATCCCGACCCGCAAGTCGCAGATCTTCTCGACGTACAGCGACAACCAGCCGGGTGTGGAGATCAAGGTGCTCCAGGGCGAGCGTCCGCTTTCCCGCGATAACAAGCAGCTTGGCGTGTTCCACCTCGACGGGATCCCACCGGCCCCTCGCGGCACGCCGCAGATCGAGGTCACCTTCGACATCGATGCCAACGGCATTCTCCACGTCTCCGCCAAAGACCTTGGTACCGGCAAGGAGCAGAAGATTTCCATCACCGGTTCCTCGGGCTTGAGCAAGGAGGAAGTGGACAAGATGCAGAAGGAGGCCGAACTCCACGCGGAGGAGGACAAGAAGGCGAAGGAAGCCATCGAAGTCCGCAACAATGCCGACAGCCTGGCCTACCAGTGCGAGAAGCAGTTGAAGGAGCTTGGCGACAAGATCCCCGCCGACAAAAAGACGGAGATCGAAGAAGCCATCAAGGCTGTCCGCGACGCCCTCAACGGCACCGACGTGGATGCGATCAAGTCTTCCTACGACACGCTCCAGAATAAGTTCCAGGCTGTGAGCGAGGAGCTTTACAAAGCCGCGCAGGCAGGTGCCCAGCAGGGGCCCGGACCTGAAGCCGGCGCGCAGGGTGGGGAAGCCGGCAACGGCGGTTCCAAGCCCCGCAAGGAAGGCGACGTGGTCGACGCAGAATTTGAAGTGGTCGACGACGACCAGAAAAAATAAATCCCTTTACCGATCCCGCCGGGGCGGTGTTCGCGCCGCCCCGGCGTGTCAGTAATATCAACAACAAAAAACCAAAAGCAGAACCCTACGTTATGGCAGTAAATGTCAAACCTCTCGGCGATCGCGTTCTCATCCAGACGATCGAAGAGACCGAAACCAAAAAGGGCGGTATCATCATTCCTGACACGGCCAAAGAAAAGCCGCAGGAAGCCAAAGTGATCGCTCTCGGAACCGGCAAGCTCGACGAAGACGGTGACAAGATCGATTTCGTTGTCAAAGTCGGCGATCGCGTTCTCATCTCCAAGTACGGCGGAACGGAGATCAAAGTGGACGGCGAAAGCTACCTCATCCTGCGCGAGGACGACATCCTCGGCATCGTTGGCTAACCCCAAATCTATTTACCATCCCTACATAATCTATTATGGCAGCTAAACAACTCCAGTTCGACGAAGCAGCGCGTCACGCGCTCCTGCGCGGTGTCGAGAAACTTGCCAGGGCCGTGAAGGCCACGCTTGGGCCATCGGGCCGCAACGTGATCCTGGACAAAAAATTCGGCAGCCCCACGATCACCAAGGACGGCGTTACCGTCGCCAAGGAGATCGAGCTCGAATGCCCCTATGAAAACATGGGTGCTCAGCTCGTCCGTGAAGTCGCCAGCAAGACCAGCGACATCGCCGGTGACGGCACCACGACGGCCACCGTTCTCGCCGAAGCGATCTATCGCGAAGGCCTCAAGAACGTGACCGCCGGTGCGAACCCGACGTCGCTCCAGCGCGGCATCACGAAGGCCGTAGCGGCCATCGTCGAAGAGCTCGCCAAGATCTCCAAGAAGGTCAAGGACCGTACGGAAATCGCCCAGGTCGCCACCGTTTCCGCCAACTGGGACACCGCGATCGGCAACATCATTGCCGAAGCGATGGACAAGGTCGGCAAGGACGGCACGATCACCGTTGAGGAAGCCAAGTCGATCGAAACCACCCTCGACGTTGTCGAAGGCATGCAGTTCGACAAGGGCTACCTCTCGCCTTACTTCGTGACGAGCCCCGAGTCGATGGAAGCGATCCTCGAGAACGCCTACATCCTCATCCACGAGAAGAAGATCAGCAGCCTCAAGGACCTCCTCCCGCTGCTGGAGAAGGTTGCCAAGAGCGGCCGCCCGCTCCTCATCATTGCCGAAGACGTCGAAGGCGAAGCCCTCGCGACGCTCGTCGTCAACAAGCTCCGTGGCACGCTGCAGATCGCAGCCGTCAAGGCTCCCGGCTTCGGCGACCGCCGCAAGGCGATCCTCGATGACATCGCCGTCCTCACGGGCGGACGTAACATCACGGAAGACCTCGGCATCAAGCTCGAGAACGTCTCGATCGAAGACCTCGGCCGCGCCAAGCGCGTCACCATCGACAAGGAAAACACCACCATCGTCGAAGGTGAAGGCTCGCAGTCTGACATCCAGGGCCGCGTGAACCAGATCCGCCGCCAGATCGAAGAAACCACCTCGGACTACGACCGCGAGAAGCTCCAGGAGCGCCTCGCCAAGTTGGCCGGTGGCGTTGCCGTCATCAATGTCGGTGCCGCGACCGAAACCGAGATGAAGGAGAAGAAGGCCCGTGTCGAAGACGCGCTGCACGCCACCCGTGCCGCCGTTGAAGAAGGCATCGTTCCCGGAGGCGGCACCGCCCTTCTCCGCGCTCAGAAGGCCCTCGACGGTCTCAAGCTCGAAGGCGACGAACAGATCGGCCTCGAAATCATCCGCCGCGCCGTTGAAGCGCCGCTCCGCCAGCTCGCGAACAACGCTGGGCAGGAAGGCGCGCTCATCGTGCAGGAAGTCAAGAAGCACAGCGGTAACGAAGGTTACAACGTCGCCACCGGCGAATACGTTGACCTCGTCAAGGCCGGTGTGGTTGACCCGACGAAGGTCACCCGCAGCGCGCTCCAGAACGCCGCTTCCATCTCCGGCCTCCTCCTGACGACCGAAGCGGTTGTCACCGAGCTGCCTGAGAAGGAAAAGCCAGCTCCCGCCGGCGGCCCAGGAATGGGCGGCATGGGCGGCATGGACTACTAAGCCGTTCTTAGGAACGCTGGTTAAGTCCAGTCAATGCTTGAGCCGGACCCGGGGAATCTTTCCCGGGTCCGGTTTTTTTTGATGATCTCGAGGTTTAGATTAACGGCTCAAGAGGGCAAAGAGCGGTTCGTTAATATAGTAGTTGGTTCGTCCAACCTTGTTCTTTCGAACAAAACCGGCCTTTCCGAGCGCATCGAGATATTTCATGGCGGTCGGACGGGACACCCCCAGGTCGCGCTCGATGAATTCGATCTTTGTGTAAGGATGGCGAAACAGATTGTTCAGCAATTCCTGGCTGTAGAGCTTTGGAAGATCGCGGCGTAAACGCTGTTTGGTATCTTGCATCAGATCCTGGATGCCGCGGACTTGCGTGAGGGTTTCGCGAGAGGTCTCCTCTACAGCCCGAAGCAGATAGAGCACCCAAGCCTCCCATGCCTTGGCTTCCCGCACCGCTTGAAGCCCTCGATAATAGTCGGACTTCTGCTTTACGATGTAGCGGCTGAGATAAAGCACCGGAAGGTCCAGCAAGCCATGGATTACCAGGTAAAGCAGATTCAGGATTCGCCCCGTTCGCCCATTGCCATCGTAGAATGGGTGAATGCTCTCGAACTGATAGTGCAGCACCGCCATCTGTACAAGAGGGTCGGGGGCGTCGGGCTGATCGCGGTGAAAGTGCTCGAGGAAGTTGCCCATTAAACGCTCCACCTCCTCCGGATGCTGGGGTGGTTCATAGACCACCTCGCCGGTTAGTTGGTTCTTCAACACGGTTCCCGGCAGCTTGCGCAATCCTGCCCGATTCTCCTCCAGGGCGCTTTGGATCGCGAGGACGTCATCCAGCCTCAGAAATCCTTGTCGACGTACACGCTCAAAGCCGATCTTAAGCGCAGTCGAGTAGTTGTGGACTTCCTTTGCGGCTGCGCTGGGAAATTGGCCGGAAATTTCATCACCCTGATAAAGTTCGTCCTCGGTCGTAATGATGTTCTCGATGGCAGAAGAGTCCTTCGCTTCCTGCAGGCCAAGGGTGTCGATCAAAATGGACTCATTTGGAATGGTGCCAGCCGCGCCTTTCAACTCAGCCAGATGGCGATGCGCTTTCGCTGCCTGTCGCAGCACCTCTGGCGTTTCCAGAGCAACGGAGGTGGGAACCGGCAAGGGATCGAGGCGGAATTTCATATGGAAAGAAATCGCTGAAATTTTTACAGGTCCGAATGACGTGTAAAGAAAAATGTAATTTCTTTACATGTTATGTCTTGAATTTCAAAAGGGGAGCTTTTTCGTTCTTTTCTCTCTTTCTCAATTCGCAAACATGCCCTAACTTGCTGTTCCGGACGAGATGCGCCGTACCCGGTTACGACAAGACGACGCGCCAACCTCAACGCACGTCTTGTCATGAATTGGATCTTATTGATTATTGCCGGACTTCTCGAATGCTGCTGGGCCGTGGGCCTGAAGTACACGGAGGGCTTTACGAAGCCCCTCATTTCCACCCTGGTGGTGGCAACCATCATCGCTAGCATGGGATTGCTGGGCGTCGCGCTTCGGACGCTCCCCGTCGGCACCGGCTATGCAGTCTGGGTCGGGATCGGGGTGCTCGGCACGGCGATTGCCGGTATCCTTTTGTTTAAGGAACCAGCCAGTCTTGGCCGCATTTTATTTCTCGCCCTTCTGGGTGTCTCGATTATCGGCCTCAAGATGACATCGCCGGAGTAGGGCTTTCGGCGCGGTAAATTGCTACCATTTCGCGAGAATCAGCTCTCCCTTGACGAGGAAGAGGCCAAGTCGCAGATCGGTAAACAATTTCACGGGGATCCCCGGGGTTTCGTCGATGCTATAGCGTTCACGGGAGATCGGCTTGAGGTCGAGATCGAGCGTCGTCACGCCATTAGCGTTGTCGCGTAACAGGACGGCCTTTTGGTCGGCGGAGTCGGTCAGGTAGGTTCCCTTTACCCATCCCCGGCATGCTCCCTTCGGATTGAAGAACCATGTTCTCGGAGAAGCTTGCCCGGGGGAGGGGAGGGTCTCTTCCTGCGCCCAAAGGTAAGGCTGGTAGGCACCGATATAGACGTCGCGGGAGCCGGGCATAAAGCCGAATGGTTTGCCCCCATCGGCGATGATCTTGTTTTGCGGATCGATTCTATTCCAATCGAATCCCGGGTAGCCCACCCAAGGGCCATGCCCGGGTACATTGCGCGAGAGGGTATCTTTCCCATCGTCACTGGGAATGGACAGGGCGATGTAGTATCCCTTTGGTTCCAGGTCTCTCGGATAACAGAGCCTCCAGGGATCGATCTCCTTCCTGCGTACTTTTCCGTCGGGCGTCACGAAGACGACGGCGCGCCCCCATTCGGAGCCGATGGAAACGACCCAGCCCTTTCCATCCCGATCGCACCGGGCCCAGCCGATAATGTCGCTGCCGAGGCTGGAACTCTCGCGATCTTCGGGTGTCAGCGGCGCGAGTTGCGTTGAGCTCATATCCTTGAGGTACTTGCCCTTCTTCGAAAAGAAATGGAGCGTTTTATCGAAATCCCACAGGTCCGTGGTGACCCATCGCCCGTCGGGCAGGAACGCGCCATACCACTCGCGTCCGGCGCCATCACGGCGAGGGACGGTGACTTCATTGACGAGCTTGCCTTCTGGATCAAAGAGCCAGCCGCGTTTGGGAGTCCAGACTTCGAAGCGTGTCTTGGTCATCCGGCGAATGACCCACGCCGCGCGGCCATAGCGCCCCTCCGGTTGCACGCCGAGGCGGAAAAGCTCTTTGGTTTCCACTTGCGTGATTTCGGCGGGAAGCGGGATTTCCTTGCTCGCAACATCGCCTCCTGCGGCAATCTCGTCGATGATTTCAGCCTTGTCCGCGCGCACGGCGGCTTCGATCAACTGCTCGCGGAGTTCCTTGTGCGCTTCCCCGCCGGTTGGAGATCCTGCCGCGCGCCATTCCGTCAGAAGTTTTGTGGCTTTTGCCTGTTGCTCTTCAAGGTAATCGTCGGTCTCGTCGGCTCCTCCCGAAAGGGAAAGCAGCGG
Source organism: Chthoniobacteraceae bacterium (assembly GCA_037190965.1). Lineage (GTDB taxonomy): Bacteria > Verrucomicrobiota > Verrucomicrobiia > Chthoniobacterales > Chthoniobacteraceae > DATMFV01. The sequence goes on from JBBCKI010000028.1 coordinate 28,628, forward strand.
CAGCAAAATGCATCCAAAAACCCACCCCTTTGGCAATTTCACACCGGCCAGTCTGGCACGGATGGCGGGTCGTTCTCAATGAAGAACGCTTCGGCCTCGCACGATAAGGCGTGACAGGCGGGCAAGAGCGGGTCTCAATAGGCCGCCTTTCGGTCGCCCATGAAAAAGCACCTTCTTAGCCTGACGCTTCTCCTTCTTGGGGGAGTCGCTTTCGCCGACGATAACGCGCTGATCGACCTTCTGGTGAAGAAGAAAATCCTCACGCCCAAGGAGGCGAAGGAGGTTCGAGCCGAACTCGATAAAGAAAAGGAGAAGCCCGAAAAATCGGCGGATAAGCTCAAACTCAGCAGTTCGGTAAAGGAACTTGCTCTATCCGGCGAGATGCGGTTCCGCTACCAATACGACAATCTCGACCCGCAGGTGCCGGACTCGTTCAGCGACCAGCAACGCTCTCGCTGGCGGTTTCGCTTGCGGTTGAACGCCGATTTCCGACTCACCGATAATTGGTTCGGCGGGGTTCAACTCCAGACCAACAATCAGGCCGATAGCGGGTTCCAGACGTACAATGGCGGCTTTCGGAGCTACGAAATTTTTATAAGCCGAGCCTATGTCGGATGGAACGCCTCCGAATGGGCCACCTTCCTGCTCGGCAAACAGCCCAACCCGTTCTACACGACCGACCTTCTCTGGGATCCCGATATCAACCCCTCTGGATTCGTGGAGCAGTTCCAGTTGCACAAGCTTTTCGCCCTGGGCGGCGCGGAGGAGGAGACGGTGGGCTACACGAAGGATGGCAAACCGATTACGAAAGAAGGGAAGAAGCGCGAGCTTCCCTGGGAGCTGACCGTGCAGGCGGGGCAGTTCTTCTTTTCGGACAACAGCGACATCCGCAGGCCGAGTGCCTACCTGTTCGCTCAGCAGGTCCTCTTCAGTTACCGGTTCTCCAAGAATACCAGGCTGACCGTTGCCCCCGCTTACCTGACCTACAATCCCGCGCGCATCATTGACGCGCGCAATACCCAGCCGTTCACCCGCGAGACCGATGCTCCCCTGGTGGTGAATGAGAGCGCGGATCTTTCGCTGCTCCAGTTCCCGGGCGACATTGCTTTTTCTGTTTGCGGGCTGAAGGTCAAGATCCTGTGGGATAGCGTTTACAATATCAAGGGAGGCGACCGGGGGCGTCGCATCTATCAGCTCCCCAGCCATAGTACGGTGGATGACATCGCCTTTTTGGCGGGGTTTCAGGTGGGAGAAAACAAGAAGAAGGGGGACTGGTCCGTGTTTGGCAATTTCCGCCAGATCGGCATGACTTCCATTGATCCGAACCTGAACGACTCCGACTGGGGATTGAGCCGTCTCAACCTGCGCGGTTTCAAGGGTGGGATTGCTTACAGCTTTACGGACTTCGCGGTCGGGAATTTCAACTACAGCGCAGCTTGGAACGTCCGCAAAAACCTCGTGGGAGGCCAGGCGACGAATGGGGCGAATCTCGCCGACGCCAACGCCGTGCAGGTGATTCAGTTGGAGCTCAACGTTAAATTCTGACCAGCCTGCGAGTGGCGTTGTCTATGGAGCAAAGCATACATACCCTCCCTCGGGTGCTGATCGACGAAGCCTCCATCGCCGCGCGGCTCGATGCCCTGGCGGTGGAGATTACCGATTTTTATCGGGGCAAGCCGCTTACTGTCGTGGCGATCCTCAGCGGCAGCCTGCTTTTTGCGGCGGATCTCCTGCGGCGCATTCCTTTGCCGCTGCAACTCGAATGTCTCAATGTTTCGAGTTACAACGGCCTGGAGAGCAGCGGGGTAGTTCATTTCCTGGATGACCGGTTGCCGAGTTTGGAGGGGAGGTGCGTGTTATTGCTCGATGATATTCTGGATACCGGGCTGACGCTGGATGAAGTCCGGCTAAAGCTCGTTTCCGAAGCGGGTCTGGTTAGCATGCACGCAGCCGTGCTGCTGCAAAAAAGAAAAGCCCGTGCGCGGGAGGTTTGCGCCGACTGGGTAGGCTTCGAGATTGGTGATAAATTTGTAGTGGGGTATGGGCTCGACTATGAGGGGGAGTACCGCAATCTCCCGTACGTGGGGGTGTTAGAGGCTTCGCAAGTTCGGTCGCGGAACAGTGGAAAATCATAATTTTAGGGAGACGCAATTCCGAGGAGATGGAGCACAAGTGCGAAATAGCTGAATTCACCGCTTGCCGCTTTAATCAGTACACCAATGAAACTTCACAAACTCTTCATCCTGGCAGCGTCTGGACTTCTCTCCCTTGCCGGGGTTTCCGAAGCCACGACCATCGGTCTTGCAAATCCTCAGGGGGCTTATGCCATTTGGGATACCTTTACGAGCGGAACTACTTTTTCCGGCGTGACTCCAGATGGAGGAACGGCGGGGTTTCTTACCTCCAGCCTTTCTCAAAGCGCCAATAGCTCCGGCTCAGGCTTCGGGCCAAATGCCACAGACTATTTCTATGACGCTACAAAAACCACGGCGTGGACTGTAGCGGCAAAGGCGGATATTAAAATTACGTCCATTACTTTGCAGATTAAATTGAGCCAGCCGTTTGATTCGTCTGACGTCGGGGCGTACTTCACACCGCTTCTCTCGTATGGGATTGAGACCGGAATCGGAACAAATGCTCCAACTGTGGCTTCAACGGGTGAAACCGCGCAGAGTCAAGACGTCAGTGTTGTAACCTGGACGTGGACGGGGCTCGATATTGACGCGAATACTGATTTCTCTTTCAGCTTTGGTCGTGCAGCAGGCAAGCATGTGGTGATGGATACAGTTGCCATCGACGCGGTTCCCGAACCCGGTACTTGGGCGAGCCTTGCGATGGGACTTGGCCTCCTTGCCGGCGGTCGTCGGTTCATGCGCCGGTCCAAGTAACTTTTTGTTTAAGGGGTAACCGGGTAGTTGCCTTTTAATCAACGCCGAAGCATCGCGAGTGCTTCGGCGTTTTATTTTCCCGCAAGCTTTTTCGCGAGTCTCGCCGCTAGCCTCTCCAGGGCAGGGGAGCGGTCGAGCGGGTCGAGGTGGACTTCGATGAGGCTGTACGAGCGGGTGTTCGCATCGGCTTCACCCAGCGCCGTTTCCAGTTCTCCCTCGGTGTGGACCTCCCAGCCTCGCCCGGCCGCCAGTAGCTCGGGCAACGCCGCATATCGCCACGGGTGGACATCGTTATAGGGGCCGTCCTGCAAGTGCCGCTCCGTCCCGTAGCCTTTGTTATTGAGGACGATGACAATCGGTTTCAGGTGGTTGCGCACGGCGGTGGAGAGTTCCACCCCGGTCATCTGGAAAGCGCCATCGCCCACGAGCACCAGCGGACGCAAGGCCCGATTGGCAATTTCCGCGCCGATGGCGGCGGGGACGGCAAACCCCATCGAGGCATAGTACGCCGGGCCGAGGAATTCCGTGTGGCGGTGAATGCGCAGATCCACCGCGCCGAAGAGGGCGTCTCCGACGTCGCAGACGACCAGCGTATTGTCTTTCAAGAATGCGTTCAGGCGCTCGAAGAGACGCGCCACGGTCAGGGGGGCTTGCGGGTTGGGAGTGTAGCCGGAGGGTTTCGGCGGACGGCCTTCGGACTCCACGGTCGCTTGGGAACTCTCAGGCTCGCGCTTGGTAATGGTGCTTCCCGCCCTTTCGACAAGTCCGTGCAGGAAGTCTTGAAAGCGGACATTGTCAAAATGGTGGTAGCGAATGGAGATCGTCTCGCTCGTCGCGCTGATGGAGCGCGCGGGATCGAGCCGCGCCGTGTAGATGCCGAGGTTGATATCGGTCATGAACGCCCCGAGCATCAACACGCAGTCGCTATCCTCCACCCGTGCCCGCACATCGTCGCGGCCCATGGCCCCTTCGTAGAGTCCCAGGTAGAGTGGGTGTTGTTCGCCGAGCACCGATTTGCCGAGAATGGTGGTGACAAAGGGGATGCCGGTCTTTTCAACGAAGGCGAGCACCGCCGTCTGAAGGTGGAAACGGTGCACCTCGACATCCGCGAGCACGATTGGGCGCTTCGCCGCGTTGAGCAGGGCCGTGGCTTCTTCGAGAGCTTCACGCAATGCGGCGGGATCGCTCGGTTCCTCGAATCGCGCGGGGGTATATGGCGTGACTCCACGCACATCGACGCGGTCGCGGGGGAGCTCGATGTAGACCGGTCTTTTGTGCCGCATCGCGGCGTGGAGCACCCGGTCAATCTCCGCGAAGGCGGTCTGCGGATCGCACAGGACTGTCGAGGCGACGGTAATCTGCTCGAATACCCGCCGTTGCGTGTCGAATTCGCGCACCTTGTGGTGGAGCAGGGGGTTCTTCTCGCGTTCCCGCATTCCCGGCGCCCCGCTGATGACGACGACGGGGGATTTTTCCGCGAACGCCCCGGCAATCGGGTTGACGATCTTCAGGCCGCCCACACAATAGGTGACGCACACGACGCCGAGCCCGCGTAGGCGCGCGTAAGCGTCGGCGGCGAACCCTGCCCCCTGTTCGTCGCAGGTGACGATGGTTTCCAGGGGGCTGCGGCTTAGCAGATCGTAAAACCCGAGCACATAATCGCCCGGGATGCCGAAGACGTGGCCAACTTCATGGTCGCTGAGCCGTTGGATCAGGTATTCGCCGATGGTAGGTGCCGTACTCATGGATGGAAGAAAGGAAAACGCGTTCTGTATTCATCGTTTCCCAAAAGGTGGGGAGGCGTAACCCGAAATTCGAAGTTGATTGCGGCGGCCTTGCGCAGTTCCGCTCGCTTCAATATCGGATTTCGCGTTAAAAACCCGGGATGCTGGTCTCCTTTTTTCTCTTTCTTGCCGGTCTGGCCGTAGGCGCGATTGCCGCCTGGTTCCATGGTCAATCGCAGGCGTCGCTGTTGCTCACAAGGCTTGCGGCGGAGAAGGAACGGGAACGGAGCGAATCGCTTCGCTCTCTGGAGCAGCGGCTTGCCGAAGCGAAGGCGCAGGGATCTCGCCTGCCGGAGTTGCAGGCCATTATTGCCATGCGCGATGAAGCCCTGGAGGAATTGCGCGACCGGCTCTCCGCTGCCGAGACCAGCGCCGCTGCCACACAGGTGGAACTGCAAAAGGAGCGGGAAGCCGCCGCCGAGAAACTCGCGATGCTGGAGAACGCCCGAACGAACCTCGCGGAGACCTTCCAGTCGCTTTCAGCGGAGGCATTACGCCGCAATAACGCCTCGTTCCTCGAACTCGCCAATACTTCCCTTGAACGTTTTCAGGAAACCGCCCGAGGCGATCTGGAAAAGCGGCAGACCGCCATCACCGATCTCGTCAAGCCGGTGCGCGATTCGCTGGAGAAGGTCGATCTCAAGATCCAGGAGATCGAAAAGACCCGCGCCGGGGCCTACGAAGCGTTGACCCAGCAGGTGCGTGGGATGATGGAAGCCCAGGGGCAACTCCGCACGGAGACCAACAACCTCGCGCAGGCGCTCCGCTCCCCGGTTGTGCGTGGGCGGTGGGGCGAAGTCCAATTGCGGCGCGTCGTGGAACTCGCCGGGATGCTGGACCGTTGTGACTTCATTGAACAGGCCACCGTCGGCACCGAGGGTGGCGGGCGGCTCCGGCCGGATCTTGTCGTTCAACTCCCCGGCGGCAAACAGATCGTCGTCGACGCCAAGGCTCCACTTGCCGCGTATCTCGAAGCCATGGAGGAACGCCATGACGAGCAGCGCGCCCGCAAGCTCACAACGCACGCGGTCCAGATTCGCGCTCACATCGATACCCTTACCAAGAAAGCGTATTGGGAGCAGTTCGCGCAGGCCCCGGAATTCGTGGTCCTGTTCCTGCCGGGCGAGAGCTTCTTTAGCGCCGCGTTGGAGCGAGATCCCTCCCTTCTTGAGTATGGCACCGAGCGTATGGTCATTCTTGCGACCCCGACGACGCTCATCTCCCTCCTGAAAGCCGTCTTCTACGGCTGGCGGCAGCAGAACCTTGCCGCGAACGCGGAGGAGATTTCAAAGCTCGGCCGGGAACTCTACAAGCGGGTCTCCGATATGGGTGGGCATCTCGACAAGATGGGCCGCAGCCTCAACAACGCGGTCGATCACTTTAATAAACTGGCCGCCAACGCGGAGAGCCGCGTCCTTGTCACCGCCCGGAAGTTCCGAGAGCTTGAACCTGCGCAAACGGGCGACAGCATCGAGCCGTTGCCCCAGGTGGAAATTGCCGTCCGTCAGTTGCAGGCTCCTGAACTCGTTGTCGAGCCGAAGCGGAAGCGGGTCGATTCGGGAGAGGTATTGCTTTGGGAGGAGTAGAAAGGACGGAGTACGGTTAGAGAGGCTGAATCGACAGGTAGACGAACGCGAGCATCGAGATCGTATTGATGACCCAGATCGGGATGGCAATCATCCGAGCCGCCTTCCTCGCCGCGCCCGGCGAGCATCCCGTTTTGGCTTGGTAGTAGGTTGCAAATTTTCGGGTGGCGATGATGATGCCAATCGAGGCAACGGCATAGATTACGACAAGATAAAGGATCACCGCAGACTGAACATTCATAGCCGCCTCCAGGTTCGCCATCCTGTCCTCATTGCCATTCCCCACGCCCGCGGGCTCGCTCCATCAGCGGATGATCGACGGAGGTCAGTTGCCAGTCCCACGGCTTCCAGCTTTGTTGTTTCCAGACAAACGTGAATGGCTGGTTGGAGGTATTCACCGCGTCTTTTGCGAATTCCGCAATCGGCGTGCCGTTCCCTTCGATCCGAAGCATCGTCGTGATGGTGGCGGCCGTCCTTTCCGGGAGACTAAAAGCATGGGAGGGATCGGTCTCCAGCACCGTGAGCGCGAAGAATTGCCGGAGCACCTCGCGTGATTCCTTGATCACCCATGCTTTGTCATGGTCAAAGCGGTCGCGGAAATCTTCGGCGAGGAATGCGTCGATCTTTTTCCATTTTCGCTCTTCGACGGCGTAGAGGAAATGCTTCTGGTGCAGGAGTACCTGGCGCTCCGGTTGCCAAAGCCAGATGCAGCGGGCTGCCACCAAGGCACAAATAACCGCTCCGAAAAGCAGGGATGATTTCGATTTTGGATTGAAGTCTCGGAACATCGCGGGAGAATGGGAGGTTTACGCGTTCAGCATGTCTCAGCCTGATAATAATTTTGAAACCGGGATCGCCCAGGGCGGAGCGATCATCAGGCTGCGGCCCAATGTGGCAGGAATTGTGCAGAATGCCGAGGGCCAAATTCTGATCGGCGAGCGGTTGAATGTGGCCGGCTCATGGCAGTTCCCCCAGGGTGGGGTGGACAAGGGAGAGACCAGCGAGCAGGCACTGGCCCGCGAGATGGAGGAGGAGCTCAGCCTGCGTCCGGGCGCTTATCAAGTATTATCGAAAAAGGGGCCCTACCGGTATCTCTTTGGAAAAGGGCGGCAAAAAAAGGGGTTTCACGGACAGGAGCAAATTTATTTTCTCCTAAGGCTCACCGTGCCTGAGGCAGGTATCAACGTCGCCACCAGCCACCAGGAGTTTCGCAGCGTTCGGTGGATCAGGCCGTCGGAGTTCGACCTCAATTGGTTGCCTGGGTTTAAGCGGGCGGTTTACCGAGCGGTATTGACCGACTTTTTCGGCGTTCTCAAGTGACGGCGCTTGACGGCGGGGGGCGATTTCGGCACACAGAGCGCAATCATGCTTACCTTGGGAATGTTTTCCTTCGTTTTCGTCGCCTTTCTGGGATGCGTCTGGTGGGCTTGCCATAACGAAGACCGGCTTAACTAACGGCCTCAGAGAACCTCGAGGGCCCTTAAAAGCCTGATCATCTCTGCGCAACGCTACGTCGTCGCGGAGTGCCGTGCCGGGTGATTGGAAAACGAACCGGCGGCCCGCTCTCACCGAAATCGCCATCCCGCCAAAGAATCGTTTTTTGCCCCCCAAAACTTTTCGCGGGAAAAGGCGCAAAGAGGGTGTATATTAGGAAAACAGAGCCGTTCGTACCGTGCTCTTGAGTAGGAGCATGGAGAAACGGCCCGAAACCGGAATTCTCCCTATGTTACACTACGCATTAATCTTCCTGATCGTTGCAATCATCGCGGCGGTTCTTGGCTTCGGCGGCATCGCGGGCACGGCGGCATGGATCGCGAAGGTGCTTTTTGTCGTTTTCCTGGTGCTGGCGCTCGTCTCGTTCGTGATGCGGCGAGCCTGAAGCTTCGGAGCGATTCAAGTATCAGCCGTTTTTTGCGATGGGCGTGAGCCGTTACGCGGCTCTTCAAGTCCGGCAGTATGGAAAATGCAGCCGCTTCGCTTGAGAAGCGGCCGCATTTCTAACAGTCTAACGTCTGCCTGCCTGGCGGTGAATCGTCCTTTCGATCTGGCTGATCAAAGGACGGGGGCCGCCCCTCGTGTAAACGATCTCGCCCGCGATCTTTCCGCCCGGTTTCAGAAGGATCAGCGTAGGAAATCCGGAGACGCGGTACCTCATCTTCAGGATCTGGTTCTGCTCCCGTTCGTGCCGGGGCTGCGGTTTGCGAGCCGGGTAGTCGAGCTTGAGCAGAACAAGGTTTTGTGCGGCATAAGCTTGAAAGGCTCTTTGGTCGAGAGCTTCGCGGTCGAGTTTTTTGCAGTAGCCGCAGAAGTCTGATCCCGTGAAGTACATGAGCACCGGCTTCTGTTCGGCCTTTGCCCGTGAGAGAGCGCGATTGTAGTTTGTGTGCCAGGCGTCGGCATGGGCCAGCGCTGGAATTCCGATTGCCGTTATAAGAAGCAGGAGAAATTTCATCGGCGGAACGTAGCTCGGCTTTTTCAAAACGCAAAACACCCTCGCCAAAAAAATTCGGCGAGGGTGTTGAATTGCTAAACTGCTGTTATCTGGCTGTTTACAGCGTGCGGCAGAATTCTTCGAAACGGTCGAGCCCGTTCTTGATGATGTCCATGCTCGTCGCGTAGCTGAAGCGGATCGTACGGTCATCGCCGAAGGCGATGCCGGGGACCACGGCTACGTTGGCCTTGCTGAGCAGGCGGTCGGAGAAATTTTGCGAGGTGAGCGAGAGCCGGGAGATGTTCACCAGCATGTAGAAGGCGCCCTGTGGTTTCACGACGGAAACGCCCTTGATGGCCGAGAGACGCTGGAACATGTAATTGCGGCGCATCTCGAACTCTTCGCGCATGTCGCTGACCGGCTGCTGGTCGCCCTTGAGCGCGGCAATACCGCCCTTTTGCGCGAACGAGCAGGGGTTGGAGGTGCTGTGGCTCTGGATGGAGTCGATTGCCTTGGCAATCGATTCCGGCGCGCCGAGGTAACCCAAGCGCCATCCGGTCATCGCGTATGCCTTGGAGAACCCGTTGATGGTGATCGTCAGGTCGTAGATCTCCGGGGAAAGCGAAGCGATGGAGACGTGCTCGGCACCATCATAGGTCAGCTTTTCGTAGATCTCGTCGGAGAGAATGAGAATGCCCTCTTCCTCGGCCACGGCGGCGAGAGCGGTCAACTCCTCGCGGGTGTAAACGGCGCCGGTCGGGTTGCCGGGGGTGTTGATGATGACCATCTTCGTGCGTGGGGTCATCGCGTCTTCGAACTGCTCAGCCGTCATTTTCCAGCCGTTCTCTTCGGTGGTCTGAACGAACACCGGCTCGCCACCGGCGAGGCGCACCATTTCAGGGTAGCTCAGCCAGTAGGGGGCGGGGATGATGACTTCGTCGCCGGGCTGCACCGTCGCGAGGATGGCATTGAAGCAGGAGTGCTTGGCTCCGTTGGAAACGATGATCTGGCTCGGCTTGTAGTCGAGCTTGTTGTCGGCGAGGAACTTGTCGGCGATGGCCTGGCGCAGGTCCGGGATGCCGGAGCTGGGCGTGTACTTCGTGAAGCCGCCGTCGAGCGAGGCCATGGCGGCCGCCTTGATGTGTTCGGGCGTATCGAAATCGGGTTCCCCGGCGCCGAAGCTGCAAACGTCAAGGCCTTCGGCCTTCATCGCCTTGGCTTTGCTGTCGATGGAAAGGGTGAGCGATGGTGTGAGGATGGTGGCGCGTGAGGCGAGGTCCATAGGTATGTTTCGTTTTGGGTGTAACGGGATGAAAGGGAAGGTGTTTGCCGCGCAGTTTATGCGCAACCGAGGGCTGACTCCACAAACGGTTTCAGATTATTTTCGCTGATTCTCACAATGCCCATTTCCCGCGCGGCGTTTTCGGCCGAGTCGGAAGCATGGGCGGCATTGACCATCATTGTCTGGCCAAATTCTTTGCGGATGGTTCCGGGAGGGGCCTTGGAGGGGTCCGTCGGCCCGAGAACCTCGCGGATCTTCTTTACGGCATCGACGCCCTCGTAAATCAGGGCGATGATCTTCTCCGAGCCGGGTTCATCGAGCTTATCGGGAGCGCATTCGCTGGGGCGGGTTCCCGCCATGAACTGCACAATCGACTCCCAATGCTGGCGGCCTTTGATCGGGCCAAGCAGTTCACCCAGCTGGCGCTGCACATCGGCGTCGATGGAAATGCCAAGCTCTTGTTCGGCCGCAAGTTTCACCACGGCACCGGCGGGCTCACGCATCACTTTTTTGAGCGCGTCGAGCACCGGGCCGTAAAACTCGGAGGCTTGCGCCACGCTCATGAAGTGAACCTTCATGCCGATGATGGAAAGCCCTGTGCGCGAGAAGACGTCGATGACGCCGCCCGGGCGGTAGTTGGGGAAACGGAAATTGTCGGGCTTGATGAGCACCAGCGACCGCTCGATGTTCGCCCCCGGTTGGTAGGTCGCCGTGCCCTCCAGAAGACCGCCGTCGGAGTCGGAAAACTCCGCCCACAGGGCGAGATCACGCCGGGCACAGGCGATGTCCGGCGGGGCGAGAACGGCAGGTTCAAAGTAGACCACCTTTTCTCCTTCGGTGATGTAGTCGCCGTAGGTGTCACGGATCGTCTCGCCGCTGGTGCGCTCGTGGACGATATGGCCGACCGCTTCGCGGACCTTTGCCACGGCGTTCTCTCCCTGAAACACCAGAAGCGCCACCCGGGGCTGGACGCCGCCGTCGATGGTGGGGTTAGGGAGGAAGTGCGTAAAGAGGTAGTCCCGGATCCGTTCCTGCGTCTTTCGGTGCCGAGGATCGGGGTCGGAAACGATGATCTCGGCATAGCGCTCGATCAACTTCCTGCTCGGGGCAAACATCCGCGCGCGCACCAGATCAAGGCCGGTGCGGGAAATCAGGCGCGATACAATGCCCCCCGTTCGAGCCTTGCGGATCGAGTGCGGCGTAATGAGCACATAGGAAAGTTCTTCGGCCATAGATGAAAATTGCCTGCGCCGACTCTCCCAAAACGGTCAGTTCCGGGGTCAAAACCAGCGAAGGCAGGGATTTTTCAGCAATATTTTTTTGGGAAGCTACCGGTCGCAAGCGCGGGGCGTCAACGTGTTTTTTGGCGGCTTCTCTGTAAAGGGGTCTTGCCCGAAGCCTTTTTCGCCTTTTTTGCGGGCGCTTTTACACCTGTGTTCCGGGCCAGCAAGGTGACCCATTTTCCCTTGCGCACGGCGCGTTCGAACGTGAACCCCAGGGCGGTAAAGGTCTCCACCACTTCGGCTTCCTGCACCCGGAGAATTCCGGAGAGAAGGAGCAGCCCATCGGGGCGGACGGCGGCGGCAATGGACTTCGACGCGGCGATCAGTACCTGGCTGAAGAGATTGGCGGCAACGACATCCCAGGTGCGGACAGGGGTCCACTTGAGCACGTCGGTCTTTTTGACCGGCAGCGGCGCGGCTTTGTTGACCGCGACGTTTTCCTTGGCGGTACGAACGGCGTGGGGGTCGAAGTCGCACGCCTCGGCCCGTTTGGCCCCGAGTTTCTTGGCGGCGATGGCGAGAATCCCGCTGCCGGTCCCGAGGTCGTTGAATTCCCACGGAGTGTCCCCTTGTTCCTTCGCAACGTCACACAATAGACGCAGGCAGGAGGCCGTCGTGGCGTGGTCACCGGTGCCGAACGCCATCGCGGCGGGGATGATGAGAACGGGGCGTCCCTCGGGTGCCTTTTTTGCCGCCTCGGCGCTATCGACGACGACGAGCCGGTCGCGAATGGCAAGGGGCTTGCGGGGAGGAGGCTGGAGAACCGGCTTGTCGGCAACTTCATGAACGGCCCCGCCAAACTGGGTCACCAGCGCCTTGGCTTCGGCCTTCGTGAGGTTGTGCGCCTCAATGCGAAGCGATTTGCGATTGGGCAGGCCGACGATGGCAAGGCGCGTGGGCCCGAGGAACGTCAGACGTTCCACCCAGGCGTCTTCCCATTTGGCAGAGGCAAGTTTTCTCCAGACAAGCATGGGCCGATTATTGAGAGCCCCCGCCGTTACTCAATTCAAAAAGGGGAGGGGGTGTAAAAGCTGCGCTTAGCTTTTCGCGACGAGGGCGGCGGCGATCAAGAAGAGGCAGCCGAAGAAGCCGTCGATGCGGCGACGCCAGAGATCGTCTGTCAGTGAACGTAAGATTCGGGAGCCGATGGCGGTGTAGCCGCTCATGACGGCGAGGTCAATGGCGACCATGCTGGCCGCGATGAGGCCATATTGAAGCGGGAGTGAGTGCGCGGGATCAATGAAGCGCGGGGTAATGACGAACAACGCGAGGAGTGCCTTTGGGTTGCTCGCGTTGACGAAGAAGCCGTGGAGCACCATGCCACCGGGGTTTGCCGGGATGGTCTGCCGGGCTGGTGCCGTTTCAACATCCCGATGCTGTCGGAATGCCGCGACGAGGAGGCGCAGGCCGACCCAGGCCAGGTAAGCAGAACCCAGGAACGTGAGAATGCCGATCGAGCCGGGGATGGAGATGAGCAGCGAGGCCAGGCCGACTGCCGAGATGAGGAGGAAGAGAAGCAGGGCCAACTGTTGACCGACGGCGGTCCAGATACCACGCCGCCAGCCGTGGGTCGCGCCACTTGACATGGAAGCGACCGCTCCCGCTCCCGGCGAGATGCTGATGAGGAGCATCGTCGCGATCCATGGCCAAAGGTGCGTCATGGCTGTGCGATTAAAGGATATAGGTTGTGAACCATCTGCACGGGAATCATGCACACAAGCCTCCCCAAATCCAAATCAAACCCGAACGATGACAGGTGGTGCGAAAGCACCGGTAGGCCGCTCGCGCCGTCGAGCGCGGGATCGATGAAGAGTCGCGTTTGGCGTCCATCCCCGCAGGACGGGCTGCTGGTATCGGGATGCAGCCCTCATGAAGCCAAGGAAGCCGATACTCGCGCTCGACGGCGCGAGCGGGCTACCTTGCGCTCTCCACTGAAAGCGCCTGACTTTCCTTCGTAGCTTCCAGCGATTGGAGAAATCGAAGCAGATCGGTACAAGCCATCCTTTGGGATCGACGGCTCATGGCATAAAAGAATCCATGCTCTGCCGCGGGGTAGATCCGGTAGTCAGCCCGTGCTCCAAGGGCCTTTAGCTGTCCGACCCATTCTATCGTCTGATCGTTGGGAAACATATGCTCGCATTCCCCGAGCAGGAAAAAAAGGGGTGGAGAATCAGAATCTCCATACCGCCGCGGAGAGAAACGCCGGTAACGCTCCGGCTCCTCTGCATAGGGAACGCCGACTGCTTCGCAAATCGCGTTCCAGCTTTCCGGGAACATCTCATCCCACGGTTCAAAGGTGATCGCGGCACAACTGACAGCGACGCCTGCCACTCCGGGAGTCGCTCCACGAAAGCTCTCCCCGCAAGCGCCCTGAGCGGCCAGCCCGGCTAGAAGCGCCAAGTGCCCTCCTGCCGAAGATCCGTAGAGCACAAACGGCTGTTCTATTCCCTGCATTCTCAAGTGGTGATCCGCCAGGGCCATTCCTTCCCGGATATCGCCAACCTGCACTGCCGGGTCTGCGTCTTTCAAGCGGTAGTCCAAGGAAACACAAGGATACCCCCGCTGAAAGAATGCCGTCATAATATCGTGCATCTGATCCCTCCGCCCTTGCCTCCACCCTCCGCCGTGAATGAAGCAAAGCGTGAGCGGTTGAAGGATCGGAGCGGGCGGAATCCACAGGTCGAGCGCTCGTCCGGCTCGCGGAATGCCGTCGTAGTAGAGCGATGTATAAACAAAGGCTTCTCTCATGGCTGTCTGGAAGGAGGGAGGAACGGCGATAGCACGCCGGAGACAAAGACCATCTCCTCGTTGAGTTTTTCACCTTTCTTGAAGATGATTGCGACATTCCCGTCTGCCGACACAGGAACGGACGAGATATTCTCCATCACCAAAAGCCGCGGTGCTTTCTCCAGGTTGACCATTCCCCGCTGAGACAGGCCATTGAAGAATCGGCTGCTTCCTCCTGCCATGTAGAGGGTGCCCTGATCGGAGTAATTCACGATGTTGGCCATGCCGCCGGACTCCCCCCCAAAGCGGTTGTTGAGCGCGTAGAGGCTGCCGTAATTATCGATCCAGCGGGTGTTCCGGCTCTGCTTCCACTCTTTAATTGCTTCGGGGCGCTTGCCGCGTTTGCCATCCCAGAGCGTCGGGTTCATGAGGTTCCCTTCAATGCGCATCCTGCCACCATGGTTCTCGATAAAGGCCCGATGATTCAGACGCGGGTCGTTGACTAGCCATGCCTCTTTGATCTGTGCCTTGGACGCGTTTGTGACCAGCGCCTGATGACCGGCAAAGACGCCGCCGCGGATCGAAATCTCCCCGCGATTTTCCGCGCCTTCCTTTCCGCTGAAATAGCGAATCCCCACGCCGGTCTGATTGACAAAGGAGCAATCCTCGAAAGCCACGCGCGCCTTCGCGTCGGGAGTGCTCTTGACATCCACCCCGTCCTTTCCTCCCTCAAAGAAACATCCTTTGAACAAGGCTTGTTCAATCCCTTTGCCTTCAAATAAAGTTTGACCGGGATCTTTCGCGGAAAAGATTACTCTCCCCTCCGCCTTTACCACGACACGTTGGGGTAGTGTTACCGGAGTTGCGAAACGATAGAGGCCGGGAGGGAAGATCACGACGCTATCGCCTTTTTGCGAGGCTTCCTTGAAGATCCTGCTGATGATCTCATCCACCTCCTGATTGGAGGCAGCTTTCAGTCCGAAATCGACCGCGTAGATAACCGGTCGGGCTTCGCGCTCGAGATCGGCGGAGGTCCACTCCAGTTCCGGCAGGAAGCTTCGCTCGATGGCTTCATGAGGGATCGCCTTTTCCTCAAGCGCGGTGATCGTTTCGGGAAGTGGGGTGGAGATATTCGCGCTGTTTCCGGAAAGCCGGACGCGGAACCAGGTGCGAGGCACCAAGGCATTGTTGGGCGGGATCAGCGCGTGCAGCATTTCCTCATCGGGTGGGAGTTCCCATCGGATGGCCTCGACCGGGCGCCCGGTGGTCTCGGTGACGTTCGTCAAAGAAAGCAGACTGGGCTGGTTGCCCTTGGAGAGCCAGCAGAGGGCATTGTTCGCTCCCCCGGCCGCCTTGATCCTGCTGTTCCTGATGTTAATGCAGAAGCCGCCAATGGTTATCGATACCGGCTTGGGGGAACGAGAAACCCGGATAAAGTCGACGCCTTGCCCGCCTTCCGTGTCGAAATCGAGGTGATCGCCGGAAAGAATGCCGCCTCCTTCTATCCAATAGGGGGCGCGTTCTTTCTCCGGACGCAGAATGCCCTTGATGTTTACAAGATTAGCCATTCCGCTGGGAAGATTCAGCATGGGGAGACCGTGCCGCCCGCCTCCGGTGATGCGGCAATTGCGCAGGCTGGTGTCGTCGCACTGGAGATCCGCCGCGCCGGCGCAGTCGATGAATTCAGAGTCGGAAATGACGAATAGCGTGGAGTTAAACCATTCGCCAAGGTTCTCGCCTTTATTGGGTTGCAGGGTGGGCCGCCCGTTGCTCCATTCCACTCCGTAGGGTGCCCACGGCTTGGTGTGGTCCAACTCCCGGTCGGTACCGGTGAACTTTGTTTCGGTATACGACTGGCATTCCACCGCGTAACCGCCGGAGCGGGTGAACGTGCAGTTGAAGACGTTAATCTCCGCAGGCCCGAGATTGTTCGTCCAGAATCTAAGCTGCGTTTTCCCGCCGACAAAAGAGAAGCCCTCCACCCGGTGTCGGGCGGTGCTGTGAAAGTAGAAGATCTCGTGATCGGGATTCGCCTGTTCAACCGTGACCTCCCCAAGAGAGCGAAGGTGAATGGGGACGGTAAAGACGATGGGGCGCGTGATACGATAGTGGCCCTTCGGAAAGACGACTTCCGGCACTGCCCAGATATTGAATCCGTTAACCATATGTCCCCAATGCCCTCCCTTTAGATGAAGAGAGGACCTGGATTCCACAGCAGCCTGTACGGCGGCCTGAATGGCATCGGTATCGTCGGCTACTCCATCGCCCTTTGCGCCAAAGCGGGCGACATCGTGAGCGGAGGATGGGGTTGAAAGGGGCGGAACCGCCGCCCCGGTATCCCCGGAAGCAGCAGCTATCGTCAAAAGGGGAACTGCAACCCCAAAAAGGATGGATCGGAACATGGAACAGGAAGAAGGACCCGTTTTCTCACAGAGCCTTTGGCAATGGAGCTACTCGGGAAAGATGTGAAGGAGATTGACGTTGGAGAGGCTCTCTACGTGCCCGTCGGCGTAGAGGCCATTGAAGCGGCCGGAGTGGCATTTGCCGATCCGCTCCGGCGTGGCGGTTGAGAATCCGGAGACAGCAGCATCAACTGGCGCATCCGTAATCATCAGAAAGCTGGCGGGATACTGGAGCTGCGACCGGCCCCCCCGGAAGAGACTTTGGCCAACGGCGTTCAGATTTCCGAGATGGAAGTTGTAAGCATAGCTATCATACCGGTTCGGGTGCTCCGGGCAGCCGTTGATGCCGCTGGCTTGATTCCAGCGGGCAACGGTGGCGTTGTCGGATGCTCCGCCAAGCAGGTAGTTGAGGACCAGCGGGCTGCTGAAGTGGTACCACGCCCGGCCGTCATTGAAGGGATACGAACCCGGGAATCTCCCCTGGAAATCCGATGTGTATTGGTGAATGACGGTTCCCCATTGCTTGAGATTGGAAATGCATTGCGTCTGCCTTGCGGCCTCGGCAGCCCTTTGCGAGAAGCTGACCAGAAGCCCTGCAAGGACAACCAGGACGCTAACAGCTATCAGCAACTCAACGAGGCTGAAAGCGCTTCGAGGTTCTCTGGGGGAGGGCAATCGCATCGGTTTGGTGGGTATATTCCGATGGAGCCTTACTTCGTCCCCTTGAGGTGTTTGCTCAACAAAAATCCGACCCCCATAAACGGGATGAGCAAGCCCATGGCGGACACCTCCGGAATGGCGGTGCCTTCAATGTACATGGTGAGGCCCCGCGTAGTATAGCGACCATAGGCGCCGGTATCCTTGTACCATGTGAAAGAGTTCTGGCCAGCGGCATTGGTATTGGCGATCACAAAATTCACCGAGGTATTCAAATCATGCGAGCGGAGCATGAAGATGTAATATTTATCCTTATCAAGATTCACCGGACCCGCCAGTTCAAAGCGGAGAAAGGTATTGTTAGTAAGGGAACCGGGGAAGGTGCCCGTGTCTTCCGCAATCAGGTTGCCTGCGGAGGGAGCCTCTGAGGCACTATTTGTCTGGTAGATGCTGAGCGTGAAAGTCTTGGTGGCGGCACCAGGCTGAGTGACTGCAAACGGAAGCGTAATGGCGGTAACAGCGAGCCTCTGTGTGGCGTAGAACGATTGGCCCAATTCGTATTGGTTATTCCACGAGTAGCTGATGGAACCGCTCCCCGCGTCGGTCGGAATATGCTGAAGGACCAGCCCACTGGTGGGAGCGGTGGCCGGGTTGGTAACGATCACGCTGGCAGAAGCGGGAACCGCTTTGCCGAGAAGAAGGAGGACCAGGGGAAGGGCGGTAGGGAGGCGTTTGAGTTTCATGGATAGGAGTAGGGGTGAAGAGAAGGCGGGGTCCTGCCTGAAGCAGATACTCAGCCCTGAGGGTTGTTGTTTCAACCTCACGGTACCGCATAATACCAAAGGAAAGTGGAGCGTCAATCCCTTTTTCGAAATCGGCCTTTTGCTTTCCAGTTGTGATGAAGGATTCGAGAAGGTATTTTGTGGTTCCAGGCTTTCCTTTTTCCGTTTTTTGCCTGAATTTCCTCTCCTTCATGTCTGACCTTTCCGCTCCCCGCAGTAAACCGGTGCAAAAGCCGAAGAGTTCGTCGATTGCTCCCTCGGAGAATACGGCCGATCCGATGGAGAATCAGATCGAACTGCACTACACGCATGAAATCCTTTCGGGCAAGCTCCCGCCGGGCACGCGCCTTCCCTCCAACCAGAGTTTGGCAGGACAGTGGTCCACGAGCTGCCGGACGATTCAGCGGGCGATGGCCAGCTTGACGGCTCTGGGACTGATCGAGCGAACGGCGAGTCGGGGAACTTTTGTGCGAAGCCGTGAGCAGCAGGCGCTGGTGGGCGTGCTCATGGGGCCGAGCCTTGTTGACGATGTATCCGGCTACTACCGGATGATCTGGTCGGCGCTGCAGACGGAGTTGAGTTCTGCGTATCTCTCTGCCCGCATCTATGACAGCCTGGATCAAAGTTATTCCTCGCCGCACAGGGACACGCAGATCAGCTATCTAAATGCCGATCTGAAGTACCACACGTTTACCGGCTTTATTGAAATCGCCACGCTGGGGGTTCCGGCGGGCATTCACCCCGTTGGCTATCCCCGCGCGGTCTATGAACCGAAGCGGGAGGATAACGATGTGTCCTACGATTTCGAAGGGATCGGCCGACAGATTGTGCACGATTTTCATCGCAATGGAGTTCGCCGACTCTGGATTTTCCGTTCCAGCCCGGATCCCTCTTCGCGCGATCTTGAGGTGAAAGCGGCTTTAAAGGCGGCGCGCGATCTGGGGATGCCGAAGCCGGAGGTCTTCAATATTCCGGCAGAGCACGAGGGCTACTATGTGGAAAAGGAAACGCATGACTGCCTGATCCGGAAGCTTGCCGGGCTGCCGCGAAGGCAGCTGCCGGAGGGGCTGATGATGACGACGGATGTGGCCGCGAAAGGAGCTGTCATGGCGTTGCTCAAGCATGGCGTTGAGATTCCCCGGCAGGTGAAGATCGCGGTGGTTACGGCGGAGAACTCGCGGGTTTACTACTCCGTGCCGGTCCAGCAGTACTGCCTGCCTATTCAGAAGCTGGCTTCATCATTGGCCACTGTGCTGAGAGATCGCATTGCGAAGAAAACCTCGGTGGAAACGCCGATCATCCTGCAAGGATGGCTGGAAAGCGAAAAGGGATCGTAGCCCAGAACGTTCTTGATGGCCGGATGGGACAGGCGGGTATCGCCGTGAGCTAGTTTGCCGCGTTCCCTTTCCGGCCCGGTTGCGTGGGCTAGGAGATACTGCAAGCTATTGAAGCGATAGTGCAATCCTTCAAGTTTGATTCTTGCCATCCATGGAGGGACGATAGCGGCAATGATTTCCCGCTCTCATCATCAACCCTCGGCAGCAGCCTCTGCGCATATCGGTCAGCCGGTCCCAGCCTTGCGCATCTGGCGTTCCTGGCGGTCGAAGTTTGGCGATGGGAACAGAGACCAGCCTGGAGATGACTTGGGAGATGAGGTGATCACCGCAGAGGTGGTGTACGACGATGCCGAACTGCAGCGGGTCGCGCGGCAGGGCTTTAATGGAATCTGGGTGCACGGCATCCTGCGGCATCTCGTCTCCGTCTGCCCATTTCCGGAGTTGGGGGATAATGCCGGGATTCAGCAGGTAGCATTGGAGCGCTTGATCGCCAGGGCGGCACGGCACGGATTGAAGGTCTGGCTTTACCTTCAGCCCCCGCGAGCGGTGCCGGTATCATGGTCGCATTTTTGGGAGAAGCACCCGGAGGTTGGAGGCGAAGAGATGGAGGTGCCCGGAAGCCCCGGGGAACCCGATGCGTGTTTTCGGTCGCTCTGTACTTCCACACAACCGGTCAAAGATTGGATTTACCACGCGTCTGCGGAACTGGCCGCGACGTTCCCTGAGATGGGGGGAGTGATCCTGATTACGAGTTCGGAATTCCCCTCGCATTGCTACACGCACCGCACCCGTTATGAGCCGACAGACTGGTGCCCTACCATTTCCTGCCCCCGTTGTGCCAATCGTGAACCGGAGGAAGTGACCGCAGAGGTGGTCACGCTGGTTCATGCAGGGATTGCCTCGAAGTCGGAAACGATGGAAGTGATCGCGTGGAACTGGTCGTGGGCATGGCGAGGGGATTCATACGAGCAGGTGATTGCCCGTTTGCCTCAGGAAGTGATCCTGATGGCCGATTATGAGCGCGGCGGCTTCCGCGATCTGCCGGGCCGGAAAGCATTTCTGGTTGATGAATATTCACTAGGGTATAGCGGCCCATCCGAACGCTTCCAGCGATGTGCCCTGGCGGCGAGGGCTCGGGGGATGCGCGTGATGGCGAAGCTTCAGCTTGGCACCACTCATGAGCTGGCTTCGGTGGTGAGTCTCCCGATCATCGGCAGTCTCTATGACAAGGCCGTGGCATTGGTGAAAGATGAGGCCACCGGGTTTATGGGGTGCTGGAATTTCGGGAATTATCCGAGCACGAATACAGTCGCCTTCATGGAGTTCCTGCGACAGGGGACTGGCGCAGACAAGGAAGCGGTGCTGGAGCATTTTGCGCGGGAGCGTTTCCCCGGTTGCAGCCCCGGCCTGACGAGAAGAGCGTGGGAACTTTTTGAAACGGCGATGCTATACTTCCCCTTTACCATTGCCTTTCTCTATCATGGGGCACATCCATACACGCTGGCTTACCATGAGATTTATCACCCGACGGACCTGAGCGGCAAGCCTGCCGGCCGGAGTTGGCTCGGGGATAACCGGGGTGACGACCTTTCCAATAGCTACCTGTTGCATCACACGCAATTTAATCTGGACGAAATCATTGATCGGCTCGGGCATCTTGCCGCACTCTGGCAGCACGGCGTCGCGCTGCTCACGGAGGCACTCGCGGGAGTTCAGACCGAGGAGGCGCGGCAGGAACTGGGGAATGCGGTGATCTGCGGCGCCATCTGGAAAAGCACGGAGCGCACTTACCGGATCTTTCGCCTTCGGAAGGCATGGAGCGATGCCGCCCGCGCTGAGTACCTAAAACTGGCTGGCGAGGAGGAAGAGCTTCTTGGGCAGGTGCTTCCCTGGGTCGAGGCAGACGAGCGGCAGGGATTTCATCTGGAGCCGCATGTCCGGATGTTCGGTGCAGAGTCGATCCGCCATAAAATCAATCATCTAAAGGAACAGCTTTCCTCACTGCTCCCGCCTCAATCGCGAAAGAGGTGGAACTGAATCTACATTGACCATGAGTTTACCGATGAAACGAAAATTGAAAGATCGCCTTTGGCTTTGGGGACAGAGCGCGGGAAGTCACCACGGCTCCGCAGGAAACAAGGTTTGGAAGCTGCCGGGCGTGAACCGGATGGAAGCCGCCGAGGGGGCTGCTTATCTGGGGATTGAGAGGATGTGCCGGGTGGTAATGGGCGGCCAGCCCCTACCGCCATTCGACGCCGAGCAGGAAAGGCTCGCCGGGATGAAGGAGGTGATCTGGTCGGCGGTGGGTGATAGCGGTTCCATTCGGAATAACTCGACGAGCGATCTCTGTGAAGTGCTGCGGCTGGCGGAGACGCACCCGAACATCTCAGGCGCGGTACTGGACGATTTCTTCCGGGCGAAAGCGACGCCGGAGTCGTCCCACGGCAGATATAGCGTCGAGAGTGTCCAGTCGATGCGCGACCAGCTTGCGGCATTCCCCGCGCGGCCCCTTGATCTCTGGATTGTCTGGTATAAGGAGGAGCTTGATTTCGATATCGATGACTATTTGGGGATCTTCGATGTCATTACCTTCTGGAATATGATGGCCCCGGCTCACCATGCGGAATGGGAGGCCGATATTGCGAAGGTGGTTGCGCGGACCCCGGGCAAGCGACGCCTGGCCGGATGCTATTTGTGGAACTACGGTGAGGGAAAGCCGCTGGGAGTGGATGAGATCCGTGCCCAGTGCGAGACTTACCTCGAGTGGATCAGGCGCGGAGAGATCGAGGGGATCATCTTTTGCTCGAACTGCTGTGCCGACCTCGGCTTGGAAGCCGTGGAGTGGGTGCGCCAGTGGATCCAGGAGCGGGGGGAGGAAGTGGTATAAGAGGAAATATGACGAAGCTCAGACATAGAACAGCAGAATCGGGAGCCGGGCAGTGCAGATGCGAGGCTCCGATGGGTTTTAGCCTCACTGAGTTGTTGGTTGTCATCGCGATTATCGCGGTTCTTCTGAGCATCATGTTTCCAGTCTTGGGTAGCTTCCGCAAGAACAGCCAGTCTGTCCAGTGTATGCATAATCTCAGAAAGCTGGGCATGGCCTGGGTTCTCTATTCCAACGATAATAAAGGCTACCTCCCGCCCATCTTTCGCCCCGCCGAAAGTCCGTCCGACTCCGGGAAAACGTGGGGAATGATTCTGACAGATCTGGGGCTGGTTCCGCCGCTCTGGGATGACGCCAGCTTTAAGGCCTGGTATTGCCCGGGATGGGCGCCCGCTTCCCCAACCGCACCCGGAGGAGGTGCTCCCTGGACCAATATCTACGGGGGCCTCCTCTACCGCGATTCGCTGGATGACGAACGTCGCCTGAGCGAGATTCCCGGCACGACCCCTTTGCTGGCAGACAGCATCAACGAAGCCTCCGGGTTTCCCCACTACTACATTCCCGTGCATCAACCGGGTACGACGATCAAAATCCACCTCCGCCATAACAAAAAGGCAAACCTCTTCTTCGCGGACGGGCATGGAGAAAGCGTAACCGCTGAACGCCTGGGCCAGATTCAGTACGGTGGCACTCCCATTACCAGCTGGTCGGAACGGGAATCCCCCTAACACGAAGTTTTTTCTTACGACATTCATCCAATGAAGTTATTACTGTTGCCCCCATTTCTTTCCAGATCCCTGCCGCGCCGGTTCAGACGCGTGGTGCTTGCCGCTTTCGGATTTGTCTTTGCCGTCCAGATGGCGTTTGCCGCTCCTCTCTCTGTGGTCGAGGGTGGGAAGTCGTCGTATGTGATTGTGGTGTCAAAGGACGCTTCGCTGCCCGAGCAGCACGCGGCGGATGAGCTTCGGCGTTATGTTGCAAAAGTGTCCGGCGCGGAACTGCCGGTCATTCATCAGGCGGGGGAAGGCCAGAAGGCAATCTACATCGGGACGAAACACCCTCAACTTGCGCAGGGCGGAAAAAAGGGAGAACACCCATCCCACGATGACGGCTTTCTCGTTCACGCGGATGATGGGAACATTGTGATCACCTCCGAAAGTCCCAGAGGGGTTTTATACGGCACCTATGCTTTCATCGAAAAGACGCTTGGCGTCCGTTGGATGAACCCCGGGGAAGATGGAGAATACGTGCCAAAGAGAGAAGCGGTAGGCATTGAATCGGGCCGGTGGGCTGAAGATCCCTTTTTCAAGAACCGCTTCTTCACGCTGACCTGTACGAATATCAACGCGATGCTGTGGGATACGTGGGACTGGATGGTGCGGAATCGGATGCAGGTGAAAGTGACCTACAAGCCCTTTTGGGAAAATTCCGAGCATGGCGATTGGCTGAACAGACGGGCGGTGTTGATTGAGGGCGGCGGGCACGTCCTCGCCAGCTTTGTTCCGGAAGAAGTCTACTTCAAGAGTCACCCCGAGTATTTCACGCTGATTGACGGAAAGCGGATTGCCGGGGGTCACGCGGTCGATGAATTCGGCAAATGCTATCAACGTTGTACCTCGAACAGTGATGTTATCAAGCTGAGCGCCGGCTATATTAATAGCTTCTTCAGCACGGAACCCGCGGGTGATATTTTTGGGATCGGTAACAATGATGGCGACGGCTGGTGCGAGTGTGGGCCGTGTACGGCTCTGGACCATCCCGACGAAGCGAAGGAACACCTGGTATCGACGCGCTTTATGCACTTTGTGAATGCCGTGACGGAGGAAGTGTTGAAGGCACACCCGGAAAAGGAGATCTACACGTGGGGCTACCAGCGTTTTCGCTCGGCTCCAAAGGGCGTAAAGCCGCACCCTAAGGTAAGTCTCTTTGTAGCCCTGCACGGGCGTTGCTATCGGCATTCACTCGATGATGCGAAGTGCCCGGCAAATACGCAGATGCGTACGATCCTTTCGGAATGGCGGAAGTTTTCGAACCCGGTGGGAGTGAGGGAATACTACTCTTGCTTTCTTGGAGGAGACGTAAGGAGCCCGGTGCCGCCTTATACGCCGCTGGAAGATGTCGTGGCCAAGGACATCAAATACCTCGCCAGCATCGGTTGTGTGTTGTGGGAGGATGAGACACCGCCACCGGATGGTGTGTTTGGTTCAGTTTTTGACAATGAAAGTGTGCGTGAGTCGTGGCGGTCGCGCTTTCCGATGTATTACGTCGCCGCAAAGCTCCTCTGGAATCCTGAACTGGACGTAGAGGTCCTCAAAGATGAGGTCTATCGCGCCTGGTATGGCGCAGCTTATGAGGAGATGAAGTCGTATCGAGAGCTGATTTCGAAAGCATGGCAGGAATCGGACGGACACTTTATCTACGGATCCAACGCGATCTTTATCGGGAAATCACTGGATGCACCGGGGCGTCAGGAGGAATGTCTTCGACTGCTGAATGCGGCGACGGCCAAAGCGCAGGATGATCCCAAGTTGGCGAAGCGGATCGCCGAGGAGAAGCACTACTTTGAATCGATATGGGTCAAGATGGCTGGTGAGCTTCGCACGACCTTCGCGTGGGAAGATGTGCAGGCGCACCGGGCCTCCGGGCCGGTAAGCATTGACGGGAACCTGAGCGACGCCGCATGGGCAAAAGTGCCTGTGACCACCGGGTTCCACACGGCGGCTGGGAACCTTGCGGAGCAGCAGACCTTCGTCAAGATGCTCTATGATAAGGATGCCCTGGTGATTGGCATGGAGATGATGGAGCCGACTCCCAAAGCGATGGAGGTGAGCGAGACACAGCGCGATGGGCGTGTGTGGGGAGAGGATAGCGTGGAGCTGTTCATTGACCCGGAGCGCTCCGGATCAAGCTATTACCATATCGTCTTTAATGCATTGGGGACGATTTACGACGCCGCCTGCGTGGAAGGCGGCAAGATGGATCGGGCTTTCAATGGGAACTATGAGATTCGCACGAAGGTGTTGGAGGATCGTTGGATTGCAGAGGTGCGAATTCCCTTTGTTGCTTTCAAAACCGAGGCGGCAGAAGGGAGCGCCTGGAAGATGAATATCGGCCGGACGCGCAGTGTGAAGGGAGCTGCCGTGGAAAATAGCTCCTGGACGGATGGACGCTTCCATCAGGTCAATAGCTTCCGCACGGTGGTCTTCGGGGATCGGCCTGCGTTACTGACAAATGGGGGCTTTGAGAAAATTGGAGAGGTCAACACGGATGCAGACCGGGATTTTTACAGTGTGGGTAAGTGGGAGTTGGGAAATACACCGGCGATTTTCCCGGTGAGATGGAGCCTTCATGATGCCCATCCCGGCAAGCTGACGCTGGTTAACGATGATGTTCATTCGGGGAAATGGGCGGCCAAGGTGGAGCGAGGATGGATCTATCAGGGAGTCGATGTCGGCGAGGGGGCATCTTTGAAGATCTCCTTCTGGGCCAAAGGCGAGGATTCGCTCAAGGCCATGCTCTTCCAGTATCGGCAGGAGGCAGGCGAGGTTAAGGATTTTCTCGAAACGGTTGAGCTGGAGACCTTCCCACTTCAGGGGGATTGGCAGAAGTATACGATCGAGTACGTGTTGACGTCGCCATCGGTGAACCACGTGGCCATCGCTCTTGATGTTCAGGGAGAGGCGATTCTCGACGACGTCTTTATTGAAGAAAAACAGCAATGATGATGACCCGAAAAACTTTCGTGGGGCACTAGCTGCACGGAAGCCGGGGTTCCTACGCCTGGGTTTACACATGAAAAAGAAAATCGGTATCGTTGGGTTTGGCGAGATGGGGAAGCGCCATGGCCTTGAGTTTCGCGAGGCGACTCAGGGATTGATCGAAATCGCGGGAGTGGTGGAGCCGAGTGACGAAATGTACCGGCGTGGGTGTGAGTGGAATCATATCGAGGTCCCACGATATGGGAACATCCGGGAAATGCTCAGAGGGGGGCAACTGGATGGCGTGTTGATTACGTCTCCCAACAATATGCACCTTCTCAATCTCCTGGAGTTCGCGGGGCAGACAATTCCGATTCTTTTGGAAAAGCCGCTTGATACGAAGCCGGAGGTGGTGGCGGAGATTGTTCGCTTCGCCAGTCGCTACGAAGGAATCATCGTGGTGGATCATGTGATGCGCTACGCCCCGGTTATCCGGCGAGCGCGGCAGATCGTGGAATCAGGCAGGCTCGGGAAGCTTGCATCGTTCCAGTTCACCCAGAGGATCGGCAGCAGCCCGTTTAATACCTTTCGCCGTACGTTCGAAGGAGGCGGCGGGCAGATTATTGAAAAGGCCACGCACGATCTTGACGTGATCCTCTACCTGTTTGACACGCTGCCGGACAAAGTGGCGATGGTTTCGCGCCAGCAGGTGATCGGGGGGAACAAGCCCAACGACCTGAGGTGTTCGGTTTGTGAAGAGCGGTTGCGTTGCCCGGAAGCGTATCATTCGGATAATATCAGAACGGGGATCAAGGATATCAGCCTTGAGAACGACCTCTGTGTTTATGCTCAGGAGGTCGATGTGCCCGATAACGAAACCTGCCTCATCGAAATGACGGACGGGACGTTTGGCACCTATTCCCATACTTATTTCTGCGAAATGCGGGGCCATAGCAGGATCTACGAAGTCATCGGTACGGAAGGATCGATGAGCCTTCAACTCTCGGCGGAAGATCCGGGCTATCGGGGGATCCTCCGTGTTTTCCCCCGGAACGGCGGCGGTGAAGTGGAGACGTATGATTACGACTACAACGGAAAGATCCACTACAATGGCGGCCCCTACGTCGCGCGGCATTTTTACAACCTGATGACGGGGGCCGAAACGGAGGCGTTCACGACGGTGAACCAGGCCTTCGTCGCGGAGACCCTCGGATTCGCCGCGATCAGGGCGGCGAGGGAGGGGCGTTTTGTGCCGGTGGCATCCTTGGTGCCGGAGGATTTGCTGGCCGCCTATTCCGCGACCTATCGCGGCGCCCGGGAGGTGCCTCGGGTGCTCCCGGCGGACCCTGTTGCTTTGGTGGAAGCGGTTTGTGGGTAAGGATGAGGGTGAAAATGAGGTGCTTGACGATGAGCGGTCCGTTAGAGTGGCGGCTACCCCCCGAACACATGAGACCGAAGACTCATTTCCACGATCGCGTCACGCGCTATCACGAGTTTGCTCCCGACCAGTACAAGATTGAGGAACATTTCTGGATTAACCGGCAGAGCGAGGACCAAGGTGCGCCGAATGATCTCTACTGCTTTGCCTACGGAGAATGCTGTTGGCAGCGGGATGCGGAGGCGATTTTTAAGGAAGACACCAATTCGTGGGCTTTCGAGTACGTGACCGCGGGGAGCTTCACCGTTGAGTATGAAGGAGGGGAGCGCGAGCTGAGGGCGGGAACACTTTACGTTCATGCGCCGGGAGGGCCCATACGGCTACAGGCCAACCGGGGCGGCATCTGCAGAAAGCGGGTGATCATTCTGAGCGGAAGCATGGTGGACTACCTCTGCAACTTGAGTAACCTGCGGATTTCCCCCTATATCGAAATTGATGCCCCCCAGCGAGTCGACAAGATCTTTGATCAGGTGAAGGAACTGGCTTCTTCCGGAAGCTGCTATCTCACGGAGGACTTGAGTGTTTGCAGCTATTCGCTGATCGCGGAACTGGGGAGAACGATCAAGATGCTGAAGTACCCTCGTATGCTTACCCACGCTGTTCAGTTCATTGACAGCAAGCTGCACGAGAACCTTACGCTTGCAAGGATCAGCGATGAGTGCCACGTGAGCGCCAATACGCTGAGCCGCCTCTTCAGGAAGCATCTGAATGTCAGCCCCATCAACTACATTATCTCGCGCCGGTTGGAGCGCGCCCGTCACCTGATTGCGGTGAACGATCTTTCCTTCAAGGAGATTGCCAACGAGTGCGGGTATACGCGGGAGTCATTCTTCTCCAGGGCTTTCAAGCAAAAGTATGGTGTGGCTCCGAACGGTTATCGCAGGGCAATTCTTGCGGGTAAGGTGAGCGGCTCCTCGCGGACCTAGTCTTTTCGTTTTTTGTGATGAATTACTTTTCTTGTGCATACTATCCCGAATACTGGGGCACCGAACGGGTGAAAGTGGATGCTGCTTTAATGCAGGAGGCGGGGGTCAATACCGTTCGCGTCGGGGAATTTGCCTGGGCAAGACTTGAGCCTGCGGAGGGAGTTTATACCTTCAAGTGGCTGCGCGATGCGCTGTCGATTCTGGGGGAGCACGGCGTGCGGGTCGTCATGTGTACGCCTTCAGCCGCGGCTCCGGCCTGGCTGGTGAGGCAACACCCTGAGGTTTTGGCGGTGGATAAGAATGGGCGGCAGGCATGGTTTGGAGTGCGGCAGCACACTTGCTATCGTTCGCCGGTCTATCGTCGTTACGTGGCGGAACTGACGGAGCGACTCGTAAGAGAGGCGAGCGGGGACGCCAATGTGATTGGTTGGCAGATCGATAACGAGGTAGGGCACACGATCTTCGGATTGTGCCATTGTCCCGAGTGCCAGGCGGGGTTCCGGCTTTGGCTGAAGGACCGCTACGGCACGGTGGAGCGGCTGAACGAAGCTTGGAAAACGGGCTTCTGGAGTATGGACTACAGTTCGTGGGAAGAAATTCGGCTTGGGGATTTTAATCAAACGCTCGGTTCCAGCCATGTGCTCGACAGTTTCCGGTATCATAGCGAGGTAAAGTCGGACTACGTCACGATGCAGGCGGAAATCATCCGGCGACTCCATCCGGGGGCAATCGTAACGACGAACTCGCCTTCGGGCATTTCCGATCGGAACCGTATTTTTCAGGAACTGGATCTTGCCGGAGTGGATATTTATCCCACGAGCGATGGCTATTTGAGTAGTTCCTATCACAGCGCCCTCTTCCGGGGAATGAAGCCGGAGCGGCCTTTTTGGGTGATGGAGACGGGCATTGGAGGGCAGGGGTATAGCGGTGCTCCTCATAATCGTCGGCTTCGCGCTCACTTCTGGCACTTTTTCGCCCATGGAGCGGAGATGATGGAGATTTTCTGGTGGCGTAGTTGTCTCTCGGGTTACGAGAAAGATCTGATGGGGGTACTGGGGCACAATGGAGTGCCGCGAAAACGCTATCAGGAGCTCAAGACTTGCATCGCAGAGGTGAGGGGAGTGAGTTGCAGGCTGGGCGAGCTACCCATGCCGAAGGCTCCCGTAGCGGTGGTGTTTGATCACGAGGCGCATTGGGCTTTCAGCGCGGGCCATATGGGAGAGTGGGAGGTCTATGAGGCTGTAAACCAGTGGGCGCACCACGCTTTTGCCGGGCGGGGAGTTGGCGTGGATGTGATTCCAACGAGCCGCGATCTCTCCGGGTACAAGCTCGTGGTCGTTCCAGCGCTGGTTCACGTTCCGGAGGCGTTCGGTCGGGCCCTGGAAAAATTCGCGGAGGATGGTGGCGTTGTCTGCCTGATCGGGAGAACTGGCAACCTCGATGCGAATGGGAATTTCCGTTCTGAGGCGTGGCCGGATCACCTGCGGGCAATGGCGGGGCTGGTGATTGCGGATCAGCTTGTGGTGATCAACCTTGATCAAAGCGCCTCCCGTCCAGGTGCCGATCCCGCATTTGAGGGAACGATCGGCGGAAAGGCAGTTCGCGGTTTAGCCCGGTACTGGCTGGCCGACATTGAGTTGGAGGGGGGCACGGCGCTGGCCCGCTTTACGAATAGCGGCCTGGAAGGACAGCCGGTGATCGTGGAGAATCGTTTCGGGAACGGCATGTGCCTCTATATTGGAGCGACGCAGATTGATGACGAAACGATGATAGTCATTGCCGATTACCTGATTGAGCGAGGGGGAGTTGGGGCCATCTCCGGGTTGCCGAAGGGGGTGGAGGCGGTCCGTCGCGGCGAGTTTGCTTTTCTCATCAATCACACGGAGGAATCCAAGGAGGTGCCATGGTCGTCGAGCAGTGAGGGGATTTTGGGGCATTATGCAGACGGGAAGATCATGCTGGAGCCGTATGATGTCTGCATTCTTCGCTGCGGATTGCGCGAATCAACGCGGGGAATGGCGGCGGCGTCCGAATTAGGTCGGTTTTAGATATGAGCTCATCATCTTTTAAGCCGTTCGGATTCAGGGCGGTTCAGTTGGATCTCGCCCGTCAACCGGAGACGCTCGACTTCATCTTTTCGTTTATCGATTTTGTCAGCCAGTACGGCTACAACTATCTGGTGCTCTATCTGGAGGGACGCATCAAGACGCCCTCGTTCCCTTACCTGCCGGACGAGGAGTCGTACTCGTCGGACGAGATTCGGCAGATCGTGGCGTATGCCGGAGCGAAGGGATTGGAGGTGGTGCCGGTCGTGGCGCTTTTCGGTCACGCAAATCTCTTTCTGCACTGCCCGGAGTTGGAGTCTCTGGCGGAACTACGAGGCGGAAGACAGGGGCGATTCTCCCGCAGCAAGCATGTCTTCTGCCCGTCGCAGGAGGCAACCTATGAGTTCCTGGAGCGTTACCTCATGGAGGTGGCGGCGCTCTTTCCCTCGGAATACTTCCACGCAGGGTTTGATGAAGCGTGGGATATCGGCTATTGCACTCTTTGCGCGGAGCGGTTGGGGAAGGAGGGGCAGGGCGGAATCTTTCTGAAGCATTTGAAGGACTGCCACGCCATCGTGACCGGTAAGCTCGGAAAGACGATGATGATCTGGGACGATCTCTTCGATCTCTACCCGGAGACGCTTGCCGATGCGCCGCGCGATATTGTCCTTTGCGGGTGGCACTATGAAAAGCTGGTGGAACTCCCGGGCGGCCACACGGGTGGCCCGCAGCGCGACGTCTTTGCCGTCTACGAGGCACTCGGCTTTCGCTACCTCTTTGCCCCTTCTGCGGTTTCCATCAGGAACGTGGAAACCCTGACTGCCTATGCCTGGAAGGGAAATGCCCTGGGAGGATTGCTAACGGTATGGGAACTGGAAAGGCGGTTTCTTTTCTCGGAATTTCCCACGGTGGCCTATGCGGGGCTGCTTTGGTCGGGAGAGCAGGAGGGGGTGCCGCCGCGTGCGCTCCAGGAGCGCGCCATCCGGGAGGTCACAGGTCTGAAGCAGAGGGAGCATGTGGCGATCCTCCGAGCGTTCCTTAATGAGCAGGATCAGGAGTTGCCGCTCTCCCGGCAGATGTACTTGCGTGGCCCTTTGAATGATGAAGATTACGCGCATCAGTCGCTGGTAGAGATCGCGCTGGAAGCGCTGGAATCCCATCGCGCGATGACTGCGGGAGAACCGGAAGACCTGGCTTGGGAAGTCCTCAATGATACGTGGATCGACTTATCCATCGAGTCGATCTACTTTGAAATGCGGGAAGTGATCTCCGCGCTGTATCTCCCCAAGACTCCGGCTTCGGAAAAAGAAGCGCTGAAAGAGCGGGTGAGGGGATGCCTCAATCGATTTACGGCGATTCGCGCCATCCGACGAGAGCAATGGGAGCGGTTTCGCCCCGGGATTCCCTCTCGCGATTGCGACGCCTACTATGGCGGGGCCATTCAGATGATGACCGGGGTGCTGGAGGCGGCGGACCGGGTGCGTGCCTTGTTGAAGGTGAGGTTCGGCATCGGACAGGCATCGGTGGATTTTCTCTTCAAGTACCCTGGAAGCGATTTATGGCATCAGGGGGTGCCGACGTTTGGAAAGATGATTCCCACCGAAACCGACTTCTATTTCCCGCTGGATGGCGATGCGATGGCAGCTATGCCTGGGGCGATTCGGATCGAGGCGTCCGGGTACGTCGGTGTGGGGGTGATCTATCTGGAGATCGAATCGGCATCGGCTCGCATGGTCCCGAAGTCGATTGGCGCGATTGAAGGGGCGGTGATCCACCCTGAAGCGCTATTGGAGAACGGTCGCGATGCCTGTTTCCTGGGAGACGGAGAGCAGGCGGCACGTCAAAAATTCCGAAACCCGGCCCTGGCAAAAGTCAGGCATGCGATTGAGCTGAATCTCGGGATAGTGGCTGCGCGGTAATCATCCGCATCGAGTTGGGGAAGAAAGTTCACTTCGCACCGCCCCTTTTTTCGGGCGGTGTGCCCGAGGGGATGGAGATAACCGGCGCGTGCAGAACGGTGCTGCTTCCGGCGAGATCCGTGGTAGCGGGAGTATTTGAGAGGCGGTAAGCGGCGGGCGTCATCTTCTGCACGGAGCGAAAGACGCGGGTAAAGTGGTAGCGATCACAAAAGCCGGTGGCCTCGGCGATCTGCTCGATTGAGGCATCGGAGAACTGGAGCATCAGGCTGGCTTTCTCAATGCGCTTGATGCGGATGTGGACCTGCAGGGTGTGGCCGATCTGTTCCTTGAAGAGCTGATTCAGGGAGCTGACGTTCATGCGTGCCAGTCGCGCCAGTTCGGCATTCGTCGTGTTGGGCTGGAGATGTTCGTCGATATAGGAGAGCACTTTGAGGACTCTCGCATCGAGCTGTGGCGAGCGCCTCATATCGGGGTGTGTCTGCGCAAGCACCATGCCGATGAACGAGCGGGCCGTGAGCGAGATCTGCCACGTGCAGAGTGTCTGCATCTTCATGAGCTCCACCAGCTTTTCGCCGATTCCGAGCAGAGGCTGCGCCATGGGGAGGACGGCGATTTCCGAGGCAGTCTGGTGATGAAAGGCCACGCTATGGAAATGAAGGTAGAGGTGATCCATCGTGCCGGTGTTTGTCGTCGTGCAGGCCGCGTTGGGGCTGACAAGCACGACGGAGGAGGGATCGAGGTCCACCGTCAGATTTCCGCACCGGATGGTCGCCCCGGGGGAGGAGTTCCAGTAAAGCCGCCAGAAAGGTTCGCAGAGGCGTGAGAAAGTCCATTGCTTCGGGAGTAGCTGCCCGTAGCCGCACAGCAGCAGACGAAGGCAGGGATCCTCCAGCGTCGCAATGGTGCGGTGGCTCGCGGGGATCTTTCCAGGGCTGGCGCGATAAATGGCGGAAGCAGGCATGGTGTCTCGTAGGAAGGGGTGGGAAGGGCCGTGATGTCAAACCAGCCACGGATTGTACACAAAAGCCACCTTATCTGCATTTATTTCCCTTTTTCGAAAGCGATAACCTCGCGGCATGCATTCTTCGTTCATTCCCGATACAGAGTTCCTCCAGCGCATCGAAAAAACGCGACATCTTATGGCGGAGGCCGGCCTTGATCTTCTTCTGGCCTTTTCAACGGAATCCGAGCCGGCTTACGTGCGGTATTACTCGGACTACTGGCCGAGCTTCGAGACGGCGGGCGTGCTGATCAGCGCTTCGGGCGAGCAGCATCTGCTCATCGGGCCGGAGAGCCGTACTTATGCGGCGGCCCGCTCCAGGATTCCCGGGATCGTGAGGATGGTGGACTTCCGTGAATCCTCCCAGCCTGCCTACCCCGGCAGCAAGCTGGCAGACTGGCAGGAGGTGCTCTGCAGCTACCGCCCGAAGCGGATCGGCATCGCCGGGTGGCATCTTTTCCCCCATGCAATTCTTCAGAACATCGTGGCCGCCGTTCCGGGTGTGGAGCTGGTCAATGCCGACGATGTGGTGCGGCAGGTGATGCGGTCGAAATCCCCGGCAGAGCTCAACTGCCTGCGCGAAGCGGCAAGGATCTCCGAGCTTGGCTTCAAAGCGGTGCTGGAGAACATCCGCGAAGGAATGACGGAAGCGCAGCTCTGCGGAATCGCTACCGCGGCCATGCTGGCCGATGGAGCGGAATCCACCGGCTACCCGATCTGGTGCTGTAGCGGTCCGAACTCCACTCAAGCCATCAGCCGCCCGACGCATAGAAAGGTGCAACGCGGCGAGGTCATTCATTTCAGCATCGGGGCAAAGGTTTCGGGCTACAGCGCCAGTGTAGGGAGGCCCATTGTGCTGGGGCATTGCCCGGAGGATCTTCGCAAGTTTCTGCAAACGGGCTTGGACGCGATGAAAATGACCATTGACCTCATGCAGGCCGGCCGGGTGTCCGGAGAGGTGGCCCGGAAGGTGCACGGCTGGATTGCCGACCAGGGCTACGGTGACACGATCTTGTACGGGCCGGCGCATGGTTGCGGGCAGATGGAGTGTGAATTTCCATTCCTGGAAAGTTCGTCCACCTTCGTCCTTGAGGAGAACATGGCCTTCATGGTCGACGTCTTCCTCGCCAATGAACGCTCAGGCTTCCGCTGGGAGGACGGTGTGATTGTGCGGAATGGCGCGGCGGAGGAGCTTTCATCCTTCGGTCGGAACCTGAACATCCTGGAGGTATAAGATGATTATTGATGTTCATGGCCATTTGGGCCGGATCAATCAGGCACCCTTCTGGGCGGCGGATGAGACGCAACTGGATAGCTATCTTGATGAAGCGAAGGTTGACGCGCTCTGGGTATCCTCGTCGAAGTCGCTGATGTATGAAGCGCGAGAGGGGAACGCGGAGCTGATCGCGGCGCTGGAGAACTCCCGGAAGCTGCTCGGCTACGTGGTGCTCAATCCTGTCTGCCCAGACTCCATTGCCGATCTTGCGCTGCTGGAACACGAGAAGGTGATCGGTGTGAAGATTCACCCTGACTATCACGGCTACGACATGATCTCGCCTTCCGTTCAGCCGTTCCTTGATGAAGTTGCCCGGGCGACGGGGTTGATCCTTACCCATGTCTCGTGCATGCCTGGGATGGCTTTTTCCGAAGGGGGCAAGCTGCTAGACTTCGCCGAGCGGCACCCGGAGACCAATTTCATTTTCGCCCATCTCGGCGGGATGTATCAGAACGGGCACTATCCCTACTTCCCTAACTATGAGGGGCTGGAGAAGATCGCCGCGCGGAATCTGCCGAATGTCTATGTCGATACGTCGCAGCACTTGATGTATGTCTACCCGGGCGTGATGCAGCGCGTGGTGGAGATTTACGGTGCGGACCGGTTGGTCTTTGGGACGGATATGCCGCTGCAGGGGCCGATGCAGGCGCGGTTCGCCATCGAAGCCATTCAGGCATTGGCGATTCCGCAGGAGGACAAAGACAAGATCTTCTTCAGGAATGCGCAAAGGCTATTGGCATCAGGGGGGAAGCGATGAGCGGAGGAGCGCGGGTCTGGTATTTCCCCGACGGTTATCTTCCAGCCAAGAAGGCAGGGAGGTGCTTGAAGCGCATGAGTCGCTGATGCTGCTGAACGTGGGAGAGGAGGATGCGCACGTGGTGATCGACATTTACTTCTCCGATCGCATGCCGACGAAGGGAATCAAGGTCGATGTCCCCGCGGAACGGATCATTGCGCTACGGTTGGATCATCCCGCCGATCTTGCGGGTGCGGTGATTCCTGAGCAGACGCAGTATGCATTGAGGATCACATCGGATCGAAACGTGGTGGCGCAGTTCGGTCGGCTCGATACCGCTCAGAGTAACCTTGCCTACTATGGTAGCGACGGTTTTCACGAGCCGCTGTAACCTGCAATCATTTGTTTGTTAGATTAAGGAGCCGGGGGTTCGCCCTCGGCTCCTTGCCTCATAATGAGGCTGAAGGCGAAGATTAGCGCTCCGGAGAGATTTCGATCTCGAGAACCGACATCGATTTCCCAGCCATCTTTTTCAGGCGGAAGATGCTTCCGTTGGGAACGACTGTATTCTTCGGAAATTGGCTGAGCGTTACGATTCGTTCGCAGGGGACTCCAACATCCACGGTGCAGTTCCGGTAATAAAACGCATTGTTTCGCACGTAGACTCGCAATGTATGGAGCCCTGTTTTGTACGCCCAAGCTTGAATGTCCTTCGGGTTTTGCAGGACGCGGACGCCGTTGGCTTCGGAAATGATCCAGTTCGCCGCACTTTGAAGGACGGCATCGGGGATCTTCCGGCTGGCAAGATCGACCAACCAGAAGAACGAATCCTGTGCGGCAGATGGTTCGAAAGGCTCGGGAGCGGGCCACTCGCCTTCCAGTGAGGAGTTTGCTTTTTCTGAATAGATCGAAATCTCGAAGGCATCGGCTCCCCCGTAATAAGCGCGGCGCTGGCGGGGTGCCGGATCTGCCGGGGCTGGGCCGCCGACGGTGATAACGGAGATGTCTTTCCTCGCCATCAAGGCGCTCCACTCCTCCGTAGGTAGAAGGTGCGGATGAACGACAAGCAGGGTGCCCTTCCATGCCGCCAGATTTTCAGAACGCACCACTGCCAGCAGGGGGGCTCCCGCAGCGCTTAATTGCCACACGATCCGATCGAGCGGACAGCGACGGGTGGCGACATAATCCTCTACCAATCCTTCCCGGTAGGCATCGCTCCAATAAAGGGCGGCTCCCAGGATTCCCTCGGGCTTCAAGGCATAGCCAAGATTCCAACGGTCGGTGATCCATTCCCATTCGTGGGACTTTAGCCCATCCGACAGGACGGAGACGACGCCGCTTGTGGCAGTTTCAAACTGGCCGGCGCGATTGATGGAGAAGAGGGCGGTGTGGGAGAAAATTTCGCTTTCGAGATTGGTGGGTGCGTGATGAATGCCGTTCCAGGCTTCGTGGCTATCTTTGATGGCATTCATAAAGATAATCCGGGCTTTTGGTGCAGTCGCGCGGAGGAGATGCAGCTTGGTGGCAAATCGTTTGATGACCCAGGTGGGATCCCAGTCAGGAAGGCCCTCTTCGCCGTAGGGAAGGTCGCCTCCGTATTCATGCGCGGCGGCGGCGGTTTCCGCTATAAAGCCATCCACGCCTGCTTCGCTGAGCGCACGATAGTCCACCCCATAGCGGTAAATGGCTTCGAACGGGTCGCGTGTCCAGGCGGAGTTCATGAGGAGTTCCTTCCCTTCGCCGTGGAGTACCTCGGCTGCTTGTTTCCAGAAGGCAGTGGTGCGTGCGCAGTGGAACTGTATCCATGAGAGGCGTCGCTCTTTCCAGATCCACTCAGCTCGTGCCGAGATCTTGTTCGGATCCAGCCCGGCGGCTTGTGAAAAGCCACACGGAAGCTTTTCCCCAAGCCAGTCCTGATATTGCCGGAGGGTGTCATCCGAGAAGTCACCTTCGTAGATTGGAATGCGGGGATGGGCAAGGCCATCGCCGGCGTGATAGCCATCAAATCCATAGTCTTTGATGACCTTCAACAGGCGCGGCAGGTAGTAGTCTTGATAACTTTCTCCGCTCGCCAGGCGTTTATATGGCGTCATGGAGTAGCCTTGTGCGCCATGACGGTCGATGAACAGCAGTTCCGGATGCTCGCTCAGCCATCCGGAGACGGGGCCATCGAAGTGGGAAAAGAAGACGTGAATTCCCTTTTCGCGAAGAGTGGTGATCAGGCCCAACAGATGGCGCGCTGTCCAGTCTTGCCGATGGCGCTCTTCGTTCCTGTCGTGTCCACCATAGGAGCAGATGTCGGGGGTGAAGATGCGATCCAAGCGCTCGTTGTGACCGTGAACGAATTCCGGCTCCGCCAGAAGAAGTGTGACCACGGTGGGGATGAAGCCGGCGTTTTCCAAAAACCGATTTACGCCATAGTCGGCAAGGTGAAGGTCAAATCCGATGAGCTCGATCCAGAGCCACCGTTCGTATGGAGGCTTGGAGGTTGGGGTGAAAAGATACTCCGAGTTTAACGGCGTCATGGGTTTTATATTAACGGTGTTGCAGCAAAAAGGGGAGACTGGAGCGTTCCCAGTGAAAATCAACAGGCACCGCGATGGGCTGCTTTCTTGCATGGAAGAAGCCTATCGGGTGCCCCGCAGAGCTGGAGTTTTGTTATTCTAAGCGGTTTTACGCTTTCTCTTGACGAAGAACAGGCCGCTACCCAGCAGCAACAGCCCGACGGAGGTGGGCTCGGGAATGGCCGCTAGAAGCTGGCCTTGACCGCCCCAGAGATCGTAGTCGAGGCCATTGAGGAAGGCATTTTCGGCCAGCGTGGCGTTGTAATAGATATTCAGACCACCGCTCAGGTCGAGCGCGCTGATGAGGGAGGTGGCCAGCTCTTCTGCGGAGAGGTCAAGGCCCTCAAGGGTGAGCAGGTTGACGTAGAGCGCATTGACTCCTTCCTCCCCGGTCAGGATGAGCTTATTGCCGTGACTGATCGTAAGCGCACCCAGCGTAAAGGGATTACTGACGCCACCGGCGCGCCCGCTTTCAAGAAAAGCGCTGGAGGTGATGTTGACGATGTGATCGCCATCCGCGCCCGTGCTCAAACGGAAGGTGGTATCGGTAAAATTGGAGTCTACCGCGTTAGTGGTTTGGATGAAGAGGTCTTCCTGGAACTGAAGCTCGGATGAGGTTCCGCGCAAGGCACCGGTAGCGGTGATGTTGACGGTATTCTTAAAGAGAATCGTCGAGTGGGTCGCTTCAATCAAACCGCTGTTGACCAATGCTGCATCGACGGTCGCGTTCTCGGCATCGAACGCGGTCAGTCTGCCATTTGACCCGATGGTCGTGGTGCCAGTGGTTCGCCACGCGGAATTGCTCCCGGTCAGTTCCAAAGCGGTGTAGTTCTCTCCTCCAAGACCGGAGTCGAAGGTGTAGCTCGCAATCGACTGGTTGCTCGAGCTATTGAGGCGGAAGGCGTTGTTTCCGCTGAAAGTGAAGTTGCTGGAGAGCGTGGCCTTTGAAATGTCCGCATCGGACACGTTGCGATACGAAATCACGCCGTTATTCACCGTGAGAGCGGCACCCGGGCTGCTGCTTCCGACGTAGAATGCGCTGGAAGTAAACTGGAGGGTGCCGCCGTCGCGAATCGTCAGGGATGTGGGGATGGCTCCGGGATCGTACGACTGATTGTAGTAGATGGAAGAAGTTTCAAGGATGCCATTGCCATGGACGTCGATGGATGCTCCTCCGGTGCCGCTCCCCGAACCCATGTCGATGCTTGATGTGCGGAAAATGCCGCCGGAGATATCGACCTCAGCCCTGGTGTTTGCAAATGCTGCGATGTAAGTTTGGCCTGAAGTGATATCAAGGATGCCCCCCGTCATGAGAAGCCTTGCGCTTCCCGACGCGCCTCCGACAAGCAACCCAGCTTGAGCCGCTACGTGGCCCGAGGAAATTTGAAGTACCCCGGCATCATCCACCGAGAGATACGCAAAACCGGGGCCTGATATATTCAGATTCCCGCCGTTGACGTGCAGGGTTGCGCTTTGTGAAACGACAACGGCACTTCGGTAGGCGGGATCGCCGATTCCATGAGCTGAGAGGGTAGACTCCGAGTTGGAGAGAACAAGGGTATTTCCGGCCCCGGATAGCCTTATGGCGGCGATGTCAAGATTCTCGAGAGGGGTGGAGTTATCGATCGTAACAGTCTTGGTGTCACCGTTAATAATGCTGACTGAACTGCCCGATTGAGGGGCGCCGTTGTCCCAATTTCCCGCATCCTGCCATAGCCCGCTTTCGGGAGTGCTCCAGTAAGTTTCCGCCTGGGCTGAGTATGCTGCAAATGGCCCGATCGCGATGGCTGCACCGAGCGCTTTGAGGTGCCGCAAGGAGGCTCTCTTTCCGGTGAATGGAGGGAGGAGGTTTTTCATAGGGGTAAGCTTTGTTCTCGAACGATCAGAGGGAGTGATATGGAAAGGCGATCTATAACGAGGCGAGGAGACGCTAGGGTTTTGAAAGGGGAAGCCATGAAATTTCCAACGTCCCAGGTGGTTTTACTTAATAATGCCGAGCTTCGGGCAAAGTGGGGTTTGCGTCAAAAATAAAGGATTGCACTATCGCTGCGATGGTTTGCATTATCTTCCCAATCTTCCAAAGCTCAGGAGCTTGATTTCTGTGAATGGCGTCATGACATTGGGATGGTGTGATAGTGCAAGATATTTGCCAGATTGTTCATTTGTTGTGAATTGTCATGGCTTGTTTTTTAAGAGAAACTTTCGTTCTTCAATGTCCCCTTCTGAGGCTGCTAATGGGATTGTTTCTCTTTTATTATATTAGGAAACATCTGATTTTGTGGATTTGCCTATTTTGCCGCTTGTTGCAATTGCCGGTTTTACGCCTGTTGCCTTTTCAGATAAGGAGAGGGAAGCTATAATTTGACAACCAAACCATGAACAAAGCAGTCACTTTAAAAACAATCATTATTGCAGCAGCCTCTTTCACCTCATCCGCACTTTTGATGGCGGACGGTATGCTGGCGAACGGAGACTTTGAAGAGACGGTGGAGATTTCCACGGATGCCGACAGGCAACGCTATCAGGCTGAGGGATGGGAACTGGGAAATGTGCCCCCCCGTTTGCCGTCGGGCTGGTCGTTGCACCACACTCACAAGGGGCGGCTAACGCTGGTCGAGGAGAACGTGAAATCGGGCGGCGTCGCGTGCATGGTAGAAGGTGGGGGCTGGATTCATGCCGGCTTTCCGGTGAATGCCGACTCCCGGTTGAACATTACCTTTTGGGCAAAGGGCGATGGAAAGGTGCGCGTGATGCTATTCCAGTACGAATACGATTCCAATGGTTCGGTAGCTCAGTTCCTGGAGACGGCGGAGTTGGAGACGGTTCAACTTAATGGAGAGTGGAAAGAGTATAAGATGACGCATCAATTCTCTTTGCCGGCCGTGAACCGGGCAGACATCGCTTTCGACGTTCAGGGTGCCGCGGTGTTGGACGCCGTCAATATTCAGGAAGGCGGAACAGAATGAGCCGCCCGATGGGTAGTCGTTGACGATCGAGCCGGTGGGCCATTCCGGTTCAACTCGGCCAGATACGGCGCACAAGGACGACTCAGCGACTCGTCCTTGTGCTTGTAAGCGTGGGCCCTAAGCCAGGCATCCCTGAAAGGCGGTGCCTTTCTTCACTTCTTCGCAAATTCGCACAATTTCGACGGCGTGATCCGTAGTGATTGGGAATGGAACTCCATCCGAGATTGAATGATAAAGATATTTCCAGATAAAGAGCGGATGCTCCCATATCTCCGGGTCGATCTGCAGGTTCTCCAGGAGCCACTCATCTTTGGAACCCGGTTTAAGGTATTTCATCGTGATATCGAGCCCCTTGCAAATGAGCGTTCCCCTGTCTCCGAAGATCACATACTCCGGCTGGCCGAGCGTCACCCCGCAACTTGCCTCCAGATCAACAATACGCCCATTCTTTCCGGTCAGAATGATTTTGAAATGATCCTCCGCATCGCCATTGGAGATGATCTTTCGCAGATTTCCCCAGACATCGGCCACTTCAGATCCCAGGAAAATGAGCGCATGATCAACGATATGCGACCCCCAATCGTTGACATGGCCGCCGCCGGAGGCGATACGGGCCTGCCATCCGTCCATCCGTAAATATGCATGGCGATGCAGTTTCACCTGATGAATTTCTCCAAGCGCGCCGGAGTCACAAATCTTTCGAACCTGTTGGAACTGCGGTTCAAAACGCCGGTTATGGCGAAAATAGAGTTTTCCTCGATGTCGTTCGCTTGCGGCCTTAAGTTTCAGAGCGTCGGCGTAGGTGTTGGCTATCGGTTTCTCTACGAACGCGTATTTTCCAGCCTCCAGTGACTGCAAGGCATGCTGGGCATGGTTAAACGAAGGCGTGGCGATTGCGACAAGATCCACCTCCGGATCCTTCAGCATTTCGTCGCCGGAAGTATACTTGCGCATGGAAGGCAATGCCTGAGCCGCAGCCTCCAAATTCGCCTCGGATGAGTCGCAGCCCGCGATGATTTCATACATCTCAGGATATTCCGCCAGTTCCGGAATGTACATCCCTCGCCCGGCATAGCCCAGCCCCCAAATCCCAATTCGAATTTTGCTCATGATTTCAAAACGTCCTGAATAAAGTTCCAGCTCGTGGTTAAGTCGCGAAACGGATCGCAGAGATGCTCATCGTGCTCTACATAGATCCAGCCATCCCATCCCAGCCGAGCCAATTCTTCAATGACGGGCCCATTGCTAAAGCCATTATTGCCGCCACCCAGCTCACAAAAGCGATATTCGTCGTTTCCCCACTCATCTTTTCCCCCCAACAGGAAGACATCCTTAACATGTAACACCACAATACGCCGGTGATACTTCCGAACAATCTCCACCGCATCTCCGCCAGCCATGCTGAGATGGCCGGTGTCCAATATTAGCCCCGCCTCAGGGCAATTCGTCAGAAAATCCTCCACCTCCTGCTGGCTTTGAACTCGACAGCCCATGTGATTGTGAAGTGCTCCGATCACATTCCACCGTCGGCAGGCCTTCAGGAATGTATTGCTTCGGCGGCAGTAGGTCTCGAAACTGGTTTGACGATTTGCGACACCGGCGCTCAGCCAGACATACCGTTTTTCCAATGCCGCGGCCCATTGGATGGCAAGCCTGGGATTGGGGGCATGGCAAGTGCTGAAGGTCATGCTCAACTTCCGAAAAAGAGCCGCGCGCTGAATGAGGTCATCGGCATTGATTGCCGAAAGCATCTCGACGCCTTGGTACCCGATCTCTTTTAACCGATGCAGACGATCCTCGGGATCATAGTCTTCACCATCCCATACATTCAACCCATAATCCGCGACGCCGATTTTCATGATATTGCCCAGTTAATTCGATGGATTGCCTTTTTGTAAATTAGTTGACACGCATCTTGGCAGAAC
Organism: Chthoniobacteraceae bacterium; assembly: GCA_037190965.1. Classification (GTDB taxonomy): domain Bacteria; phylum Verrucomicrobiota; class Verrucomicrobiia; order Chthoniobacterales; family Chthoniobacteraceae; genus DATMFV01. The sequence continues at coordinate 71,164 of JBBCKI010000028.1, forward strand.
TGGCCATGTCGTCAAAGCAGACGGATTGCATTATCGTTTCAATCGATTGCATTATCTTGCCATGCCCCTTTGGGGCCGGTCATTGAAGCGAGTTTGGAAGATCCACAACGTCATAAGCATAGATCTCCGCCAGAAAGAGGCGGAGGGATGCCAATAAATGATGTTCGGGATTTTCGCTGACCGGCAAGACGGAATTGTCATTCCACCGCACGGTAATTTCGAGACGATCGCCATCGATCGGCAGGCAATCCTCGAAGGAGAAGCCCGGCGTCGCTTCGGCCGGCGGCGAGGTAAAGCCGGTGAGGGGAGTTTCGCAGAATGAGAGCTGTACTGCGGCGTAACCACCGGCACGAACCCTGATGTTCAAAACAAGCTTTTTGCGTCCTGTGACCATGCCGAGATCGAGAATCATCTGGGCCTCGCTCTCGGCGCGAAAGCCGCAGAAGCGATCTCTGGGCCACCGGGCCAGATGGATGGCACCCAGCCCCTCTTTTCGGACCGTTTCGAGGGAACGTTTGTTGACTTTCCGGTCATGATCGAGCACCCATGAATGCCCCTGGGAGAATACCGAGACGTAAAGCCAATGTTCGTTGCCCACCACAATAGGGCTTGAAGAGGTATAAAAGAAAGCCCCCTGGACTGGGCCGCCGGGCGGTTCGAGGAAGCTGGCTCGCCCGCTGTTAACGATCCAGCGGTCATCCGGGGTTTCCTGATAGGCTAGAATGACGCTGCCGGGCCCGAAGTTGCTGCTGCCGTTGTTGGAATACCCCATGGGGCTCCAGAATGCCCAAACGAGGCCGACGGTTCCGGTCTTTCCCGCGGGCATCATTGCCATTCCATAGTAGTCCGCACTTAATCCATGGCGCGATCTTGCCGCGAAGTCATCCGCTTCGTCCGCCATGAGCGCCAGGCGGGACGTTCCCCACCCGTCGGGGGAGAACTCGGCGGTGAAAATGCTTCTGCGGAGAACTCCCCCGGAGTACCGGAGGTGCTTGAAGGCCGCCAAGCCTTTCTGCGTCCTGCCGTCGTAGACGCTAGTGATGACGTCCAGGCCCGGAAAATTGGGAGAGGTTCTGTCGATACTCCAGGCGAGGCCATCCGGGGAGGTTGCGATATAGTAGCGATTGCGCTCCAGATCAGGGTGAATCCCTTGAGCCCTTTTGCAGCAGCCGGTGGCGACATAGCGCCGGGCAGGGGGTTCATCGGGGAAGACCGTGATGGAGGGTGAATGAAGCGAGAGATTTGTCAGATTACCGGGGAGGACCTGCCCGCTCTGTTTCATTTTGATTTCGGGCTTCACCCAGTCGATCCCATTGTCGGACTCGGCATATGCGACATAGGCGATATCGCTCGAAAAGTCATGTGCCGCAGTCGCGGCTTGGTACCAAAGTCGGAATCGATTTCCTTCTTTGATCACGGTGCCGTAAGTGACAGCGCCGAGTGCATCCGTTGCCGTATCGCCTTGGAGAACCGGGTGCGGCGAGACTTCGCCCTGGCACTGGAAGAAGGTTAGCCTTCCCACTTTTCCGATGATCTCCCGGCGGGTTTCAAATAGCAGCTCCATGACAGATTCCCTTACGGGTTGGCAATCAAATGGGACGAGAGTTCAGGAATGGCAACGCGAATTTCCTCTGCTACGAATCCCGCCATGATCCGGGCTCCCTTTTCTGAGAAGTGGCTGCGATCATCGGGTGCCATGAGGTCTTCACTGCCGTCTTCACCCAGCTTTTCGAATAACGCCTTGGCACGGGCATTCAGGTCAAGCACCGGCACGGAATCTTCGGCACCGATGCGTTTCATCGCCGCCGCATACGGTTCCAACTCCCGGGTTAGCTGCCCATCGGCTTGATACCGCCGCCGTGGTGGTGGAGTTACCAGTACGGGTTTGGCGCCCGATTCGCGCGCGGCGGCGATGAAAATTCGTAAATTTTCGGGGAATTCTTTGTTCGGATCTGTCTTTCGGTGCTCCCCTTGATTGGCGTCGTTATGACCAAACTGAATCAACCAGTAGTTTGCCTTTGTCTCTTTGACGACGGGCCATAGCTCGGTGGTTTGATAAGACTTGGAGCTTTTCCCCAAGATGCCCATGTTGAGGATTTTAACGCTTCCGTCGAAATGTAAGTCGAGGAATTGACCCCATCCCCGCTTCGGATTGGTATCGGCGTACCGTTTGATGGTTGAATCTCCAAGCAGTTGGATGATCACTTCATCGGCACGGCTGATCGAGCTGAAGAAGCTGACTGCGGCAGCAAGCAAGGCTAACGTTTTGTTCATGAGTTTCGAAGGGGGTGAGGAGTCCGGATGACCGCGATCTTTTGCCCCGAGAAGGCGACCTGGTGTTCGCGGTGGTCTTCGCCCCAGATCGGAGGGCCGTTGAAAAAGAGAAGCCCGGAGATCTCTGCACGGGCCTCCCAAAGGGGCTCGAAGGTATCGAGGCTGATGATCTGGCCCAGCAAATCGCCCGGCTTGACGCTATCACCGCAACGCCGCTCAGGAATCCAGAGGCCGCTTGCCCCGAGATGAATCACTTGCTCGGCCGCCCCTTCATCCAACTCGACTTGTGCTCCCGAGAGATCGGCCTCCTCGTCAAGATTCCCTGTGGCAATGAGGAAGTTACGGAGCGTTCTTTTTCCCAGTGCCAGCGACTCGGCGCGGATCACATTCTGACCCGTAAGCTCGATAACGACCACGGGCTTTTGAGTCGACCATGCGCGCTCCCTGAGGGTCCCAAGCGAGGCGCCTCCTCCGTCGGTTCGCCGCGTGATGAATGGGAAGCCGGTGGCGCGGAGGATCGCTTCATCCCGACGATGCGCCCAAGCCATGGGGCAAAACCAGTCAGACCAGCAATGAAGATCGAGCAGGAAGTCGCAATGAGAAAGCACGCCATCCCAGAGTTGACGGGTGGTGGCGGCCAGAATGGGGTCGAGGGATTCCGTAGCCCCCCAGAGGCGGTCGAGATTTCCTTCGAGGCTCACTCCGAGCTTCCGATAGCGGCTTGCCTCGGTCGGGAAGTCTTGTTGCAGAATCTTGAGCGCGAGGGGATTCAAGGCGGGAAAGATCTCCACGCGACCAAGCACGGAATGGGGATCAAGCGTTTCAAACATGGCTGCTGCTGCCGCCATCCCGACTACTTCCCGCCCATGTTGCCCCGCAACGATGGCCGTTACAGGGCCGTGCTCGCGGCCCACGACGGTAAGGCGCGGCAAGCGCAGGAGCGCGACAGCTCCTTCGGATGACACTTCAAACGCGGTTCGATGTTTCTCGGGTCGATTCATTTTATGAACAAAGAAGGAACTATGGATCTTTCTTTTCGAGAGGGAGGAAGAGAAGGGTTTTCTCGTCGTTCCGGGTGAGCATTTCAACGGAAGGCGGTGTAAAATCCTCCTTATACCTTTGGCAGCCGGAGATCCGGAGGTGAGCGATCTCTCCATCCAGATCCGCTCCTGCCAAGAATTCGATCGGTGCGGCCGCCGGTTGGCTTCCCTGCCTCGGCCAGGAAACCGATTTGCCCCCAACGCCGTTGATGAAAATGGCCGCGTCCAGGGAGGGCTTTTCGCGGTTCTTGGTATAGCCGAAGTTTCGCTGCCCCCATACCAACGCAACGTGAACCCATTCGCCTTTGTTGAAGAGGGTGCGGCGGATCCGGTACGCATCGCGTTGCGACGCGCCAGCTGCCTCGATCGTCATTTCCAGAACATGCGACTTCGACCACGGGTTTCCAGGCCAGCCTGCCCGCTTGGAGTCAACCACGTAGAGAAGCGACCACGGCTTTCCATGGTCGGTTCTGAGCATCAATAGACGTTTCCGCGTTCCATCCTGAAGTTCAAAAGAGTCCCACGCGGGTTTTAAATAGAATTCGATGGTTCCCTCCTCACGCGGTAGCGTCTTCGGATCAGACGTGATGAGAAGCGGGTGGCCCGGCCCTACTACCGTTCCCTTCAGTTCAAGAGACGGAAGCGACGATTTGGCGGCGGGAATCTTTCCAAGATCCGGACGGAAATAGCTATCCGGTCTATCGAATGCAAAGAGCGGGGGGATATTGGTTGCCTTTACCGCACCCGATTCCACGGGAACAAAGTGCCACAGCCCGGGGAGATCCGGTGGCAAGGAGAGGGGACCTTGCACCGGTTTCCCGCCATTCCAGGGAGCGCCGTCGGGAGCATAGACTCGTGTCTTTCGCTCGAAGGAAATCGTGGCCCCGGTCGCGTCTTTTGGAACTTCAAAGAATATCTTCACCGGGGGATTCAGTTTTTCCGGATTTGGCTTCCACCATCCATCCGCATAAAGGACGAATCCACCCTTTTGATTGAGGAATGCCTGTTGCAATCCGGTCGGCGGGGCGGAAACGAACAGATCCACGGGGTCCAGCTCGGGAGGGGCCGAAAGCCGGATCCCATTGCCGGATTCGACGTTCATTGAAAGCGTTGAGAGGCCGATCTTCGAAACATCGTTCAAGGCAATCACTTCCGGTAGTTCCTTTAACCCTGCGTGTTCAAACTGAAGTGAAGCGTTGAACCCCTGAGCCTGTTTGCGAAGAATGACGCCGGAACGTCCGCTCAATGGCTCGAATCCTACCCAACTCGTAAAGCTCGCCGAATCGATCGCGTTCGTTTTGGAACGGGCGATGACATCCAGCGCATAGGGAATTCCCTGAAATCGAAACTCGGCTGAGGCGCTATTGCTTTCGAACGGGGAAACGATCTCCTGGCGTACCGCCAGCAGGAGGCGTTGCGCAATTGTTTCGTCCCGGGAATTTTTCCAGAGAAAGTTCCCGGATCTGCCACGCTCGAACCTTGGACCGGGATTGATCGCCTGCCACCAGAAGCGGGCAAGACTGGTGGCGATATTCCAATAGCGTTTTGTACCGTGAAGATCCCATCCTTCGATCAAGGCGGAGAGGTCTTCCTGAGTCTTGTACGTGCTGCTGTCGTAAGCGCGCCCTTCGGATTTCAGGAAAACGGGACTTTGATCGCTGTAGACGCTGTTCAGGATTTCCTCCTGCATGGTCCTGAGTTCCTGGTCCCAGGTCAGAGAATAGGCCTGATTGACAGCCCGCAATACCGCGAGGATGCGCCAGTCGGTCTTTTCATTCTTCCACCAACGTTTGACGCCTTCCGCGTAGGCGAGTACCCCTTCTCTCGTGCGCGGGTTTCCGGTGAGATAGTAGTCGAACAGGAATTGATCGAGGTTGGTATGCGTGCCGAGTCCCGGCCTTGTAGGTCCGTTCCAATAATAGGGCAGGCCTGCGTACGGATCGTTTGTTCCAAAGCCGTGAATATACAGCCCAGAAATTCTATCCGGTCCGTCCCAGTTTGCAAGATAGCTATCGAGATAGACCCGGTTACTCCAACTGGCCAGGTCGCGGAACTTCCGTTCCCCTGAACGGAGGTATAGAAGCCAGAAAGCATTTCGCAAGGTATAGCTTGCCCGATACCTTCCCTGGCTTTGTGGAAGCTCGCGCGTATGGTGCGGGCCGGCGTGGAAATCGACAAATCCGTACTCGCCTGCGGCTTCCTGGCCGGAGGCCCAGTAGTCGAATGAGCCATCGATAAACGATTCGACTTCGGGAAATTGTTTCCGATCTTGCGGATAGAGCGGCCCGGCCACTTCGGTGCGGTAGACCCATTGGGGATCGGGGGCGGCATAGACTGGTGTTGCGAAAGAGGCTCCTGCTGCCGCGAGCGTTGCCGGGAGGGTGTTTTGAGGGAATGGAGAAATCAGTAGATAGTGCGTCTTGGACCATCCGACGGCATTGGTTGGAAGTCGGCTGGTATTCTCCGCTGTCTGAGCCGCGATCCGGTTACCGGTATTCCATTTTTTGACGAGAGCCGGGGATCTGAAGTCGAGTTCTTCTCCGCCGGTGGAACAAAAAAGATCGACTGCTACCTGATGGGGAGAGATTCGGAATGCCGAGGGATGTTGGCGCGCCGATTCGCGGCAGGCGATGAGAAGCCCCCGGGAGCCAAAGGCGGCCGCCCAGTCACCCATTTCGCCCGGAAAGGCTTTCGCGGGGCTGTTCGGCTCGGTGATTTCGAAACGATCCGCGCCTCCGCCATAGCGGCGATGTTCGGTTTGGATCATCATCGCTTCGCCATCCGTTATCGACCGTTCGGCTATTTTTCCAGGCTCGTCGCGACTGATGGAAAAAATTCCTTGCGATGCCTTCCAATCGCCCGTGGGAAACTCCCAGCCAATCTGCTTGAACCAGACCTTGTTGGTATCCTGGGTCAAGACGAGATGATGGGTTATCCGGCATTCGGGACGGCTGACGGCGAACTGTAGCCATGTCGAGAATCGCGCGAGTTCCGACCCGTCTTCGGAACGATAGATCCCTTCCGCTTTGATGCAGGCGGTCAAGCTGCCGGAGGACTCGACGGTGAGGGTCGTGTCCTTTCCCGCGACGCGCCCAAGACGTCCTTGTTGGTCAATGACAAATAGACCCCTGGAGGCATTGCCGCCTCCCGCGACGGCGGTCCCTCCGGCATCGATCCGATCGATGATGCCCCCCCGGGGAACGAGGCTGTACCTGGCCGCTCCTGTATCGACCTCGATCAAGCCATGGCTTTGGCGCACCTGGATCTTCGGAAGTCGAACGCTGGATTCCCCGATCTTCACCTGGAGGCGGGATTGGTTCGGAACCAGCGCATCGACTAGCAGCCATTTTTGAGAACCGCCTCTCGCCCATTGGGCGGAGGGCTTGAATTCCGAGGGGATTGTCGCTCCCTTTTCATCGGTCAAAATGAAGCGGTCGGATGTCCACACCGCGCCGCGAGGCATCGGAACGCCGAATGTGACCCAGGCGGCCTTCTCATCCGGGTGACTCTTCGGCCAGTCAATCATGACTGCCGGAGCCGGATACTGATCGAAGGGAGTTTCCTGTGCGACGGAGAAGGATTCCGCGGCAACGGCAATACTCTTCCCGCCGCGCAACAGAGAGACTTGCAGAATGCCTTCCGTGCTTCCAACAGCGCGGGCGTCGAAGTCAAAGCAGGCACGCTGTTGAGTGATCGGCCTTCTGCTCAGCGATACCGGAGCGGTCTGCCCGGGTTTGAGAACCCGCACGTCCCACTCCAATCCCGCGAGTTGCTCGCTGGGGGAGAGTTCTACAATTGCTTCTAGATAGCGTTCCCCGGGTCGCAGATTGGTCTTCGGCAGACTAAGACGAAAGGCTCCCGCGTCATGAATAGGGGCGAGCGCCGAATCGAGCGGTAAGGCGGCAGCCAGCCGGTCGGCTCCCCAGGAAACATTCCGCGTTTGAGCCTGTGCAACGAGCCCGAAGGCAAGCGCAAGGCCAAGGGTGCAGACGGAAAGCTTCATTTAGACGGAATTTGCATGAGCCATCTCAATGACCCGCATGACTGAGAGCGCATGCGTCGCCGTGATGGGAGGAGCCTCTCCCCGGCTCAGTGCGCCATGAAGATCTGTATAATAGGCGACGGGGAGAGAGCGATTCTGCTCATCCGGCGTGGCCATCCAACTTTCCTCACGCCAGTCGATCGTTTCCTTGTCGTAGGCGCGCTCGGGCGAGGGCGTCTCCACAACGGTTCTTTCCGGCAGCGAGGCGGGGTCGAAATAACGCCACCGCAGTTGGGCGTCTCCTCCCGTCAGTCCTCCGGCAGTGCCGCAGATCTTCCACCGCTCGCCCCCAATCGCATCCGCGCTGGATAGTTCAAGATCGACCAGTGGATAGCCCGGCAGGTGCAAAAGCAATTTTGTATGATCGTCCGCATCTCCAAGAGTGATGGCGGTTTCAAGCCGGGCGATGACATTGGGCTCCTCCGCACCCATGAGGCAGAGCGCGTGATCGAGCACGTGCGGACCAGTGTTTGCAAGATTGCCCCCGCCAAACTTTTTAAGAGTTTGCCAGTCCCATCTCCGTCCGAAACCGTTGCGATAGATCTTGATCAAAAGAATTCGTCCGAGCTTCCCGGACTGGAGAACCTCGCGCACTTTCTGGAAATCGGATGCGTAGTGCAGATTGTGAAAAACGGTGAGGTGACGTTGGGCCGTCCGGGCTGCTGCCGCCATCTCCTGCGCATCACAGTAGCTCATGGCCATCGGCTTTTCGCAGACGACGTGCTTTCCCGCCTGTAAGGCGGCGAGGCACTGTTCCCGGTGGAAGGTCTGGGGCGTGGCGATGACTACCCAATCCGCGTCGCAATGCTTTAGCATTTCTTCAAAGCTCTCATAGCTTGAGCAGCCGACGGCCTGCTCCGCTTCCTTGCGGCGTAATTCCATCGCGTCACAAACACCGCGGATCTCATACCGATCCTCGAGCTTACTTAAACTCATGAAGTGGTTTCTCCAACCTGTTCTTCCCAAACCTGCGATGGCGATCTTGATGCGCTGCATAGATTGACTAATTCGGACTAAGAGGGCCTGTATTGTAGAAGCGAACTCCGCCGGGCCTAAGGTCGGTGGTGCTCACGGGTTTCCGCGGGGATGCGCTGCCGTCGACAAAGAGCACGTTCGCGCTCCCATTGTGACGCTCATACACCACCCGCTTTAAGGTGTTATCTTCCTTAATGTAGATCGTGTTTCCGGCCGACTGAAAGAGGAGCTGGTTCTTGTCCGGTTGATCGCCCAGAATCTTGTTGTCCGCAGCCATCAGGATTGTGCTTGCCTGCTCCAGGCCTGACGCTCTTTTGGAATACGGCGCGGAATCCGTTAGCCGGGCATTCCATGCGTAGCTCAGTTGCCTACCCTTCGGGCCGGCGGTATTCGGCGTGGAGGCGGGACAAAAGAAGACGGTGCGGATGTCGCTGTTCGAGCTTAAAAGATCAATTCCGAGATAGGGTATAATCTGGGCATCCCATTGTTCTCCTGCATGATGGTTTATCGGCTCGGAGTCGCTGGCCGGGGTGGACTTGATGCCGGGCAGGTTGCCGTTGTGGTCCCCTGCGTAGGTATGGGCGGCCGCGCTGATGGATCGCAGATTCGCGAGACATGCGGCAGCCTTTGATAGTTGCGTTCCTCTTTGGATCACTGGAGCGGCCAGCAAATAGATTAGCACAAGGATCGCCATTACAACCGACAACTCCGTGACAGTGAATCCTGCGCTGAGTCGTTGGGGCGGCAGTTTCATTGGTTAAGGGGGGCGGCAGGCTGAGCGCTCCTAGAGAGGCAGGATCTTGTTCTCCTGTTCCAGGGTGGTTGCCCCTCCAACGAATGAGCATGGAACAAACTTTCCTGGGACTTCGAACAAGCCGGGAGTGGTGGCCAATTGGCACGCCATGTCAAAGAGCGCGGTTCCGATCTCTTCCGTCGGCTGCTGGGTACGGGTGAGATCGCGGTAGGGCCCCGTCAACTGGGCGGCTCCCGAACCGCCGACGATGCTGACGTCGCGGGGAGTCTCGACTCCCTGTTCTGCGAAATATTGACAGAAGCCGAGGGCTAGTTCGTCACCGACGACATAGACCGCATCAGGGATGGAGTTGGCAGAACCCAATACCTTGCCGGCCAGATCATAACCTGCTTCGCGCGTCGGCTCGTCGCCGGACACGATTCGAAGGCTGACTCCATTGCCAATATGGTTTCCGAGCCCAGCCACCAGGCCGGAACACCGGAGGGCCGCCGATGCGTTCATCTGCTCTCCTGAGTTATGGATGAATAAAATGCGTTTGCGCCCAGTTGCCGCCCATGCGAGCCCAAGGCGATGGCTGATACCGTAAAAGTCTGACGATACAAAATTGGAGGAGGCCATCGTGAATCCCGGGTTCAAATGGACGACGGGATAGGATAGCCTCTTTTCCTGACGGGCCAGCACCATTCCCTCCAGGACAGGGTGTAGAATCATCCCATCCACTTTTCCATCCTGTTCTTTAAGCGCTGCAAAGATTTGCTCGTTGGACTGGCTTTGAATGGCAACCGGGCAGATCGAGACGGGAGTGCTTCTTAGTGAAGCTGCCCGCACAATGGCTCCGGAAATGGCGGAACTCCAGCTCCCCTGGTGATCGCCCGTGGAGGAAATCCCAAAGGATAAGCCGATGCGGAGATTTTCTTTGCGCGCCGTCGGAAATTCGGCGGCAAGGAAGCTGCCGTTGCCGATCTCCGTGCGGATAAATCCTTCCGCCGCCAATTGCCGGAAGACGTTTTGAACCGTGGTGACGCTGACATCCAGGCGCTGGGCGATGGCGCGACTGGTGGGGAGCCGGCCGCCGACCTTCATTCCCGAGGTTCGGAGATGATCTTCCAGAAAAGCGGTCACCCGTTCGCGAGCACGGGTGTTCCCTCCTGTAATCGAAGTGGTGTCAAGAGTTGAGAGGGTGGTGGATCGGCTCGCCATGGCGGGTGCATGGTGCTGTGGAAATTGAACAATTGCAAATCAAAAATAGAAATCTTTGAACACTAAAGAACATTTTTTCGAATGGATCTGAGTATTCATTTCATGAGCTGAAATTTAACCAAGGATTCAAATTTACTCCATGATTGGCTATATTTTCTCTGAAATTCATCTCTGAGTTCTCGATTATTGAATGATTTTATTGAAAATAAGTGTATTGACAAAAGAACAGAAATGAAAATTAATGCACCCGTCAAAGCACACATAGCAATGAAGCGATAGAAAAAGTTATGCCACAACCGTTCCTCCCTCGTCTCGCTCTGCCCGCCTTTGTCGTGGCGCAGATTGTCTTCACCGCGAATCCACTTTCGGCTCAGACCAATGGCAGTTGGAAGGATGACGTCAGCGGTAACTGGAGTTCCGCAACGGCTTGGGTTTCGGGGGCCATTCCCGGCGGTTCCGGCTCTATCGTGAATCTTACCAACGACATCACCGCTACCAGGGTCATCACGATTAACAGCACCTCTCGCACGGTGGGGATTCTTAACGTAGGAGACCAGAATGGAAGCGATGCCTTCACGGTAGCGGCTTCCGGTGGCGCATCGCTGATCTTTGACAATGGCGGTTCGGCTTCCGAACTGAATTTGTCAGGAGGCTCCAATACGATCAGCGCGCCGATCTCTCTCCTCTCGTCCCTGACGATTGCAAACGCCGCCAGCGGGGCTCAGACGCTTTCGGGAAATGTTTCCGGAGGCTCTGCGGGCACAAAGACGATTGTCAATTCAGGCTCCGGCGACGGTGGAGTGACGGTTTCCGGAGTGATCTCCAACGGGACAGGCACTGTTGCGGTCACCCAAAACTCGGCCACGTCATCGCTGACATTGTTGGGAAACAACACATACACCGGCAATACGACGCTCAGTTCAGGCAGGTTGCAGGTCGGCAGTAACACGGCTCTCGGGTCCGGAACCCTTGTGATCAACGGAGGTTCTCTTTCTTCAAATAATATCAATACCCGTTCGGTTGCCAATGCCGTTGTATTGGGGGGAGACGTGACCCTTGGCGATATCGTTAATACCGGCCAGCTCACCATGGGCGGTTCGACAACGCTGACCGGTAACCGTACATTGACCGTTGCCGCCGGGAGCCATGCATTCTGGAGCGGTGCCATCGCCGAGCAGGGCGGTAGCTATGGCATCACCAAGAACGGGGAGGGCATTCTGACCTTGTCGGGGAGTAACGACTTGGGTGCGGGTATTACGTTAAATGCAGGTACTCTCCGAGTAGGAGGGAACAGAACCTTGGGATTGGGCACGTTGACCCTTAACGGTGGGACATTGTCGGCCTCCTCAGCCACGGCTCGAGCCATTTCAAATGCAGTCACCATTGGAGGTGATGTCGCCCTGGGTGATGCCACCAACAACGGGGCGCTTACCTTTAGCGGGGTGACGACGCTCACTGGGAATCGCACTCTCACGGTGCGTAGCGCCGTAACCATCAGCGGCACCCTTCGAGACAATGGCAGCAACTATGGTTTGACCAAGAGCGGAAGCGCTACACTGACCATTTCAGGGACGAGCACCTATACCGGCGGAACCACCATTTCCAGCGGCACTCTGGCCCTCGGCAAAGCGGAAGTCCTCGCTAATTCCGGCGCGGTATCGGTGCAAGGGGGAACCTTTGACCTGGGTGGGTTTAGTGAAACCGTGGGAGCGGTCAACATTGCCGCGGGTTCCATCGATAATGGCATCCTGACAGGCAGCAGCTATGCGGCGACCAGCGGCACGGTCGGCGCAACACTGGCGGGGAGCGGAGTCACCCTTACCAAAAGCGGCGCGGGGACTCTTATTCTCTCCGGCACCAACACTTACTCGGGAGCGACCACAGTCAACTCGGGGACTCTTCATATCGCATCAACAGGCAGGATCAACGCGACGAGCGGAATCACCGTCCAGGGCGGGGGGCGGTTCGTTTATGATAGTAATGCGGCATTGACCTCGACGCTTTCACTCAATGGCTCGGGAACCTCCAGCCGCGCCATCTTGAGTGGCACGGGCACGATTCATTCGGCGATTGTCCTTAACGATGTGGGTGACACACTCGCCCCGGGGAATAGCCCCGGGACATTGAACTTTGCGGTGAGCCAGTCTTGGGATGCATTCAGCTACGACTGGGAGGTTAACAACTTCGTAGGAACCGGCGCAGGCACCGATTTCGACCAAATCTCGATAGCCGGGGGATTGGACCTGAATTCGTCCGGAAGTTATATCCTCAATATTACCTCACTTACCTCCGGCAATGAATCCGGAGTTGTGGGAGCATTCGAGGATCGCGATCAGTCATGGATAGTTCTGACGACAACAACGGGCATTACCGACTTTGATGCCAGCAAATGGTTTCTCAATATTGGCAGCTTTAGTGCCGGTCCTGGTTATACGGGTTCGTTTTCGATCAACAAAAGCTTGGATGGCAACAACCTCGTCTTGACTTACAACGTCGTTCCCGAGCCCTCGACTCTTGTTATCCTTGGAACTGCTCTTGGGTTTGCCGTGGCGTTTCGCCGGAGATTTCGCCGCTAGATCCAGCGATGAAGATTGGCATTGGAGAAGCAGACATCACGCCTCCGTTTCCGTGTGCGATGGCAGGGTTTGGGTTGGCACGCACCGGGGTTCATGAGGGCGTTCATGACCCCATCGCGGCCCGATGCGTGATTTTCGAGGCTGGGATGGAGAAAGTCGCGCTGGTTAGCTGCGAGGTCATTGGACTGAAGGCTGAGGTGATTTCGAGAATCAGGAAGGCGTTGCCACCGGAGCTCGATCTTCCCCCTGAACGCCTCGTGATCACCTGCACCCATACGCATGGCGCACCGGTGATTGAAGGGGATTACCTTGAGTTTCTCATTGGGCGGATTATTGAGGCGATTACTGCCGCTGGCCGGGATTTGAAGGCGAGGCATCTTCGCGGAGGAAGTGTCGTTCACGAGGAATGGGTCGGGTTCAATCGCCGAAATCTTGAGACCGGCTTTCTTCCCGTGGACCGGGAGGTCCCATTTCTGACAGTCTCAAAGCCTGATGGCAGGCTGCGTGCCATCCTGTTTCACTATGCTTGCCATCCTTCCGTTCTTGGCCCGCACAACCGGCTGATCACTGCCGACTGGCCAGGCTTCACCCGCAAGGGTTTGCAGGAAAGACTTGGTGACGATGTCGCCGTGCTCTATCTCAAGGGCACCGAGGGCAATATCAATACGGGCTATTCTGCGGGCGTTTCATCCCTGGGGATAAAAATTCCGACGCGCACTTATGAAACCGCGGAGCGCGTGGGCAGCGTCATCGCAACCGCTTTGTTCTCCGCGCTTAAAGAGGCCGAGTTGATCGAGTCGTCGGAGATCCGATTCGAATCACGGCGGATTGATATTCCTTACCGCTCAGTGGAAAAAATTGACGAAGCGCGCAGGCAGCTAGCGTGGTGGGGAGAAGAGGTCGAGCGAATTGACAAGGAGGGGGAGGACTCCGCGCGTCTTTTGAACGCCCGTGTCGAACGGGCTTATGCCGGTTTCAAGATTGCCGCGTTGGAGCATATTCAGGCGGAAGGGCGACCATCCCGCTCTTGCGAACAGATTGCCTTTCGCATCGGTGCCGCCGGGTTCCTGAGCTTTCCGGGGGAATTCTTTGTCGAAAGCGGATTGCAAACCAAGCGCGACGCGGTATCCCAGTTTACCTTCCCCCTTGGAATCACCAATGATTATATCGGGTACGTTCCCACCGAAGAAGCCTTCAGGGAAGGGGGGTATGAGGTGGCCTGCGCACGCTTCTCTCCCCGGGCTGCGGCTCAATGGACTTGTACCGGGGTGGATCTGCTCAATCACCTGTTCTGAATCCGCTCTTTCATGATCGAATGGTTTTCCCTTCCGAGCGCACGGCGCGTGGTGGTCCTTATCTTCGTTTTTCTTCTCTTTGGATTCGCCGGATCAGGCTACGCTAAGAAGCCGAAGCTGGTATTGAAAGTTCAAGGGCTTCCCAATGAGGCCTCCACCGATCCGGTTTCCATCGCGGAACAGCGGGTTGTCGCCCGGTTTCAGCAGTTGCATCCTGAGATCGAAATCCAAGGGGCGGAAGGGTTGCGGGTGGAAAACATGAACTCGGAGGCGACGACGATGATGATGATCGCCGGAGGCGTGGCGCCGGATCTCATCCGAATGAACTTCCGCAGCAGCGATACTTACATCCGGCAGGGTATTGCTGCTCCGCTCGATGAGCTTTTGCAGGAAGCGGCCACGAATGGCGACGATATCCTTGCTTCAGTACCGCCGCAGATCATGCCCGTTCTTCGCAAGCAGGGGCTGGACGGTAAAAAACATGTCTATGGCATTCCGACGCAACTGGTGGTCAGCGGCATCTTTTTCAACAAAGAGCTCTTTCGCGCCGCCCGTCTGCCCGCCCGCGCTCCGAAGGACTGGGCGGAACTTGCGGAGTTCGCACGACGGATCAAAGCACTCGGGCCGCAGGTTCATGGCTTGGTTCTGCCTGCGGGGGCATCCGCAAGCTTTCACCTGATGAATTTCGTTCGTGCCGCTGGAGGCGATGCGGTCGTGGAGATCGCTCCCGACGAATGGCGTGCCGCATTCAACTCCCCAGAAGCGCTGGAAGCCTACCTCTTTTATTACCGCTTGGTGGAAATCGAAAAGACCGCCTACCGCACCTCCCGACCACCCACTCCTGAGGAAATGCGCTCCGTCGGCATGATGTTTCGTTATGTTGGGGACACCGTGCAACTCGACCCCGAGCTCTGGGGATTTGGTCCTATTCCCAAAGGGCCTCAGGGCGATGGAGGCTCCGAAATCAACGCGGGGATTCTCGCCATCTTTTCGGGAATTGCAGACCCGCAACGCCGCCGGGCCGCGTGGGATTACATGCGCTTTGTATCGAGCGAGGAGGCGAACCGCCTTCGCACTGAAGCGCTGGTGGAGCTCGGCCAGGCTAGCCAGATTAATCCGGTGATGCTCCGGAAATTCGGCTTCCATGAATCCTTGATGATGGTGCAACCGGGGCTGGAGAAGGAGTTCGCCAGCGCGCTTGCGGAGGGCAAGCCGGAGCCCTATGGGAAGAACTGCAATCTGATCTATCTTGAGATGACCTACCCTCTGGATCAGATCCTGTTGAGCACGAGCATCCGGCGGGCTTGGGATGCAGGCGACATGCTTTCGGTGCGGCGGCAATTCCAAACCATTCTGGACCGAGCGGTGGCAAAGACCAACGAGCGGATGATCGGCCATGTCGATCCTGACTCGATGAAGTTCCGCCGAAAGGTGACGGCATTCATCGTGGCGGGGATTGCCGCCTGTTTCGCAGCGGTCGGCATTTATATCATACGGGCCTTCTCGCATTCTGCTTCGATCGTTTCGCGGCCCGTAGCGACCCGCAGGTCGTTCGTTCCGTGGCTCTGCCTTCTTCCGGCTCTCGGATTGACGCTGGTTTGGGACTATCTTCCTCTGCTTCGGGGAACCGTTCTTGCGTTTCAGGACTACCAGGTCTTGCTCCCATCCACTTTTGTGGGGCTGGACAACTTCGCCAATGTCCTCTTCGACGCCGGTTTCTGGAACTCCATCCTGGTAACGGCGTATTTTGCAGGCTTGAAGCTGACCTTCGGATTCGCAGCTCCGATCCTGCTTGCCTACATGCTGCATCTGATCCCTCGGCACAAGGTGATCTACCGGACGCTCTATTATCTCCCGGCGGTGATCAGCGGCACAGCGGTCTATTTTCTATGGAAGGCGCTTTTTGATGGGGAAGGGATCCTGAACCAACTGCTACGCCTGGCGGGATTCGAGGCTACCCGCGCCTGGACGCAAGACCCTTATCTCGCCATGTTGAGCTGTGTGATTCCGGGGATCTGGGCGGCTGCCGGGCCAGGCTGCCTGATTTATCTTGCGGCCCTTAAGACGATTCCGGAGGAGCAGTTTGAAGCCGCCGAGATCGATGGCGCGGGGTTCTGGCATAAAACGACAAAAATTGTCTTCCCCGGGCTGAAAGCGCTGATCGTCATCAACTTTGTGGGTGCGGTCGCCGCAGCGCTGCAAACTTCAGCCAATATTCTCATCATGACAGGCGGCGGACCCAATGGAGCCACGGGGGTAACCGCGCTCCTCATCTTCACGGAAGCCTTTACGCGCCTGCGCTTCGGCACCGCAACTGCAATGTCGTGGATCATCGGCAGCATGCTCCTCGGGTTCACCGCCATTCAGTTGCGCCGCTTGAGTGCCATGGAATTCAAGACCGCGAAGTAAGCTCCTTCACCCATGTTTTTCTCTCCGATCACGGAACGCTCCTTTCATGTTCGCGCCTTCTACAAGGCCGTTTATGCGTTTCTCTTCCTTGGCGCGCTGACCATGGTGATTCCGTTTGTCATCATGCTAAGCGGCTCGGTGGAACCGGGTGTGCGCTTTAAGGATTCGACCTTCTTCCCTGCCTATTTGGTCAGCGATCAAGCGCTCTGGGGGCGCTATATCGAGGCCCGCTACAAAAATGAAAGCGAGACGCTCCGCATGGCGTGGGGCGATGCGGGCGTGGAAATGCAGAAGCTTC
The DNA here is from genome assembly GCA_037190965.1 of Chthoniobacteraceae bacterium. Lineage (GTDB taxonomy): Bacteria > Verrucomicrobiota > Verrucomicrobiia > Chthoniobacterales > Chthoniobacteraceae > DATMFV01. Next base: position 88,027 of record JBBCKI010000028.1, read on the forward strand.
CCGCGCCTATGCCGGATTTGGCGGCGAATGCGATGTGGCGGGAGTTCCTGGCTGAAACCACCCCCTCCGAGATCATGTTCCGGGCAGGCTTTAGCGGGGCAGGGGCAACTATTCCCTATTACTACAACCGTGAGTTCCGACAGTGGCTGGCGCGTCGCTATGGAACGATCCAGGAAGTCAATCGGCAGCTCGGCACCACATTCAGAATCTTCCAGGCGATCCAGCCGCCGAATCTTTCGATTTCCGGAGCCGCCCTGAACCGGACGCCGCTTGTTGACCATTTCCTCGAGTTTTGCCGGACGGAGATTCCGCCCAGTCGCCAGTTTGCCTGGGACGCCGGTGAATATTACCGGAACGTCTTTTTGCCGCGTACTGAAGGCGAAGAGATCTCCGGTTACAATGCCAAGTATGGCACTCACTATGCCGGTTATTCGGAGGTTCCGTTTCCCGAAGCCGTACCCCGGGTGGCCGCAGAACCGTGGGTTGACTTTGTGACCAAGTTTCTTCGCCCTGACTTCGTGGACCTCACCCCTGAAGGAAGGGGGCGGCTGGAAACTTCGGGATTGGGCAAAGCGGAATTTATCCGCCTTTCGGCCAAACCGGAAGAGGTCCGCGTGGTGACTCTGGACCGGGAGTTTGCGGCATGGGCGAAGCAACGATATGGACTGGAGAACGCCTCCATCCCGCAGTTCTCACTCGATTCGGAGGCGTTCCAAAAAGAGAAGGGCTTCTGGAAATGGGTCTTTCTTAAGCAAAATTATCAATACGTCGTGGACGAGATCCTCCTTCACGGCCGGGCGATGTGGAACACGGCGGTGTTGGTCTGTCTGAAAGTAGGGGGTGCGCTTCTGGTCAACCCTTTGGCCGCTTATGCGCTTTCCCGCTTCAAACTTCGCAAAACGTATCATCTTCTCCTCATCTTTCTTTTGACGGTCGCCTTTCCCGCCGAGGTGACAATGATCCCTGCCTTTCTGCAACTGAAGGGTTTTAATCTCCTGAATACCTTCTGGGCTTTGGTATTACCTGGCTTGGCGAACGGCTTCTCGATTTTTCTGCTCAAAGGCTTCTTCGATAGCTTGCCGAAGGAGCTCTACGAGGCGGCGGAAATCGATGGGGCGAGTGAGTGGAGAATGTTCTGGATCATCACGATGAATCTCTCCCGGCCCATCCTGGCGGTGATTGCCCTCAACTCGTTTGTCGCGGCTTACGGCACGTTCTTCTACGCATTGATTGTCTGTCCCGATCCGAAAATGTGGACCATCATGGTCTATCTCTACCAGCTGCAGAGCACCGCCGGATCGCCGATTGTCTATGCCTCATTGATTCTCACTGCAATCCCGACGCTCGTGATCTTTATCCTCTGCCAGAACATCATTCTGCGTGGGATTGTCGTACCTTCGGAGAAATAAACTCTATGCTTAAACTCGGTATCATTGGATCGGAAAACTCGCACAGTTTCAAAATCGCCACCCTCTGCAATGTAGAGAAACGCATTCCCATCGAGGTGACCCATCTCTGGGGAGAAACAGAGGAGTCCGCCAGGCAATCCGCAGAGAAGGGGAGTATCCCCCGGATTGTGGTCGATTGGAGGGAAATGCTCGGTCAGGTGGACGGGATTATGATCGACCACCGTAATGGAGACCGCCATGAGGAGCCTGCGGAGTATTTCATCTCAAAGGGGGTGCCGACGTTCGTAGACAAGCCGATGACTTGCCGGCTTTCCAGTTCCCGCCGTCTGCTGGAACTTGGCTGCCGCCATTCTGTTCCGGTATTGACCTTCAGCGCCAAGCCTATTCAAAAGGCATTCAAGGAGTTCGCCGCGAGAGTGGAAGCAGCGGGTTCCGCCCGGGCGGTCCACTCATGCGGCCCCGCAAATATTCAGAGTCCGCACGGCGGCATCTTCTTTTACGGGATCCACCAGGTCGATGCGATTGTGGAGATGATGGGATGCAAGGCCACGGAGGTCGCGTGCCATAGGTCGGGGCGAAATGCCGTGGGAGTCATTCTCTTTTCGGGAGGAAGGAGCGCGACGGTTCAGCTCATCGAAGAGGGAAGCCCGCGTTTCCATTGGACTGCTCATCTCACCGACGGAGAATCCCTCACCCACGCGGATCTGAGCGATGCCGATCCGTATCTGAGTAGTGGAGAATTGATCTACGGGTTGCTTTCAAAGGGCGAAGTTCCCTTCTCCGCAGAACGCATGCTGGCTCCCATTGCCATTTTGGAGGCTTTTTCCCGCGCCCTCGCTTCGGGTAAGCCGGAACGCGTGGAAGCGATATAGCCCTGCCGGCGCTTGCGAATCATTGTAAATACTTAACTCAAAAGCGCCCTATCCGCATTCCTGCTGTCCAGTACCAGTTTGATCCGTAAAATCAGTTCGCGGGGGCTGAATGGCTTGGTAATGTAATCATCCGCCCCCGATTCAAGACCGGCAAGACGATCGAGTTCATCACCATTTGCCGTGAGAATGATAACCGGAATCCGGGCAGTCTGCGGATTTCCTTTCAAGGTCCTGCAAACCTCAAGGCCATTCATCTGCGGCATGTTTTGGTCAAGAATCAGAAGATCGGGCTGTTGCTGGCGACACGCTGCGAGGGTAGCGAGGCCATTCTCCGCCTGAGCGACCTTAAAGCCGCCGCTCCTCAAATGAAGGCTGAGCAGGTTTCGCAAATCATCTTCGTCATCGGCGATGAGAATCGATGAAACCATAGGATAAGGTTTGACTTTGCAGGGTGAAGACTTCTGTCAGGCGGGAGAGGAATCCGACGAGAGATCAGATTCGGATTTCCACGTCAGCCGGTAGCCGATGCCGCGAATGCTCTGTAGTTGCTCGCCCAAGGGACCAAGCTTTCCTCTCAACCGGCGCATGTGGGTATTGATGGTCTTGTAATCGAGGGCTTGTCCGGATGAGCCGGACAAGGCCTTGGTGAGTTCCCGCTTTTCAACGACCAACCCGGGCTTTTTAATGAGCATCGACAGGAGTTTGAACTCCGTGCCGGTAAGGCGAACCGGATTTCCGAGGACTCGAACATCGTGGGCCACGGGATCAAAATGAAATTGTGGAGTCTGGATGATAACCTGCTTCGGCAGGCAATTGCTTCGCCGCAGAAGCGAGCGAACGCGCAGCGCCACTTCCCGACCGACAAAAGGGGCCAGAATGCAGTCGTCGGCGCCCAGCTCCAGGGAAACGATACGCTCATAATCAGGCCCCTCAGCAAGTACGAGGACAGGGATGCTCTCCCAAGCCGGGTTTCCCCGGATGCGCTTGAGCAGATCGAGCCCGGTGATGCCTGCGCTGGAGGCACTTAGAATGATGACTTGAAAGCTTCCAGCATTCAGGACCTGTTGAGCTTCCCTTCCGTCTGCTACGGAAATGACCTCCAGTTGATCTTGCGAAAGAGTCCTGGAAATGGCCGTCCGTATAGCTTCATCCGGGTGATGAAGCAACACGACCGGGCTACCGTGGTGGTTTTGGCTGGTGAGACGAGCTGAGTGCAAAGCGGCGAATGTTTTTTGCGGCGCGCATTTGGAGTTGTTGAAACTCCTCTCATGCGCGGCTGTTCTCCTGCTAATGCAATCAATCCTATCCCGAGGCAGACTTCTTCCTCAATGAGAGCATTGTTACATCTTGATGGCGGAACGGCTTCAATTTGGTGTCCGGAAGCGAGATTTGTGACAAAAACGTTCTTTATATATTTGAAATCAGAGCGAAGAGATTCGATGGCTTTGGTTCAAAATATTCCCGTCGGTTCCCATTAATAAAGGGGTTGAGAGCAATTGCTGGTTCGGGGGCGGAGTAGTTTTTGGCGAAGATTCATTGCTCCAAATGTATAACTTCCCGACGCCATAACGTTACAATCCGAACCTTGCGATAAAGGCGATCGTGAGATGAAAACATCTGCGTTGCGCGAACTATGCTTCGGGTGACAGGCGATCCAATCGCCATTCAGATAAAATAGAACCAACCAAAACTATCATGAAACTGACAAACTACATTCCCGCCGCGGTGGCGGCTATGGGGATTTGGATCGGGGCAGGAACCGTGCAGGCTCAGAACACTGCACACAATACAGGCGACCTCATCCTCGCCTTTCAGAACGTAGGCGGGGCCACCGGCTCTGATTCCGTCGTTCTGGTCAGCCTTGGCAATGCCGCCAATCTCTATCGTGGGCAGACCGCGAGCACCTTGAATATCGCCAATGTCGGCACATTGCTGACCAACACCTTTGGGGCAAACTGGTGGGATTCGGGTACTGTCTCCATGAGCGCGCTTTCGGCCTGGAATAGCAGTGGGCTGAACACTTCGCTGCTCGATGGAGACCCCACCCGGACAGTTTACGTTTCGCAGGCGCGTACTGAGGCAGGTGTGTTTGGCGAGGCGGCTTCGGTCGGGTGGTCGGGCATCAGCGGCAGCAATCTTTCCACGGCGGCAACACGCATGCTTCAGGTTGCGGGCAACCTGGAGGGCGGAGGCGAAGGTTTTGCTCTGGCGATTTCAACCTCGACTTCGCACTACGACGACAACAATCCCTTTGTTGGCTCGAATCAGGGCACCGCATACACGGTCTTCCCCGGTGGAACGCAGTACATATTCAACCTTGGAAACTTCGGTGAGTTCGGCGGTGTCCTCGCTGAAGGGGTTCTCGACCTCTATCGCTTCCAGGCCCGCAACGATCTCGTAGGCCAGTATGGTTACGGTGAATCCAATGGGGTTGGTGCCTATCAGGGCTCTTTGGCAATCGATCAGAACGGCAACATCTCTTATCTCGCCGTGCCTGAGCCGGGCTCGATGATCCTTCTTGGTGCCGCCGGCCTGGCGTTGGTTGCCCGCCGCCGTTTCAAAAAGACTGTTTCCTAAAACTAACACCCGCAAACGTTAATAATCGACATAACACCACTTACCTTATGAAAAAGCAGCTTATTCTCGCCGCCAGCGCTTTGGCGCTAGGTTTCATGTCTTCCGCGCAGGCAGACGTTGAGATTCGGATCACCGGTGCCTCAGCCTTCAGGCAGGCAACGCTCCGGACCATCAAGGCCAGGTTTGATTCGCAGGGTGCCCTGGGCACTTCCTACAGCTTCGCTCACGACAAGGCAACCGGTGGAACCAACTATGATGGTTCGACCCGCTCGGTTTGGAAGGGCAAGTTCCCCGGCGTCACCGGCGTTACCACCATCCGCTGTAACTTCACCGGTTCCGTTGAAGGCATTCGCGCCATCGCTCTTGGCGGCAGCTATAATGAAACCTACCTGACCGACGCGGCAATCACCGGCACGGGTGAAATCGGCAATGCCTCTTCGCCCACTTCGCAGATGTCGGCAAAGTTTGCCTTCTCCGACGTTCTGCAGAGCTCCACTCCCATCACCAGCCCGACTCTTTCCCCTGGTGATCCTCGCGTCGGGGTGGTGACCTTCACGATGCTGGCCAACGAAGGAGCTCCCGCCGGTCTCACCAACGTCACCTCGCAACAGGCTCGCGCCTTGGTGTCCAATGGCTACCAACCTCTGAGCCTGTTTACCGGTAAAGATACTGATAGTGAGACGTATGTTTTCGCGGTTGGCCGTAATGACGGCTCCGGAACCCGCACCTTGTACTTGGCTGAAATCGGCTATGGGATCACCAACGCTGTGAACCAGTACGTTTCGACCGTCTCTACTTCCAACGAAATTACGACGCTGCAACGCACGCCGGCCGGTGGTGCCTACAAATCGACGGTTTGGGGTTCTGACCAGGATGGCAATGGTGGTTACTCCAGCGGCAGCAATGTTCGCGATGACTTCGGCAAGACGACGGCATCGCCAACGGTCATCGACGCTGATGGGTCTGAGTTGATTTCGGGCACACCGATTCACCTGATCACCTGGCTCTCCACCGGGGACGCGAAAACAGCAATCGCCAACGGCGCGAAGGCTCTTGCATACAACGGCGTGTCGATTGATGCGACCGCAGCGCCCTTGAGCGCCGCTGATCAGATGAAGGTTACAAGCGGCCAGTATACCGCATGGGGCTATGAAAACCTCTACTACAACGGCAGCCTGTCGACTGACGAAAATACCGTCTACACGGCCATCAAGAGCGGCATCCCAAGCTTGATCGGCAGTTCTGGAGCAGGAATTCCGATGAGCCAGATGACTGTTTCCCGTTCGGATGACGGCGGAACCGTGGCTCCGTAAGCATCTGAAAAATCGCATTGTCGGTTAGGTTAGCAATGGTGCCGGGGGAGACCCCGGCACCTATTTTATGATCCTATGAATAGAGAAATCCTGATTGGCCTGTCTTCCGGGGCATTGTGTACAGTGATCGGCGCGATCTGGCTCAATGGGAGTTCCCCATCGGAGCCTTCTTTGCCGGTCCAGAGTGACAGCGGTAGGGTGGCAAGAGTGGCATCAGATTCCCCGATGAACCCGGCTCTGATGTCATCTTCCGACGCTCTGGCCTCTGTCCCTGGAGCGGCGGCGAACGTTGGAAGATCAGCTTCTGTTCAAAAGGCGAGCGAGGCGCGGGAAGAGGTTTGGAAAGCGAGGTCACAGCAGTCACCTGCAACAAATCCGGCATTGGCAAAACCCGTAGCCATTTCGGCCTCACATGGAGGAAACGGCACTGATATCTATCAAATAATCGAAGGAGCCATGGCGGATGGATTTCGACTGCCTGCCGCTTTGATTCAAGAGCCGAGCGGCGACACTTCGGGGCAGCAGCAAGCGGCTCTTGCCCGGATTGAAGAAGAGTTCTTGATGGCAATTCAGGCGGATACAGGCGTGAACGGGGACGTATACCAGGATGAGCAATGGGAAGCGGCCCAAGCGAAGGCCGATGAGCGCTACAGGGCTCTTATGGGGCAGGACGCCTACAATTTCAAAGGGGTCGAGTCAGCGACGAATACCCTTTGGAGTGAGCCGTAAGGGATCGTATTTGAACTAGATCTTTCGGGGAGCCGGCTTCGCCCGCATTGCGTCTGCCTGGCTTTGGGCTTTCTCAACATCGGCTTCTGGGACGTTGGGAAGGACCTCCTGCAACGTTTTCGCAGCGGTGATTTCCTGTTGACCGGCCGCCAGGATCAACCATTTAAGCGCCTCGATACGCCTGCTTTCATTGGAATTCGCAGGATTGATGAGATGGCCGAGATTGCTTCGGGCTCTGATGTTCCCCGAATGAGCAGCTTTTGTGAACCAAATCTCTGCGGTTTCAATATCGATCTCCGTACCGAGCCCATCACGAAACATGACGCCCACGGTATTCTGGGGTTCGACCATCCCTGCCTCGGCGGCCTTGAGCAGCCAGCGAAGGGCCAAATTATAGTCTTTGGGAATCCCGAGCCCGAAGTAATAGTGCTCCCCCAATTCCTGCATCGCTTCATGCAAACCGGCTTCCGCCGCTTTGCGGATCCAGTCGAGTCCGTTTTCGTTGCGAGCCTCGACGCGCCCGCCTTGAATCAGTTTGCCGAGATTCAGCATCGCTTTCGGGCTGCCAAGTTCAGCGCCCTTTCGAAACCAACGGGCCGCTTCGATGTCATCGTTTTCAACACCGCCCGTTCCGGTTGAATAGAAGTATCCCACGCCTCCCACCGCATCCGGATATCCTTTTTCTGCGGCTGCCTTCATGAGTTCAAGCGCCATGGCCCGGTCTTCCTTGACGCCTTGGCCTAGAAGGTAACGACGGGCCGCCTGGAACTGGGCGGATCCATCGGTTTCATCCGATGCGGGGGCGGACGTACGATCGCCGGCTTCCGCGAAGGTGGGAATGGAGAGTGGGGCGAGAGTCAGTACATTGCACAATAGCAGTGGGAGAATGAGGCTGTTTGGCTTCATAGGTCTCAAATATCAAATTCAACGGGCGTCTTCACGTTACGATTTGATGACGGTGTCGACTTTGCCTCCGCGCGGAAGAACCTGCCTATTCAATGGAAAGCGACAAATTGGCGACTATTCGATGGGGATTTTGTGAACGCAGGGCATCGATTTTGATGTGGCGGGCGCGATTTACAGAGGTTCATTGCCGGTTTTCAAATTAGTGGACCTTGGGGGGCGGAAGCATCTTCCCGTCACTGAATTGTTACCTTTCCGGAATTGCTGCTTCGGCGAAGGGATCGATAGGTTCTCTGCGTCCGAGAAACCAATGGATAGTTATTCCATGGCAGTCAAAATTGATCCTCTAGTTCTAAGTTTAGCGTGGAGTCGACTCGCTGCATTTTCTTTGCTCGCATGCACCGGCTCCTTTGTTCGCGTGCATGCCGAGGACGAGGTGGCCGTTCAAAAGTTCAACGTTCGCGAATACCGGGTTCTGGGTGTTCGGGAGGTGCCGAAGGTTGAGGTCGAGGCTGCTGTTTATCCTTTCATGGGCCCCTCCCGCACGGCTGACGACGTTGAGAATGCGCGTACGGCAATCGAGAAGGTCTATCAGGATAGGGGATTTGGGGCTGTTTCGGTGGAAATTCCCACACAAGATCCGCGTCAGGGTATGATCGTTCTGCGCGTTCATGAAGGGCGCGTGGGAAAGCTCCGTGTAAAGGGGGCTCTTTTCTATTCTCCCGCCGACATCAAGGAACGCGCACGCTCGCTGGCGGAAGGCCGAGTGATCAATTTTAATGCAGTCAATCGTGACATCGTTGGCTTGAATCAACTGGCCGACCGACGGGTGACGCCGAAGTTGCGGGCCGGTGAGGAACCGGGAACCGTCGATATCGATCTGGAGGTGAAGGACACCTTTCCGATGCACGGAAGTATCGAACTCAACAACCGCTATAGTGCTAACACCACTCCGCTCCGCCTCAATGCCTCATTGAGCTATGGTAATCTTTGGCAGGCAGGGCATTCGATAGGGGGAAGCTTCCAAACCTCCCCGCAGGATCCGGAGGAAGTGAATGTTTTCTCGGGCTTTTATTTGGCGCGATTCAAGGGGTGGGACTCATTGAGCCTGATGGTCCAAGGGAGCAAGCAGGATAGCAATGTCTCCACCCTTGGAGCGGTAGCCGTCGCAGGCAAGGGCGAAACGCTCGGAGCCCGTTTGATTCTGACGTTGGAACCCATGAACGGGTTCATGCATAACGTCGCCTTTGGCATCGATTACAAGCACTACAATAATGCCGTGACGCTGGCGGATATCACAATGGAGACGCCGCTTACGTACTATCCGTTTACCCTGGGGTATAACGCGATGTGGATGCAGGAGAAGGGGCTTACCGAGTTTAATGCCAACGTGGTCTGGGGGCTGCGAGGCTTCGGAAGCCGTATAGCAAAGTACGATGCAAATCGTTATGCAGCCGATGGCAACTTCTTCTTCCTGCGAAGCGACCTCTCGCATACCCACAAGCTGCCAAAAGGGTTTGAGGTCTATGGTAAGGTTCAGGGGCAGATCTCCGGGGCTCCCCTTGTGAGTAATGAACAATTCGGCGGCGGCGGTCTGGGGACCGTTCGTGGTTACCTGGAGGCAGAGGTCGTCGGCGATAACGCCTTCTTTGGAAGCCTTGAGTTTCGCAGTCCGGAGTTGATCGATTGGCTGCCGTGGAAAGGGAACAGTTTTCGCCTCTACACCTTTGGGGAGGCAGGCACGGTTGCCCTTCTGGAACCGTTGCCTGAGCAGGAAGAGAGATTCGAACTGGCCAGTGTTGGCGTTGGTGGGCGGATGCAGCTTCTCAACTACTTGAACGGCTCTTTGGATATTTCTCTTCCACTCATCGAACAAGCCCAAACAAAGGCCTACCGACCATTCCTGACCTTCCGGGTCTGGGCTGATTTCTAAAATAATACCGAAAGCATGAAACGCTTGAACCGACCCTTTAAACTGTTGCAGATTGCCGGAGTGCTCTCGTCGACGCTCTGGGCCAGCCCGGCCCAAGCCTGGTGGAGCCCTGATTGGGCCATTCGCAAGCAGGTCACGATTGATGCGACCTCCAAGGAGGCTGCAATCTCCGGTCCTGTTGAGAATGCAACCGTGCTTATTCGTTTGCATGACGGGAATTTCCAGTTCGCCAACGCGGCGGAAGATGGAAGCGACATTCGTCTGATCGCCACTGACGACAAAACGCCGTTGAGCTTTCATATTGAGAAGTACGACTCCCTTTTAAGCGAAGGGTTTATCTGGGTGAAGCTGCCGGAAGTTAAGGCGGGCGAGAAGACCACCTTCTGGCTATATTATTCACACGGGAAGGGTCAGGCGGAACGCGTGGAGAACGCGAAAGCGACTTATGCCGACCAGGCTGACTTGGTCTTTCACTTCGCCGAGCAGGGGAGTGCTCCCAACGACGCCTCCGGAAATGGAAACAATGCCGACAAGGCCGGGATTTCGTCTTCAGGGGCGATGGTGGGGAGCGGTCTGCGATTGGCTGGGGCGGCTCCTTTGAGTATTGCGCCAGCGCCTTCCCTCGAATGGAACCGTGGAGGCACCTTGTCATGGTCCGCCTGGATAAAACCGGCGGACCATCAGTCGAACGCGATTCTCTTCAGCCGTCGGGATGGTGGCAATGCGTTCGTCATCGGCTTTGACGAAGGGGTGCCTTACGTCGAGGTGACCGAAGGTGGCGCAGTCCAGCGGGGATCGGCCAAAGAACCTTTGTCCGTCAATAGCTGGCATCATCTGGCTTTTGTAGCGGCCAATGGCGAAATCGCTATCTATGTAGATGGTGAGCCTGTCTCCCCTTTGGCGGCATCTTTGCCGGGCCTCAAAGCCGCATTGTTGTTGGGTGGCGATAGTGCGGAGATTTCCGGGGCAAACAGTTTTCTTGGCGAGATCGATGAACTTCAGATCTCGAAGATTCCTTTGTCCCCTGCGGCCATCAAGTTTGCCTCGTTAGTGCAGGGTGGCGACAAGGCTTCGTTGCTTCTCTCCATCGGCGAAGACGAAATGCCCAAGGGGCTTTTCGATTTTATGAACGGCGGGTTCATGGGGATCATTATGGGATCGCTCACCATAGACGGCTGGATCGTGATTGGCATCCTCGTCGTGATGTTCATTATCAGCTGGTGGGTGATGTTAAGCAAAGTGGGCTACCTCAACAGGGTGGCCAAGGCTAACTTGATCTTTGTCGAGGAATGGGAGCATGTGGCCGGCAACTTCGCGATTCTCGATCAAGGTGACGATGCCCACGTGCAGAACCTCGGCGGACGGATCAGCGATCAAAGGCAGAAAGAGTTTCTCAGTTCGACGGTGTATCGCATTTATCACCAGGGCGTGAAGGAAGTGCGAACCCGCGTGGCGGCGGACAGGGCGCGTGGCAGCAAAAAGGGTCTCTCGGGTCGTTCGATGTCCGCCATTCGGGCCAGCCTCGATGGCAGCTTCGTTCGGGAGATGGCACGCCTCAACAGTAACATGGTGTTACTGACGATTGCGATTTCCGGCGGGCCATTCCTCGGTTTGTTGGGAACGGTGGTCGGCGTGATGATCACCTTCGCCGCCGTGGCGGAAGCGGGTGACGTCAACGTCAACGCCATCGCTCCCGGGATTGCCGCGGCCCTTGCCGCGACAGTGGCGGGCCTGGCCGTCGCGATTCCCGCGCTCTTTGGTTACAACTATCTGCTCTCCCGGGTGAAGGAGGCGTCGACCGCGATGCAAATCTTCATCGACGAGTTCATCACCAAGGCCGGTGAGTTCTACGACAACGCTCAATAATAGAACTCCTGAGCCATGCAAGTCCAAGGCGAAGACAAACCGTACGACGATATCAACATCACGCCGATGCTCGATCTGGCGTACGTGTTGCTCGTCATCTTCATTCTGATGTGCACGGCTTCGGTGCAAGGGATGAAAGTGAACCTCCCGAAAGCGAGCGCAGGAGCGCCGAGCCTTGCAAAACCCAAGACCAAGGCGATCACCATCAATAATGAGGGGAAGATCTTTCTCGATACCGTTCCCGTCACGATTCCAGAGCTGGAGCAACGGTTGAACGCACAGCGGTCACTAACTCCTGACTTCCCGGTGGTCGTGCGTGGTGACGCGCGTACCCAGTACCAGACGGTGATGGATGTCCTTGATGTGATGGGGCGTTTGGGGATTTCGCAGGTTGGGTTGGCTACGAAACCACAAAAGTAGGTCCATGAGTTCCCAGGATAACAGTCGGCGTCCCTGGTTTAAGCGATACGGCCTCGTCTGCGTGATTGGCGTCGCCGCGATCGGGCTCTTCTTCCTCGTCAGAAAGTTGATGAACGAAAAGCCTGCGCCGCGGCGTGAGAGCAGTTTCACGATGGTGAACCTGCCGCCACCCCCGCCACCTCCTCCTCCCGCTCCCACGCCGCCGCCGGTACAACAGGAGCCTCAGGAACAGAAGATGATCGAGCAGGCGCCTTTGACCGAAGAGGACACCAAGCTCGAGCCCGCCGAGGCTCCAAAGGATGAACCCCCTGAGTTGGGAACCAACATCAAGGGCGATGGCCCCGCTGATGGCTTTGGTCTTTCCGGCCGGGGGAACGGAATGATTGGCGGCGGCGGCCGCAGCGGTGCCAACCGGAGCCAATGGGGATGGTACGCGGCGGAGGTGCAGTCTTCGATTAGCGATGCGCTCAGAAAGAATAAGAAGACACGCTCCTCCAGCCTGCGGGTGACAGTGCGCATCTGGGCCGACAGCACAGGCCGCGTCACTCGGGCCGCATTGAATGAGAGCACCGGCGACACCGCTTTGGATGACGCGATCACCAACGATGTGCTCACCGGGTTGCAACTGAAATCTGCGCTTCCTCAGGGGATGCCTTCGCCGATTGTGCTGCGCATTTCCGGCCGCCGTCCCAAATGAAAATCTAGTTATGTCACTTCATTCGAAATTTCCAATTCTGCCTTTGGCCCTCTTGTTGGGGTTGCCATGGCCCGCTATCCAGGCTCAGGAGGGGGCAATCGCGCCGCCTGTCGACCCGGCCATGGATGCTCTGCTTCAACTTGTCGAAGGGGGTGAACCTCCGGCTGCTCAAAAGCCGCAGGTAACGCAGGCCCCGGAGAAATCGACCACGGTGGTTATCAACCTGATCAACCGGATGGTTGAGAAAGGATTGCTGACGAAGGAGGATGCCGGGGAGTTGCTCCAGCAGGCCGAGGATGATGCCATCGCCGCACGGCAACAGGCCGCCATGGCCATCGCCGCCGCCGAGCAGGCTGCGGAAGTCGCCCGCCGGTTGAACGAAGGGGGCGGGATTACCCCCAATCTCGATCCACTCTTCTCAGAGAATCCCGAAGATACCGTCCGCGTTACTTACATTCCGGAGCATATCCGCAACCAGATGCGGGATGAGATCCGGCAGGATGTGTTGGAACAGGCCAAGGCCGAGAACTGGGCTGCGCCCAACAGCGTGCCCGAATGGACGAAGAAGTTCCGCGTGTTTGGAGATGTGCGTGCGCGTTACGAGTCGATGCACTATCCGGAAGGCAGCGACAACACCGGTTCGTTTCCCGATTTCAATGCCATCAACACTGGAGCCCCGTTCGACATTGCGGGCAACGTCTTCTCCCCGCAGTTGAATGCGGACCAGGATCGCGAGCGGCTTCGCTTCCGGGTGCGGGTCGGCGCGGAGGTTTCACTGGTCGACGGTTTTACGGCCGGGCTTCGGATCGCTACCGGGTCTGATAACTCTCCGGTGAGCACCAACCAGACGTTGGGCGGTAGCGGCAACTTCAGCAAATATGCCATTTGGCTGGATCGCGGCTACCTGAAGTACGAAACCGGCATTGGCGACGGTAGACTGGCCTTGTCGCTCGGGCGGTTCGACAACCCTTTCTTTTCGAGTGAGGTCATGTGGGACGATGACATCGGCTTCGACGGCATCGCGATGCAGGGAAGCTACAATCTTAACAGGGTTACCCCATTTTTCAGCGCAGGTGCCTTCCCTGTCTATAACACCAATCTGAACTATGCCACCAATCAACCCGCCAAGTTCGAGAGCTATGACAAATGGTTGTACGGGATCCAGGCCGGTTTGGATTGGAAGGTGCGCAAGGACCTCGATCTGAAACTCGCCATAGCCTACTACGACTTCGATAGTATCGAAGGAGTTCTCTCCGATCCCTATACGCCGTTGAGCGCCAGCGATGCCGGGAATACCGACGCCTCGCGCCCCGCGTTTGCCCAGAAGGGGAATACCTATCGCGCGATCCGCAACATTATCCCGAGCGCGCTTAACAACTACGGCACGCTCTATCAATACCAGTACTTTGGTCTTGCCACGCCATTCCGGGTGGTCGCGCTTACCGGCAAGCTCGACTACAACAAGTTTGAGCCGATCCAGATCTCGCTTTCCGGCGAGGTAATCAAGAACCTCGCCTTCAAGAAGAGCGACCTGGAGCCAATCGCCATCAATAACCGTGGGGTGGTATCGAGGTCCGGCCTCGCTCCCTTTGAGGGTGGAGACATGGCTTGGATCGCCGGGTTGAAGGTGGGGCACACAGCCATGCAGAAGCGGTGGGATTGGAACTTCGGCGTCAACTACCGCTATGTGGAATCGGATGCCGTGGTGGACGGGTTCACCGACTCCGACTTCGGCGGCGGTGGCACCAACCTCAAGGGATTCACCATTTTCGGCAACCTTGCCGTATCGCCCAATGTCTGGCTCGGAGTCCGCTGGATGAGCGCCGATGAGATCGCCGGGCCTCCTCTCAAGATCGACATTCTGCAATTCGACGTTTCAGCAAAGTTCTAAGAACATGAAAAGAGTCATTTTCCCTCTCCTCCTATCGGCCGTGGCCGTCGTTCCCACGCGGGCACAGGAAAAGGCGAGCCCGGAAGCGCGGATGCGCGAAGCCCTGCGTAATACGACATTGCAGGTGCGCACTTTGCAGGCCGAACGGGATGAACTGTCCGTGAAAAAAGATCAAGCCGAGGCCCAGGCCAAGACGCTTGAAGACCAAATCAAGATTCTGACCAAACGCGCCGCAGAGGATAAGGATATCATCGATTCCGGCAAGGCGGCTTTGCAGGAAGAGCAGGCCCGATCCCACCAAACGGCGGCGGAATTGGAGAAATGGAAATCTGCCTGCCATAAAGCCGTCGAACTCGCCAAAACGAAGGAAGCCGAGCGGGCAGCTCTCTCCGAGAAAGTCATCATTCTCGAGCGCACTGTCGCCGATCAGAAAAGCCGGAATGCAGAGATGTTCAAAATCGGCTGCGACCTTTTGCGACGCTATGAAAACTTCGGGCTAGGTAAGGCCCTCAGTGCCAGGGAGCCGTTTGTGGGTGTCACCAGGGTAAAGCTCGAAAATCTGGTTCAAGACTATTCAGACAAACTCTCCAACCAACGCATCAAGCCATGACTAATCGATCACTCTCTTTTGCCATTTGTTATTTGTTGCCCATTGTCGGCTTTGCAGGCCTTGCCAAGGCTGCCGAGGCTCCCGCCATTGCCCGCATTGGCGGCACGGAAATCAGAAGTTCCGAGCTCCAGGCAGAACTTGCGACGCTGGATGACGCTCAACGAGCTGCGTTGGCCAAGAATCCGGCGATGCTGAATCAAGCCGTTCGTTCCCTGCTGGTGCGGCAACTGGTATTGAAGGAGGCTTTGGCCAAGAATTGGCAGAACAACGCCGAGCTGGTTCAGCAGCTCGAGCGGCTGCGGGAGGGGGCGATCACGGAGAGTTACCTGCTATCGGTCACGACGCCACCCGCGGGGTTTCCCAGCGAGGCAGAACTCAAAGGGGCGTACGAAGACAACAAGGCTGCGTTGATCATTCCGCGCCAGCTTCGTCTCTCACAGATCTTTATCGCCCTGCCGAAGAACGCCGATAAGGCGACGGCGGAGAAAGCCCAGGCTCGGGCGGACTCGGTCTCCAAGAAGCTCAAGGATACCCCTTTCGCGGAGTTGGTAAAGCTCCATAGCGATGAGAAATCCGGAGCCAACGAAGCGGAGATCGGGTGGATTGCGGAATCGCTCTTACAGCCCGCCATTCGCGAGGGCGCCAAGGATCTTGCCAAGGGGGGAGTTAGCCAGCCGATCCGGATGGATGACGGATGGCATATTGTCAAAGTGCTGGAAAGTCGTGATTCCCGCACGGCCACCTTCGAGGAGGTTCGCGAACAACTGCGCCAGCGCATTCGGGCCGAACGTCAGCGCGCCTCCAGCATGGAATATGTGAACGCCTTGCTGAAGGCGAACCCGGTTTCAATCAACGAACTGGAACTCGTCAAGCTTCTGCAGAGCGGCGCCAAGTAACGGTCGACCGCCCTTGGATCGTCTGGCTCGGACCGCCGCAACTTAACAGCACTGTCTTGTCATGGTTTGGAAATCTAAAAGCGCACTTCGGAGGAAGCTAGAGCCCCTGCAGCCGGTTCTCTCGGTGGTGATCTGTTTTTCTCTTACGGTAACCTCGACGCCTGTGTTGCTGGCCGGTGATCTCCTGCGCGGAGGCGCTGCCGCGGGGCAGCCCGGTTCCGGCTCTGTGGGAGGGGCTGCCAATGCGGCCAACGCGGCGGCGGCGACCCGGATGCGGGCAAATTCCAATGACGCCCTGTCGCGGACCACGCAGGCTTTGCAGTCGGTGAAGGCGATGCAGGCGGCTGCGCGAGCGGCTGCCAGCGGTCGTAATAATCTTGGCGCGGACCCCAATCATCCCGGGCTCCAATTGCCGAATGTTCCGGACGGGTTGCTGGAAGGCGGCTTGGTTCCCGATTCCGGGCTCTCGGCTCCGGGAACGGCCAACCCGGTGACTTCGTGGGTCAATGCGCAAACCCCGGTTCAAACCGTCTCCGGAAACAAGGTCACGGTAACGATCAAGCAAACGGCGCAACAGGCTTTGCTGAACTGGAGTTCGTTCAACATCGGCAGCAAGACCAAGCTGAAGTTCGATCAGAGCGCGGGTGGGGCGGATCAGTCCAAATGGATCGCATTCAACAAGATTGTAGATCCCACCGGCGTTCCGTCGCAGATTCTCGGGGCTATTGAAGCCCCCGGCCAGGTTTACGTCCTCAACCAGAACGGTATTATTTTTGGCGGGGCATCGCAGGTCAATACGCACGTACTCGCTGCCTCGTCGTTACCCATCAATACCAACCTTTTCGCACAAGGGTTGTTGAATAACCCGGACGCCCAGTTTCTGTTCTCGGCACTCGCGATGCCAGGTGGGGCCGACGGGACGCCGGCGTTCACCCCGGAGGCTGCATTTACCGAGAGTGGAATTCCTGGCGATGTTATTGTCCAGAAGGGGGCGCAACTGACGAGCCCCTTGAGTCCCGACGGCAAGGGCGGGCGTGTCATGTTGGTTGGGCCGAATGTCATCAACGAGGGCACGATTTCCACGCCCTCGGGGCAGACGATCCTCGCGGCGGGTCTGCAAGTGGGGGTGGCCGCTCATGCGTCCACCGACCCGAGCCTGCGCGGCCTCGATATCTGGGTAGGCGCGGTTGGGGAGGGCACAGGCACGGTGACTAATACCGGATTGATCAGCTCGCTTACCGGGTCGATCACCATGGTCGGGCGGCAGTTGAACCAACTGGGCGCCTTGGAGAGCAGCACCTCCGTGGATCTTAATGGGCGCATCGATCTTCTCGCCAGTTACGGGGCTATATCGAACCCCAACTATGACAACTCCGGTTCCCTTGGAGGCGGAGCCCCGATCTTTTTCAATCAATATACCGGGGTCGTGACGCTGGGGGAGAAGAGCGTCATCCAGATCCTGCCTTCGGCGGACGGCGCAACTGCTCCGGGCTTGACGTTGCCGGAAGCCTCGCGAGTGAACATTGAAGGACGCGTCGTTCATTTTGAAAAAGGCTCCATGCTTTACGCCCCGAGTGGCAAGGTGGATATCCGCGCGGGTGTCTGGCCTTTTTCCGACGTTGACGGCGATGGCACCATTTTGAATGCCTCCGGTGAGGTGGATTCAAGCTTTCTGAGCTATTACTCGGGGGGCAAACAGCGCTTCCTGTTCTCCGAAGGGCAGATCTACGTAGAGCCATCGGCTTTGATCAGTGTTGCCGGCACCACGGATGTCTTCGTCCCGCTGGCGCAGAATATCTTGACCGTGGAGTTGCGCGGTTCGGAGCTGGCCGACTCGCCGTTGCAGCGAATGGGATCGCTGGCTGCAATTCTCCTGACGCTTGATCTTCGCAAGACCGGAGATTACAACGGGCGCTACTGGATGGGGACGCCACTGGGCGATGCCACCGGGTTTGCGGCTCTGGTGGAACGAACCGCCCAACAGATGTCTGCCGCGGGCGGCAGCCTTTCGATGCAGGCGGGGGAATCGATCGTCGTTCGTGATGGCGCAAAGCTGGATGTTTCCGGCGGTTACTATCGCAATGAGGGAGGGCTCATCAAAACGACCCGTTTGGTGCAGGGCTCCAACATTGTCGATATCGCCTCCGCAGATCCTGGTCAGATTTATGACGGGATCTACAACCCGGGGTTCGTGGTCTCCAGTGCCAAATGGGGGGTGACCAAGCAGTATGCCTCTCCTTTGGCAAACCAGGGCCATTATGAGGCGGAGCATCTCTCCGGTGCCAGCGGAGGGACATTGAAGCTGGTTGCGCCGGGCATGGCGATTGAAGGAGAACTCCTCGGGACCACCCTTCAGGGGGAGCGCGAACGCTCCGTCACGCAGACACTCGGATCGTTGAGCATCGCCTTTCGGGCCGAAAAGATTTTCAGCGCCGCATTGGGTGAAATCTCTTTCCTCCCTTTCTCTCCAACACCGCCGACGGTCACCTTCCTTTCTGCATCCAATCTTGCGCCTGCGGACGACTTCTCGCTGGTTGACGACGAAGCCGCGCCTTTGCGGGGCGATTTGCGTGCCAACGTGGTTCTCTCCACGGACTTGTTGAGCAGAGGCGGCTTCGGCAACCTCGCCGTCGAGAACGTGGATGGCGATATCATCGTGCCTGTTGGGAGCATTCTCCAGACGGCGGCGCGCGGCTCAATTTCTCTTTCCGGCGCGAATATCCATGTCGCCGGTAGTCTCATTGCTCCCGGCGGCGCGTTAAGTTTTACCACCTACAACATTTCGCCGACCGCCGCGCTTGACTTCGGCCTGTTGAATCCGAGTGGCGCTTTGTATCCGGACACCAATCCCGACCGCGGGCTCTTCACACTCGCCAAGGGAGCCAAGCTGAGCACTGCGGGGCTGGTGGTGGATGAACGCACGGAGAAGGGGATGCAACAGCTTCTCGCGATCCAGGGCGGAAGCATTGCGGTGAATTCCTATCATGCGACGCTCGACGCGGGGAGCTTGGTGGATGTTTCCGGCGGAGCGCGGGTCAGCACCCGAGGGGCGGTATCTTACGGGGCTGCCGGAAGCATTGCGCTATTGGCGGGGCGGGATTCGGTATTGCCCGCAGCGTTCGGATCTTCTTCCTTCCGGCTTGCAGGAGGCTCGCTCTTGCTGGATGCGACGCTTCTTGGCTATTCAGGCGCAAAGGGAGGATCGCTGGCGCTGCAAAGCAGTTTGATCGAAATCGGATCGGCCCCGACTATCGATGGAGCGCTGTTGCTGAAGGCGGATTTCTTCCGACAGGGCGGCTTCACCAGCTATGCCTTGACGGGCATCGGGGCGCCTTCCAGCGAAACCGCGGCAGCGGGCGAGCCTGATCCTTACCTCCCGGGAATCTATATTGCGCCCGGCACACATCTGAATCCGGTGGCGGTGGGGTTGATGGCATTTCCGCAGTTGGGTGCGGGGCAGAAACTTGACCTTGTCAGGATGCTACTACCCGAGGGCCAGCGGCAGGCTACGAGCATCAGCTTCGTGGCTACCGGCTTTGACAATAGCTTTACAACGGATCTTCTGGAGATCCGGGGCGATATTGTCATGGGCGAAGACTCATCGCTAAGGCTTGATGCCGGAGCATCTGCTTCTTTCAATGGCCAGACGGTCACTTTGTTGGGAGACGTAAGCGCTCCCGGTGGCAAGATCACGGTTGCGGGGGCATCAAGCTTCCCTCTGGCGTCGGCCCTGGCTTCCAGCGCCACGTATGCGCGTTCAACGGTTTTCATTGGATCGAACGCCTCGCTGTACGCAGGCGGCGCCACTGTCCTGACCCCGGATGCCTATGGACGGCGGACGGGGATTGTTTATTCCGGCGGAAGCATTTCGGTCTCCGGGAACATTGTGGCGGCTGAAGGGGCGGTATTGGATGTTTCGGGTGTGTCGGGCAGCCTCGATGTGCCGCTTTGGATGCTTGGCCAGAGTGCCGAATACCCGGCCACAAGCGGGATCAACGCTCCGCTTTCCAGGCTCGCGACTCAGCGAACCCGCATTGACAGCAATGGTGGTTATATCGACCTGAGCGGCTCGCAGATGCTTTTCTCCGATGCCACCTTGCTGGGTAACAGCGGTGGCAAGAGTGCGGCGGGCGGAGCCCTCTCGATCTTCTCGGGCCGCTTCTATCCATCGACCAGCGCCCGCACCAGCGCCGACATCAACCTCGTCGTGACTCAAAGCGGTTCGGTGATTCCCGGCAGCAATACGCAGCTTGGGGTCGGCATGGCGGTCCTGAATGACGCCTCGGTGCCCTATGGCGGCATGGGTTACTTCGCCGCCGATCGTTTTCTGGAAGGCGGGTTTGATTCGCTCGACCTCGGTGCCAAGTTCCTGGAATCCGCAAGTCCGATTCCGTATGGCGGTAACGTCCGATTCGAAGGTCCCGTTTCCATTGCCGCGCGCGGGCTTTTGCGCGTGGCCGGTGGCGGCGTGGTTGAAGCGACGGACTCGGTGCAGTTGGTCGCTCCGTATCTTGCCATTGGCCAGGCATTCCGTCAGCCGCAGAATCCGGGCGACACGGTGTTGCCGTTCCAGCAGACGTTATCGACAACGCCGGAGTACTATCTGGCGCCGACCCACGGGACGGGAACGCTTTCGCTTATCGGCCGCTCGATCGATGTCGGCACGGTTTCACTACAAAAGATCGGTGCCGCCAACCTGATTGCCCAGTCCGACATTCGCGGCAATGGAACGCTGAATATCGCAGGCGACCTTACCATGCAGGCGGGACAGATCTATCCCAGCTCGCTGGCCACGTTCGACATCTTTGCCTATGACCACGCAGGGACAGCCGGATCGGTCACGATCCTGGCTGGTAAAGCTACCACTCCTCCTCTTTCTGCAGGAGGCAAGTTGGGTATCTATGCTTCCAACATTGTTCAGGGAGGCGTGCTCCGCGCGCCGATCGGGTCGATCGTGCTCGGGTGGGATGGCAGTGATCTGGATCCCTCCGATGCGGCTTTGACTTCGCCGACCAATCTGGTGGTGGGCGGGTTGCTTTCCGCACCGGTGACACAATCGGTGACTTTGGCGGAAGGCAGCGTGACGTCGGTCTCCGGGTTGCTCCCGTCGGGCGAGGGGATGATCATTCCCTTTGGTCTCTCGCCGGATGGCTCCTCATGGATCGCCCCGGACGGCACCAATGTGACGCTCTCCGGGCTTCCTCAGAAGGAGGTCAAGATTGCCGGAGCCAACGTGGTGACGGAAGCGGGTTCGGTGATCGATTTGCGGGGCGGCGGCGATCTGGCTGCCTACCGATGGGTCTCCGGGGTGGGCGGCAGCATCGATCTGCTGAGCAGTCCTTCCGGGGATTGGAGCGCCAGCAGCTCTTATAAGGCAGGTGATCTCGTTTATTACAAGGGCCAGACCTGGTCGGCGCGTGCCAGCAGCACCGGGGTAACACCGAACGTCAGCCTATATTGGTCGCGGGTGGCAGAGTCGTACGCCATTCTGCCAGGCCTCAATAGCGAACTGGCTCCTTACGCCAGCTTTAATACCGGCGTGAATGCCGGATTGTTGAAGGGCAACCCCGGTTATGTCAGCAATCTTGCGTGGGGCTCTTCGATTTACCTGAACCGGAGTTCCGGCCTTGCCGCAGGTTCCTACACTCTGCTGCCCAAGCAGTATGCCATGTTACCGGGGGCCTATTTGGTGACGGCGGTGAGTTCCGGCATCACGACGGATTACACTATGCCTGAAGGCGCGAACGTGGTTTCCGGTTATCTCTTCAACCAGTTTAACAAGCCGTCAGAGAGTGGGTTGTTCAGTCGCTTCGAGGTGGCATCGAGAGAGGTGATTGCGCGACGGGCCGCTTACGCGGTTTACTCCGCCAACGGCTTTATTCCGGCGGCTGCGGAGGAGAATGGCCTGGATAATGTGCAGCGCCTCCCCATTGACGCAGGACATCTGGTATTTCAGGGGATCAACTCGCTCGAGCTCCAGAATAGCATCCTTACCGATACGCCAACCGGAGGCAGGGGGGCTTTGGCAGACTTGAGCAGCTCTTCGGCGATCTGGATTACCGACGGTTCTTCAGCGCCCTCGGGCGTGGTGCTGGATTCCGCTCTGTTGAGTTCATGGGGCATCGAGAGTCTCTTGATTGGTGGCGTGCGCAACATCAGGGGAACGGATGTAACCGTGGATGTTCGCACCTCCTCGCTCACGCTCGATAACGCTGCCTCGCCGCTCCGTGGTTCCGATGTGATCCTCGTTTCGCGCGATCAGTTAACGATGACGGAGGGAAGCTCTCTAGTCGCAACCGGGAACTCCATCCTTACCGACAGGCTTCATATCGCCGGGGATGGGACGTTGCTCCGGGTCAGCGCGGGCCCCAATGCGGGAATCCTTCGCACGGACTTGACCGGTTCCACCACGCCGTTGTTGACCATCGGAGCTGGCGCTTCGTTGGCCGGGGCTTCCGTGAATCTCGATTCGAGTTACGGAACCATGCTTGATTCCTCCGTGACGCTGAATGCCTCTTCATTGACGCTGGGGAGTGGCCAGATCAGCGTTGTTTTTGACAGTTATGAAGATTCGTTGGCGGGGAGCGTGGTTCCGTCGCATCTCGTTCTCTCCGGTGATCTCCTCGACAATGTGCAGACGGTCGGTGCGCTGAAGATCAAGAGTTACAGCTCCGTCGATTTCTATGGGAGCGGCACCTTCGGAAATGCGGCGCTGGATCTCGAGTTCATCTCCTCCGGGATTCGTGGGTTTGGGCAAGGCACAGACAACGTCATCGTGCAGTCGCGCCAGACGACCTTCAGCAACGACTCAAAGATAGTCGCCCCAGCAACCCCTGGGATCGCCTCAGGAGGGTTTACTTGGCTTGCGGAAACCATTCGTCTCGGGAGCAACACGTTCCAGATCGCCGGGTATGAGAACCTGACCCTGACGGCCTCGAAGGCCCTTATCGGCCAGGGCTCGGGCGGCTTTGTGGCCTTGGGAGACCTGACGATCAATACCCCGCTTATTACCGGAGCCAACGGTTCCGTGCAGGCAATCACCGCCACGGGGGCGTTGAACCTCGAATCGACGGGTGGCGAATCGAAGGTGGAGCCCGGCCTCGGCGCAACGCTCTCGCTGACTGGCGCGAGCATCAATGCCAATACCAACGTCGTGCTCCCCAGCGGCATGCTGCATCTGCGGGCGACCTCCGGCGATCTGACGGTGGGCGGAAACCTGAGTGCTCAAGGGACTCAAAAGGTATTCTTCGATTTCACCCGCTATACGAATGCCGGGCAGATCACTCTCCAGGCCGACGCGGGAGACGTGCATACGCTGGCAGGCAGCACGATCAATGTGGCTGCCGCAGCGAATGGAGGCGATGCCGGGACCCTGAAAGTCTTGACGCCGGAGGGGCACTTTGTCGTGGACGGTACTTTGCTGGCGCAGGCGGGCAAGGACGGTACGGCGGGTCGCTTCATTCTCGACACCGAGAGCCTCCCTTCCTACGACACGCTTAATAGCATTCTCGAATCGGGCGACTTCCTCGCTTCCCGCAAGATTCGCGTCCGCACGGGGGATGTTCTCATCGACGGGGTAACCCGGTCGCACGAGTTCCTGCTCGCGGCGGACTCGGGCAGCATTACCGTGACGGGTGAGATCGATGCCTCCGGCAAAACCGGTGGCGATATTACGCTGGCGGCGCACAAAAACCTCGTTCTGGGCTCGGGCGCGTTCCTGAATGCCCACGCGGAAAAGTTCAGCGCGTCCGGCGCTGGCGGCTCGATCACGCTGGAGGCAGGCACGACCTACAATGGCGTCGCTGATGGATCGGCCATTCTGGATATTTCCAACACCGGCACGGTGATCGACCTCGGTGTCGACGAGTCTATTGCGGGAAGTTACACCACCCCCGGCTCCAGCGCATTCAATGGCCGGTTCGAAGGGATACTGCACTTGCGCGCGCCCCGGACGGCCGGGAACAACGATCTGAGGATTTCCGCAATTGGCGCAACGATCAACGGAGCCTCCGGGATCCTTGCGGAAGGCTTCGAGGTCTATAATCTGACCAGCACCGGCGGCGTGATTACCGGCTGGCGCTCCTCTTTCACCGCATTGCCGTCGGCAAGCACGGTCCAGAAAGCCGTTTACGACAGCGCCAATTCCTTCCTCGGGACGAGCAACTACAATACGATGATGAGCCGCCTGCTCGGTTCAGATTCGCAGGGACTCTCCGACCGGCTGGTGCTCGCACCCGGTGTCGAAATTATCAATCTTACCGGAGACTTGACGTTGGGTTCCAGCAGCTCGACCTCCACCGCGCTGGGAAGCGCGTCTCAGACATCGGCGGATTGGAATCTTGCGGACTTCCGCTTTGGCCCGAAACAGGCCGCAGGGGTGTTGACGCTGCGCGCCGCCGGAAACCTCAATTTCTACAACGCCTTGAGCGATGGATTTGCGGGGACTCTCCCGACGGGGACGGTGGCGGGGCAGTCGCTCTGGTTAAGCCCTCTCAAAACGGCAGTGGGTACTCTTCCGCTGCCTCTCCAGTCGTGGTCTTACCGATTGGCGGCGGGCTCCGATCTGGCATCGGCTGATTTCAACCAGGTCAAACCGCTGGAAGAGATGGCCGAGGGTAAAGGCTCCGTCATCGTCGGAAAATACTACGCAGCCTCGCTGGTCTCCGGTTCCGCTGCGACGACGGGCACGGCCATCACCAATCGCTACCAGGTCATCCGGACCGGCGCGGGCAGCATCGATATTGCCGCCGCGCGGGATGTCCAGTTGCGGAACCAGTTTGCCACAATCTATACGGCAGGTGTGGCCCTCCCGACACCCACGTCGATCTTCTCCATGGATGACTTCGTGATCCCCTCCGTGTCGCAGACATCCGCGCAGCACCCGGATCAAGGCTCATACCTCGGGGCCGCGCAGCAGATCTTCAGGCCCCAATGGTCGCTGGCCGGTGGCGATGTCAACATCCGCGCGCAGCATAATGTTGGACGCTATACCCTTTACAACGGGGTTGAGATCGTCGACTCGTCGCGCCAGATCCCTACCAACTGGCTCTATCGCCGTGGGTATGTCGATCCGACCACCGGTCTCTTCGGAGTTGCCGGGGTTGATGGCGGGCTTGGCAGAAACGTGACGGATTCAACGGCTTCGACCACCTGGTGGATCGACTTCAGCAACTTCTTCCAGGGAGTCGGCGCACTGGGCGGGGGGAACGTGACGATGGTTGCGGGGAATGACATCGTGAATGTTGACGCGGCGATCCCGACAAACGCCCGTATGTCCGGTCGCGTCGCCAATGGCAGCGGTGGGTATGATAATATCGCGCCGAATGCCAATAATCTGGTGGAACTTGGGGGTGGCAATCTGCAGGTCCGTGCCGGTCATAATATTGACGGCGGCATCTACTATGTAGAGAGGGGCCAGGGCAAACTCTTTGCCGGAGGTTCGATTACCACCAATGCAAGCCGCTCCCCGTCGATGGGGATTCTCGGGTCGAATTTCTTCCCGGATTCCACCGTCCAGAGTAACACTCCATCGGTTTACGATCCTTTGACATGGATGCCGACGACCTTGTTCCTTGGGAAGAGTTCCTTTGAGGTCAACGCGCTGGGCTCGGTGTTGATCGGCCCTGCCTCCAACGTCTTCCTCCTGCCGCAAGGGGTTAACAACAAGTTCTGGTACAAGACCTACTTCAGCACCTATTCATCGGATGCTTCCGTATCGGTGGCTTCCTATGGAAGCAGTGTGACCCATCGCCTGGCGGTGACGTTGCCAGGCGAAAGCTCCCCGCGCTCGATGCTGGATGCATGGATCATGAATGAGAACCTTTTCGCAGGTTCCTCGCAGCGTGCCTCCTATAACCAGCCCTGGATTCGACTTGCGGAGGCCGATACGGTCTACTTCCAGACTCTCTTCAAGGTGAACGCGCCAACCCTCGAAAGCACGGCATTCGGCGGTGATGTAAATATGGTCGGCAACCTGACGCTCTTCCCGTCGCCAAGGGGTTCGCTGGAGATCGCCGCAGCGGGCGCCATCAACGGGTTGAATCCTTCGGGCAAATCCATGCTCTCCTCCAAGGCAACTACAGTCTGGACGGGAGCCACGATCAATCTTTCCGATGCTGATCCTTTAATGGTGCCGGGGGTGACTTCGCCGTTGGCATACTTCACCTTCTCGGGTCGGACGCTGTTGAGCTCGCGCGATAGTCGCACTAATCCATTCACATCCCTCGATGCGATGTTCGGGGAGACGGGTTCCTACGCAGACGAAGCGGGCACGCCTGCCTTCCAGAAGATGCGCCATGCCCCCGGCATCCTGCACCTCGCGGATCTCAAGCCGGTGCGGCTCTATGCCGCCGATGGGGATATCAGCGGTCTCGGTCTCTTTTCGCCGAAAGAGACGCGGATTCTGGCAGGGCACAACATTGCCGATATCAGCTTCTATATTCAGAATACGAAGGAATCCGATATCTCGATCGTTGCGGCCGGGCGGGATATCACTGCCTATAACGAAAACAGCTTGATTCGTTCGGTGGCCGATAACTTCCAGCTCGGGAACTATATTGGCGACTTGGAGCGGACCACCGTATCCGGCGGCAAGACGAAGGTCTTCTCCGGCGACATTCAGATCAGCGGTCCCGGCACTTTGCAAGTCTTGGCAGGGCGCAACCTTGACCTCGGGACTGGGCCGAACCTTGCGGACGGCACTGGCGTCGGGATTACCAGCATCGGCAACTTCCGGAATCCTTCACTGCCGTTCGGTGGGGCAGATCTGATACTCGGTGCCGGGGTCGGCTTTGCCAACGGGCTCTCCGGAGGAAAGATGGACTTTGCGGGGTTCATTGATCAGTTCATCCTCTCTCCCGCCCCGACAAGCCCGGATTACCTGGCGCAGATGGGCTACACCGAGGAAGAGTTCCTTGCCATGTCCAGCCAAGAGCAGGCCGTGCTTGCCTTGGAGGTTTTCTATCGGGTGCTCCGGGATTCCGGGCGTGCGCTAACAACCGGGCTGGGCATTCCTTACATGAGCGGCGCGGAGGCCATTGCCACGCTCTTCCCGGGTGACGAGGGATGGGGCGGCGGCCTGAATACCCGTGCGCGTGATGTTCGCACCAGCACCGGCGGTTCCATAGCGATTCTTGCTCACGACGGCGTCAGCATGGCTTCCGATATCTTTGGCAACCCGTTGACGCCACCGGGCATCGTGACGGAATACGGCGGCGGGATCTCCATCTTCACCGGTGGCGATGTCAATATCGGTCGCGCCCGGATCTTCACCCTCCGAGGAGGCGACATCATGATCTGGTCCTCCAATGGCAACATCGCCGCGGGCACCTCGCCCAAGACGGTGGTCACCGCCCCGCCGACGCGCGTCGTCTTCGATATTAACAGCGCGGATGTGGCGACCGACCTCGGCGGGTTGGCGACAGGAGGCGGGATCGGCGTTCTGGCGGCGGTCACCGGAGTCGTGGCAGGCGATGTCGATCTGATTGCTCCCAGTGGCTATGTGGACGCCGGTGACGCCGGGATCCGCTCCACCGGGAACCTAAGTATCGCCGCATCGGCCGTGTTGAATGCCGGAAACATCCAGGCCGGCGGCGGCTCCACCGGGGTTCCTTCCGCACCGACGGCTCCCGCTCCGAATATCTCGGGGATGACAACGGCTTCCACCGCGACGACCGCCGCAAGCAGTACCGCCCAAACCTATGCCCAGCAAAAGCCTCAGACAACCACCACGGAAGAGGAGGAAGAGGCCTCGCTCTTCAATGTCGAGGTGATTGGTTATGGAGGATAAAGAGGCTTGAAATTATCTTAAACAACGCGGCGAAGGTTGCATTGAGAGGCCAGTCCAATTAATGATTGCGCGATGAACGATCAAAGCGCCGTTGCGCCTTCATGGTTTGAACAGGCTCGGTATGGGCTTTTTATCCACTTCGGGCTGTATAGTCTTCTGGAACGCGGGGAATGGGTGATGAACCGGGAAGGAATTCCTCCTGCGGAATATCGCAAGCTGGCCGACCGGTTTCGCCCCGATCGTTTTGACGCGGAAGCCATCGTCGATCTCGCCGTAGCGGCGGGGATGCGGTATATCGTGTTCACGACGATGCATCATGAAGGGTTTCGTCTTTATGACACCGGCCTTTCGGATTTCTCCTCGGCTCGCACGGAGGCGAAGCGGGACTTCATTGCGGAAGTGGTGGCGGCGGCGCGGAGCCGGAATCTGAAGATCGGTTTGTATCACAGCCTGAACAACTGGTTCGACCAGCCCGACAGCGTGGCCGCGCTTGAAGATCCCCAGGCAAAAGAACGGTTTATCGAGGCAACATTCCAGCGGATCAGGGAACTGGTCACGCTCTTTCAGCCAATTGATATTCTTTGGTACGACGGCTGGTGGCCTTTTGATGCCAAGGGGTGGGAGGCGGAGCGGATGAATCGCATGGTACGCGAGATTCAGCCTCACATTCTCTTTAACGGACGCAATGGGCTGCCCGGAGATTTTGCGACGCCGGAGCAGCATCTCGCCGCCCCCAGTCCGTGGCGCCCGTGGGAGGCATGCGTAACCCTTAATGATAGCTGGGGATACCATGCCGGAGATCATCACTGGAAGAGCCCGCTCGAAGTGATCAAAATGCTGGCCAGAGTGGCGCAAGGTCGGGGGAATCTCCTCCTTAACCTTGGGCTCCCCGGAGATGGAAGCATCCCGGAGGAGGGGGATCGCATCCTTCGCGAGGTGGGCGAATGGATCAAGGTCAACCGAGAAGCGATTTTCGACACGGAACTCTGGACCGTCGATCCTTACCATCGTGGCGATCACCGGGGGGACTGGGTTCATCACGGTCCCATCACTACGAAAGGCAACGATCTTTACCTTATCGCGACAGCTCCTCCCGTCGAAGAGTTGGTGATCTCGGGGTTGGAGGCGGAGGTGCTCGAAGTGCGGCAGCTTGGTGGCGAGACGCTTTCATTCCGGCAAGGCGACGGACGCTTGCGGGTGACGCTGGACGGAGGATCCCGGCAAACCGCGAAATCATCGATTCCCGTCTACCGGATTCGTTGCGATCGCCCGCCGTCGATTTACAAAACCGGCGGGATGCGGATTCCGGCGTGCGAGCATCCGAGATACGATCCCGTCTGCTCCGACATTTCCTGGTAATTTCCCTCGGGCGGCAGTCATAACTGCCGCCCATTCAGGAGTGGATTTGCACGTCCGGAGGGATGCGGGAAAGCAAGCAAGGTAGTCCGCTCTCGCCGAGAGCGCGGGATGGGTTTTCGAGTCGCGTTCGATATCCATCCCCGCAGGACGGGCTCCGGGTGATTGGGATGCGCGCTGATAAAGCTACGGAGCCGATGCGCGCGCTTGACGGCGCGAGCGTGCTACCGGTGCTGCCGCACCATTCTCGCTATTGTTGACGCCCTTGGATTCCACTGATAAGAGCGAGAAGCCAAGTTATCGAAAGTAAGCCTCAAGACGATAGGCGGACATAGAGAATGCCGCCTTGAATTTCCACCGGAAACTTCTCCAGGTTTTCGTTTTCAGGGGATGTCACTTCAACGGGAAACTTCTTCAAGCGAACATCGGGATCGACGAGGTGCACACCGGTCTTCAGGTCGAATTCCCAACCATGCCACGGACAGCGAAGAATACAGCCTTCGCGGCCATAGGAGTATTCATAGACCGGGGATGGAAGCGTCGTTCCGCTGATCTTGCCAACGCAGACAGGCGCGCCTGCATGAGGGCAGATATTGCGGTAAGCATGGTATTCTCCGCCGACGTTAAAAACGCCGATCTCGGTGCGTCCGATGAGAATGAGCTTGCGCTTGCCGGGTTCCAGTTCGGAGATGGGGCAGACAGGATGGAGAGGCATGGGAAGTTGTCGTTTGAATAGAAACCGGAATCAGGCGGTGACAGCCGGAGTTTTGAGGCCGTAGAGTTCGGAGGCATTGCGCCATAAAATGCGCTCCTTCCATTCGCGATTGAGCGGGGGAAGCGCCATCCTGGGATTATCGAAATCCCAATGAGGATAGTCGCTGGAGAAGAGGATCATGTGCGGAGCGCCGATCATTTCGAAGATTTGCAGAATATGCTGGGGATCCTCGGGTTCTTCAATCGGCTGGGTGGTAACGTAGAGGTGTTGTCGGATGTAGTGGCTGGGCAGCTCGGTCAGCCAGGGCGTTTGGGATCGCAGCGCCTTGTAGTTTTTGTCCATGCGCCACATGAGGTGCGGAAGCCACGCGATCCCCCCTTCGATGGCGATGAATTTCAGGGTGGGGAATTTGACGAAAACGCCCTCGCAGACTAGCGAATTCACATTCGCCATATAGTTGATGGGCAGAATGTTATGCCACTCCATGTAACGGGTCGGACGCCCTGCGGGGGTTACATTGGGCGCGATGCCCGCACCCTCGCTTCCGGGATGAATCGCGACGGGCAGGCCCGCCTCGGCAGCGGCCTCGTAAATGGGATGAAAAAAGCGTTGGCCGAAAAGGCGGTTGGTGCCACTGGCCATCAGCACCTGGGAAATTTGGGGACGGCCCGCCCATTTCCGGATCTCCCGGGCGGCATAGATGGGATCGGAGTGATTGATGATGATCGAGCCTCGAAATCGAGGGGAAAAGGAGAGCCACTTGGCAGCCATCCACTCATTGATGGCTGAGGATAGGGCGTTGCCATAGTCGGGATCATGATGCAACGAAAGGGTAAGCATTCCCGAACCGGTGAGCAGCGCGTAATCGATACCATAGCGATCGAGGTGATCCTTGATCATATAGGCCGGGCTTGAGCCCGGGCCGCAATCTTCATCGACCGGCTTGGCGTCCTGGCGATGCACGCCGACCGGCGAAAGATAGCCTGCTCCCGGAATGGCTAAGCCGTGCCGACGGACCACTTCGGCCCAGTATTTGGGCAGGTAGGGAAGGAGCTCTTTGGGGTCGGCGAGGCCATTGTGCACGTCGGAGTCGATGAGGGAGAGGGGGGGATCATCGGAAGCAGTGGGTGATGCCATAGTGGGCTAATATTGAAGCAAAGCGGATCGCTTGTCATCAGCCTGAGATGATAACGATTGCCAAATATTGATATCGTTGCTCCAATAGCCGGAAATGGGGCGCAGCATTTTTCAGATCGACCGGCTCGGCACGCCATTGGATCGGGTGATGGACCGGGTGATCTTCATTCCCAAGGGCCGCCGCCTGATGGTGCATAACGTCCAGCAGAAGATTGTGATCCTGCTCGAAGGAGCGGTGAAAGCGCTGGTGAACGATCGCCTGGTGGGAGAAATGCAAGCCGGTGACGCTTTGGTGATCCCCGGCTCGTGCAGGCAGGCTTATGTTCCAGTGGACCGACGGCGGGAGATGCGGATGCATGCCATGATCGTGGTTTTCAGCCCCAGCCTGTTTGCTTGCGAAGAGAGTCTCCTGCGGGCGGTTCCTGTCGTCGGGACGGACGCGGAAGAAACTTCTGAAAATTTCGTACGGCGGCACTTTGGCAGCGTGCAGTTGCGGCGGGGGATTCTTACCCCGGCTGCGATGGAGTGGGTGGAAGGGTTGCGCCGTGAAGCCGGGGAAAAGGGGACGGGATATCGGCTGCGGGCCGCGGCCTATACCCTGCTGTTGTTGACGGAAATCGCGCGCAGGGAGGCATCACCGGTTGCAGCGCCTATGGAAAGCATGAGCCGGCAGGCATGGATGATCGAGCAAACCAAGAATTTCCTGCTCGAGCATCATGCCGAGGAGTTGACGCTGGACCAGGTAGCCTGGCACATGCGGCTGAGCGGCGAGCATCTTGCGCGCACTTTTCGGAAAGAAACGGGGCAGACGATTTTTGGCTATGTGCAGCATTTGCGGCTGGAGCGGGCCAAGACGCAACTGGCCAGCTCGCAGCTGACCGTTAACGAGATCGCGCGGCAGGCGGGTTTCGGGACGGCCGCGCAATTATGCCGTACGTTCAAGCGAGCGACCGGGGAGACGCCGCTGGCCTATCGGCTGCGGATGGCCCGCCTCGCCGATTTCTCTCCGAGCCTGACGGAGGAGATTATCATTTGATTTTCGGGGGCCGGATGGTCCCTGAAAGAACGAGACGCTCGCTGGCGGGTTTGCCGATGATCTGACGCCAGAGATTGGAAGTCAGGTGTTGGACGATCGCGGAGATTGACCTTTCATACTTCGCGACCGGCATCCCATAAAAATACTCGATGCCTTCGTTCGCTCCGGTCAGCAGATGGACGTAATCGGGCCGGTCAAGGCCCCGCCGGATCAGGGCCAGGGCGATGCCCCGCGCCGCAATATCGTCGGAGACGATGATGCCGGTCCTGGGTGTTCCCTGGAAGTCCCGGAAGTAATGCAAAGTTTCGTCATGGGCCAACTCCTCGAGCCGGTTTCCGCCGACGGTCTCATCGAACCGAAGTTGGCGAATTTCAGGCACTGGCAAGCCGCAGGCAGCGCAGGCATCGAACATGCCATTGCAGTCCCGGTAGGAATTGGGCGTTTCCGGAAAGGTGCGGAAATAGACCATCCTTTGCATTCCCTGTTCCGCGAGATAGCGCACCGCCGAAACCGTGAGATCGTGGTGGTCGTACATCACCGACGAATTGTCGTAGAGGGAGTGGTTGGAGTACGGTTTCGGCAGGACGCTTTCGAGAAATTCGAACTTTCGGATATCCACCCCGATTTCGATGCGACCGGCGAAATCCTGTCTTTTGAGATCCTCCAGCAGATTGTGAACACCTGAATGACGCGGGTTGCCTGCGGATTGTATGTCATCGTAGACCCGCACTGCCCAGCCCTTGGCAGGGGGGAGCTTTGCATCGGAAGGGGCAGGCGGTGGCCACTGGCCGCTTTTACCGATCAAGTTTTCCACCCCCGAAGCGAGAGCCCGGAAGTAAGCGGAGGAGGGACTTGAAAGACTGGGCCCGACCAACACGCCCACGATCCGTGTGACATCGGGAACATTGATGAAGGTTCCCTTTTGCGGCTTTCGATGCGCGAGCCCTTTCGCGACCAACTGCCGCATCGCCTTTTGCACGGTGACATAGCTGCACCCCCACTCTTTCGCCAGCCTCAGCCCGCTGGGGAGCCGGAAATTCTGCGGAAGTTTCCCGAGCAGGACCATCTGTTCAAAATGGGCAACGATCTGATCGCTCAGTGATACCCTCGAGTCCGCGTCGAGAACAAAATCAAGTGGTGGCTTCATATTCATCGAAATGAATGGGATACTATTGCATACCAAATTTGGAACGACATCACAAAGTGCTTCCCCGGGCTATCTTTTCTCCCGAATTGGAAAGCGTACCGCGGATGCTCAGCTTTCCGGAGGGAGGCGCAGAATTCTCTTGCGAAAAGGGGATGATTTGTTCAATATAATCCCCAAGTTTATAAGAGGTTTGTATATTAATTAAGATTAATAATTAAAACTATCATGCGTGCAGAGCCCCCCAGCCGCTGCCGATTGTGAACCGCTCCCTGAAAATGGATCTCATTCGGCACATCCCCCGGCGTTCTCTTCGATCGTCCAAATCGTCAAGCCATCCAGGCCCGGCAACCGGTTTTACTCTGGTCGAGTTGCTTACCGTCGTAGCGGTCATCTCGATGGTCATGCTTCTGCTTGGAACCTCGCTGGGCAATTCCGGGAAAGCGGCCCTCCTTGAAACGTCCGGATCGCGCCTGGCTGGTATCCTCTCTTTGGCGAGGCAACAGGCGATCTCGCGGAACGCGATCAGCGCCGTGGTTCTCTCTACGGATTCTTCCGCCAAGGGCGGACTGCGAGCGTTGACGGTTTATGAGATCGTCCCGCGTGCGAATGGGGCGGAGCCTTCTTCGGCTGATTGGAAGCAGGTCCACCCATGGGAGGTCCTTCCCGACGGAGTGCTGATCGATGGCTCGACGTTCGAAAGCGCGTCGAACGCACCTTATCCGCCGCTGCCCGAGATTCATTTTCGAGGGCAGAAGGTTGACCTGTACCGGTACCTCCTTTTTTCCCCCGATGGGAGCCTCCTGCAGGGGGAGCCCGCTCGGATCCGTGTCGCCGAGGGCCTCCTGCCTGATGGCGCGGTAAACCCGGTTTACACGCGTCCCGGCGACGGCGGGCAACCGGCGAATGTCTATGAGATCTCGGTTCTCATCACCGGACTGACAAAGATCGACCGCCCATAGATGTGGATTATGCAGACCGCCCGGACCGTCAGAGAACGCGCATTTTCATTGGTTGAGGTGGCGATGGCTCTTGGCATCGTCGCCTTTTCCCTGGTGGCAGTGTTTTCGTTGCTTTCAGTATCGTTCACTGCCGATCGGGCCGCGAAGGACGACACCGTTCTGGCGGAAATCGCCGGCAGCACGATCAACGGTCTCCGGAGCCAGCCGTTCGCGAGCGCATACCTATATGCCAGCGCCGGGCCCACGCTCTATTTCGATGCCGAGGGGAAGGGGGGCATGACTCCGGCGGAGGCGGTGTATCAATGCACGGTGAGCGTCGTCTCCGATCCTGCCAGGGAGGGAACCTCCGGGCCCAATCTGTTGAGAGTCCGGTTGGACTTTCGCTGGCCGGTTGGCTCCGCCGCCGGCAGCCAACGAATTGTCCAAGCATGCCTTGCCCGTTATGAATGACCCGGGCATTCCAACCGGCCGTTCTGGCTGTCCTGGGCAAGCGGGGCGCGCGGGATTCTCGCTGGTTGAGATTCTGGTCGCGACCACGATTCTCGCCTTTCTCGTAGTTTTTTTGGGGATGGTGTTGAGGCAAATGGGGGTGGCCTGGATGTCGGGAGAGGCCCGGACACGAAATCGCGAAAACGGACGCACCATCGCCGAATTCATTGGCCGCGAACTGAAGGGAGCATTGCCTCCCATCGACTCCGGCAGCAAAGGTTTGCAATTGGTCCTCAACCCGAGCGCAATCCCGACGACCTGCAAAAATCGCGATGCCCTCTTCTGGCAGGCTCCACTTGCCACCAATCGTTCCTACGGTGACATCGCGGCAATCGGGTATTTCGTCCGGTGGGATACTTCGACGCCGAATCGTCCCAAGGCGTTGCTTTGCCGTTTCTTTGTCAATCCGGCAGTCCCGGACCCCGACCACGAGGGGCAAAGCCTTCCCAACCCTCGGTTCCGCATTTACGACCAGCCCGAGACCTGGCTGAGTGGCGCCATCCTGGACGATGTGGCTCCCGGCGACAAAGCGAACGATTACAGGGGGCTTTTCGCCGAGAACGTGCTCGGGTTATGGGTGACGTGCCTGGATCGTAACGGCGCGGTGATTTCAGGAGCTTCGAGCGGCGGCAGTTTTGATTCCCGCACGGGCTACAAGGGCTCTGGGAATATCCAATACTACCTTCCCGCGATGGTGGAAATCAGCTTCGTGATCGTTGATTCCCGCGCGGCCGGACGCATCGATTCGGCATTGCAGGCGGTCATCGCCGGTCAGGTTCGGCAGGCCTCAAGCGCGGCGGAGTTTGTCTCGCTGGCCTCCGGCAACGGACAGATGATTCCCATCCGGACCGGTTTGAGGGCCTACTCGAAAAAAATCAACCTCCTCAACTCCCGATGACGATGAGTCTTTCCCGCCGAGCCGCCGCCACCCATCCGTCCAATGCCACGGGCGCTGCGCTTGTCATCACGCTGTCAGTGCTGGTGCTGGTCACGGTCTTGCTCGTCGGGCTTAGCGCGACCTTGCGGCTTGAGAGAGGGGCTGCGGCTTCCCATTTTGAGCGTAGCCGCGCCGAACTTTTCGCGCAGTACGGAGTGGAAGAGGTTGTTGCCACCTTGCAAACCCAGACCGCCGATCCTAGTCGCTACTGGATCAGCCAGCCAGGCCAGATCGTGGCGGGCAGTCCGGGCGTGGCCTGGCCGCTGCATTCGGGAACGGCCACGCAGGCTGACGCTCCCGACCTCAACGTGCGCACGCTCGCGGAAACGGGTCATCTTGTGAGCGAAACGGTGGACGCGAATACCGGAAAGGCAGTCCGGATGCCGCTGAATTGGGTCTACGTTTTCAAGGAAGAGAACGTGCCGCCCGGCCCGTTGCCGGGAGCCGGAACTCCGGTCGGCCGCTATGCCTATTGGACGGACGACGAGAGCGCCAAGGTGAATTTCAACCTCGCCTGGACTCGTTCCGCGGCGAATCCGAACCCTTACAGCCACCCCAGCCAGGTCAGTCTCGCCGCGATTTTTTCCGACGTTATTTCATCCTCCGCCCGGGCGGAAGAACTGGCGCGGGCGGTTCACTTTTTCCGGGCGACTCCACCGCCGCCGGATCCCTTCGCCAACCCCGGCGATTACAATGCGATCAAGCGCACCTTCTTCAACACCCGGGAGGATGCCGCCAGGGTAGGCGCGGCCGACGACACCATGGCCACGGACCTCCGCGCGGCTTTCAAGGCCGCCAAGTTCGAGGTTAGCCATTACAATAGCGATCCTGACACGACGTTCTTCAACGAGCCGCGAATCGTCCTGACCACCGATTCCGCCAAGGCCAACGGCAGGCCTTATCTGAATATTCTCAAGACCGGCAATCCCGATCCTGGGGCGCTTTCTTCATTGGATACGAACAAACTCAACACCTCCCTGCAACTGCTGATCCAGTATCTCGAGCGATCCGATTGGCCCATGGCCGCTGGGTCCAGCTTCCAGAAAAAGTATTACGGCGATTCGAAGCAGCGGTTGACCCAGTTGGCCATCAACATCATCGATTACGTCAGGTCGGCGGAATCCGCGAGAAATATCGTCGAGCCGATTCGCGGTTATTACGTCAACGGGAAGTTCACGATCGGCATCGGATCTGCGGCGGATGATACCTACATGGGAGCTACCCGGGCCCCGATGATTACCGAGATGGCGTACTGGATGTCCAATCAGTCGGAATCGCGCAATACGGAGCAGGGCGTGAAGACGCTCTATCCATGCAAATTTTACATCGAAATCTATCTGCCGGAAAATTATGGACTCGCGGAAATTCCGCTCGTGGGAGACGTAGAGCCCTCTGTATCAGGGGTTCAACGATGGGGTATTTATAATTATGAGCCACGGAGCGGTCACATATATTACGATGGGAAAGGTCGTCTGCTTAAGTCGAATAGCGAAACCCCGAACCGGGGGGGAATTCTTCTGGGCTCGGGCCAAGGGGACGGGCAGCCCTATGTGCTTGGCGGGAAGACGACGCTCAAGGCGGGCGAATATGCCACGATCGTCCATGACCTCTACCGTGAGAAGTCGCAAACCGAGCGTCCCCGGATTTACATGAAGTCGCAGTTGCGTCTTGGAACGGAAACCCAGGATGGCTTTCAGGACCCGAATGCGATCCGGATCAGCAGCGCGCCGAGCATGGATCCCCCGCAGGGCACTCCCCCGGCGGGCGGTGATCCTACGGCGATCGTCTACAACATCGACGCGCCTCCTATTGCGGAAACGGCGATCACGTCGGTGCAGTGCAACGATCCCCGGGTCAATATCGTTGTCCGGGATTGGACCCAATATGGTCAGATGTCCAACACCCTTGCCGGTATCCATTCGACCGGCGTCAACACAAGCAACTCGGTTGGAAACACGCCGAATACGTCCATTTATCCTCCGCAAGATGCGGACCGGGATGGCAAGATCAGCCAGGCAAGTCTCCGGATGCCTGCTCCGAAAGGGAGCTCGGAAAATCCGCAGGGCCAGGTTCGCAGTTCGGGGGAACTGGGGTTCATCCATACCGGCATCGAGCATCAGAATACGGGCGCTGGCGTGCCGTGGCGGACGCTCCGTTTGCAACCCACCGCGAATTCGGTTGCGGGGGAAGTGCCCGATTGGGCTTTCATGGATCTCTTTACGGCTCCGCTGGCGGTGCCTTCAGGTGGATCAAATCTTTATACTCCGTTTGGAACAAGTTGCGGAGGTCGCGTCAATCTCAACATCAAGGCTGTGCCGCTCGATGGACTCGAGCGGGTGCGCCCGCTCATCGCCATTTTGCAGGGAAGCCGGAAGGATTCCAACGATCCGGCGAGCATCGTTGATGCGGAGGAAGCTGTCCAGATCGCGCACAACATTCACAACAGGCAACTGGCCGTGCATGGCGTGCGGTATGGTTTTGCCGATGGTTACGACTCTCCGGGAGAAGTGGTGGAAATCGCGGGTGTGGCTGACGGCGGCGAAGAAAGTGAAGAGCTTGTGCGGCAGATGGCCAACCTTATTACGACGCGGAGCAATGTCTTCACGGTCTATACGATCGGGCAATCGCTCCAGCCGACGACGAACGGCAAGTTGATCGTCACGGGGGAGCAGCGCCAGCAGGTCATGATCGAGCGCTACCGCCCTAGTTCCACATCGGGAGAGATCCGCTTTAGGAATCTCTATTTCCGGAACCTCAATCCTTAGTCCGAACTCCGGCATTTCTTCGCTGCAGCCAGTGAGGCAGCACCGGTAGCCCGCTCGCGCCGTCGAGCGCGGGTATCGACTCCGTGCTTCATGGGGGCCGCAGCCAAATCCAAGCACCCCGTCTGCCCGTCCTGCGGGGATGGGCGCCAGACGTGACTCTTCATCGATCCCGCGCTCGACGGCGCGAGCGGGCTATCTTGCGCAAACGCGCGACTCAATTTTTCGCCAACCCATCCGTTCCAACATCGGAGTTAGGGCCTAATCCTCATCGCTGTGCAACAAGGCAAGGGCGAAAAGTCCAAGGGCATAGCTTGGCGCTGTCCGATAAGAACCTCGCTGTAACTCTTCCCCCACTTTGTTGGCCTGGGAGCACCCCGGAAGCAATCCATCGGGGGTGAGAGCCGAACTGAGCGTCCGGACACTTCGGCTCCCGGCTCTACGCGCACTTTCATCCAGCCAGCCCGCCCGGCAGCCCATTAGAATGGCGGCGGCAATGCCTGCGCAACCGGCATGGTCGGGAAGCCCTCCTGCCTCGTCGATAAAACATGGCCAGAGGCCTTCGGCATTTTGCCATGAAAGCGTCCAGGCCGCCGCGCGTTGAAATTCTTCCAGGAGATGCGGGGCTTCTTCTGGGCCGATTTCTTCCAGCGATTTGATCAGCCCCAGAAGATACCAGGCGAGTCCGCGCGACCAGTTGCGGAAGGTGCGTCTCCCGTCATTATAGCTGCGAAGATAGAAATGACCGTTGTGGAATAGCCGCTCTTTGCGCAGCCATAGCTCTTCGGTCGCTTGTTGCACCAGGTGCTTTCGCGCCAGGGCCCGCCCTGCGACGGCCATGGGGTAGGCCATCGTCAAACTTCCCTCTGCCGTCACGGAAGTCCGGGTTCCCTTCCAGAAGGCAATGGCAGCTTTCACCCAGTGATGATCCGGGGCGAGACTGGCCGCCGTGGCGGCGGGTAACGTCATTTCAACGCCGTCATAATAGTCCAAAATGGCCTTGCCACGAGGATTCTCATAGTCGAGCTGGCCCCTCTCGAATCCATAGGTTCTCAGGTGTAGTTCCAATGCGGAGCGGGCCGATACCGAACAAGGGAGCTTCGGGAGTTTGCTGCCCCGTTGATCGTCGGTCTTCATTTCCGGGGCCTGCAAGGCGGCGAGATGCCTGAGTGCTTCCAAAACACACCCCTCCTTCCAGCCGAAGGAGGCAAGACTATGCAGCGAGCAAAGCCGTTCCCAAAAAGAGTCCAGCGGCGAGGCCATCTGCCCCTCGGAATGCACGACGGCATGGGGCGAAAACCATGGGGTGGAGGAGCTTGCATCCTTTGCGAAAATCCAAAGCGGACGTTCCCCGTCAAGCTGGCGCAAAGTCACGGCGGAGAGCCGCCCGGGAAGAGGAATGACAAGTGTTTCGAACGGGTCGGCACAAGGGATGATCAGGCGGTGTGGTTCATGGCCGTTGCCGAAGCTGATTTCGATTTCCTTGATGTCGCGATCTTCGAACGCGACGGTTAATCGGAGTGAGGCTCCGGTGGGAAGCTCGTCGGGCCATTCCAGCTCGATGGGGTCGGTCCCTACAGGAATGGCAGGGTGGCATTGCGGCAGGCGAAATGGGCCGTCGAGCGACGAGGCCATCGCGCCATGCCGAAGATCCGCAAATCTCCGCATCATTAGTCTAGGGCGTGTTAACGAATTTGCTGAAGTCGGCTAAAAGCCACTTTTTGGCCAAAAAGTGGCCCTCTTCAACTCGACGAATTCCGATTCGCCGAGTTTCATCGGCCCATTTCTGACTCAAAAATTGACCTTTTATCCTCATTTCTCAATTCGTTAACACGCCCTAATCTACGCAACGCGGGCGTAAGCCCTGGTTTGGATCCTGATCACCGTATCGAAGGGATCGGGGGGGTGTGAAGGCAGCCCCTTGAGCACCAACCGGCCGTCCGCCGTTCTTCCAACCTCCAGTGACTGCCCCGTTTTCAGAATCGTCGCGGAGATCACCTCTTCTTGCATATTGCGAAAATAGGCTTCTTTGCCTGGCCACCAGAAGATGTGGAGGTAGATGCAATCTTCTGCATGGACGAAAAAGCCGCAGGAACCGCCGGACATGGAGGAGGGCGCAACTCCATGAATGGAGCACCCGTTCACCCGCATCCATTCTCCGATTTTTCGAAGTGTCCTGGCCTGGGCTGCCGGAATCTCGCCATTGCCCCTTGGGCTGACGTTCAGGAGGAAGTTGCCGCCCATGGCCGCGCAGGTCGCAAGGGTTTGCACCAGGAACGCGGGGCTTTTGGGGGTGGGATCATGGCGCAGGTATCCCCAGCCACGCTCGTCGCCAATGGTCATGCAGCATTCCCACGCTGCATTGGTTTCCTTGGGGGCTCTGATCTGCTGCTCCGGGGTTCCGAAGTCCTCGGGAATCCCTGAACGATTGTTGATCAGGATGTCAGGCTGAAGGCTTCGAACCATTTTATTGAGTTTGGCCGATTCGAAAAATTCCGCCGTGTTTTTTGGCCCTCCCTGTGCTGCCAGCGTCGGAAAAAAGATCGTCCCATCGTACCAAAGAAGATCGATTTTCCCATAGTTGCTCATTAACTCCCGGACTTGGGCGTGGGCCAACTGGCGCTGCTTTTCCATGCCTTCCCACGATTCGTTGACATCGCGGATTCCATGACGCCAATCGGTCAGCGAATAATAGAGGCCGACCTTCATTCCGCCCCTGCGGCAGGCCGCCACATATTCCGCGACAAAATCACGCCCCGCGGCGGTTTTGACGCTGGTGAAATCGTCTGTCTGGCTGTCGAAGAGACAGAAGCCGTCGTGATGCCGCGCGGTCAGGACGAGATACTTCATCCCGGCGTCCCTGGCCTGCGCGACCCACCGGTCCGCGTCGAAGCGCTTCGGGTTGAAACGGTCGGCCAGCTTGGCGTACTGCTCAAGGGGCATGCCCTCGTGCCGCATGACCCATTCCCCGCGTCCCAGCGTTGAATAGATCCCCCAATGGATGAACATGCCGAAGCGCGCGTCGTTGAACCAAGCGAGCCGGGATGCCGATGTGGAAGCACTGATGTTCTGCATGAAAGAAGCGGATTAGCTCCATCAAAAGCGCCGGCGGAACGAGCGCCCGACAAGGGCCGCCCCCGCGCCCGTCAAGGCAAGCAGCCAGGCTGTGGAGGGCTCGGGGATGACGGTGAGTGTTCCGCCGAATTCGGTATAAACGCCGGGCGCCAGGAAGACGCCATTTTGCAGGGTGCTGCCGACAAAGAATCTCGCGCCGTTCAGGTTAATGGTCGACTCTCCGATATTTTCCAGGCGATTCGTGCGGAAGTACTCCCCGGACGCGATATTAAGCGTGTTGTCCTCCAACAGGATGCTCGATCCGTTGAGCTTCAGGAGATCCAAAGCAAAGGTGGTATCGGAGTCGGTCACCGCGGCCTCGAGCGTTTGGACGCCAGTGCCGGAAAGGGCCAACTGCATCGTGTTGAAATTCGAGTCTTTGAGGGAGGTGGCCTTGATATCAAGATTTCCGCCTAGTTGGACCGTGGTTAGGGATCCTCCGGTGCCCAGCTTTACCGTCGAGTTGGTTTCGACAACGAAGTTCTTTCCGATCCTCAGTTGGAGGCCTCCGAGATCGTCGGAAAGGTCCAGCGTGCCGCTTGTCTTGATCGTGAGAGAATCTCCGGCGCTGAAGCGGTTGAGGGCGCTGGCGGACTCTGTGCCGCCAACGTAAACTCGCGCGCCGGCTCCGATGGTGATGTCTTTTCCGATATCCGTGTTGACGGCCGACCGCAAGACGACCTCCCCGCTGTTGAGAGTAAGATTCCCGTCGATCTGGACGTTGCCGGTAACTCCGGCCCTGCCGACCGAGAAACTGGCCGCTCTCCCGTTATAGGCACCCTCCTGGAGAAGCACATCCCCGGTGAATCTCACCGTGCCGCCTGTCCAGGCGGCGCTGTCGGTGAAGCTCGATCCGTTGTTGAAGGTCACGGTAGGGATGTCGAACGTCAGGGTTTCGCCGGTTTGGGGGCCGACGATGGTCAGGTTTGCTGCGCGGCTGGTGGTTCCGCTTCCCCCGAGAATCATCGCTGCCGCCTGCACGGTGGTCTGCCTGGACGATGAGAACCGGCCGATATTGCCGCCGTCGCCTTCAACAAGAATGGTTCCGGAGACGACAAAGGCCGTTGTCCTGTTGCCTGCGGTAAAATTGGCAAGGCCGTTGACCCCCTTGATCGAGATCGATTCGGCGGCGAAGGCCGAGGCCGTTCCAGTAGAGAGGGTGACGCTGGCGCCGCCCGATTCGAAAAGCAGCGTCTTGAAGGAACTGACATTG
The DNA here is from genome assembly GCA_037190965.1 of Chthoniobacteraceae bacterium. Taxonomy (GTDB): domain Bacteria; phylum Verrucomicrobiota; class Verrucomicrobiia; order Chthoniobacterales; family Chthoniobacteraceae; genus DATMFV01. The sequence continues at coordinate 130,796 of JBBCKI010000028.1, forward strand.
GTTAGCGTGCTGGAGACGGCAATGCCGCTTACCTTGACGTCGCTACCGGCGCTTGGAGTTACTCCGCCAACCCAGTTCGAAGCGGTCCCCCACGCAACCGTTCCCGTCTTGGTTTTATCCCACTCAATCGTACTCGCCGAAGCCGCAGGGATTGAACCGGCGAGAAGAATCGAAAGGAAGGCCGCTTGCCAGTGGAGGGACAGTGAGCCTGAGAACTGAGTCGTCTTCCGTGGAGAGAGGGGGGTGTTCATGACAAAATAGTATGTATTAGTATGTTTATGTGCAAGTAAAATATTCTACGATAGGGTATTTTTATTGCCTCGATCATCAGGAGCCGTCATGCGTGAGACGATTGGAGCCAGTCGCGCGGCCAGTTCGCGGGCGATGGCTGCCGCGCCGTGATCCGAGGGATGCGTCCCGTCGGAAAGAAGCTGGTCGAGGTCCGAGAGCAGTTCGGTTCCTTCGATAAGATGAAGATGGGGATCCCGGACCGCGCGGGCCAGCACCGCCTCCCGGATTACCTTGCGGATCGTTTCCGCTTTCAAGTTCCTCTCATCGGGATCGTCAGCGTCCCGTGCCGGGTTATCGCTGGAGTGGATGATCGGCGTCACGCAGACGATCGGCTTTGCGGGATGGGCTTGCCGGATGACATCCAGGAACCGGTCATAGGCTTGGCGGTATCGGTTCGGCGGGGTGGACATCGAATTGGTTCCCAGGTGCAGCGAGAGGAGATCCCAGTCGTCCCGGGCCGCGATCTCGCGGGCGATATATTCCTGGGCGCGCGCGTTGGCTCCGAAACCGAGGTTGAACGGCGCGAGGAGCAGTTGGCGCGCGACCAGTTCAACCCAGGTGAAATCAGGCGAGGTCACGTTCGCGCCGTGGGTGATCGAATCGCCATGGGCGAGCCACCGGGGAAGACCGGCACGCATAGGGGCTGCGGGAGCATCGACCGGTGGTTCGCTTTCCAACTCCACGGAAAGTAGTTCGATTTCGGCGTGGGTGGGAAAGATGAGCCGGATGGGTTGGTTTTTCGTTCCGTTTCGGGGGAGCGTCCACGCGATTTCTTGCGGATGGCGGGAGCCCTCCGCCACCGTTCGGGTGGGATGCCGTTTTTGGTTTCGCAGGAACAACGCCCATGTGACCGGGAAGCCGTCGTCATGCACGATCCGGAACCGGATACGGATTCCCCGCGCCGAGGAGGCGTCGAATTGGACTTCGATTCCCGCAGTCATTCGGGCAACCGCCTTTTCCGAATCGGTCATTTCTTCCAGCAAACCGGGCGATACCCGTCTCGGGAGCGAGCCGTGTTCTCCGATCACGACATGCAGCGCGTTGATCCAAAGGAAGCCGTTGCGGCCTCCCGCGCCGTCGAAATCGAGGCGATTCCACTCATGCCGGCGCAGAAAGTCCGGGGCCGAAAGAGCGGCCGTGGAAGAGAGGACGGGGGCACCTTCTGGGCCGGCACCGGAATAGTCGTAACGGCAAACCGCCCATCGCAGACAGGGAGGGCGTTTTGCGTCGGCGCTGAACGCCTGCCACGGAATAAAGACCTCGGTGCTCCGACTATTGATGGGCATCGCCTTGTCGCGGAAAGTTGCGTCCCCCAGCATCTCTAGCGATTTCGGTTTGTGTGCTTCGCTACCCGGGGCGAAGCGCCACTCCCGATGAAAGTCCGTCCGGGGATCGTGTAGAAAGATCACGATGACGTCGTCTCTCTTTCTGGAAGAGAGTGCGAACGGGAAGGCGGTTTCTCCCTCGACGGTGAAGGTGATTCCCTCCTCATTGTAGGCGATTCGCGCGGAGGTGCTTCGGAAAGGCTCTCCGCGGCCTTCCGCCCAAGATTGGCCGAGGGGAAAGATCCGCGCGCCCGTCGGATGAACTCGAACGGTTTCCCCGGGATTGGCTTTCGGGAGAACGGCAGAAGTGGAATTGAAGAGTGATGACGATTCAGGCATGGCTTCTTTGGGGCACCTTTGATGCTCCTTTGGGCTCACCGTTTTTGGGAGGGTGGAACCTCGAACGCGACCGAGACGGTTTTTCCCGACGCGGCCTCTCGGATCTGTACGGAGTAACGACCGGGAGTGGCGTTCCATGCCACCGGGATTTCGAGGGTGAGTTTCCCATTCTCGATGACGGTGTAATACGTCTCGTCCCGAAGATTTTCGTCGGGCCCGCGCGTTTCGACGTGGGCCGGGATCAGGCCTGGAAGTGCCTTGCCGCTCTGCCCGCTTAGTTTCACTTCAAAAACGGCACTCCCCCCGGCGTTTACTTTCGTCATGGCGGGCACGCTTTCCAGGGCTCCGATTTCCTCCGGCAAAAATACCAGCACCCGTCCCTTGGCAGGGAGGAGGTCGATGCGGAGGAGAGAGCGATTCTCCGTTGGAGAGAGGATTACTTGCTCATTACGCAGGAGATCGTAGACAGCACTTCCGAGTTCCGGCGCGACCGCCATGGAGATGGTCTGGGCCACGCCGTTCTCCAGAACCTTCCCAAAATGCCCGTAGTGAACTCCCGGGACGCGGCGGGTATTGACGATGGCAAGGTAGTTCGCTCCCGAGGCATGGAGTAGATTCGGAAAGGCGTCGCCTTCAACGATTTCGGCTTCCGGTCGCAGCGCCGCGCGCATTGCGGTCACAGCGTCGGCCGTAGGGCCGCTGGCGGATGAAAACTGACTGGCGAGCGCCTCCATGCCCTCCCGAAAGTTATTGTGGTCGCTGCCGTCGTATTCCCGCCGCAATGCCGTTTCCGCCTTACGCAGCTCTTTTTCTGCGGCTTTGCCAGCGGTCCAGTTGAACTGTTTGACACCGGGAAGATTGAGCCCGAAGGCCTCGTCCACAACGACGGTTCCCCCATTGTCGACAAAGCGGCGAATGGCATTCACCGCGATCTCGGGAAGCACTGGCGCGGAGGGAATTGCCAGCACGGAGTAACCTTCAAGAATTCCGGAGGCGGTCTCGAAATCTTCGTCATAGAGAACATCGAAGGGGAGTTGTAACCGCTCGACGGCGTTCTCAAGAGGAGTCGCGGCTGGCCAGCGTATATTGTTGAAGAGCTCCGCCGCAAAAGACCGGAAAATGGCGATCCGGCGTGGGCGGTTTTCCCATCGGGGAACCAGTGCGCCTAGGGGATGAAGGTCTTCGCGATGGAAGCGGGCCAGTTCTTCGCGGAGTTCGGGAATGAACAGGAAAGTGTCGCTTCGTTCGCCCTTCACGGAGATCTTGCCCGCCGCCGTCTCCCAACTCGGACGCGGGCCCATCAGCGCGTCGATCTCCTCCTGGGTGCTGGATTGTTTTCCCGTGGGGCGCTCGATGACTGACCAATGGTTCCAGTAGGTGAACCCCCGCGTGGGGCGAGCCAGGCAGTGCCATGCGGCTTCACGGAACATGTCGGGAGTCGGCAGGCCCGGGTAGGGAGCCGCCATTCCCGGCTTGAGCAGAAGCTGCGGCATGGAACCGACCAGCGCGCTTGAACCGTCCTCGTGCCGGGCCACTGCCCGCGCCCGTTCCTGCACCCGGATGGCGGCGGAGGGAGAAGGGAAGTAGAACCACTCCTGGACGAGATCGAGCTTGCGGAACGCGCGGACTGACGGGCGGCGCAGCACCGGTTCGCCGATGAACTCGACCCACGGTGCGGATTGCCGCAAGCGATCCGCCAATCGGTCGTTAAGGAAGACTTCATTGCCCGCCTGTGGTCCGTGCCACCAGCGATGGAATGCATAGAACGGGTCCTTCTCCGGCAGGATTCCATCGTTGGGCGCGCCATATTTGCCCTCAGCAGTCTTCAGGCGGCCAAAGGGAAATGTTACGGCCTCGCTTCTTCCACCAGGGCGCTGCCAGGCGCCGAGGTCCAGCTTGAAGCGTTCGCGCACCTGCTCTTTGGTGCCTTCGCGAAAATCGTGCGACCAACTGAACTGGCTTTCGCAGTTGAGGATGATATGGCGGATCTGCGGGTAGTCTTCAATGACCTTGCCAAAGCGCGCTGCCGCGGCATCGATCTGCGCTTGCGCGGAGGGGGAAGCCTGGTCCGTCTTTCCCCACTCTCCCACGGCATCGAGGAACCGATTCTCGTTCTTTTCGGGAACCGCGGTGAAATTGTAGCGGTACTGCACATAGAGGCCGTTCCGAGTGAGATCGTCCACAAGGCTGGGCCGCACACGCGTCCGGGCCGAGGAACCGCCCGTGAAGCCGAACTTCCGCAAGTCTCCGGAGGAATCGGCCCACGGAATGACAAAAGCGTTGGCCAGCGGCGCGCGGGCCGGGACGATCTCGACTTTCCGGGTGAGCCGGGTTTTTCCATGGGCATCCTCCAGTTCGAAGACCATGTCATAGGTCCCGGGCTCGAGGCGGGCGGGGGACCATGGGAAGGAAATCGTCCGGCCCGATGAAGTCTGGGAGGATTGCAAAGATGTCTCCGCCTGGAAGAAACCGCCCATGGAAAACCGCACTGTCGCTTTGCCATATTCGCCCTTCGCCGGAGCGACGGAGAAGCGCCAGCGGCGCTCGATTTCGTCGCGGGCAAAGACGGAGGCGGGCTCCCGGTTTTGAAGGGTCCACTTGGGAGCCAGGCCGACTCCGAGCGGTTGCTCGCGGTGAAAAAGCTGATTGATCTCGGCGGCCTCGAGCGGGCGGCTCCAGAGAGCAAACTCATCGAGCCGCACGTCGCCGCGCAGGGCGGGGCTGAAGTTGGCAGTCATCCCTCCCAGCGTGACTTGGCCCAGGCGAGGCCGAGGGGGAGCGTTCTCCAGGGAGATCACGCGCGCACCATCGAAAAAGACGGTCACGGCGGGTCCATTCCATGTCACGGCGACATGATGCCATTGCCCGGGTTGTACCGCTTCGGGAAGCTTGGCTTGCCCGCCCTTCTTTCCAGGTAGGACCAGGGAGAGCGTTCGATTGTCGCGCAGGTCGAGGCGAAGGTCTGAGTTCCACGCGTAATGGTCGCCAATGCACAGCAGGGTGCGCCACTCGACATCGCCTTCCCGCTGGAACCAGAACGCGACGGAGCCCTCAGAGGCGTTTGGCGCTTCATCGAGCGAGAGGATGTCGCCATCCCGATTCATCGGCTGCCCAGGGAACCAGGTGGAAGCGGTGCGGCGTCCGGCGTAACCGCCGTGACTTTCAAGCATGAACGCGGAGGCGAAAATCTCTCCCCCGTCCGGCAGTGTCAGCGAGAGGAGGACCGGCGGCGAAGGCTTCTTCGAGGAGGACATGCCCTTCGCGGGCTCCTCCCCGATAGGGGAATGATGGCATTGGATACGCTCCCAGGTGCCGGAAAGAACGATTTCGCGTTCATCCAGAACAAGATTGTCTTTCACCGCCTCCAGCGCGAAGCGCACCCGCGTACCCGCCGCACCGCGTATATAGACCGAAGCGCTTCGGCTGGAGCCCGGCGCCGGTGTGGTGGGGGATGTCTGTATTTTTCCTCCCGGCCCGGCCTGAAGGTGGACGGCTCCGAAAGATTCCCTGGGGCCCTCCGCTCGCGTGATCTTGGCTTCCCCGGTGGATTGAACCCCCTCGAGTGATTCCACCATGCTCAACGTCCGGGGAAATTCATTGGTCCGGTTGTAGACTTCCGCGTGCTCGATAAAGACTGCCTGGCCAAACCGACCGGGAAGAAAGCGGGGTTGGTGGGGCCCGATGCGATCCAGCTTCTCCGTGAATGCCGCTGAGTTCCTTTCGAAGGTCGTGGGGCGAAGCTCGCCCAGCCCGGAAATCGCTTCGATCGATCCTTCCATCGGGAGGTAGGCTTGCAGGCCATCCCGCAGCGATCCCAACGGGCTGGTTTCTTCGCCGTGCCATGCCGGACCGTTATCGGGAGAATCTTCCACCAGGACGCCGGTTTTCGATTCCGGCGGAGCGGAATGCGCGGGCGATACCGGGCCCATCCCCAACCCCATCGCCACGACCGAAGAGAAAATAGCGGTTCGAAGGCGGCGGGTTTCGGAACGTGAAATCAGGAGGAGGGGCTGGGAGGGCTCCTTGGGGGAGATCATAAATATGTATTAGTCTTATTGTTTTCCTCGTGTAAATGCAATTTAAATTAATTCATGAGGCTCGGAAGGGTGTGAATGAATCATTTTCGGTCGGATTCGACGCTGCGGCTTGTGCGGATTTCTGGGTTGAGCCTTCGAATTTTCTTGAATCGATAGGAATAATTCACATTAGTATGCTCCTGTGAGCAGATTGCCAATCGGAATTTTGTGTCTCCTCTTTTCCATCGCGGGAGCAGGTCTCGCGGATGAGGTTCCCTACCAGCGCCGCCTCAACATTTACTGGACTGACGTTGCTCCCGTCCTCGACGGCGCGATGGATGACCGCTGCTGGCAGGAGGCCGAAGTAGCCGATGATTTTCGCTCCCTGCAAGACCGCTCGGTCACGGCCTCGCTTCGGTCGGAAGTCCGGGCCTGTTATGACGCGGAGTATCTCTATTTCTACTACCGGCTTCACGACGATGAGATCGGGAAGCTTCAGGTCGGCACGCCGGAGGACACCCGCGATGTGATCGACGTCAACAAGGACGTGATCGAACTTTTTCTTAACCCGGGGCGGAGTGCGAAGGCGTATTATCAATTTTGTGCCACTCCGTTGGGTGCGCGGTTCGATATGCGCGTGACGCCGGAAGGAAAACGCGAAGTCGGTGTCTATACACCGGATTGGCAGGTTTCACCGGTGATTGGAACGGATCACTGGTCGGTGGAGTTTCGTATCCCGATCGCGGAGCTTGTTTTTGACGGAAGCTATATAGGCACTCCGCAGCCGGGCGATGAATGGGGGATCAACTTCTGCCGGGACCAGGGATACCGCAAAGAATGGTCGTACTGGTCGCCCACGCGGGACAAGAGCTTTCACCGGCCTGCCGATATCGGCATTGCGATTTTCAAGGGCCGAAAGAACGGGCAGCCGCTGCCCGCAGTTCGCTGGAAAGGGGAACAACTGAACTATGGTTCCGGCATCCTGAATGTGGAGAATGCCGCCGGGACGGAAGGGCTGGAGGCAAAGTGGACGTTGCTGCACGACCGCGTCCCCCAAACAGACTCCGGAGTTAGCAATGAGCCCGGCGCAATGACGCTGAACTATCGGATCATGGAGGGCGGGCTGTGGGAGGCGCGGGTCAACGTCATCCAAAAAGGCGGTGCCGTCTTCACGGGCCGGACGGTCAACCGATTGCCTTCGGTGGGGGCTGTGATCCGGGAGATTCATCGTCAACTGGAACCGGCGTTGAAAGCCGCCCTGGCCAATGCGGGTCTCCCGAATGTTGCCGCATTGGGCACGAAGATCGCGGAGATGGAATCGCTGATCGCGCCCCTCGCCGCCGAGCTCGCAGAGCCCTCCAAAGTTCCGAATGCCCGCTGGAGCGAATTGACGGCACAGATGCCGGAGATCGAATCGAGATGGGCAGCCCTCCGGTATGACATCGAAGTTCTCGGGCTTCATCCTCCCCGGGAGAAATCGGAGCCTCCGTTTGCCTGGGCGGCGGTACCTGCCTATACACCCATTAGTCCCGACGCCGTGTTCCCACCGCACTCGGAACCGGTCCAAATCCGTGCGGCGGGAGGAGAATGGGAATCCTTCCAACTCGCGCTGATGCCCTATTTGAAGGATGTCGAAAAGGTGGAGGTTGCGGTCTCGCCATTCAAGGGGGAGGCGTCGACGCTGCCCGGTTCCTGTGTTGAGGTGAACGTCGTTGGCTTCGTCAAGATGCCCGAAGCCTGGGGTGGGGGAATGCAACCGGATGTGCTCTATCCGGTCGATCCGGTGAAGCCGGTTGAATTGAAACGGGGGAGAACGCAACCGTTGTGGATCAATGTCTTTGTGCCCCCCGGGACGCCGAAGGGAAGCTACCACGGCGAAGTAAGCCTTCGCGCCGGCGGGTTTTCAGCAAAGGTGCCGGTTCGGATCGACGCTTTCGGGTTCGATCTTCCCAGCCAGCGCTCCGTCTGCGCGGATGCCTGGTACTGGATCGATGGCGGTCGCGAACTCAAGAAATACTATGGATCCGACAAGTTCACGTTGACGCCTGAACTCTATGAGACGCATCTGAAGATGTTCTCTCGGTATCGTTTCGCCTGCTATCCGATCAGCAGCGACCTCATGTGGAAGCTGATTAAGGTCTATCAGGAGCAGGACGGCAAGCTCTCCTTCGATTTCTCGGCTTGCGATTGGATCTTCGAGCTGGGCAAGAAGTATGGCGCGGAGAGCTTCGGTTCCTCTTTTGGATGCAACGCGCAAGCTTTGTTGCCTACCGCCTCGAAGGGCGTCCCGGTTTACGATCGCGCGACGGGGAAGAAAGTGTCCGACCTTAACCGGTATGCGGAGACGGTTGGCGGATGGAAGTTTACCAGGGGGAAAAGCAAGAAGTCCGATTTCGCGGAGAACCCGGTGTACCCGCAGTTTATCGCGCAGTTGATCGGTTACCTGCGGCAAAAAGGCGTTCTCGATCTCGCCCACTACGAAATCTATGACGAACCGAAGACGCTCGACGAGTGGCGCGACGTCCTGAAGATGCACGGCTTTCTTAAAGGGATTGCCCCGGACCTCAAGTTGAAGAGCTATGGCGTGGGGCCGTGGGCCTATGAAAACCGACCCGAGTTCAGCCCGATCGGCAAGTACGACGTCTGGGCGCCGCTTTTGGATAGCGTCACTCCCGCGCGGCTTGAACAGTTGCGGGAGCGGAAGAAGCATGGTGAAGCGTTCTGGTTCTATACGTGCAGCGCCAGGTATCGCGATATCGACCAGGCCTCCGCGCCGCACATCTGCTTGTACCAGTCTCCGCTGGCTCCCCGGATGCATGGGTGGGCGGCCTGGAAGTTGAAGGCGGATGGATTTCTGATCTTTGCGATGGCTACCGATTTGCCGAAGAACACTCAGCCCGACCGGGAGAAGTTCTTTACCGATCCCGTCTGGGAGGTTTCGAGGACAGCCGGGCAGGGATACCTGGTCTATCCGGGGCCGAACCAGGAGTTCTGGCCAAGCCTGCGGCTTGCCGCCGTCCGCGACGGCCTGGAGGACTATGAATTATTCAAGCTGCTCAGCGACCGTCTGGCTCGGCTCGACCCGGAAAGAGACGCCGATCTGATCGGGCGGATCCATCGTGAACTGGAGATCGGTAATGACATCCTGACTTGGGATTGGCACGTCTGGTGCAAGGACGAGCGGATCCTCAATAAGAAGCGCCAACAAATCGCGGACCTGATCGCCGAAGCCGATGCGGTAAATGGCCGGCGGTGATGAACACCATGACAGCCCCTTCCACCCCTGTGTCGCCGGTTTCCCAACGCAAGCTGGATTATGGCGTTTTCGATATCGAAATTCATTGCAGCCCGCCCTCTGCGGATGCCATTGCGAAGTATCTGCCGTGCCGCTATCGGGAACGGTTTTCCCGGCGGGGAGTTTTCTCGAGTTTTTTCAATGTCGACCAGCGCGGCGGCAACAACCGCTATGATGTCGACTGTTCCGACGGAGGACCGCCCGCCAGCAATCCCGCCCTCATCAGGAAGCAGCTTCTCGACCCGTATCAGATCGAGTGGGCGATTTGCACCGGGCTTTATTATAACCTCAGTGTCATCCCGGACGTTGACTATGCATCCGCCATCGCCAGCGCCTTCAACCGTTGGCTAATCGAAGAATTCATCGGGGGAGATCCGGCCCTTTTTGGGGTGGTCTGCGTCGTGCTTCAAAATCCCGCCAAGGCCATCGAGGAGATCGAACGCTGGGGGAGTCACCCCAAGGTCGCAGAAGTGCTGATTTCAACGGCGGGACGCGAGCTTCTGGGGCACCGTTCTTTTCATCCGGTTTACGAAGCGGCGGCGGCTCACCGCCTTCCGGTGGCCGCCCATACCACGGTGGAGGGGCGCGGAATCAGCGGTCCACCCTCGAGCGCGGGATATCCCTCCCGGTACTTGGAGTTTCACACCAGCCTGGCCGGAAGCGCCATTGCCAATACCGCCAGCCTTGTGTGTGAAGGAGCCTTTGCGAAATATCCGGACTTCCGGTTTGTGTTGCTTGAAGGCGGCATTTCCTGGGCACAACCCCTGATGTGGGCGCTGGATGCCGAGTGGAAACGATTGCGCGAGGAGATGCCCCAGCTCAAGGAGTTGCCTAGCGAATATTTGAAACGGCAGATGTATTATACCACCCAGCCGATTGAAGAGCCGGGGCGGCCCCGGGATCTCATCGAAACATACCGGCAGATCCATGGAGAAACCCAGATCATGTTTTCAAGTGACTATCCTCATTGGGACTTCGACAATCCCTACCTGATCCTCCCCGGGCAGGCTTCGGCCGCCTTGAAACGCCGGATTCTCCGGGACAACGCACTGGCGCTTTACGGCCCACGGCTAGTACCTTCTAACAGATAAAATGACGCATCTAGCTTGTCTTTTTGGCCCAGGGCTGCGTTGTCAGCCCAAGGTGTTATCTTCAGATAGCACCATTGGGCTTCCGTCTTGCCCTGAGCCAAAAATCCGGCGCTATATGCGCAATTTTCCTTGTTACAAGGTACTTGGAATCCAATGAAGACAACGGCTTCCACTGCGGCAACGCCCATCCCCGCCGGGCTGGCGAATCTCAAGGAAGGGGAACGGCGGATCGTGACGGCGGGGCAGACTTCCATCGGCATCTTCAAGGTGGGCGGGCGATACCACGCCCTTCGCAATCATTGTCCCCATGAAGGCGCGCATTTATGCCGGGGCGAATTGACGGGAACGAATCTCCCCACCGATCGCGTCGGCGAGTATAACTGGGGTCGGGACGGGATGGTGCTCCGCTGTCCGTGGCACCAATGGGAGTTCGATCTCGAAACGGGAATCCACCTCGCAAACCCTTCCTGCCGCGTCAAAGTCTACCGGGTTGTCGAGAAAGACGGCTGCCTTTTCCTCGAATGATGAACCATCCTGCCGCGCTTGAGCGCATCGATACCGATATTCACGTCCGCTGGAGTGACGAAAGCGTCATCGCCTCATACCTGCCCAGAACCTGGCGTCAGCGATGGCTGAACGGGGGAGGGCATACCCATGCGGGGCTCAAGGTCCATACACTTTATTACGATCCTGACGAAGCGGGAGCCTCCGGAGACGGCGCGGATTCTCAGGCCGCCCTTGATCCGGCGAAGCTCGCCGCATCCTGGCTTGAACCTCATCGGATCGGAAAAGCGATTCTAAGCGTTTACGATGCGCCGGTCATCTCGACGTTTGGCGACATTGACTATCCAAGCGAAGTGGCGCGAGCGGTGAATCGATGGATGGAAGAGCAATGGCTGTCGGCGGACAGTCGCTTTTGCGGTTCCGTCGTCGTGGCGACCCAGGATCCGCAAGCGGCGGCGACCGAGATCAGGAGGGCGGCGCGGCATCCCGGAATGGTTCAGGTGACGCTGCCTTCGGGAACTCGAATGCCCTATGGCCATCGTTATTACCGGCCGATCCTCGAAGCGGCGCAGGAGTGCGGCCTCACCATCGCGATCCACGGGGGTACGGAAGGCATGGGTACCTCCAACCCTCCGACTTCCTGCGGTTGGCCAGGTACCGTGGCGGAAATGCGGGTCGCCCGAAGCACCAGTTTTCTCGCGCACATGACCAGTCTGATTACCGAGGGCGTTTTTGTGGAGTTTCCGCGCCTGAAAGTGGTCTCCTTCGAAGCGGGGGCGGCCTGGGTTCCTGCTTATCTTTGGCGCTTCGACAAAAATTATAAGGGACTGCGGTCGGAATGCCCGTGGCTGAAAGAGTTGCCTAGCGAGTATGCGCGCCGCTATTTCCGGTTTGGTACCCAGGGAGTTGAGCATGGTGATCCGGCGTCGGAGTTCTGGCGCCTGCTGGCATCGATACGGGGTGAGGAAATGCTTCTATACTCCAGCAACTATCCCCGGTGGGATTGCGAATCCCCCGAAGACTCCTTCGTGCTGGCGACCAGTCCTGGCGAGTTCCGGTCATCCATCGAATCGGGGGTTGCGATGGGAACTTATTCGCGGCTTGGGGAATGAAAGCGGCCGGGGTGGCCTCGGCCTTTCTTCGGCTCAGGTTTGGGAAAGATCCCTACGCTTAAGAGAAGGTTCCGTAAGCCCGAGTTGTTGAGAAGAAGAAATAGAGGGCCTAGGGCCGTAGGCGGCGTCGTGGAACTCCACCCTCCCTCTACCGCGCGGCAAGCGCGCGCAGGGCGAAAGTTTCTTGATAAATAGTGTGGCGATACCCACCAACGGAGGGCGGAGCTCCGCGATGCCGTAATCCTTGCCGCCGAAGGCTCACTTTTTCTCAATTCGTAAACTGAGGAGCGAAATCTTTCTTCAGCCCGGAGGGCTGGTGGAAATTAGCCGGGCGGTGAAGCGAAGCGGAACCCCCGGAAAACCGATCAAACGATTTCCGCCCCGGAGGGGCGGGGGAAAACACCGCTATCCCCGCTTTGTAACTTTCTGTACCTTGTGCTTGGTAACAAGACTCCCTCGCAGGCCACGGTTCTTGACCTCAATAGTTGAGAAATCGAAGACGATCTCCTTGCTTGGCACGTTGCGCGTCGCTTTGAGAATGACTCCGATGGTCGGCGCCTTTTCCGAACTGGGACAGATGGCAAGGAAGAGGATCTTCCCATCCGCGATAGGGTAGATCCGGTCGCGCACCACGCCGTCGCCCATGTGGAAGCGTTTCGCATAGGTGACGCCGCTCTCTTTGTGTTCGTAGATGAGATTGTAGGTAGTCGAAGTATCCCCGCGCACAAAAATGGCGGCATGCAAGAGATCCTGCCCAAAGAACTCCTTTTCGGCCACCCGGTTGATCTTGAGGTCGCCGTTCCGGCCAATCGCCATCACGTCGTCGAGATCCGAGCATTCGCCCAACGGCTCTGCCGCTTCGTCGCGCTTGAGGCCCCAGCCGATGAAGCCGTCCTTCTTATTGACGAACGGCTTGGTATTCGCGTGGGCGACACGAGCGGCGGAAATCGTGGAAAACGTCGTTAACTCGGTGCGGCGCTCGCGACCTTTGCTATACTTCTTCTTGAGGTTTTGGAACCACGAGATGGCAAAAGCGGTGAGGTTTGCGAGGAAGCCTTTGGTCTCTTTAATGGCTTCTTCGATTTTTTTGAGTTCGTCATCCGCGCCCTTGGAATCGAATCGCGAGATGCGCTTGATTTTGATCTCGGTGAGGCGCGCGCAGTCCTCGGGAGTCACCGGCTCCTTGAGCTTTTTCGTAAACGGTTCGAGTCCTTGATCGATGGTGGTCAGGACGCTTTCCCAAGTCTCGCAGGTTTCGATCTTTTGATAGATCTTCTTTTCGATGAAGATCTTCTCCAGCGAAAGCTGACGCCAGCGGGTGTTGAGTTCATCGAGCCGGATCTCCAACTCCCGCCTGAGCAGATCGCGGGTGCGTTCCGTGGAGATGCGAAGAATCTCGGAAATGGAGGTGAAGGAGGGCTTCTGGTCCAGGATCACCACCGCGTTCGGATTGATGGAAACCTCGCACTCAGTGAAGGCGTAGAGCGCGTTTTTGACGATCTCCGGATCGCTTCCCGGGAGAAGGTGAATCAGGATCTCGGCCTGTTCGGAGGTGTTGTCATCCACCTTCTTGATCTTGATCTTCTCCTTTTGATGCGCGGCGACGATGGAGGCAATCAGATTGGGGACGACCGTGCCGAAGGGAATTTCGGTGATCGCGAGGAGGTTAGGCGAGCGGACTTCGATCTTGGCGCGCACACGCACCTTGCCTCCGCGGCGTCCATCCTGATAGTCGGAGCAATCGGCCAGGCCGCCCGTCAGGAAATCAGGGAACAGGGTGGGGGATTTCCCCCGGAGGACCGCGATGCTGGCATCCAGGATTTCAACAAAGTTGTGCGGCAGAACCTTGCAGGAGAGCCCCACGGCGATGCCCTCCACGCCCTGCGCAAGCAGCAGCGGGAATTTGATCGGCAACGTGACCGGTTCGTCATTGCGCTCGTCGTACGACTTGGTCCACGTCGTCGTCTTCGGGTTGAAGACCGCTTCAAGCGCGAACTTGGAGAGCCGGGCCTCGATGTAACGCGCGGCTGCGGCCGGGTCGCCGGTGATGATGTTTCCCCAGTTCCCCTGCGTGTCGATCAGGAGCTCCTTCTGGCCAAGGCCAACGAGGGCGTCGGTGATGCTGGCATCCCCGTGAGGGTGATACTTCATCGTATTGCCCACGGTATTGGCCACCTTGTTGTAGCGGCCATCCTCAAGTTCCCGCAGGGAGTGCATGATCCGGCGCTGGACCGGCTTCAATCCGTCGTCGATATGCGGGACGGCGCGGTCGAGGATTACATACGAAGCATAGTCGATGAACCACGTCTCAAACATTCCATCCACATGCTTGAGCGATGGCCCTTCATGCCTGACCACTTCATTACGGGAAAGAGGCAGTTCCGGCTGTTCGGTTTGGCCTGGATCTGTGTTGGTTTTGGCCATGGGTTAGGTGGTCGTGTAAGCGAGATTTTTGATGATGAACTCCTGGCGGTCCGGAGTGTTGGTGCCCATGTAAAATTGGAGGAGTTTGTCCACGGGGCTTTCCTTGCCGATGATGACCGGCTCGAGCCGGATCTTGGGGCCGATGAAGTGGCGGAACTCGTCGGGCGAGATTTCGCCCAATCCTTTGAATCGGGTGACCTCCGGGTTGGGGCCCAGCGCCGTGATGGCCTTCACGCGCTCTGCTTCAGTGTAGCAATATCGCGTCTCCTTCTTGTTGCGAACCCGGAAAAGCGGGGTTTGCAGGATGTAAAGGTGGCCGTTTTTGATCAGCTCCGGCAGGAAGGTCAAAAAGAAGGTGATCAGCAACAGGCGAATATGCATCCCGTCGACGTCGGCGTCGGTCGCCAGCACGATGTTGTTGTAGCGGAGCTCTTCGATGCCTGCCTCCACATTGAGCGCGCTGTGGAGCATGCTCAACTCGTCGTTCTCATACATGACCCGGCGGGTCTTGCCGTGTGTGTTGAGAGGTTTGCCTTTCAGCGAAAAGACCGCCTGGGCGTTTGGATCACGAACCTTGGTGATCGAGCCGGAGGCGGACTCGCCCTCGGTGATGAAAAGGGTGGTCTTCCCCCGCTTGTCCTCCTCGCCCCGGCGGGGGGCTTTGTCGTTGAAGTGGATGCGGCAGTCGCGGAGCTTGGAGTTGTGGAGGCTCACCCTCTTCGCGGCATCCCTCGCAATATCGCGGATGCCCGCGAGTTCTTTGCGCTCCCGCTCGTTTTGCTGGATTTTCTGCTGGATGGCCTGGGCCACCGCCGGGCTGCGGTGGAGGAAATTATCCAGTTCCTTTTTGACGAGATCGGCGACGTAACTCCGGATGGACACGCCACCGTTGGGGCTCATCGTCACGCTGCCGAGTTTCGTCTTCGTTTGGGATTCGAAGATCGGCTCCTGCACGCGGATCGAAACGGCCGCAATGATGCCGGTGCGGATGTCGGAGGCGTCGTAATCTTTCTTGAAAAACTCCCGCAGGGATTTGACGACGGCCTCTCGAAACGCCTGTTGGTGGGTGCCCCCCTGGGTGGTGTGCTGCCCGTTGGTAAAGGAGTAATATTCCTCGCCGTATTGGGCGGCGTGGGTGAAGACGATCTCCAGGAGGTTGGCGGAGTCCTTGAGGTGAATCGCCTTGTAAGCGGTGGAGCCGTCGATCTTCTGGTTGAGGAGGTCGAGAAGGCCGTTTTCGGATTTGAACGCCTTGCCGTTGAACGTCAGCGTCAGCCCCATGTTGAGGTACGCGTAGTTCCAGAGCATGTTCTCGACGTATTCGTCCTTGAACTCGTAGTTCGGAAAGATTTCCGGGTCCGGCGTGAACGTTGTCAGCGTCCCGGATTTTTGCCCCTTTGCGGCTTTGGCGCCGGGATCGGCGACCAGGTTTCCCTGGGCAAAATCGGCCCTGCGAGTTTTCTCTTCGCGGTAGGTTTGGATGATGAAGCTGGAGGAAAGGGCGTTGACGGCCTTTAAGCCGACGCCATTGAGCCCCACGCTTCGCTGGAAGGCCTCGCTGTCATATTTGCCGCCGGTGTTCGGCTTGCCCGCGCAGTCCACCAGGCTCCCGAGCGGAATGCCCCGGCCGAAGTCGCGCACCGTGACGCATTGCGTCCCGTCTGGGTTGGTTGCCAGCGTGACATCGATCTGCTTGCCGCACCCCATCGTGAACTCGTCGATGGAGTTGTCGATCGTCTCTTTGAGCAGGATGTAAATGCCATCGTCATGGGCCGCCCCGTCTCCGAGGCGTCCGATATACATGCCCGGCCGCCGCCGGATATGTTCATTCCACTCCAGGGAGCGAATGTTTGCTTCAGTGTATTTTCTTGAGACCTGACTCATTTTGGAGCCGGGTCTATACGCCAATATCGGGCGATGTGACACTCAAAAACCGCCTTCTCTCGGATGAAACCGTCCGGAGTCGCCGGAAGAAAGGCCAAAGCGAGCGCCTTCGGCGTTATCGGCGTCGCGGAGCTCCGCCCTCCGTCGGCGGGTGCTGCCGCGCCGGTTTTCCCGCGTGAGGGAGTTCACGTAACGAGCGATTCGAGCTGATCGACAATCGCTTTTTTGGCAGTAACGCCGGAAATTTGACGCTTCAATTCGCCGCCGCCGAAGAAGAGGAGCGCCGGAATTCCCCGGATGTTGAAGCGTTGCGCCAGCGCGGGGTCGTCGTCAACGTTCACCTTGGCGATGCGAAAGCGCCCGGAACTCTCGCGGGCGATCTCGTCGAGGACGGGCGCGATGAGTTTGCAGGGCCCACACCAGGGGGCCCAGAAATCGACCAGCACCGGCACGGGAGATTGCAGCACCGCTTTCTCGAAGCTGGCTGCGTTGATATTGATCGGTTCGTTCATTTGTGGAAACAGGTTTTAGTTTCGCCCGGCTTTTTGCCGGGGCTGATGAGGTTGGAGTTCGCGCGGTACGACAATGAGGAACAGTTTTTCGGTGCCCCGAAGGATCATGAGCGGTGACGCAATCCCGATTTCCGAGGCGACGAGGTATTTGTGAAGATTGTCGATCGTGGCGATCGGCTGGCCTTTGAAGCCGACGATCACGTCGCCCTGCCGCAAGCCCGCGATCGAGGCGGGGCTGCCCGGCTCGATTTCGGAGACTTGCACGCCCCTGTCCACCGGGAGTTTGTGGAAACGAACCACGCGCGGATGCAGCGGAACGTTCTGCCCGCCAATCCCGATGGAACTGCGCCGGATGCGCTGCTCCTTGATCAGCCAGGCCGCCACGAACTGCGCCGTGTTGCTGGCGATGGCAAAGCAGATGCCTTGCGCCGGAAGAATCACGGCTGTGTTCACGCCGATCACTTCGCCCGCGCTGTTGATCAGCGGTCCGCCGGAGTTGCCGGGGTTCAGCGCGGCATCGGTCTGGATAATGTCGTCCATGAGCCGACCCGAATCCGCCCTCATGGACCGGCCCAGCGCACTGACAATGCCGGAGGTCACTGTCTGCTGGAAGCCATAGGGGCTGCCAATCGCGACCGCAACCTGCCCAACGCGGATCCGGGATGAATCCGCAAGCCGCACATGCTGAAGGTCTGGCGCATCGATCCGGATGATGGCGAGATCCGTCTCCGGGTCCGTGCCGATCAACTGCGCCCGATAGACACGGGCGTCATGGAGGGTTACCTCCAGTTCCCGCGCTCCCTGGACCACGTGGCTGTTTGTAAGGATGAAGCCGTCGCGAGCGATGATGAAACCAGAGCCGCTGCCCTGGCCGTGCTGTCCGTTCGTAATGCGGATGTTGACGACGCTGGGTGCGACGAGGCTCACCGCCGCCGCAACCGTTTGCGAATAGGCGTCGAGCAGTTCGGCGTCGCTTGGAAGCGATGCCGGAGTCGAACTGACGGGCTCGTCATGTTCGTGCAAAACACGAACGAGCCGGGGTGTTCTCCGTCCCTGAAATTCGTGTGGAATTTTCATAGCCTGTTGAAGAAATAATAGACCGGTCGTCTCTAAAAAGCAAGTGAACTTAAAAACAAAGGAAGAATTCAAGCGGTGGCGAGAGAGGAACGAAGGAATTGCGCCGCCGATCGCAGAGGCGCGACGCTTCGTTCCACCTGCATTCGCTGCATTGCCCCCTGCCAGGTGTCCTGAATGGCGGCGGCGGCTTCCGCCGGGTTGAGCCCCTTGCGGATACTGCCATCCGCCTGGCCTTCCCTGACAAGCTGCTCGTAAATGGCGCGCCAGGCTTTCAAGCCCTCGGCCAGGGCTGCCCGCATCGGTTCGCTAAAGTTCGCGACTTCCAGGCCGAGCTTGACCACGAGACAGCACTGCCTGCACTCGCTTGCCGTGACCTGGCCGATCTGGTAACCCCAGTAATCGACCAGCTTCTGGAGGGCCGTGGTGTTCGGGGTTGCAAAGAACTTTTGCAGGCATGCCGTGTGTCCCTTGACGTAATGCGAGATCAATTCCACTCCAAATTGCTCCTTCGAGCTGAAATGGTGATAGAAGGACCCCTTCGGCACCTTCACCGCGGAAAGAATCTCCGTCAGCCCCACAGAGTGAAAACTCTTGGTGAGCATGATCTCCTCTGCGGCATCGAGGATTCGGTCTTTGGTGGAGATGCTCATTCGGATAATAACGAAACTAGACCGGTCGTCTCAGAAGATCAAGCGCCTTCTTTTCCGCGTACGATAGCGCGCATCAGGCTTTGATGAACGCCAGGAGATCCTCGTTAACCCGGTCCTTGAGCGTGGTGCACAGGCCGTGCGGCGCCCCTTCGTAGACCTTCAGTGTGGCATTCTTGATCAGCTTGGATGAAAGAAGGGCCGAGTCTGCAAACGGAACAATCTGGTCGTCATCCCCATGAAGGACCAATGTCGGAACGTCGAATTTCCTCAAATCTTCGGTCAGGTCTGTTTCGGAAAACGCCTTGATGCAAAAGTAGGAAGCAGGAAAACCGGCCATCATCCCCTGAAGCCAGAAAGATTCACGCACTCCCTCCGAAATCTTGGCTCCCGGCCTGTTGTAGCCGTAGAAGGGCAGGCTGAGGTCTTTCCAGAATTGCGAGCGGTCGGTGGCGACACCGACGCGGAGCTGATCGAATACCTCGATTGGCAAGCCGCCCGGATTCGCCGCGGTCTTCAGCATCAGCGGCGGTATCGCGCTAATAAGAACTGCCTTGGCCACACGGCTTGTGCCGTGCCTTCCGATGTAGCGGGCGACTTCACCGCCGCCCGTGGAGTGGCCGACATGGATTGCGTTTTTTAGGTCGAGCGCTTCGACAAGCAGCGCAAGGTCATCGGCGTACGTGTCCAGATCGTTGCCGTTCCAGGGTTGGCTTGAGCGCCCGTGCCCCCGGCGGTCATGGGCGATACAGCGGTAGCCGCGCGAGGCCAGGAAGAACATCTGATCCTCAAAAGCGTCCGCACTCAGTGGCCAGCCGTGGCTGAAGACGATGGGCTGGCCCGTGCCCCAGTCATTGAAATAGAGATCCGTCCCATCTTGAGTGGTGATTGTGCTCATAAAATATCGTCGCCATCGCGATGGCGTTGGTAAACGGATTCCAATGCAAAGTTGATCGCATTCGTTTCCGGAGCTTCACGGTGAATCCTCATCGACCCCCGACCGGCCCCTTTTCCTCTTTCTCGGCCAGAGGATGGCGACGCCCAGGAAGCCGGCGAGCAGTGAGGCAACAAAGATCGCAATCTTCGCGGCTGCATAATCCGCCTGTTCCGGGAAGGCCTCGCCCGCGATGAACAGGGACATGGTAAAGCCGATGCCCGCGAGCACGCCTGCACCGCAAAGTTGTCGCCAGGAGTATTCCGACGGCTTGATTGCAACGCCAAAATGCACGGCGAGGCGGGCGGCCAGCATGATCCCAACAGGTTTTCCGATCACCAGCCCCAGGATGATTGCCAGCATCAGGCTGCCGTGTCCGTTGACGATATCCGGGGACAAAATTACCCCCGCATTCGCCAGTGCGAAGATAGGCAGTATGAGGTAACTCGACCACGGTTCAATGGAACGAAGCACTTTATTGGCGGGTGATTCGATTCGGTCGTGGATGGCATCCAGCGCCTCCAAAGCGGGTTCGGAAAGACCGTGGTGCATGATGGCCTTCCCGGATCGTTTGCTCTCCGCTTGCACGATGGCTTCTGCCTGCGCCGTCAAAGCATGCAGTTTTGCCGGGGGACGAGTTGGCGTGACGAATGCGAGAATCACCCCTGCCAGGGTGGCATGCAGCCCCGCCTGATGCAGACAGAGCCACAGGAGCACGCCGAGCACCACGTAGGGCAGGGACCGGTAGATGCCCCATCCGTTAAGCGCTATCAACAACGCCGTTACCACCCCCGAGGCAATCAGGGAATAGAGATGGATTGCCTCCGAATAAAACAGGGCGATGACCGCGATGGCGACCAGGTCGTCAATAATGATTGCCGCCGTCAGGAATACCCGCAGGTCCACCGGAACGCGATCTCCAAGCAACACGACTAAAGCAACCGCAAACGCGGTGTCGGTGGAGATCGGGACACCCCAGCCCATTGAGAGCGGCCCCGTTGGGATGACAAGGAGGTAAATAAGAATGGGCGTGACAATGCCACCGAACGCGGCTGCGATCGGCAGCGCGGCTGCGCGTAGGGTCGAAAGGCGGCCGACGGTGAACTCGCGCTTGATTTCCAACCCAACGACCAGAAAAAAGAGGCTCAGCAGCCCGTGATTGACCCAGTCAAGGAGCGGCAGGGTAAAAGCCTTCCCGCCAAAATCAAATCCCAAGGGTGTTTTCCACCACGCTTCAAAGTCGGAGCCGACCGGCGAGTTTACCAGGATGATCGCCAGCACGGACATCAGGAGGAGGAGCAGGCCGGCCGACGGCCCCCATCGAACGAAATTCACGGTGGCCGTATGAATCCGGTGACCCAGCGTCCCAAGCATCGCCTCGGCCAACGCGTTCGAATCCCACGGGCCCTCATAGCGGCGGTTGTTGATGAAAAATGTCGGCGTGACCGTTGCTCCGCTCCGCTTTGCGCTTTGGATATCCTCTTGCACCTGCAGTTCCGCTTCCCGACGAATTGAAGGGCGCGCTTTGTCGAGCGGCGGCAGATTGAATTCGGAAGCGATCTGGTCGAAATCGCCCGGGTTAAATGTTGGCCCCCGCCTCATGAGGGCGTCATGGATCGGCCAGAACTGGTCGGTTATATCAGAGGCGTATTCGGCGAGTTCCGCGGCGCGCAGGGCATCGCTGCTGCCTGCGATAGGGAGCTGCCGGAAGACGTAGCGCATTCGTTCGCCAAACCGGTCTCGCAGGTCCGCAATGACCTCATGGGCGGCATGGCAATAAGGGCAGGCGTAGCTCCCGTACTCAAGCAGTGTCAGTTCCGCTTCGGGATCCCCCAGGATATGATCGCGGGCGACGTCAACCTGATCCTCGAGCTTGGTCGGTTGTATCTGGGTCATGGAGGATTACTCGGCTATCTACGGTAAAATCGTCCCAAGCAGAGGGATCACGCCCCATCATCCGGCGATTTCCCTGCCCAAGGTAGTCCGCACGCGCCGCGAGCGTGGGATGGTTGACGAGTCGCGTTTGACACTCATCTCAACAGGACGGGCCGCTGGGGATGCGGCCTTGATGAAACGACGGGAGCCGAACCCCGCGCTCGGCGGCGCGAGCGGGCTACCGGTGCTGCCGCACCATTGAAAACAGCGAAGAACCTCCCATCCGCTCTAACATCGGATTTAAGATTGAACTCTCAACATCCTCCCTCGAACGGTGAGAAGAAAAGCTCCCGGGATGCGTGGGCGTTCAAGCTTTCAAACCGGGCCAACCTCCTTTCCCACGTTGCGAGGGAAACATTAAGATAGGGCATGGGATCGACGAGGGCAGAGCCATGCCCGCAAACCAGCAGATCCGGTCTCGCTTCGATCATTCGATTGAGCGCGAAGACCCATCCCTTGCGTGACGGCTCCGCATCGTTCCAGCAAAGGGCGGAGCCGGGATCGGAGGAAGTCCCCCAAAAGCCGTCGCCGACGAACAGCACTCGTTTCCCGTCGACCTGCGCCTCAATGCCAAGATGATGCCAGGTCTGACCGCCGAGACGAAAGAACCGCAACGAATATTCCTCCCAGGGAAAGACTTCTCCTTCGCTGACATAGTGATCGATGGATATTCTTTCCGCATCCGCATTGTACCATGGCAAGGGACAGGCCAATGGAAACTGCTCAGGGTTGGTCATGGGAGGGGCAATCGAGTCGAGGCAAAGCACGCGGGCCTTCTCCTGGGCTGCCAACCGTGGGATGAAATCGATATGGTCTCCGTGATAGTGGGTGGGAATGATCCAATCGATCTGTTTGATCCCTAGGGCGGACTTCAGCGCTGCGAAGGCAGCGTCGTGCCGCGCTCTGCGCTCCTTCAAAGGAAGCCAGAGACAAAGGCCGTCGTCGATCACGATGGCGCGTCGGCTTCTGGAAAGCAGCACGCAAGTGTTGCCGCCCTTCCATTGGAAAATGCTGGGCGACACGCGCCGCCATCCCGGGACAGGCTCTTCCGGCTCAGGGAAGTTGATGGCGTCCGGGGCTTGCGTTGGCGGCTCGACGAGGACGGAAGCTATCTTCCGATGCAGGTGCCGCAGGGCAGGCTGGGGCTCGGCAATCATATCTCCGTGGGCCGGGCATAACCTATCCGGCGCTTCCGCCTCGAGGACGAGACAGGAAGCCGCCAGGGACTTCTGCCCCGTCTCCAATCCATAGTCCCAATCGCAGTCAAACCAGTTCCAAAGCCGCGCGTCATCATGGATGAGATCACCACAGAAAGCCACTTTGCGACCGTCAATCTCCCGCATCAACGTGACTGCATTTTTCCCATGGCCGGGTGTCGGGATGACCCGGTATCCGAGCAGAGACTCATGCCGCACCAAGGGCTGCCCCAGATTCGTGACCGGAGGCAGCGGGCGTTCGTTGGGCGCCCCCGCCAGATGCCCCTGGTAGCAGCCCCGGCTCTCCCAATCCCATGGTTCCTGCCACTGAGTCAAATGGTTCCGATACGAATCCAGACCCCGGCATAAATATTCATCACCCGAAGGCACATGGACAATGGCCCGCGGGAAATTGAAAGCCCCCAATCCATGTTCTTCCTGGGTGTGAGTAAGGAAGATATGGGCCACCGGCAGCGATAACGGCAGAACGGCGGCAATGAGGTCTTCCGGCGGATCGATGAGGTGAAATTCGTCTTCAACCCGCACGATGTACCCATTGCAAGGATGCTGCGGGCCTGAGAGCGCGCTACGGAACTGCCAGAGGTCGGTTTGGAGAGAGATCAGCGGCATACGGGTTAGGTATTGATCAGAAAAGGAGCCGCGCCAAACACTTTATCGGAGCCCGACCGGGAAAATGGAGGCAGCGGGATCGCTCGTCTGGGGCGAATTGCAGATTCGATGGACTTGGGGGAGGGGATTCCTTACTATCACCGGCGAATGGAAACAGCGGAAACAGCAGCGGAAGAAGTTTCGGATACATGATGATTCTTCGTACGATCGCGTTTTTCCTGATTGTCCTTGGCTCAACAAATAGCGCCGACGCGCGGAGATTACGCTCATGGAGCTACGAGGAGTTACTCCAAGCGTCCGATTTGGTCGCGATCGTCGAGCCTGTTTCTTCCGAAGATACAAAAGACATCTATCCAGGGTCGCTCTACGGACACGCGTTGACCGAGTTTTTAGGGCACAACACAAAGTTCAAGGTGCACGCGGTTCTGAAAGGCAGTGGTTCTGCCGACAGGTCATTGATTGTCCTTCATTTTTCCTATTCAAAAAAAGTTATCTTTGAGAACGGCGCGCGCTTCGCCCGATTTATTGCCGGTCCGCTCCAGTTCAAAAAACAGGTGCTGAAGGATGAGAAAGAAGTTGGAGAAATAACAGTGTATGCCGAAAAGCCCGTGTGGCTCGCTTTTCTTAAAAAGAAGGATGACGGGAGATATGAGCCCGTGACCGATCCTTACGACTCCACGGATTCATTTCGGGAGCTCCATCAGGCCTCCTTCTTCGTTCAATGAATAAAGGATGAAAAGACTCTTCATGGCCCTCGCGTTGCTGACTATTGCCGGATCTTTATATTTTTCGAGTTTTAAATCGGCATCTGTACGGCAAGTTTCCCCCGGAAATAACAAAGACTATCGCCTCGTTGTATTTGGGATCAGCATTCCCTATACGCCAGTCACGGGGAAGGCATTTTCCAGATTTTACTCTCCTCTACTTAACTATTATGCTTCCAAACAGCCGAAGAAGGAGGTTTGCGGAGCTATTCGAGATATTGACCTTTCGAAATCGGAATTGAGTATCTCGACAGCCCCCGGGGAAGGAATCTTGATTCAGATTCCTTCCTCAATGACTCATGCGCTTGGATCATTCTCAGAGGGGGAGTCCGTGCGGGTTACCTATTCCTTAAGTCCCTCGCGCGATAACCCCTTCTGTTACTTTTTTCAGTTGAGCACCATCGCTCGCTCCACAAAATAGATCCTTTACGCGGTACCTTGATTTGAAAAGCTAGCAATTTCATGCGCAAAACAGCGATGCTCTGGACCGGAGGCAAAGATTCCGCGTTGGCTCTCCATGAGGTTGTCCAAAGCGATTATCACGTTTGTTGCCTGGTCACGTTTGCGCCACCGGATTCAGGCTTTCTTGCGCATCCGTTGCCGTTCATCAAGTTACAGGCTCAAGCCTTGGCGCTGCCGCATTACGTTTTGCCCATTTGCGAACCCTTCGAGGAAGCTTACGAAAAGCAACTTCGGTGGCTGCGAGACGAAACGGGGATTACCGGTGTTATCACGGGAGACATATCGGAAGTCGGCGGATGTCCGAACTGGATCCGCGAGCGGTGCCGTCCCGTTGGGTTAAATGTGCATACTCCCCTGTGGGAACGGGATCGGGACCGTTTGCTCCAACAACTGCTGGAGACAAAATTCAAAGTGGTTTTTTCCTGTGTCGATACGCGTTGGCTGCCGGAAGATTGGGTGGGCCGAGAATTGGACGAATCGGCGGTTGCCGAACTCCGCGTGATTCGCGAGCGAACCGGCCTCGATCTATGCGGAGAGAACGGAGAATATCACACGCTGGTCACGGACGGGCCGCAGTTCACGCGAGCCATTGAGATCAGATCTTATTCACGAGGCAGGATCGATTCGCTGGCTCACTTGGAAATCCACGAGTCAGAACTGCAGGCGCAGAGGTAGTTCGGATCCCTTCTCTTCTGCTGGTTCTTTTTGCGCTACGGGATTGGTTAAATTTCGCCACTTTATTCCTTTCCGGCAAAGGGGATTACGAACCGGGGCGGTTTTTCCCCTGTAGGGGGTGGGGGATCCCCCGAGTGGCATGGAAAATGTTAAAGGGATCGCAAATGACCGGCAACAGGGGCATCCAAAATCGATACAATATCCGGCGGGAATCCCATGGACCGTTGGAGAGCGAGATCAAAACGCTTGGAGATTCTCTGCAATCTCTCTCTATGGATTTCCTGGCGAAACATGATCGGTCGGGCGGGACGAGCGTTGACTGGGCCAACGAAGGCTCATTTTTTGACGAAATGCATTCCGCCGACGAGGGGGTGCGCCAATATTATCGGAATTTCTGTAGCTGCCTGAGCGGCATCGAGATCGAAGAATTCGAGCAGAAGCGGCGAGCCGTGGAGGTTTCCCTGTTGCGGCAGGGGGTCACTTTCAACGTCTATGGGGATTCCAACGGGGCTGAACGTATTTTCCCGTTCGACCCGATGCCGAGGATTATCCCAAGATCGGAGTGGCAGCGAATCGAGGCCGGGTTGATCCAGCGGATCACCGCGCTCAATCTTTTTCTCCACGACGTTTATCATGAGCAGAAGATCGTGAAGGAGGGGGTGATTCCCCCCTACTACGTCTTGTCCGCAAAGCACTTCCGTCGGGAGTTCGTCGGCTTCGATGTGCCGCAGGATATCTACATGCACATTTGCGGGACCGATCTGATCCGGGACGAGAAGGGGCGTTACCTGGTGCTGGAGGACAATGGGCGCTGCCCCTCAGGGGTTTCGTATGTCCTGGAAAACCGGCGGGCAATGAAATTGGCGTTCCCCGCCATTTTCGAATCGGTGGGAGTGCGCTCCGTGGATTCCTACCCGGAGGATCTGCTTAAGGCTCTCAAATATTCGGCACCGGCCAGCGCGGGGGATCCGGCGGTGGTGCTCCTGAGCCCCGGCCCCTATAACAGCGCGTACTTCGAGCATACTTACCTCGCGAGGCAAATGGGGATTGAGATTGTTGAAGGGCGGGATCTGGTGGTGAAAAACCTGCGCGTTTATATGCGGACCACCCGGGGGCTGAAGCCGGTGGATGTGATCTACCGGCGGATCGACGACGACTTTCTGGATCCAACCGTGTTTCGCCGGGATTCCGCGTTGGGGGTGCCGGGTTTGATCAATGTCTACCGGGCGGGAAATGTCTCCCTCGCCAACTCGATCGGAACGGGTGTGGCCGATGACAAGGCGATGTACCATTTCGTCCCGCGGATGATCAAATTTTACCTCGATCAAGATCCGATTCTCGACAACGTCCCGACCTATATCGCCTCTGAGGACACCGACATGAGCTACATTATCGAGCATCTTGAAGAGCTGGTCGTCAAGCCGACCAATGAATCCGGCGGGTATGGAATCCTGATGGGGCCAAGGTCCACCAAGGAACAGATCGCGGAGTTCCGTCATCGAATCGAGGCTGACCCGCGCAACTATATTGCGCAACCGATGATTCCCCTGAGCACCCACCCAACCCGGATCGGGGATCGTTTCGAATCGCGGCATATCGATCTCCGTCCGTTCACGCTTTATGGAGAGAAGACCGTCGTCATGCCGGGCGGGTTGACCCGCGTGGCTCTCAACAAGGGCTCGCTGATCGTCAACTCCTCCCAGGGTGGCGGCAGCAAGGACACCTGGGTTTTATACGGAGAAGAATAGCCATCAATGTTATCACGCGTCGCCAATTCACTCTACTGGATGACCCGCTATATCGAGCGGGCGGAGAACATCGCCAGGATCGTGGACGTCAATCTTCATCTGCTGCTCGATCATCGGCGGCTCAGTGATGTCCGCTTTTCGGATTACTGGCTCCCGATCCTGGAAAGCACGGGCGACGAGGAGGCCTTCTATCGTCTTCATAAAAAGGTCAACGGCCGCAACGTGACGCACTTTCTGGTTTTCTGCCTGGAGAACCCCAACTCGATCTACTCCTGCATCGCCTTCGCGCGGGAAAACGCCCGGATGATCCGTGATCAGATCACGATGGAGCTATGGGAGGAGATGAATCGCCTCTATCTGTTTCTCGGCTCCAAATCGGGATGCGAACTGTGGGAATCGCAGCTTCATGATTTTCTCGGGGAGATCAAACAGAGTTCCCTCTACCTGCACGGGCTGGCCAGCGCCACGGTGGCGCGGGACGATGGTTGGAATTTCATGCAGATCGGCAAATTCCTGGAACGTGCGGACAAGACGACCCGTATTCTGGATGTCCGTTACCAGAAATTGCCGGCAAAGGGATTGCCCGGGCCAACGACGCAGGTGGACTCGTTTGAATGGGCGGCGCTCCTGCGTTCATGCAGCGCGTGGGATGCCTATCGGCAGGTCTACTCGCTCGAAGTGAATCCGCGCAACGTGGTTGAATATCTTTTGCTTTCGGAGGGGTTTCCAAGATCGGTGCGGTTTTGTACGGCGGAACTGGATGTCGCTCTGCGATCCATTTCCGGCGTCCCCTTCGGTTCCTTTTCGAACGCCGCCGAGAAGCTTTCCGGACGGTTGCTGGCCGAACTGCAGTTTGGCACCGTGGAGGAAATCTTCGAGTTCGGGTTTCATGCCTATCTCGACGTGCTTCAGCAGAAATTAAATCAAATCGGAGAAGCTGTCTTTGATGTCTACGTCAGAAGATCCTTTGAAAATCCCAATCCGGAAATCGAAAGACAGCAGGAGCAGCAACAGCAGGTGCTTTCTTTGTCCCCCAGATTTTAGAAACTTGGATTGTCGATGAAACTCCAGGTTATCCATCGTACTCGGTATGAGTATTCAAGACCGGTCTCGGAAAGTCACAATGAAGCCCACCTGCACCCGACGTCGATCGACGGGCAGACATTGCATTCGTTTCTGCTAAAAGTCATCCCGGCGACCAAACTGCGGCACTATAAGGACTTCTACCTCAACCTGGTCCATTTTTTCGACATCCCGGAGCCTCACACTTCGCTCACGGTGGAGAGTGTTTCGGTGGTTTCGACGGTGCAAAATCTTCTGCCATTGGATTTGCGAACCGCTTCGGTGAGTGATCTGAAGATCTGCACCCGCCTGGAAGAGTGCTATGATTTTTTGAATCCCAGCATCTATGTCAGTTTGAACCCCGAAGTCTGGAGGCTTGGGCTGGATGTCTGTGCGGGGATCCAGGATGTGTGGGAATGCGCGTTGTCGATCATGCGGTTCATCCATCAGAATTTCACCTACGCACCCCTCACGACCACGGTTAATACGCATATGAATGAAGTGATCGCGAAGCGTACCGGTGTTTGCCAGGACTTCGCGCATGTCATGATCGGGATGTGCAGGGGTCTCAAGATCCCTGCGCGTTACGTCAGCGGCTACCTATACAATGGCCCCGCAGAGCATTTGACCGGAGCCCAGGCCTCCCACGCCTGGTGCGAAGTCTACGTTCCGGGATTGGGATGGCGAGGCCTTGATCCCACCAACAACTGTCAGACCGACGAGCACCACATCAAAGTGGGGGTGGGGCGGGACTACGCCGACGTGGTTCCCCTGAAGGGTTACTATTGCGGGACTCCAGAGATGCGGATGGCGGTGAGTGTCGAGGTGACGCGCCTTGACGATGAGGGGTGAGAGATAAGAGGGCCTGCGGTCGAAAGCGGCGTCGCGGAGCTCCGCCCTCCGTCAGTGGCGCTACCGCGCCAATTTTCCGCCTCTGCCTGCGCGCGCTTGTCGCGCGATCATCGGAGGGTGGAGCTCCGCGACGCCGGGTACGCCGAAGGCGCTGATCTTTGCCTTCTCCCTCAAACCATCACCCGCTCATGGGGAACGGCGGCGCAGCCAGATGTCCAACGGCAGAAGAAGCAGCGCGGCGGCCAGGAAAAGGGGGGAAAGATCGGTGTGGCGGCGGATGCCGATGCTGGGGCGGGCGAAGAGCGCTTCCGGCTCCGGGGCAAATTTTCCGGCGGCGCTTTCGGCCAATTGCTTGAGGGTCGCTTCATCGGTTCCGTTGTTGAGGAATTCCGCCGGGTAGGAAGGCGTATGGCCGAAGGCCGGGCCGCCTTCGGGGAGAGCAGGAGAGTGGACGTTGATCCAGGTGGACCCCCTTCCAGACGTCGCGACGGAGGCGGTGTAGCGGCCCGGCGCGGTCTGGCGGGCTTCGACGGCTTTGGTGCTTCCGTCGGGAAGGAGCGTGCCGACGGTCAACGGAAGATCGTTGCGGTAAGTGCCATCGGCGGCCACGGCGTCAATCTCGACGCGCACGCCTCCCGGTTCCGGGAAGGTTTCCACATGCAGGCCATTGGTCTGCCCGGTCTTTCGCATCAAACTGCGGGTGAGTTGCGCCCAGAATTTCCCATATCCCGGCCAGGTCAGCCATTCGGAGGCCCAGCGGCTTTTGGCGTCGCTGGTAAACGCCGCCACATTGCCGAGGCCGTAGCGCCAGGTCGCCAGCAGCGGATCGCCGGTTTCCGTGGCGAGAAGGAGGTCGGCGGTCGGCTTGAGCTTGGTGACGTTGTGCCCGAGCAGCAGCGGCGCCTGATCCCACCGGATCCCCTCCAGCACTTCCGCGCGGCGAACGGGGACGGCGGAAACCGGGTCCTCGGAGAGACTGCTTTGCGCGACGCGCATCGTCTCCGTGGTGAAAATCTGCGGGAGCGTGAGCGCATCGCTAGTGAGGTAGAAGCGGCCCGCGCCGATGAGGGCGAGCTGTTTGAGGAACGCGACATCCTTGTCCCCGCTGCCGCCCAGGGCGACGACCGAGGTGGTGATTCGCGCGGAGGTCATCGCCGCGGCAAGGTCGAGGGCGGTGCCGGGAACCTGCGAGCCGTCGGGCATCTCCCCGGCGGCTTTCTCCTCCGCATCGGCGGCGTCGGAGAAGAGGATGACGTGCTTGATCTTGGCGTTGACTTCGCGGAGCTGCGCAAACGCCTCCAACAGCGAGGTGTATACATAGATGCCGCCGCCTCCTGCGTTGACGCGCAGAATATTGCGGGAGACTTCCGCCTTGTTCGAGTGCCGCGCCAACGGGGCGATGGGATGGATCTTGGTGTCCACCGCCATCACGCCGAGCAAATCCTTGGGCTGGAGCACATCGAGCGCGAGCGCGGCCCCCTGGTTGGCCAGCGACATCTTCGTCTGTCCGGCAACCTGCGCGTTCATCGAGCCGGAGCTGTCGAGGATGATGATCATCGCCACGGAGGGGGTCTCCGCGCGGTCGTCATGATCGGTCTTCACCGGGAGAATTGTCTCGATCGGCGTCCGAAAGTAACCGCCGACGCCGAAGCTGTTCTCGCCGCCGAGCATGGCAAAGCCGCCGCCAAAATCCTTCACCCATCGGGCATAAAGCTGCATCTGTTCCCGGCTGAGATGCAGCGCGGAGACATCGCTCAAAATCAGCGCATCGAACCCCTGCAATTCTTCGATCTTGGTGGGGAGCCCCTGCAGGGGGCGTGATTCCACCTCGATTTTCTCCGCCCGCAACGCTCCCTTGAGCGGTTGCAGCCGGTCTTCGGCGGGGTCGATGATAAGGATGCGCGGTTTGCCGCGTTGCAGGGAGGTGGCCTGGGCGCGGTTGTTCTCCGGGAGCGTATCCTGCTCCGGTTGAATTTCCACTTCGTAGGTGGTCCGGTTCTGCCCCGGGCGCAGGTTGCGAAAGACGATTGTGTTGCTCCCCGGTTTAAGCGTGGCGGGTTGTTCCCCGGCGACGAAACCGTCGGCGAAGAGCCGAACTTTGCCGGTGGTCTCGACGTTGCTTCGCAGGGTGGCGGTCGCGTCGAACGGTTCGCCTTCCCGCAGGTCGCCCGGGAGCGTGAATTTTTCCACCAGCACTTCGGGCCGGGCGGGGTTCTGGAGCGGCACGGTGAAGAACTCGATCCCGGAGACGCCAGAGCCTTTCAGGGACCGGGCGGCTTCCGTGGCATGCCCTTCCGTGTCGTACCCGTCGCTCAGGAGAACGAGGCGACGGATTTTGCCGTCCGGGAAGGTCGCGGCGGAGAAGGCGAGCGCCTTGGCGATCGCGGTGGCATCGCGGTCGGGCTGCGCGGGCCACGAGTTGTCAGAGGCTGTGTCGTCCTTGCCATCCGGCTTCGGCGCAGGGAGCGAGGTCACCGTTTGGGCGAACCCGAGGAAAAGCGCCTCATCGCCGCGCCCTTGTTTGGAAAGGGCTTTGCTCACATATGCCCGTCCGGCCGCTTCGGCCTCGGGTGTAATGCTGGCGGATCGATCAATGGCGAAGACGACCGCCACATCATGCGACTGCCACGGGAGCCGCAAGCCTGCAAGAGCGAGCACGAGCAGCGTGAGAAGCAGCGCACGAAGGATGAAGCTCCAGCGGCGTTGGAGGGGCGTCATCCTCACCAGCGAATGCCGGGAGAGAACCCACAGCAGCGGCAACAGGCAAAGCAGCCAAAGGAAGAAGGGGCGGGCAATCAGATCGTGCATGGCTATTCCGTACGCCTCCGGTGAAAAAGCCCCCACTCCACCAGCAGCAACGCAAAGGCCGCCATCGCGAGCCACTGCCAGAGGGGCCGCACCACGGCGGCATTGACCAGGGAAAGCCGGGCGACTGACGGCGCGACGCTGGCGGATGGCGCTTTGCCGAGGTCGGATTCGGCCTCGCTGAAGGTATTCACGGCGAGCCATCGGGAGGCCTCCGGGGTTCCCGCGTTTTCCACCCGGTAAAAACCGTCGCGGAGGGGCTGGAACGCGCCGAATGTTGGCGGGGGTTGGGGTTGCGTGGGAACGTTGGTTTGCCCCGGTTTGGGAAGATCGTTTTCCCTCCACGCGGTTTCATCCGCCGCGAGTGCTACAAACTGTCCGCACTCAAGATCACGCGGGCTTTCCGCGTTTCCGCCCGCGAGCCAGTGGATGGTGTTCGAGATCAGCAGCGGAAAAGCGATGCGTAGAGGGAGATCGCTCTCCGCAACATCGAAGGCGAACACGGCCATTCGTTGATCCTTGCGCGTGCCGGTCACAATGAGCGGGTGCTCGAAGGAGCGGAGCGGGGTTTCAAATTGCCACCCTTCCCGCTGTGGAACGGCGATTTCGGTTGCCCGCAGGAAGGTGACATTGCGCCACTCCACGAAGCGGAGCAGGGGAGAGTCGGCGTCGGAATCGGTGACAAGCGGATCCTTGAGAATGCCTGCATTCCCAAGCGGGCTCGACTTTAGAAAGAGCGCGTTGCCCCGACCTCCTTCCAGATCTTCCGGGCCGCAGTTGTCGTACACCACGGCATCGAAGTTGCCGGCCATCTCCGGTTTGAAGGCATCGGGTTCGAGGAGCTCAAACTGCACGGTTTGATCGGCGGCAAAGAGCTTCTCCAGAAACCAGTTGCCCCGCGTCACCAGCAACACCCGGCTCGGTTTTGTGGCGGGCAGGAGAGTGCGGGCTTCATTGTCGAGCGCGAGGGAATCCTCGACATCAATCCGCGCCGTCAATTTGCCCTGCCCGCTTCCCGTCGGGAGCGCGGGGAAGACATCGGACTTTCGCTCTCCCGGCTCAAGGGCGAACGGCTTGACGTCGAGCAATGTACCGTCGCAGGAAATCTCCACGTTCCCCTTGGCGGGTTGCGTGCCGAAATTGGCGATGGAGAGAAGCAGGTCGGCGGTTTGCGGGCTGGCGAGTTGCGCGCGCGCGGCGAAGCGGGTGATCGCCACGTTCTCTCGCTTCGTGCCGACGGTGACGATCTCCAGTTCCGAAGGATGCTTGTTTTCCGGGGCATCGCTGCCGTCAGTGAGTAAAAGAACGCGATGCACGCCGGGGCGGGTGGCGAGGAGTTCTTTCGCCAGGGCCAGCGTGGGCACGAGATCGCCCGTGGCGTCGGTCGGCGTCAAGGATTGCAGGCGTTCCTGAAGAACGGCGGGATCCGTGCTGAAGGGCGAAACAACCCGGGTCTCCGGCCCCGCCGCGAGGATAGCGACGCTACCGCCTTCACGCGCGCCCGCCGCTTGTTGCCGGGCCAGCGCCAGCGCCTTGGCAAAACGGCTCTCCCCGCCTGGTTCCAGCGCCTGCATCCGGGCGCGGGTGTCGAGAACAATCACGGTCGATTCACCCGACGCGGCGATCCGAGCCGGTTCCGGACGCACGAGCGCCAGAATGAGCAACAACAGGATGATCAACTGGAGCAGCAGCGAGAGCCACTGGCGCAGCTTCCCGAGGAACGCGCGGTGCCGCTGTTCGCCCATCGCGCGCTGCCAGAAGAGCAGCGTCGGCACGGTCACCGCCTTGCGTCGCACGCGCCGCAGGTAGAGCACCACCACCACGGGCGCAAGGCTCAGGAACAACCAGCCGATGGGATTCAGGAACATCATTTGACCAGATGGCTGTCGCGTAACACCCGCAGGACAAGATCCTCAAAGGGAACGGCGGTGGTCGTTTGAATAAACCCGATGGCGCGGCGACGGCAGTTTTGTTCCACCCCGGCCACAAACCCGGCAAGTTCCGCCCGGTAGGCGTCCAGCAAGGTTTTGTCGGCCATGACATCGTAGGTTTCCCGCGATTCCGCGTCCACCAGTTGAAGATCGCCTTCGACGCCTCCCGCAAGCGTGGGATCCAGTTCGGCGGCGTCGAGCACCTGAAGGGCGGAAACCTCGAAATGCTGCTGCCGCAGGTAAGCCAGCGCGTCCCCGGCGTCGGGGTCGAAAAGATCGCTCAGCACGAAGACCAGCCCCCGTCTTTTCATCCGGTGGGCAAAGGTGCGGAAGCTGGCGCGCATCCGCGTGGCGTCCGTGGCCCCGGGAAAATCGGAGAGCCGCCGGAGAAAATCGAGGATTGAGTGAAACTGCTGTTTCCCGCGCACAAACCCGGGGTCCGCCCCCAGCTCTCCCGCAAAGGGGAAAAGATTCACGCGGTCGAGATTCGCCAAAGCCACGTAGGAGAGCGCGGCCGCGATCCGGCGGGCATGGTCGAACTTCGTCAGCCGCCCACGCTCCCCGGACTGCGCTTCCGGGAGCCAGCGCATCGACGCGCTGCAATCGATCAGGATGCTGACGTGGAGATCCTGCTCCGCCTCGAAGAGCTTGACGAAAAGGCGGTTGAGCCGCCCGAAAACATTCCAGTCCACCGTCCGCAAATCGTCTCCCGGGGAATAATTTCGGAAGTCGGCGAACTCCAGGCTGGAACCCGTCTGCCGAGAACGCCGTTCCGCATGCTGCTGCCCACGGAAGATCTTCCGCGAAAGCAGGTGCAACTGCTCCAGCTTGGCCAGAAAGGCGGAATCGAATAAGGGGATTGAATCTTCCACGGTGCGCTTGGGGGATTTATGACACGAACCATCCTCCGATGGAATCGCGGTTTACGCAAAGCGTGGTCGGCAGGGCTTGCAAGCCCTGCCCGAAAGGAAGCAAACCTTGCTACGGCTTCAGAACCACTTTGATGCATTCGCTCTGACTGGTCCGGAAGGTTTCATACGCCGCCGGTCCGTCGGAAAGGCTCAGGCGATGCGTGATGATGAACCGGGGGTCGAGATCGCCGTTTTGGATGCGCTCCAAGAGAGGCTGCATATAGCGGTGCACATGCGTCTGCCCCATTCGGAACGTCAGCCCCTTGGCGAACGCCGCCCCCATCGGGATCTTGTCGAGATAGCCGCCGTAGACGCCGGGGATGGAGACGGTTCCCCCTTTGCGGCAGGCCATGATCGCCTGCCGGAGTGCAGTCGGCCGGTCCGTAGCCAGATGAATGGCCGTCTTCGCCTGGTCGTAGATCGCCGCGAGGTTGGTGCCATGGGCTTCCATCCCAACCGCGTCGATGCAGGAGTCCGGCCCGCGGCCTCCCGTCAGTTCCTTGAGCATCGATTGAAGGTCGACTTTCTCCGGGTTAACCGGGATCACCCGCTTGTCGGTGGCCGCCAGGTCTAGTCGCCCTTTTACCGGGTCGATGGAGATCACCCGCTCGGCACCCAGCATTAGTGCACAGCGAATCGCGAGTTGCCCCACCGGTCCGCAACCCCATATCGCCACGATGTCACCGGGCTTGATTCCGCAATTTTCCACCGCCATGTAGGCCGTGGGCAGGATGTCCGAAAGGAAGAGGACCTGTTCATCTTCGAGGCCATTGGGAATCTTGAAAGGACCCACATCCGCAAACGGCACGCGCACATACTCCGCCTGTCCGCCTGCGTAGCCGCCATAGAGGTGTGAATAGCCAAAAAGTCCACTACCGCTCGCCCCGTAAATCCGCTCCGCCATTAAGGCATTGGGGTTTGAGTTGTCGCAAAGCGAGGTCTGCGTCGCTTCGCAGAAGAAGCACTTGCCGCAGGCGATGGTAAAGGGCACGACCACGCGATCGCCCTCCTTTAAGTTGGAAACGCCTGATCCCAGGGCCACTACTTCGCCCATGAACTCGTGCCCGAGCACATCGCCTTTCTCCATTGTCGGGATGAAGCCGTCGTAAAGGTGTAGGTCCGAACCGCAAATCGCCGTGCTGGTTACTTTGATGATTGCATCGCGCGAATTGATGATTGCCGGATCGGCAACGGTATCGACCAAAACCTTGTGCCTGCCTTGCCAGGTGATCGCCTTCATTTGCTTTCTCCCGTCTCTGTAACGGCCTCGATCGCCGCAATCACGGAATGAACGGGCCGTTTGGATGCTGTGGCGATCTCGCCGGTTTCCAGAAGCTGTTTCAACCTATCGAGGTCCTCGTCGATCTGGACCCCCGGCGACTCCCTAAGGATTTTTGCGGCAATCACCCCCAACAACCCCTCCATCGCGTTATACTGCATGGTCACCCGCACTTCCGTTCCACGACCGCCAGGTGCGGGATGAAAGCGCACGGAGCCCGCATTCTCCAGATCCGCCCCCGGAAGGCTCTCCCAGGCGATCAACTCGTTGGGATGCTCATTGATGATCATGGCATCCCACTCCATGGTCCGCCCTCCCGGGACGGTCACGACCCAGTGGGAGCGCAGGTTGTCGAGCATTTTTACGCTCTTCACATGCTTCATGAAACGGGGGAGATTTTCCAGATCGCGCCAGAACTGGTAGATCTCCTCCGGAGAACGTCGGATCGTGATGCTCCGCTCCACCTTTGTTCCCAAATTGTCGGGAACGCCGGGCCGGTCCGATGGCGCGCTGCTGATCCCCATGGCTCGATAAAAGGCGCAACGCCCGGAGACCCCGCGCCCGAGCAGCGCCGCCCCTGTCGCGCCGAGCAGGAGGCCCGTCAATCGACGCCGGGCCAACCCCAGAAGGAGCAATGCCGCTCCCGCCGCGATCGACGCATAGCGCTCTTTTTGGCCCAGATTTCGTCCTTCGTGGGGATGGGGAAACGGCTCGCCGCCGCTGGCTTCAAAGTGTGGGCGTGAATATGCCGTGGTATTCGAATCTTCCATAATGCCTCCCTGTCAGGGGAGCTTCGAGGCCCGGCGCTACGTCGGTTGCAAAGGTTTTTGCGGTTTCGCATGGGAGGCGTTTTCCTTTTCTGGCGGCCATTCGCGCGGTTGTGCGCGAATCGAAGGTCGATGCGGAAAGCCACTCTTTATTCAAGATTCGGCAAGCGACTTTTGGACCTCGCACTCGCCTCCCTCGCGTTGCTTTTCCTGGCACCGGTGATCGCGATCATCGCCATGCTTGTCCGGTGGAAGCTTGGCTCGCCGATCATCTTCAGGCAATGCCGCCCCGGAAGAAACGGGTTTCCGTTTTCCCTGGTCAAGTTCAGAACCATGCGAGACCTGCGGGATATAGGGGGAAATCCGCTTCCCGATGTCGATCGCCAGACCGTCTTTGGCAATTTCCTGCGCAACAGCAGTCTCGATGAACTGCCGGAGCTTATGAATGTCCTCAAGGGGGAGATGAGCCTCGTCGGTCCGCGCCCTCTCCTGATGGAATACCTTCCACGCTACACGCCGGAGCAGAGCCATCGCCATGACGCCTTGCCGGGGATCACCGGTTGGGCGCAGATCAACGGGCGCAATCTCATTTCATGGGAAGAAAAGTTCGAACTCGACCTCTGGTACGTCGAACACCAGTCGCTTTGGCTCGACCTAAAGATTCTGGCTCTAACGCTCCGGAAAGTCATCAGGCGGGAAGGGGTGAGCGCTCCGGCTTATTTCAGTTCGCCCGATTTTATGGGATCCGGCCCCGCCGACAAGCCGCCGATCAACCCGAGGCCAAGGTAGCTGGGTGCGGCGTCGCGGAGCTCCGCCCTCCGCTTTGGGGATTGCCACATTGCTTTCGCCCTGCGCGCGCTCGCCGCGCGGTAGAGGGAGGGCGGAGCTCCGCGACGCCGCCCATGGCCGAAGGCCCTCTATTTTTTCTTCTCAACAGGCCCCGGCTCGAAGTCGATCCATTTGACGAGCGGTGTCAGCACCGGCTGGCCGTCCTGATGCCAAGAGAGGGGAGGGAGCTGCATTTGGCCGATGGGGCAGATCCGCGAAACGCCGAGGGGCGACACGCGCGCGGCGTTCGCCACCGTTGCCGGGAAAATGCCCACTGTGCTCAGGTGGGGGCGAACCTGTTCCAGCGCTTCCGCAAGATCCTGGTCAGAGGGCAACGGTTTGACAAAAACGGTGCGGTTCAGGCACGAGGGGGTGAACGCCGGGTCGGGATCGAGAATGACCGTCCAGGCCGTGGAGCTTTCGCTTTGCCACACCGCCGCGTCCGGGTTGGTGGCCGCGCGGAATGCAAATTCATCGCGCACCGCCGCGATGGCCAGTTGCTCCTCCAGGCTCACCGAGCCTCGGGGGTCTATCTTTTCAAATGTGGCCATTGCGTCAGCGAGTCGCGCGGCGTACTCCCGGGCAATGGCGCGGGGTACGTAGAAAAGATGTGGAGAGAGGCATCCCTGTTGGTTGAAAAGCGAGGCGTCCCGGGCGGCATCGGCAACCGACGCGTACCCGGGATCGTCGAACACCACCCCGAAACTCACGCGATGCCCGTGAGCCACAAAGCGTTGGTCGGAGCGCACGCGGGCGTGAAAATAGTCAATCGTCTCATCACTCCCGAATACCACGACCGCCTCGGCGTCGGTCAACCACGCCCCCGGCAGCTCCCGCGCAATCTCAATCCTTTCGGCAAGGGCAGGGGGCAGGAAACTTTGGAAGCGCGCGATCTCCGGTAAACCCTCGCCGGGGATCTTGCACCAGTTATGCGAGCCAAGCAGAAGGCCGCGAACCAGGCTCTGAAGCCCCGCGTGCGCCGTGTTGCCGCTGATAATGTGGAGAATCGTCGCGGGAGCTACGGCTCGCGCAAAAGTTTGGGGTTGCCCTGATGACGGCGATGGAGCGTACGGTTCGAAGCCGTCCAGCCGCCCGGCATCGCCCAGTTCAGCGCAGACCAGCGCGATCAACCCTTCCTCCGTGACCGGGCCGAGAAAGGGAAAATGGCGGGCGGCTTCCGCAAGGTGTCGTGCAATCTCGCGCGTCTGCATGGGTGTTCAGCTTATCTTTCGCTCGCGTGAGCGCAACATCTCGTCCGCCGCCCGCGAGCAGCCGCGCGGAAGGGCGGCGGGATCGCGCCCGAGCAGTTCGAAACCTTCCCCGCGCCGGATGGCAAGATCCTGCGTCTGAAGGGCGAGCACGGAGCCGAGATTGGCGAGGTCGAAGAGCCTGACAACCCCTTGTTCTCCCTCTTTCACTTCCATCCCCGTCTCGGGATCGATCACTAGCGCGCGAGTCCAGGGCGGCCCGTAGTGAGGCTGCCCGAGGCCGCGCGTGTACCACTGGGAGCTGAGTTCCGTCATGCTGTATTCGTTGAAAATCGACTTCGGCTCAACGGCCAGTTTTTCGTGAAACAGCGCGTAAAGCGCGGCCTTGGTGAGCGAACGCCCGGTTCCTTTGTAGCCGCCGGTTTCCATGCAGAGGCTGCCGGGGGGGAGGGGGATCACCGTGTCTGCGAGTTGTTCGAAAAGGTGGAGGAACGCCAGCGCTGTGCCGAGGAGTAGCATCGGCTCCCGGCGTTCGATGGCGTCCGCGCTCGCACGCCGAAAGGTGGCAAGATCGAGGCCGCCTTCGGCATCCAGGCACCAGGTTTGCGGAGCCAGTGCGCCAAGCGTTCCCATCATATGCGAAAGCGAAGAGTGCGGGGCGTCCCCGGGGCGGCGAATGAGGATGACCTGCGGAAGCGGCGGAATCTTCAACGCCTCCCACGCCGCGAGGATGGAGGTCTCATAAAGCCGCAGTGAACGGAAGTCATGGCGGCCGAATCCTTCCCCCGTGGTGCCGCTGGTTTGGAAGGTCGCCACAATCCCGGTCTCCGGGAAAGTGCGCAGGGCGGCGTGGCGAAACGCGCTCGTCGGCACGGCGGGAATTTCGCGCCAATGCTCAAGATCGCGAGGCGTTTTCGAAAAATTGCAGTACTGAGAGTAAGGGGCATTGGCTTCCCGCTGGTAACGAAAAATTTCCAGCGCAAGATCGTTAAAACGGGCATCATCCCAACCGCCTGATTCATGCTCAGGGCGGGTGATTGCTTCAAGAAGCCGGAATTCAAGCGTGCTGTAGGGCATGGGTGCGAAGAGCTTCATAGCACGCGGGAGCGCCCAGGGGCAACTTGGGTACTTGCGTGGCGGAGGAAAATTCGTTTGAATGAGTCTGGCCCGGAACCTGCGGTTTGGGGATGGGGTGAATGCTCGTAATTTCCTCCAGAAAACTTCAAAACCAGAATCCGACGCTCCCCAGGTCGATCAATCGGCCAACAAACCGGCCCCTCCGGCGACTTTTGCAACTTTTGCTCCTATGAACGAATTCATCCAGCCCGCGAACACGAAGAACGTGCTTTCCAACGATATCGAGATCAAAGGCACTCTGATTTTCAAGAGTGACATGGTGCTCGACGGCAAGGTCGAGGGAGAAATCTCTTCTCCCGGGACGTTGACGCTCGGCCAGAACGCCGAGGTGCATGGCGAAATCAAGACCCACTCGGTCGTCATCCGTGGGATGGTCAACGGCAACGTCACCGTCGAGGACCGCTGCGAACTGCGCGGCGAGGCCCAGTTGGTGGGCGATCTCAAGGCGTCGCGCCTCGTGATGGAGCAGGACGCCACGTTGGTGGGCAAGTCCGAGGTGACCCCGAAGAAAAATCTGGCTGGAGCGGCCCGCCCTGCTGAAGTGGCGAAGCCGGCTTAGCCCGTTGGCGGACGGCAAGGTAGCCCGCTCTCGCCGAGAAGCGCGGGATGGGTTTACGAGTCGCGTTTGACGCTCATCCCCGCAGGGCGGGCTGCTGGTGTGAGGATGAGGCTTTATGAAGCCACGGTAGTCGATACCCGCGCTCGGCGGCGCGAGCGTGCTACCGTCTCGCGCCAAGGACGCCAGCCCCGCCAAGGTAGTCCGCTCTCGCCGAGAGCGCGGGATGGGTTTACGAGTCGCGTTTGACGCTCATCCCCGCAGGGCGGGCTGCTGGTGTGAGGATGAGGCTTCATGAAGCCACGGTAGTCGATACCCGCGCTCGGCGGCGCGAGCGTGCTACCGGTGCTACCGCAC
>JBBCKI010000029.1:0-195783 GCA_037190965.1 Chthoniobacteraceae bacterium
GCGCCGTCGAGCGCGGGTATTAGCTCCCGTGGCTTTTTGAAGGTGGCATCCCAATATCAGCGCCCCCTGTTTAGCCTATCCTCCGGGGATGGGTGTCAAACGCGACTCTTCATCGATCCCGCGCTCGACGGCGCGAGCGGGCTACCTTGCTTCTCCTCACTTTGCCTGCCCACTTGAATCGGGGAACCCAAGATCCAAAGCCGGCCACCTCGATTCGCTTTACGCCAGCGATTTGCGCTCATTGGTATTCGACTCATGCCGCAGGCGTCGCGGTTGGACTCCGGTCCCTTGGCTCCGGCTGCTTTGCTGAAACCTTAAACGCCGGATTTTGGGAACCCTTGAATCGTCTTAATGTGCGGATTCCCCGGTCGTGAGGAACGCCAACGCCTTATCGTAAGAACATCGCTCCAAAAAATGGGCAAGCTGCGGGGATGCATCGGCAGGGAGTTCTTTTTTCATGAACTCGATTCGTTCCGAGGCCTCTTTAAGCTTCTCCAGATGGGCGGCAGGATCGCGGTCGCGCAGGGCGTGGTTCCCGATCACGGCGATCCGGACACGCAAGGCTTCAGCGAGGTTCTCGTAATAAGAAGGCATGATCGCGTAGGATGCCGACTCGGCGGGAGCCCCGTCAAGCACGTCAACTCTTCGATCCGGACTTCCGTCCCTTCCCTGCTTCCGCCGCCAGTTCGCGTTCGGCTGCGATCCAATCCTCGGACGGCGAAACGGGTTGCCCTTGGGACCGCCGGCGCTCCGAGATAAAATAGGCCCGCAGAGCGATCTCTTCACGGGTTGCGGATGCCTGAGGGCGAGAACCGCGGGTTTTTGCGGTGGCTTCGGATCCCTTTTTCTCCACGGGAGTCCGTGCCGGTTTGGCCTTGCCGCTGGGAGCGGCCCCGGAGGGTTTCCCGATGACGTCGGCGGCGGGTGGTTTTGCGGCCCGCGCATTGGGGGCGGCGTTGGGATTGCGCGCTTCAGCGGAAGCGGTTGTTTGCGAAGGGATTGATGTTTTTTTAGCCATAGTGCCCGATGTCCGAGTTTTTTAGCCCGAACTCCGAGGTCTATGCGGTGAGCTGACGCAATTTACTGAGTCGCACCCTTCCTTAAAGGCATCGTGACTCAGTCTCTTGCTTCAGTTCATCCGCTCCATTATCGGAGTTCGGGTTTAATCATACGGGTTTACCCCCAAGCGGCAACCCGATCGAGGGGAGGGGGAAGCCATGCTGCGACGCAGGGCTTGGCTGTTGGCGAGGATAAGGTACATTGGGATCATGAAGCCGTTCTTCACTCGCTGGCTGGTGACCACCCTTGCCGTGCTGGTTGTCATGCAAATTCCCGGGATTGGGATCCGGGCCGATTCGCTGGGGCCATTGCTCGGCGCAGGGTTGCTCCTTGGGATTCTCAATGCCTTTGTCAGGCCGGTGCTCCTGCTGTTGAGCCTTCCGTTGATCTTGTTGACGATGGGCCTTTTCTTCTTCGTCGTAAACGCGCTGACTCTGTACATCGTGGGCTCGGTTGTGCCCGGGTTTCATGTCAGCGGATTTGGATCGGCGTTGATCGGGTCGGTTCTGATCAGCATGGTTTCCTGGATCTTCAGCGCATTTTTTAAGGGGAGCGATGGCCGGGTCCATGTGCTCAAGCAGTCGGGGGAGAGTCCTCAGATCAAGACGGTGCGGGGGAGGGTCATTGAATAATCCCCTGGTCTCCGCCTCAACTCCACAGCCTTGTTCCCCCAATGTGAGGGTCAAAATTTGTGGGATCACCAATCCGGAGGACGCCGAAGCTGCCATCGATGCCGGAGCGGACGCCCTTGGTTTCAACGGCTTTTCCGGTTCCAAGCGTTATCTGGACCTTCGGGCCGCGTCCGAATGGATTGCGCAGTTGCCACCGTTGGTAATGCGGGTGGCCGTCCTGGTCAATCCGACCCGGGAGGAGGCGATGGCGGTTCTTGAACTTCCGGGGATTGATCTCGTCCAGTTCCACGGAGATGAAACGCCGATGTTTTGTCGCGGTTTCGCGCGGCACGGGTTTATCAAGGCGATGGCGGCCCGGGATCGTGGTTCCCTGGCAGAGTGCGAGGCTTTCCAGACCGGGGCGGTATTGCTGGACGCTTTTGTTCCGGGGGCCTTTGGAGGTACCGGACAACTGATTGATCTCGCCCTTGCGGCGGAGTTCGTGCGGGAGCATCCCCGGCTGCGGGTGATCCTCTCGGGAGGGCTCGCGCCAGAGAACGTCGCGGAGGCTGTGCAGGCCGTTCGACCGTACGCAGTCGACGTCGCCAGCGGGGTTGAGTCGCATTCGCGCAAAAAGGATCCCTCAAGAATGAGGGATTTTATCGCCGCGGCACGCGCTGGACAGAAGGCTTAAAAAAGAAGCCGAAACCTGCTCCTATAAGCTCTCTATCAGAGAAGGTGATGATATCGGCGGGCCAATAAAGTAATAATCGCATGGACTCCGTGGATCGGTTCCTGCTATTTACGCCTACCGAGAAGCCCCTATACCCCTATGCGGAAATACTCTGTTTTTTTATGCTCTGTGTTTTCAGCTGCTTCCTTGACGGCGCAGGAGTCTGCCCCGGTTGCGCTCGAAGCTCCTGTCTCACTTGAGCCCCCTGTGCAGGCTTCCGGAACGGAAGAGCCAGCCCCCATCGCGCCGCCCATCCAGTTCGTGGAAGAAGCCGGCGCTCAACCTGCCGTGCCGGGTACCATTGCCCCGCCGGTTACGGCGCCCGCCCCGGCGGTCCCCGGAACCGTCGCGCCGCCCATTCCGTTGTCCGGAGATGGAGCCTATGCCACAACCGCGAGGCGAACGGTCAATGAGTTTCAAGGTGAGGAAATCGGCTCGGTGCTCAATCTTCTGGCCCGTCAGGCTTCCATCAATCTTGTGGTGAGCGATCTGGTGCAGGGTACCATTACCATGCGACTGGAGAACCTCAGCCCGCTGGAAGCCATCAGGGTCATCGTGACGGCCAAAGGCCTGATCATCGACCAGGTCGATAGTGTCTACTACATCAAGACTCCGGCTGAAAAGCAGCGGGAGCCTACCGAAAGCGGTCATTACACCTTCAGCTACGCCACGGCGGATAAGATCGCTCCGTTGCTCGCTTCACAGATCCAGAGCGGCATCGCCCCGCAGTTCGATCTGCGGACGAACACCGTTTATTATCGGGACTTCAAGTCCAACATGCCCAACGTGGAGCTCTTCCTCGAGTCCGTCGACCGGCCTACCCAGCAGGTGATGATCGAGGCCCGGCTGGTGGAGGTAAACGCAAATCCCAAGCAGAATTACGGGATCAACTGGACCAACGCGGTTGGGAACGCGACCTTTAAGTGGGGCGGCGGGGCCCCCGAATCCTGGAAAGTGGAAAACGGGGTTCCTATGATCGATAAACTACCGAGCATCACCGACGACCCGGGGAATTTTATCTTGAACGGGATGTCGCCCAATTTGTTCGAGAGAATGGGCAACCAGTTCGCTATCTTGAGCGCGCCGGCCATGTCGGTGACTCTGAAGCTCCTCAATGACGACGTGGACACCGAGTTCCTTGCCAACCCACGCGTGGTGACTGCCAACAATCTCGAAGCGAAAATCGAAATCACACGCAACCAGCCGGTGCCGCAGCTCAATTTCAATGAGCAAACGGCCACGGCGGTCTTCGGTGGCTTTGAGGACAAGGTCTTTGGCAATACGTTGCTTGTCAAACCGACGATCAACAAAGACAACTTCGTGACCATGCTGGTGAAGCCGGAGATCAGCAACAAGATTCGGGATGAAGTCTTCACCTTCGCCAATGCCGTCGTGACCAGCCCCGTCATTGACAAGCGGGCGTTGGAATCCACCGTTCTCATCAAGAGCGGCGACACGCTGGCCATCGGCGGCCTGCTTCAGGATGAGGCCACCAAACGGCGCTCGAAAGTGCCGGTGCTTGGTGATATCCCCATCCTCGGTTACGCGTTCCAGGATCGTGGGAATGAGCGCACGAAGCGAAATCTGCTTGTCTTTGTTACTCCTACCATTATCAAACAGGGGTATGGGACGGGGCTTGAGGACCAGATTTCTGGCCTTAAGTACAGCGGAGAAGAGTTTGCCGATCCAAACGGCTGGCGTAATAACGCCAAGGGTGCCGTGAGAATCGTGCCGACCAGCAACCGTCAGAACGTAGCCGATTATCCAAAACCAGGGACGGCGCCCGCGCCGGCGAG
Source organism: Chthoniobacteraceae bacterium (assembly GCA_037190965.1). GTDB lineage: Bacteria > Verrucomicrobiota > Verrucomicrobiia > Chthoniobacterales > Chthoniobacteraceae > DATMFV01. The sequence goes on from JBBCKI010000029.1 coordinate 4,200, forward strand.
AACCGGGAAGCTCTACAAGACTTCGGCGCCCGGACGCGAGAAATAAGATTGAATGAAGCATTATAAATTGGCTGTCCTGTCGGGAGACGGGATCGGGCCGGAAGTGATGATCCAGGGCCTTCGGGTTCTGGAGGCCGTCAGTAAAAAATTTGGGTTTGAATATACCGCCACCGAGTACCGGGTCGGCGGCATCGCCATCGATCACGACGGCCATGCACTCCCTCCTGCCACCCTCAAGGGGTGTGAGGAAGCCGAGGCAATCCTGTTCGGATCGGTGGGCGGCCCCAAATGGGAATCGCTGCCTCCCGACCAGCAGCCGGAGCGCGCCGCGCTTCTTCCCCTGCGTAAGCACTTCGGCCTGTTTGCCAATCTTCGCCCCGCGCTTTGCTTCCCCGCGCTGACGCATGCGTCGCCCGTGAAGGAATCGATCGTTGCCGGCGGGTTCAATGTTCTTTGCGTGCGTGAACTGACCGGCGGCCTCTACTTTGGCCAGCCGAAGTTTCGTAAGGAGGAGAATGGTGAGCCGGTCGCGGTTGATACCATGATCTACCGCAAGGGCGAGATTGAGCGGATCGCCCATGTCGCCTTTCGTGCCGCCCTGGAGCGTGGCAAACGGCTGACTTCCATCGACAAGGCAAACGTCCTTGAAAACGGGGTGCTCTGGCGGCAGACGGTCAACGAGATCGCCAAGCAGTACCCGGAGGTCAAAGTCGATCATCTATACGTCGATAACGCGGCGATGCAGTTGATCAAGAACCCGAGAGGGTTTGATGTCGTGCTTGCCGAGAATCTTTTTGGCGACATCTTGAGTGACGAAATGGCGATGATCGCCGGATCGCTCGGGATGCTCCCCAGCGCCAGTCTCGGCGTCAAAGAAACGGCGATTGGACGGTTCGGCATGTACGAACCGAGCGGGGGCACCGCTCCCGACATCGCCGGCAAGGGAATTGCCAACCCGATCGCGCAGATTCTCTCCGTCGCCATGATGCTCCGCTACTCCTTTAGCGAGGGCCAGGCCGCCGACGCCATCGACGCCGCCGTTCGTAGTGTGATCGATCAGGGGTTGCGCACCGGCGATATTTACACCGAGGGAACCCGCCGCGTCGGGACCGCCGAAATGGGCGACGCCATCGTGGCAGCCCTGTAAGCGAGCGGTTTAAGTTCAAATTCGACAAAAAGCCGGAAATGGGGAATCCCGTTTCCGGCTTTTTTATGGATTTCGAAGGGATCCGCTATCCCTCTTTCAGGCGGCGGTCGATGATGAACGGGCCAAAGGGCACCAGCGCGGCGATCAAAACGACCGCTCCCTTGAGAATCGACCATTTCGCCACCCACATCGTGTAGGGGAGGATCAGGCAGAAGAGGACGAAGAGGACGCCATGCGCCCAACCGACGAGATTCACGGCCAACGGCATCCCGGCCCAGTATTTCAGGGGCATTGCCACTCCGAGGAGTAAAAGGAGGGAAATGCCTTCAATCATGGCGATCAGCCGCAAACGGCCCACGGGAGTGCTCAGCAGGGATGGTTTCATAGATCAGGCGTCAGGGGGTCGAAAAGGGGCGGCAGGGGAGGTTCTTCGCCCGGGAAAAAGAATCCGCCGAAGGTATCCTTGATCCAATTCACCGCCTCCGCGCCGCCGAGAAAAATGGCGGCGAAGAAGAGAAGCGTGATGACGAAGATCCCGGCTCCAGTGCCCAGCATCAACCCATCACGTTCCGAGAAGGATGCCGCGAGAATCACCACGACCAGCGCTGGAAGAAGATTGCTGAGCGGGATCGGCAGCGGGAGCAACAGAAGAAACCCGCACAAGGAGATCGCGGCTCCGCCGAGAAATTGCGTGAGCCGATAGTCAAAAACCGAGAAAAAGCGCGGCCGCAAAAACCGCTCCAGCATTCCCAGCACTTTGCCGCCGCCTACGAGGATCTTGAGCAGCAGCTTCGAAGGAAGCTTGGCGTCGAGAAGCTTTTGGGGGAGCCACGGCTGTCGACGAAATGCAAAACGCAGCCCGAGCAGCAGAATGACCAAGCCAAAGGGCGTCGAAAGCCCCGCCAGCGGGATAGGCTGGCAAAATGGGAGCGAAAGGATGATGAGGAAAAGTGTGTAAACACGCCCCTCAAACCGTTCCATGAGATCTCTCAGCCGGATTTCCGCGTGAGGGAAATTTTGCGCCAATTCCAACAACTCTTCCGAGAGGCGTTTTGCCGCGCTTTCGGAGGCCGCGGCCTCGAGGCTCGGCTCGCTCGGATCCTTGGGGGAGTCGTTGATTTCGTTGGAATTTGGCAAAGGACGATGTTTGGCGGTTACAGCACTTCGATTTATTAGAGCATTTCGACATTCTAAACCGAAAAAGCTCTCGGACGCGTTTCTATTAGCACGCGTTCACGAGATGGCAATCGAGCGGCGCTCCGGCGGAAAAGAAAAAACCGCACCCTTTGGGCAAAGGGTGCGGTTTGTTACAAAAAACGGCCCCGGAGAGACTACGGCTGCTTGAAATTAATCGGGGCGCCAGCCTGCATGGCGGCGTGCTCCGCGTCGCTGCAAGCGGAGTTGAGCGGCACGTTGGTCTGACGGTCGGAGGATTGGACGAGCCCCTCTTTGAGGAGATAGGCTTCCACCTCTTCGCCGCTGATGTCGGGGAGCATGACGCCGTTGACTTCCACACAGGGCGAAAGCGGCTGGCCGCTCCGCTGTTCCATCTCCCAACGGAATGCCGGGTTGATGATAATATCTTTTTCCGTGTAAGGGAGGTCGTACTTGGCGAGCACGGCGCGGACGCCACGGCTCCAGCCGCAGCTCGTTTTGAGGTAAGCGGTAATTTGCGGTTTTTCCATAAAAGTGGGTGTGAATCCTGAGTATAATCCATTTTCCGAAAAAGTCCCGCTGAAGTTCTTTCGTGATTTTTCCCGGCAATCTGCCCGAAATGGCCGGGGAATGGCCGGGAGAATTGACGTTTTTGCCGATTCCGAAGAGCATCGGACCTCCCGTAGTATGCGTCGTTTACTCAAGCTCCTGCTGCTCCCCGTTTTTGCGTCTTTGACCTCCTGCGTGTCCGTTCAGAGCGACGTGACGCGATTCCACACGTTGCCGCCGAAGGGTGCCGGACAGACTTTTTCGATTCATTCTCCGTCGAGGACATCGGGCATCGAGTTCTCCAGCTACGCGGCGCAAGTCGCCTCGCGCCTGCAAGATTACGGTTGGACCCCGGCTGTGGGAGGCCGGAGCGATTACACCGTGTATTTTGATTATCAGATGGGTCGCAGCCATCAGCGGCTGGGGGCGGTTCCGGTCATGGGGCCGGTCGGGGGAGGCACTGTAGTCTACACCGGGCCGGTGCATGGTTGCGGGCGAGACGGCGCTTTCTACGGCACCGCCTATATTCCTCCAACCTACGGGGTGGTCGGATCCGTGCCTTATAGTATTACGGAGCATGATCGTTACCTTGACATGAAGATTCGCGATCGGGCCGGGCGCTCCGTCTTCGAGGGGCGCGTGATCAGTACGGGGCCAAGCCCGGAAATCGCCGCCGTTTTGCCCCAAATGATCGATTCTCTTTTCACCGGTTTTCCCGGCGAGAGCGGGAAGACAAAACGAATTGGGAAGGCCGCCCGGTAGAATCAAAAAACGCTGATCAAAAAACGCTGCGCACAATGCCGCCGTCGGCCCGGAGCGCGGCACCATTGATCGCGGCCGCTTTGGGGCTGCAAACAAAAGTGACCAGGTCGGCAACTTCCTCGGGGGCGATCAAACGCTGAAGGAGCGAGGTGCTTCGGTTCTCCACCACGAAACGCTTTTCCGCCTCGGCGGCGGGAACGTTCGGCAGGACGTCCTTGATGAACTCGATCACGTTATCCGTACGAGTGGACCCGGGGAGGACCGTGTTTACGGTCACCGCCGTTCCTTTTGTCAGTTCCGCGAGGCACCGGGAAAGGGAAAGCTGAGCCGTTTTGGTGACGCTGTAGTGGGCCATCTCCGGGGCGGGGCTGATCCCCGATTCGCTGGAGATAAAAATGACGCGCCCCGAATTCCTTTTCAGCATTCCCTGCAAATAGTGACGGCTGAGGCGAACACCGCTCAGAACGTTGACTTCGAGGAGGCGACGCCAATCTTCGTCGGTCTCATCAAAGAAGCCCACGGCTTCGTAAATGCCAAGATTGTTAACAAGGATGTCCGCTTCAGGAAACGCCGCGATGGTCCGGGCGCAACCGTCCGCAGTCCCGTTGTCCGCCGCGAGGGATTCCAGCTTCGCTCCGGGAACGGCTGCCAGAATTTTCTCAACCGCCGATGCGACGGAGCGCTCCGTGCGCCCATTGACAATGACGCGGGCGCCTTCGGCAGCCAGAGAAGTGGCGATGGCCAGGCCGATACCACCCGTGGAGGCTGTGACCAGGGCGAGTTTGTCGTTAAGATTTAGGTTCATAGTCTTTTCTGGAATGGGATGATTGGACCGCTCTGAAAATCGAATCAACAGGTCAATGTGATTGTCTTTGGATGTCCATTACTTTTTACCGGTAGAGCCCATGAAGACGACGGGGAGGATAGGCGGGTGGGAAGTCTTTTATTGGCCTCGTTCCCAAACTCTGTTTGGGAATGCCTGTGTCTTCGAAACTCCAGTTTCGAAAAGCCTTGTCCGTTCCTGCGTCCTGCACGAGATGACGAGGCTTTCGATCAGAGATTCGGGGACACTGGCATTACCAATCTGGAGATCGGTAACGAGAAGAAAATGAGGGACGCTGGTGGATGTGATGCGTCCTCACCGAAAAGAATACCGCCCTATCTTGCGATAGGGCGGTTATGACTAGGCGCTCTTGCGCGCCCAAAAACGGCTATTCGTTGGCTTTGTGTTTCTTACCGCCTCCCTTGCCTCCGGGGCCAGCGCCTTTCGGCGGTTGATGCGCCTTCAACTCGTCAAGGCTCAGGGTGCCATCCTGGTTGGTGTCGAGTTTTTTGAACTTCGCCTCGGCTTTTTCCGGATTCTTTTTGCCGCGGGGCCCTGCCTTCCACTCGTCGAGGCTCACCTTGCCATCTTTGTTGGAATCGAGGTGCTCCAGAACTTTCTCGGGGGAAGGGCGATGCCCCTTTGGGCCTTCGGCACCACCCTGGCCGCCGCCTTGCGCAAAGGCAGCTGGAATGTTCAGAGTCAAAACCACTGCAGGGATTAGAAATGCTTTCATTTGTTTTGAGTATGGGGCGTCTTGGAATTATAAGGCGATGTTTTTTGAGAGAACCGCCTCTCGATGTGAAACCAGAGCGGAGCGAAGAAGTTGCGAGAAAATTCAGCCAAGAAGGTGCGGAATGAAAGCAGCGCGATTTTACTCGATAGATTGACCTTTGTTTTGAGCGCAGACTGACAATTCAGTCGAAATCAGAGTCAAAACGGCAAAGAGAATCGAACAGGGGCAGAGGAGGACCCGGGTCGGTCGCTCCGCGCTTAATCCTGGACGTTGCCCACTATGACGGCCTTCCGCTCTGGCTTGACGGGTGGCTTGGAGGAGTACGGGAGTTATCGAGAGCGGTCGCAAGAAGGCGGAAAAAGAAGCTCCGGACAAGCTTCTGGCTGGCTTCGTCCCATTCCGAAAAACCGTCTTCACAAAGTATAGGAAGAGTTAATCGCGTTAGCCGGTTCACATTTTGACGCTTGACGGAGGAGTATTCGAGAGCTATTTCCCCTCGGAATTGATTGCAAAATCTATGAAGGTATTATTGCTTTCCGGTGCGGCACTATTTGCATGCTTAACAGCGTCTATTCAAGCAAACGTCATTCTGGTTAGTGATTTGATTTGGAATGGCGGGTTTGAGGATGGTGTTTCATCACCGTGGGGCGGAGTCACGGCTGTTTCAGATCCAGCTTTCGCTCATTCTGGAAATTGGTATGGTCAAGTAAGCGGAACCCGAGCGGACGTTTTTCTGTTTCTTCCAATCCTGAATGCAGACGGGCATGAGTTCGTCCTCTCGTTCTGGGCTAGAATTCCCGAGGTGGACGGCTTCGGCTCTCTGTCTGTAGCATTGTCAGATAAGGGCTTTGTGTCATCTGCAACGGTTGTTCCCTTGGCTCAGCCTGCTTTGTCCTCGGACGAGTGGAGGTTTTTTTCTTTCGCGCTATCGACTCAAGAAATCTGGGATGATTCAGGGAACAGTCGCATAGCAATCGGGTTTCCACATTCGCCAGGTGTTCGCTACGCTTACATTGATGATATCCAGTTTTGGCAGATTCCTGAGCCGAGCTCCATGACTATGCTCATTGCAACGCTTGTGATGGCATTTGCTAAAATGAACTCAATGAAGATGCCCTCATTGCGGGTATAGGGGTATGATGAGAGCTCCTTCGAGCTCTGTGGGTTTTCAATCGCATTGTGGTGGCAGGTCGGAATCACCCATGATCTCATTGATCCTGAAGGTGAAATCGCCGCGATCCGTGCAGATGGCCACCTCGGTGATGGGCTTTCCGTAGCATAGCGCGCGGATGGGATCGGGGGCCGCCGGGGCGTCCGTGATGGTGATGAATGAAGTTCCGTATCCGCAAAGCCGACGCGGAAAACCTTTGAGCAGGGAGGCTCCGTTCGTTTTCTCACGCGGCGCGTGCAGCGACGGGTAGAATTCGTTATTGATCAGGACACTCGTGACCGTGATGGGGCGGTGTGACAAAGAGGTGATTTGAACTCCTCCGATGACCCCATAGTTGAGGTACTCGACGGCCAGTATCTCCTCTGTCCGCCTTTGGTTGGCACCGCAATTTGCAGGCGTAAATAACGTAAAGGCCAATGCGGCCGCCGATGGGAGATAATAGGTCTTTTGCATGGTTGGAGATCCTTCCAGCGCAAAAACAAAGGGCGCGACCCAGCGCGCCGGCTAGAGGGCCCTAGGAAGCCCATACCTCGACGCAACCGAGCCGCGCCGATGGGGCGCGGTCAGCAAGGCGTTCGAGGCGTGAAAATTTCCTAGGTTCTCTAGCCGAACATCTGCTTTCGCAGCTAAATTATTTAATATGTAACTTTGGAATATCCTCTCAAAGGCCCGTCGCGTCAATCGTCAATAGATTCTGGAATCGGCGATTTTTTCTCTGCTCTTCATCTGTTTGCGTAACCGGTTGAGCATAAGCGGTTTTTCCGAATTGTGCGGTAGCACGGTAGTCCGCTCGCGCCGTCGAGCGCGGGGTTCGGCTCCGTGGCTTCATAGGGGCCGCATCCCAACACCAATTGCCCGTCCTGCGGGGATGGGGGTCAAACGCGGCTCGTAAACCCATCCCGCGCTCGCGGCGCGAGCGGACTACCTTCGCGCTCTTCCGTCACTCACGTGCCGCAATCCCATCCGCTTCAGCTTCGGGTTGTCGGGTTAATAAAAATCTTTTCTTATTCATTGGCTTATCGAATAAGGGATCATGCAATCCTTGGCGACTGCCTCTCTTTCTTTCCCGTTACGACGGCTCGTTACGGCCTTCACGCTGAGCACCCTGCTTTTCCCAGTGCTTGCAGCCCATGGCCAGACGACGTGGATTGTTCCCTCCGATGATGCCAAGTTGTGGAATGAGGGTTCGGCCTGGAGCAACGGGGTACCTGGTGGAGGCACGGATGCAGTGGTCGATAACGGAGGCAATGTGCTCGTCGACAAGACGTCGAATGGCTCTTATGGAACGCTGCTGCTGGGGAATACCTCTGCCGGCAATCTGTATATCTACAACCTGGGCCAGCTTGTCGGGACGAACGCCATTTTGGGCGCTAATTACTCTGCGACGCCTTTTGCCGGAACCGCCTCGGTATCGACCGGGGGGCGGTGGACGAATTCGGGCACTCTGACGATCGGCAAGTACGGTACCGGCTCCCTGTGGGTGACCGACGCCACGGTTTCCAACGGCGAGACGGTGATAGGCGAGTTCAATACGGGCACGGTAACGGTCAATTCCGGCACATTGGCGACTTCAGGGACGCTGATTACAGGGGTGCGGGCGCGCGGAACGCTCGATATTAAGGGAGGCTCGGTGACAGCGTCCACCGTGACCGTTGGTGAGGAGTTCAGCCCCTTCCTGGATGGCGGCGGTTACGTGACGGTATCGGGAGGAACGCTCAGCTCTGCAGGCGATCTGACCGTGGGGAATCGGGGGAAGGGAGACCTGACCATTAGCGGGGGGCTTGTCACCAACGTGAACGGTTATATCGGAAGAAACCCATCGTCTCCGTTGCCTCCCAGCGGGGTCGTGACGGTGACCAGCGGCACCTGGGCGAATTCGAACAATCTTTATGTGGGGGGCGCCGGTACCGGGACGCTCAATGTCAGCGGGGGCCTGGTTTCGAATGCCAACGCCTATTTGGGCGGCCCGTTCCTCGGCTCAGCGGCAGTTGCCAACGTGAGCGGCAGCGGGACTTGGACCACCACGGGAACGCTGGCCGTTGGAGCCGGGGGAGCAGGGGCGATGAATATCACCGGGGGCACGGTCAATAGCACCGAAGCGGTTTTGGGAGCCTTCAATCCGAACTATCCGGGAATGCCCGGCTCGGGAACGGCGACAGTTTCCGGCGGGACATGGGTCAACTCCGGCACGCTTCGGCTTGGGAACGGGGGTACCGGTAAGCTGGACGTTTCGGGGGGATTGGTTTCCACGGCGCAGACCGAGAGCTTCAACAGCACGATTCTGGTGACGGGCGGTACCTTCAGTACGACCGGGAGACTCAACACCGTGTCGGGATCGGTTACCGTCGACGGAGGATTATTGAGCGCTTCCGATGTATTCTTCTCGGACGTGGGAGGAGGCATGCATGTCGCGGTAAAGAGCGGTACGCTTGCTGCGAATATGCTCTCTGTCACTGGGTCGGCGACGATGGAGGTCTCCGGCGGGTTGGTGTCCACGACAAATGCCGGTATTTCCGGAGGCGCCCTGATTACCGGCGGCACCTGGAACAACCGGAGTAATCTCTATGCTGGGGCCGCCGCCAATTCGTTTGAGATTCAAGGTGGGTACGTCGCCTCCGAGATGTTCTACACGGCTGGGACGACGGTGACGGGCGGCACGTTGTCTGCCGCCGGATTGTATGTGAGCGGCACCTTGGATATCGCCGGAGGAATGGTCTCCAGTACGACCGGAATCGTCGGATACAATTCCGGAAGCCCTGGTGCCACCGGGGTGGCGACCGTGAGCAGCGGAACCTGGGCAACGAAAGGCCTGATCATCGGATATAATGCCCAAGGGACATTGAATCTCGCCGATACCGGCACGGTGGTGATCGATAGCGGCACGGGAACCCTGCAACTGGGCAACGGCCAAAGCACCGTAAACTTCGGAAATGGAGGGGCGGCGGGAAGTTTGCAGGCGGCCAAAATCGAGGGCGGGTTCGGGACGCACGAGGTCAACTTCAACCATACCGGGACGGCGACCTTTAGCACTCAGCTTTCTGGCAATCTCTCGGTCAACAAGCTCGGCGAAGGAACTTCCACCCTCACCGGCTTGAACTCTTATACCGGCGAGACTCATGTGCATTCGGGAACGCTTGCGGTGGCTTCGGGAGCTTCGCTTGGCAACACGGCCAATATTTATGTCGGGGAGACATCCGGCAAGAAAGGCACGCTTGTTTCCGGCGGGGTGGTCTCCACGGGAACGACATTAGTGGGCAATGTCGAGGGCGGTGAAGGGGTGGTCGCCGTGACTGGGGGCAGTTGGGATACGGACCTGTTTTCCGTGGGCGTTTCCTCCCGTGGAACGCTGAACCAGAGCGGCGGCGCTGTCACTTCGCGCGTGGCGTCTATCGGGGAAAACGCGTCCGGTCGCGGTGCCGCGGTGATCGGCAGCGGCACCTGGACGCAGACGGAGAATCTTTACCTTGCTTACTCCGGCACGGGATTCCTCACGCTCAACGGCGGTCTGGTGAATAGTGCAACGAGCACGATTTCAAGCAATGCGGGAAGTTATGGGGTGGCGACGGTCAACAGCGGCACCTGGAACACCACCTCGAAGCTGACGATCTCCAAGACCAAAGATAGCTCGGGTGCGCTGCTTACCTATGGCGGAACCGTCACCACAAATTCGCTGGTTTTGGGCGAGGACAAAGGCTCGAACGGGAACGTGAATATGATGGGAGGAGCCCTCCAGGTCGCCGGCAATGTCACCGTCGGCGATTATGGAACGGGCGATTTTCGTGTCGAGAACGGCGTTGTGACGACAGGGTCGCACTTCTATTTCGCCAACCAGAAAGGGAGCGTCGCCACGGCTTATGCGACCAGCGGCAGCTGGAATATCGGTGGTGACTTTGTGGTCGGCAATTTCGGAACGGCGAATCTCGCGATCATCGGCGGAACGATCTCCAGCCAGAAGAGCATCATCGGAGCGGAGCGGACCAATGAAGGACTCAATCAATGGACTTACGGCGTGGGAAGCGTGAGGATGAGCGGCGGGACGTGGAACAACGCCGATCGCTTGGTCGTCGGAGACTATGGCAATGGCACCCTCACGTTGACCGGCAGCAGTGTCTTACGCGTGGCCAATGGGAATGGCACTCTTGTCCTGGGCGCTCAGGTTGGTTCAACAGGCATCCTGAACATCGGCGAAGGCGGGGCGGCAGGCACGATCGAGGCCGCTGAGATCACCCGCGGGTTGACCGGGATCGTTCCCTCCGGGACTGCGGTGGTGAACATCAATAACAGCGGCACGACGACCATCGCTCCGCGCATTTCCGGGTCGATGGGCCTCAATAAATACGGCACGGGAACGGCCATCCTGACCGGGTCGAGCACCTACTCGCAGGGCACCCGGATCGAGGGTGGCATTCTGTCGATCGAGGGCGGCGCGATCGATCATTCAGCGGGGCAAATCTCCGTCAACGCCGCCGGGGCATCGGATGGGATCTCCATCACCAACGGGTTTGTCCGCAACGACTCGACCTACCTTGGGGAAACTATTGGCTCCCGGGGCAGCGCGGTTATGAACAGCGGCACGTGGGTTCATACCAGTTATCTCTATATCGGAAACCTGGGCAGTGGCGCGTACACGCAAAACGGAGGGGTGGTTTCAGATATCAACGCGTATGTGGGAGATCGTGCCACCGGCACGGCCATCGTGAATAGCGGGACTTGGAATCATTCCTCGGCTTTGGTGGTGGGGAGCAGCGCGGAAGGGGCGCTGACGATCAACGACGGCCTTGTTTCTAGTACCACCGGGGTCATTGGAAATTCCTATCTCGGCGGCGTTGGCACCGTGACGGTGAACGGCGGTGTCTGGAAGACTCGCGACTTGCAGATTGGCAATTCGGGGACCGGCACGCTGGCTCTCTATGGTGGTGTGGTGGAATCGACCAACGCGTTCGTCGGTTACTCCGGGGGCCGGGGGGACATCATCCTCGCCGGGACGGAAAACACGCATGGGATGCTGGCGATTAACGAGATTACTCGCATTGGTACCGGTTCGCTCTCGTTCGATGGCGGTGGAGTTCGTGCGCTCTCCGACCAGTCGAACTGGCTTTCCGGTTTTGCCACCTCGCTTGTCGGGAGCGGCGGCGCTTATTTCGATACTAATGGTCATTCCATCAGCCTCGGTACGGTCCTTGGCGGTGCGGGCGGGATCGTCAAGCAGGGCGAGGGGACTCTGACCCTCAACAAACTGAACGCGCTTCTAGGCGATTCCCTGGTGACGGGCGGCACACTGGCGATTGCCCATTCAAGGGCTCTTGGAAACGGCGGGGTGCGCGTGGAGAACGGCACGCTGTTTGTAAACCGTGACGTTTCGATCTCCAACGAGGTCGTCCTTGCGGGAGGTGCGTTGGCGGAGCGCCATGGAGCTGGCAGCAATCTTGCCGGAGCTTTGCAGGCGAAGAGCAGTTTTGCCGGAGGGCCGTCCGACACATCGGTTTCTATCCTTGCAGGAACGGCTTCGATTGAAACAACCTTGATTGCGAGCTTCAGCGCGGCAAACGACAGTGCCGGGAAGGTCTATAGCGACGTCCTCCATCTCAGCGGGATCCCGACGGTCAGCGGCACGACGACCGATATCTTTGTGCTCGAACTTTCACTAGCCAAGTATATCGACGGCACCTACCTGAGCTGGCTCGACGGCTCTGGCGAATGGGTCAATGCCGTGCTTGGGAATACAGGCAACAACGCGAGTCTGCTCCAATTGGGATACGAAGGAAGCTTCGCCCAGTTCCAACTCGGCTATGGTTTCAATTTGGAGAACTATATTGGCGCGTGGGGATTCACGGACAAGGGTGTCTGGGCGGTGTTGAATCACAACAGCGAGTTTGCCGTGGTGCCGGAGGTATCCACCGGCGTGCTGGTGGGCCTGGGGGCAATCGTGTTTGTGATTTTTCGGAGGCGTAGCCTTCGGCGGTGTGCGTAAAGTTGCTGAGGGTCTCTCATGAAGTGCTTCCCAAAATCCCGCCTGGGAAAGATCCGGTTCGTATTGCTGCTATTCCTCCTTTTAGCGGCGTGGATCGTTTACCGGCCCGATCGGGTGGGCCTCTATCTTCTCTCGGCCAAGCGCGAGGGCGATATTCTTTTTCAATCGTTGCCTCGCGGGCCGCTTGTCGATGCGATCGAAGGAGTGACGCAATCGCCTTGGTCGCATTGCGGAATTCTTCTCAAGGAAGACGGGCGCTGGGTCGTCGCCGAATCGATCGGGCACGTGCGTTACACGCCTCTCTACGATTGGATGCTTCGGGGCCGCAGGTTTCGGGTGGAGTCTTACAGGCTCAGGCATTTGCCCGAGGATTTTCGCGAGCGGCTCGTCGCGCAGGTCGAATTGTTGCTCGGCAAGTTTTACGATATCCGGTACGCGCCGGAGGATGATGAAATCTACTGCTCCGAGCTGGTGTATAAAGTCTATGACCGGGGGCTGGGAATCAAGATCGGGGAGTGGGAGCGGTTTGGGGATCTAAACTGGAAGCCTTTTGAGGCGTTTATCCGTGAGATTGAGAATGGGCCGGTGCCGCTGGAGCGGCCGATGATTACCCCTGTCGGGCTGACTCGGAGTGCTCTTGTCGAGAAGGTGTTTTAGTGTTCCGAGTCAGACATGGGCGTTCCCAAACAGGTTTGGGAACGAGGGAAACCTGCAATTCCGTATCCGATAAGGGCATTGACCTGTTTGCGGATTTGAGGATTGTTTGGTGTCGAAGACACCTCAAAATGGCAAAATCGAATGCGTCTACATTCAGGACAAAACTACTGCGTCCTGCGAAACCGGGCGAGGAGGATTCATGGGCCTTTCTGGTTCTACCAAAAGAAGTAAGTGACAGGTTGCCGAGGCGTGGCAGAACCTCGGTTGAGGGCACCATCAATGGGTTTCCTTTTCAAGCTACGCTCGATCCGGATGGCCAACTAAGCCATTGGCTCAAGGTGAGTAAAGAGCTGCGTGAGGCTGCCCATGCGAATATTGGTGAAATGGTAGAGGTTCAAGTTTCACCAGCAGATCCAGAGCCGGAGCCGCGACTGCCGGATGATTTACAGGAAGCTCTTGCTGCGTCTCCGGCAGCCAAAGCCGCTTGGGAGGACACAACGACAATTGCACGCGTGGACTGGATTCATTGGATTGAATCTTCAAAGCAGGCCAAGACTCGAAAACGTCGAGTGGATGGCGCCTGTGACATGCTTTCTTCGGGCAAGAAGCGTGTCTGCTGCTTTGATCAATCAGGCTACTATAGCAAGAGCCTCAGTGCACCTCAGGCGGCGGATCAGTAGCCTGCTTGCAATATTTTCCTCGTTGCCAAACTCCGTTTCGGCACCTTGCATGGAACGTGAAGTTTTTCGAATCAGAGATTCGGGGACAATGGCATTACCAATCTGGAGATTGGTAACGAGGAAAAGCTCTTGCACAATCTCATCCGCTCCAACATCGGAGTTCGGGTTAAATAGAAAAGCCCCGGCCAGAGTTTCCTCCAGCCGGGGCTGACAATCTAAACTGCCAAGAAGGCGATTACTTCTTGCGATCGCCGGGGCGGTATTCCTCTTCGGCAACCTGGAACGCCTGTTCCAGACCGACGAGGTCTTCGCCTGGGCGGATGCTGTCGAAGGCTTCCGTCTCGCGGCGGAGTTCGTCTTCGGAGTAGTTCGCGGCCTTGATGGAGAGACCGATGCGGCGCTCGGTCTTGTCGACCTTGATGACGCGCGCTTCGACGTCCTGACCGACCTTGAGGATGTCCTTGACCTTCTCGACGCGATCTTCGCTGAGCTGGCTGATGTGGACGAGGCCGTCGATGTCGTCGGCAAGCTGAACAAACGCGCCGAAGGAGGCGAGTTTGGTGACTTTGCCGCTGACGAGATCGCCGATCTTGTAACGCTGATCGATGGACTTCCAGGGATCTTCGTCGAGCTGCTTGACGCCGAGGCTGATGCGCTGGGCATTCTTGTCGATGTCAATGACCACCGCTTCGATCTCGTCGCCCTTCTTGAGCATTTCGCTCGGGTGATTGATCTTGCGGGTCCAGCTCATGTCGGAGACGTGGATCATGCCGTCGATGCCTTCTTCGAGTTCGACGAAGGCGCCATAGGCGGTCATGTTGCGCACCGTGCCCTTGACCTGCTTGCCAATCGGGTACTTGTGCTCGATCTCGTCCCATGGGTTGGGCTCCAGCTGACGGACGCCGAGGGAGATCTTCTGCTCTTCCTTGTTGACGCCGAGAACCACCGCTTCGACTTCCTGCCCGATGGACAGAACGTCCGAAGGACGGGTAATGCGCTTGGTCCAGGAGAGTTCGGAAACGTGGATGAGGCCTTCAACCCCTTCTTCGATTTCCACGAAAGCGCCGTAAGGAACGAGGTTCGTGACCTTGCCCTTGACCTTCGTGTTGATCGGGAAGCGGTTTTCGGTTTCTTCCCAAGGATTCTTCTGGGTCTGCTTGAGACCGAGGGAGACGCGCTCCTTCTCCTTGTTGATGTCGAGAACGACAACTTCCAGTTCCTGACCGACCTTGAGCAGTTCGCTCGGGTGGCCGAGGCGGCCCCAGGTCATGTCGGTGATGTGGAGGAGACCGTCCATGCCGTCGAGGTCGATGAACGCACCGAAGTCGGTGAGGTTCTTGACCGTGCCGCGCACGTTGTCGCCGACTTTCACGCCTTCGAGGAAGCGGGAGCGCTTCTCAGCACGTTCCTGCTCGATGATTTCGCGGCGGCTCAGGACGACGTTCTTGCGGTCGTCGTTGATCTTGACGATCTTGAAATCGTAGGTGTTGCCGACAAATTGCTGGAGATCTTTCGGCGGGATGATGTCGATCTGGGAACCCGGCAGGAACGCTTCCACGCCGATGTTGACGGTAAGACCGCCTTTGACCACAGCCTTCACCTTGCCTTTGATCAGGCCGCCACCCTGGTAGACCTTGACGATCTTGTCCCAGTTCTGCTTGTAAGCGGCTTTTTCCTTCGAGAGGATGACCATCCCCTCGTCGTTTTCGAGGCGGACGAGAAGCACTTCCACTTCGTCGCCAACCTGGAGGTCCTCCATGTCGTCAAACTCGGAAAGCGGGATTACGCCTTCGCTCTTATAGCCGATATCGACGAGGACTTCGCGGGCGCGGATCTCGAGGACCCGGCCTTTGACAATGCTGCCCTCCTTGAAATCGCGAAATGATTTCGCGATCAATTCTTGCATCTCTTTCATTGAATTATAACTCACGCCACGGTTGCCACAGGTTTTTCGCCCGGGCTGCCGCACATTTACGGCAGCCTATAACGGGGAAAAGGGAGGGAGAGAATACGGGAATTTCAGAGAAAAGCAAGCGGGGGTTTTACCGTGGTGGCACTTTCGAGATGTGCAAAAGGAGAACGGGTTGTTATCGGGATTGTGTAGAAAGTGAAGCAATCGTTTGCGATGGCGATGCCTTTGGCGGGGGCTTTTCTTTGACAAAGATCGATTAAACTGCGGGCGCTTCGGGAGCATCGCCCGTTGCCTGATTGATTAAACGCTTTTGACGGGCTTGGGGAGATGCCCATTCTCCTGCCATCACATCTGCTTCCGTAAACGTCGCCAACAAGATCTGCTTATCTGTCCCCCGATTGAAATCATAGATGATATGGATCGTTCCATCCGGCATTTGGGTCCCATCCGGATAGGAGACGCCGACCCGTTCATCCATGAGAAGCCCACCTTTCCAAGTCAGCCCATCATCCTCAGAAAGATAAGCGGTGAGATGCGACCGGGGAGCTCCATGCTTACTGCCTTCCGGGACAACGCCGTGCCGAACGAGCAATAGATTCCCGGACGCCAAACGACGAATGAAAAAGCGAGAGTTAATGTGGGGGATATCCGACAGCCTTCCCGGAGCCCAATGATGGCCGTCGTCGGTCGAGATGTTCTCCCAGATGCCGTCTTTGGTGCGTGAAAGCATCCACCAACTGTCGTCCCGTCGTTGCACAAGCATGTGCTCGTCGAAAAGGCGATTCTTCAGATCGTCGGCCTTGCCCACGGGTTGGAAGGTGGTTCCTTGATCGCGAGAGATCACATCCCACGCCCCGGTTCGTTCACTCAGATTGAAATAAACGGGCGGCTGGTGCGGTTTCCCTTCGGGCCAGAGCGGATTCCCGGCGGGCCAGATGGATATTGGCAAATGCCAGTCCCCGTTTGCTGCGACAGTGGGCTTATTCATCATAATGCCATCTTCCAGGCGTCGCGGTTCCGACCAAGCCGGACATAACGCGTCAGCATCCTCCGTCACCATCGCCCAGACGCCAAAGCGGCCATCCCTGAGGTCCAGCGATTGAGACCAAAAAAGCCAGAGTCGGTTCTGTGGATCAAGCCAGAGACAGGGATCGAAGGCTCGAACCCGGGGATCAACCGGGTCCACGACAAACATTGGCTTGTTCCAGTTGGCTCCTCCATCTTCACTCGTCGCCAACATCAGATAATTCTCAGGCCCTTCCCCGATTCCTCCTCCATACCAGGCAGCCCACAAGCGGCCTTTTGGGGTCCGTTCGATGCCTGGAATACCTTGAAACTGCCGGATTTCGTCTGCGAATTCCGCTCCAGGATTCCTGATGATTCGAGGCGCTTGGCAAGCAACATCGGTGAAGGTATTCGGCATCTCTGAGGAAGTTTTCATAAGCTTTGCAGGATGAGTGAAAACGTTAGGCGCGCCTCCCTTTGGTTCAATGAGTTTTATGTTCATCACGATGAATTTTTCGCTACAATCCCCTGATCCCCATTCATGAATCAACGCGAACTTGGCCATCATCTCGGATTAAGTCAAAGCACCGTCTCTTTGGCTCTACGCGGAAGCCCCCGGATCGCTGAGGCGACAAGGAGACAGATCCAAACCGCCGCCGCCGAACTGGGCTATCACCCCAACCCGATGGTAATATCGCTCATGGAGCACATCCGAAGTGCGCGCCCGGTGAAGGATGCCGGTTGCATCGCTATTCTTGTCGATTTTCCTAACCAGGAACAATGGTTCGCATTTCATCCGGCCTATCGTGAGCAGTATGATGCGATTTACGATCGCGCCGAGCAGCGCGGCTATCGCACAGAATGCTTCTTTCTGCAGGCACCGGGCATGAACCCCGCCGCCATCGATCGCATTCTTGCGGCACGTGGAATCGTCGGGATCATTCTGGCCGGGCCCCGAACAAGCTGTGTTAACCTGAAGATGCAGTGGGGACGTTATGCGTGGATCAAATCAGGCTTCACCTGGCATGAAACGAGAATGGATTGCGTCAGCGCGAATAATCGGCAGCATGTCGAACTAGCCTTCCGGGAACTGGATCAGTTAAAGTACGCACGGATCGGATTTTGCATTACCCAGCGAATGATCCGGCGCGTGGATTCCCATTGGGTCGCCGGTTACCTGATGGCTCAGCGTTTGCTCACGCCCAAACGACGCATCCCCATGTTTGTTACCGACCCTAATGCGGCTGGCCAAGCGCGGTTTCGCGCCTGGCTAAATCGATGGAAACCGGACGTCGTTATCGGAGGGAGAACGGAGCAGGGATGGATTGAAAGGAGCCGGGGATTGCGTCCGAGTTATTGCCTGCGATGGCATTACGAAGATTGCACGGTACCTTCGATTGAAGAGAACAATCTCATTATCGGCAGGACGCTCTGCGACCTGTTGATTGAAAAGATGATTCGCAACGAGCGTGGGCTTCCTGAACATCCGCGACTCACGTTGATCGAGGGCACTTGGTGCAACCCGTGCCAAGGAATCACTGTTTAACTGGAACATGACGAAAGCGCGGGCAGTTTGGAAAGGCGTCGTGATGACCAGCTTCTTTTTGTTTGATGCTTGACGAATGGATGGCCTATCGGGAAACGGGGCAAATCGTCCCGTGCGACTCGTGCCGCGAATCCACCAGCCAGGCTTTCTCTGTAAACTGGCTGTTGAAGAGGGATTGCAGCGCCTTAAAAGCTTGCTGCCCAATCTCCTCGAAATCGAGCTTCATAATGTCAACATTGCCTCCTTTGGTCGATAGGAGGGGGGTGCTGGAGCACATTATGACAGAGAGATCCTCCGGAATGCCAATCCCCCCCGCCTGAAACGTTGCCTCCAGCGCCTCAAGCAGATTTACGGAGGTGCTTAACAGCGCAGTGACGCGCCGGGGAGTCTTCTTGTTAAAAATCTTAAGGGCGCGGGTTGATACCTTTCCAATCGTCAACGGAATGCTCAGAGGCGCAACGGTCACCCTCTCCTCAGGGTGGGCCGCGTTAAACTCTCGCGCGGCTAGCCGGCAACCGAGGAAGCGGTCCCGGTAGTAATTCGGGGCTTCCAAGTCCGGGGGGAGAACCGTCGCGAGCCGGCGATGACCCGCCGCGATAAACGCCTGCGCCGCCTTGTAGCCAAGGCCAACATTATTGAAGTTGACCGAAACCATCTTCAAATGTTCGCAATCGTCGAAGACCGCCACCACCGGGATTCCGGCTTTCAATAGCGGCTCCGCAATCGGAGCGACAGACGCGGCCAGCAAACGACGGAGGATAATCACCCCCTGCATCCGCGCGGCAATGAGATCGCGCACAATCTGCTCGCCCGTTGTCGCCTCGCCGTTATCCAGGTAAAAATCCACGGCCACCCCCGCTTCATTGGCCTCACTGAAGATCGATTGAGAGGGAATCCGGATCGGGATCGATCTCGCCATCTCTGGGGACTTTGCAGAATGACGCTTCGATAACGGGCCGGTTGTGAGCCGATCGCCAATCGAAACCACCGCGATCCGTTGAAGCGTCGTCTCTTGCCGCCGCAGGTTGCGCGCCCTGTCATCCCAGGTCGGCTGCCCCGGCAGGGGAGAGAGCTGGGTTTGGTTCAGCCGCAACAGGGCGCGCTGCAAAAAGTCGGGCCGGAAGTGATGCCCGCTCCGGGCGTTCGCTGAAAGAATGTCCCACCCGGTTAGAATCCGCAGGCTCTGCGTGGCTGTCGGGCTGGAGACCTTCCATTGCCGCATAATCTCCCGCCGCGAAAGGAACGAAGTTCTTTCGGAATAATGGCCGCTCGCAATCTCGGAGAGAAGGGCCACGGCAAGGCGCTCGGGGAGGGACGGCTTTTTCATGATTCGGTCCGGGGGCAGTAAACTTCAAGAGGTGCGGAACGTCAACCGGCCGCACTCTCGCCACCCGCTGTTCGCTCCCTCGTCACAGAGGGAAGGTTCAGAGCCCCTCAAAAACCGGTCCAGTTTTGTGCCCTTGAGGTCGTCTGGTACCTTGCGGGGCCGTCTTTGTGGGGCTAGAAGTCAGTCATCAAGCGATCATTCTTATCACTAGTCATCTTTCGATGAGAATGAGTGTTTCGTCCCTTCCTTTGATCCCATGAAGTTCCCGAAGATCCAGCTCCCCGCCGCTCGTCAACTGACGAGATTCTCACCGTTGGTCATTCTCGTGGCCCTTTCCGTAAGCTTTCCGGCGTCGATCAAGGCCGAGTTTGCCGAGGAATTCCAAAACTTCCGCAGCGGCCAGTCGCTATACACCAAAGAGAGCGAGTGGAGGAAATACGCCGGAGAAGGTCATATCCAACCAAAGGGAAACACCGCCATTGTTCGGTCGGATAATGGGCGACGTCATCTAGCGATGGTCTCTCATGGGCACGAGACGGCGAACGCACGGGCTTTCAAAAATGTAACGCTCCCAGTGTCCGGTGCCCAGAACAACAAGATTTCGGGAGAGATCCGATTTACCTCGCCCGACGTGCCGATGGAGAGACCCACAGGAGTTCTTATTAATTTAAATGCCAACCGCGATGGGAAGTATGATACCGCGGGAGCGCTCACCATGGGGATCTTTGTCGAAGGGGGGGAGCCCGTCTTTTTCTTTTCCTTTGGCTCCAAAACACAAGGCAAGATCACTTCCCGGCCGGACCAATTGAAAGTCAATCCGGAGGCCTGGTATCGATTTCACGTCGAGCTTGACCCAGGCAAGGGGAGAGCGGAATTCGCGGTGTACGAACTCGCTGAAGGCGGCGACGCGAAAGTCTGGTCGGGCAGTAACGAAGGTCTCTCCTCCTACACTCCGCAGGAATTCTACCAGGTGAACCTCATCGTGACCCGCCCAGGGAAGCAGGAATACCAAAGGCGCGGCGCTGACTTCGCCAACATCCGGATCACCCAGTGATCCATCCTGAGAGCCGGCTTTGGCCATCATCTCAAAAGAATAACCCCCTAAGTAAAAGAACAACCATGATGACAAAAAACAACCGTCGCCGTACTCATGTGATCCGCACTTCGCGGGCGCATTGGGTCCTCTCAGCCTATGTAAGCCTTGCAGTGCTTGGCGGGAGTCTTCATGCCGCAAACGTTCCTACGACGTGGAACGTCGCCAATGGAGATTGGCTTGATGCCGGGAACTGGACGGCAGGCGCGCCGGCGGATCTCTCCCCGGCAGACGTTAGTCAGGCGCTTTTCAACGTGACCGGCAGCAGCCCGGCGACCTCCAACGTCACAGTCAATGGTGCTGCCGAGTTTGATTACATGGGCGTTGGTTTAGGGAAGACGGTTAACCTCTCATTGGCCGACGGCGCATCGCTAACCGGAGAAACGGTCATCGTCGGACGCTTCGTCGCCGGGGATGTAACGCCTTCCCACTTGAATGTCTCGGGGCCGGCTACCGGCCATGCCAGCATTTCCTGGTCAAGCGGGTTCCAGATCGGTGGCGTTGCAACGGGCTTGGGGGATACCGCGACATTCTCCGGCCCCAACCTGAGCATCACCGATACCGCGGCGAATCTCACGGTCGGACGGCAGGGGAACGGGCACACATTGACCCTGAGCGACGGTGTCAAATACAGCGGCAAATCGATGATTGTCAGCGCCACAGTCAATGTGACCTCCGGGGTCGGGAATAATCACAAGCTGATTGTAACCGGGGCGGGCACCGAGGTGTCATTGGGAGGGCTCACGGGCTCCACGTCGACTTTGGGCTTGGTGGTCGGTTCGCGTCCTTTGACGGGGTCCAGTTCCAGCAACGTGCAAAGCGGCAATACCGTGGAGATCTCCAATGGTGCCAAGGTGACGGTGAATGGGAACAACCCCGATGCCACTATCACCAACCTCGTGGGAGCGAACACCTATCGCGTGAATAACTCGATCCAGGTGACCGGGACGAATTCTGTTCTGGATATCAAGGGAACGATTTCAACCACCATCGGCCACACGACCGACACATCCTATAATAACCGCCTCGTCGTTAACAGCGGCGGCACGGTGCGTTCAGAGGGGGTCATCATCATCAATAACGGGACCTCCATTGCCGCTAACCGCCGCAATATTCTCGACGTTGGAAACCTCGGCACGTTGCTGACCAGCAACGCCATCAATAACAACGGAGGGTTGGTCCGCCTGGCCGAGGGCGGCGTCCTTGCAGGGCAGAACTCCTTGGGGGATGCAGTAGCCGTTGCTCTTAACATCAATGGCACTGGCCGCTTCGAAGCCGCGGGCAGCGGCCTCGGCAGCACCGTTGCCGTCAATGTGGGCAATAGCACCAGCCAGGCAGTGTTGGCGGTGGGCCTGACGGGACGTACCTCCGCGGCGACCTTGACGGTGGATTCCGCTGTCTCGATGAACAGCAATAGCTTGCTGGAAGTTTCGATCTTCGGTTCCAACTCCATTGACTCCATTGTTCTCGGGGAGAACAGCAGCTTCACGATCGGCGAGAACGTGGCACTTACCATTGGGCTGCGGGGCCACACCTTGCAAGCGGGCGATTCCTATCAGCTCTTCACCGGGGAGTTCGATCACGTCATCGGCAGCTTCACGACCATCAATAGTCCGACACTGACAGGGGATCTTTCGTGGGACTGGTCAGGCTTCAACGCTGACGGAGGCTGGACGGTCGCGGTCATCCCGGAGCCCTCTTCGATGGTGCTCCTGATCGGCGGCGGCGCGGCGGCCATGGTGCTCCGCCGGATGCGCTCAAAGCGCGCGTAGTTTAACTCCCTTGCTTCCATGTTATCCCGAATTCATCGTAGCGTTGCCATTGTACTGGCTGCAGGAATGGCGATTGCTCTGCACGCCTCGGAACCTGACGCGACTCCTCAAAACGAATATCCGGTAAAGCCGTTACGCGGCCTCGTCTATACGGCGCGGGATATCGAGGAAGTGCGCAAACAGGTAAGGGAGCATGGAGCCAACGGAGAGCTCGTGACCGAGATCCTCAACGAGGCCAGGCGGTGGACGGAGCGCTCGGATGCGGAGGTATCAGCCTTGATTCCTCCTGCCGGCTCCGTCTTCGCCTACGGCACGGCCGGGGACCCGAAGACCGATCAAGCCTGGCCACGTTTCGGTCGCGACGGAGCGATGTGCCAATGGGATCGCCCGGGGACCGTGCGTTCTCCGCATACGGGGGATATCTATGGCGCCGCAAACCCGGGAGAACCCTACTACGACCCGGGCACCGGATGGAAACGGGAGTCGGACGGGCAGGTATTCTACTTCAAGGGCATCTGGAATGCCTGGGTTGTCGATCAACTGCACAACGCCGTCGATAATCTGGCGATCGCCTATATGCTGACGGGGGAACCCGCACAGGCCCGAAGGGCGTTGGTGATTCTTGATCGTCTGGCCACCTTGCGGGTTCAACTACCCATGACAGGCAATAGTGTCGCGGATTGGCCTCACACGGCAACGCGTGCGGAGGCGAAGGGGTTCTTCCACTATATGGGGAACATCGCCAATCAGCGCGCCATCAATACCGCCTTCGCCTTCGACCTGCTGGCCAACGCCCCCTACGGATCCGAGCCTTCCGCAGAAGAGCCCTCGTTGACGGTTCGTGACAATATCGCGAAGAACTATTTCGAGATCTACGAACGTCGCTATTTCGACGTCCTTCGTTCGCTCACAAACCACGGCATCGTCCTCATGGCCAACCTCATCACGCAGGGGGTGCTTTTCGGGGACGCCGAAAAGCTACGCGAAGGGCTGGCCGGGATGCAGGGATTCTTTGATAACACCATTAACCGTGACGGAGACTATATGGAGGTCTCCGGAAGCTACGGGCGGCTCGGACGGGACTATGGCAGCCGCCTGCTCATGCCGCTTAGCAACTATATGCCCGAAAATTATCCGGACGCCGTCGCCATGCCCAAAGTGGCGGATTTCACCGGCGGGTTGAAGCCAAATGATGATCCCCGCTGGTTCAACACGGCCGTCCGGACACTCTACCGGCTTCCTCTGGTGGGACGTTACCCGCAATACGGAGACATGGGGGCCGATCGCAACATTCTGGTCGATACCGATGGCGAGTGGTTAGCCAAACACCGGGCGCTTTTCCTGCGGATTCTTTATCACAATACCTCGCGGGAGGACTGGAAGCGCGAAATTGAAGCCCTTTATCCACGGGCTGCCGCCCAGAAGAAGGCAGCCACTACGTTGGAAGATCTTTTGCTCTACGGTCCTGCGCTCTGGATCGAACCGAAAGGTGGCGAAGGAACGTTGGCCGGTGTGGAAGAAAAGAGCGACCTGATGGCGGGTAAGGCGATCGCCATTCTGCGGGGAGGCAAAGGCGCTTCGGCCCGGGCTTTGTTTTTGCGAGGCGGCATCAATTCCTGGCACGGCCACGACGACCAGATGACACTGGTTCCCTACGGCCATGGGATGTCGCTTTTTGGTGAGTATGGCTATCGCTGGGCTGGCACGCCCGATAACCTCGGGTGGGGAACTCGTTCCATCGGCCATAACGCCCTGGTGGTCGACGAAGATCTCCCCGCGCCTTATCTTTACAAAGGGTTCTCAAAATCGATCTCAGCGCCCGCCGCAAGCGTCACGGCCTTTCTCCCGGATGCTCCCGCGCAGTTGGTCGAAATGCGAAATCCCAAGCTTTGGAAGCGCGCCAAGTTGCAGGACTACCGGCGCGCCGCGTGGCTGGTCGATATCGATGCGGATCGTTACTACTTCGTCGATATTTTCCATGTAGTTGGAGGGAATACCCATGACTATGCATGGACTGCGCCATACATCGCGCCGGGAATCAAAGAGTCCTTTCAGATTGAAGGCGTTAAGCCCACTGCACGCGAGGGGGTATGGACGCTCGCTTCGGTGGGCGGGAAGTACCGGGGCGAGCCCTGGAATCAACGCGGCCAGAGCTGGGGCGAGCGCCTCAATGGCGAGAATGGGATGGTCGCCGCTTTGCCGGGTGGAGAGCGCCTGCCCACTTCCAAATGGAATCCCGAGCCCGGAAACGGCTACGGAATGATCTGGAATGTCGCGCTTGCCGACACCAAGGAAGACTGGCGCGCCATCTGGCCGCTCCCGGATCGGAAGCACTCCCTTCGTATGCATTTGGTCAATTTCGAAGGGATGACGGCAATCACCGCCTTAAGCCCAACGATGAGCTCCGAGAATCATTTCAACATGATTGTCGCCCGGCGTTCGCGCGAGAAGGAGAGCCAATTGCAGAGCCGGTTTGTCAATGTCGCTGAAGTCGGACAGCCGGGCACCTGGCCGTTGGCAAAGGTGGATCGCATTACGCTCCAAGCTTCCGGAGAGGCGAGTGATGCGGTTGGGATTCGCTGCACTCTTTCGGACGGCTCCGCCGATTATCTCTTTGCCTCGCGGACTTCACAGAGCCTCGCCGCGTCCGAGGGGCTTGGAATCAATGGCCGCAATGGCTTTGTGCGCCTCAGCAAAGAAGGTCGTCTTATCGCCGCGGCGATGCAGGAAGGAAGCTCTCTCCAGGCGGCGGGGTTGAAGATCGAAGCCGTGAGTGCCGCTTTTCAGGCTCCGGTTCTCGCGGTGCAGTCCAGCGGGGATGAATCCCGCCTTGTCATTGGCGGCAGCCTTCCTCCGGGAGATCGGTTGGCAGGAGCGACTGCATGGGTAGACAGCTCGGTCGGTGGAGTGATGGGGTATCATCACAATGACTATCTTCGCATTGAGCAGGTTGAAGTCCCGACCCCGGAGACCAGCGTCCTCGTATTCCGCAATCAATCGTTGGTTGCGGCCACCCTTCAAATTGAAGAGGTCGATCGCGAGAAATCGCAGGCACAGCTATTCTGGAATCACACCTTGGCCGGCAATGCAGGGGCTCTTTCGTATCAAGGTCGCGCCGTCGTTCCTTCCGGAGATGGGGCGAGCGCAGAAAACCCGCCTGGCCTGTTCATTCGCGAAATCGTCCAACGGACCGTCTCCTTGAACGATTCAAAAGGGCTCAAGAGCGGACAACGGGTGGACGTTCTCGTGACCAAACCGGGAGACACCTTCACGATGCCAACCACGGTGACTCTCATTGCGATGAGCGACAAGCCGAATGCCTGGAAGTTGCGCACCAACGTGCCCGTCCGGATCACTATTCCCACGTCCGCGGGGCCGCGAATCAAGGAGTTCCCTGCGGGAGAATCGGTGGTCGAACTATGAGTCTTCCTCTCGCGAAGAAGCGTTCGAGCGTCACTGTATCCGCAGTTGGAGGGCCGCCACCGATCTTTCCCGGTCCGGGCGACCCGGTCTTGCTGGCGGAGAGGATGGTCGCGCATTGGGAACGCGAGATCTCAGCCGTCCTGCCCAATCGTCCGGATCTTATCGTGCTTCCGGAAATGTGCGATCGTTATGACGAGACGCCACGGGAGCTACTAGAGGAACTGCATCCGGCCATTTATGAAAAGACGAGCCGCGCGCTGGCCAGGCTCGCACGCGAACATCGCTGTTACATTGTTCATTCGACAAAGGTTGCCTGTGATGATGGTTGCTGGCGTAACGCGGCAGTTCTGCTCGACCGGACGGGAAAGAGGGTGGCTAGCTACTATAAAAACTATCTGGTTGTTACCGAGATTGAACGGGGCCTGGTTCCTGGGGCGAAACCATGCGTCGTCGAATGCGACTTCGGACGGGTTGGATTTGCAATCTGTTTCGACCTGAATTTCGTCGAGTTGCTGGAAAGCTATCGAAAACTTAAACCCGACCTGATCGTCTTTCCCTCGCGCTACCATGGCGGGATCATGCAGCCCTATTGGGCTTTCGAGGCGCGGGCACATTTTGTCGGGTGCATGGGGAAGGCCGCCAACCCGAGCTCACTTTATTCGCCGGTAGGGCAATTGCTGGCTTCCAGCACGAATTATTTCAACCATGTTACGGCGCGGGTGAATCTTGACTGCGCGGTGGTCCATCTCGATTTCCATTGGGAAAAGCTCCGAGCCTTGAAGGAGCATTATGGTCCCGATGTGGTCGTCTCCGACCCTGGTCAGCTGGGGGCGGTGCTTGTCTCCAGCGAAAGCTCCATTGTTTCCGTGAGCGACATGCTCCGGAAATTCCAGATCGAAACGCTGGATGAGTATCTAGGTCGCTCCCGAGAGCGCAACGAAAGCGCCAGATTTTAAAATAATCCGTCTATGAATGCCGCTGTAGAATACAATAGTGTGATGCCTCAAACCAGAGGTGTCGATCTTCCTTCCGGTCATGAGATCTCGTTTCTTGAGGTCGTCGCAAAGCACGGCTTGACCATTGGCCGGCGTTTTTTAAGTGAGATGAAGCCGCACGAGGTGGAGATCTCCCCATTGTTTAGTTCCATCAGCGCCGGGACTGAGTTGCACACGGTGCGCGAGTTCATGGCCGCTGAAGAGGGGAGCCAGGCCCCAGTGCGCACCGGGTACAGCCAGTCGGGTGTCGTCACTCGTGTCGGCTCTTTGGTCAAAGGGGTAAAAGTGGGTGATCGTGTGGCAGCCATCGGTGAGGGTGCCTACCATGCCACGCGGACCGTGGTTGCTCAGAATTTGGTGCGCCCGTTGCCCGATGGAGTTTGCGAGCGCGAGGCGGCGCTGGCAGCGATGTTTTGTTTCGCGTTGGAGAGTGTCCAGAAATCGGCGGTCCGGATCGGCGACAGCGTGGTGGTCTTCGGTGCGGGCATGATGGGCCAGATGGCCGCCCGGCTTTATCATCTCTCGGGAGCCCGCGTCTGCGTGATGGACTCCAACACGGTTCGGATGGGGCTGATGCCGAAGAAGGTAGCCACTTTTCCTCTCAATGATGAGGGCTGGAGCGCCCTTGCGGACTGGGCGAAGCCGCATGGCATCGAGCATGCCAGCATCTGTTTTGGCGGCGATGCCACGGAAGTCATCGCGAAGCTGAAGCCGAGCCTGAGCATCGCGCCGGATGGCGTTCCTCACGGGAGAATCGTCTTCCCTGGCGGCGCGCATATCAACGTCCTCATGGCTTCCAATATGGGGAATATCGAGCTGATCAGCTCCGCCAAAGCGGGCCCGGGCTATCGAGACGCCCACTATGAATCGGGGGCTGGTTACCCTTCGGCTTATGTACGCCACCCGGTGCAACGGAACATCGAAACAATGCTCGATTTGTTGCAGGACGGCCGTCTCGATCTCTCCCGTTTGATCACTCACACGTTCCCGTTTGCGGAAGCCACAGCCGCCTACGACATGCTGCAGCAACCCGGTTGCGAAGCGCTCGCAGTACTGCTTCGGTACGACAGGGATTTGCCGGAGAAAGTGTAGTCGGCGAATTGCTAGACATAGCCCCCCTTACAAGATCCATGATCTCCACGATCGAGCCGCCTGAACAGAAACGGTGGAAAGTCGGCACGTTGGTTTATACCTCCGGCGGGCTTGTCGCCCTCTTTATCTGGTTGCTCTTCGGGGATTTTGCATGGTCCATGAGAGACCGGTCCGTGGGCCCGATGGCGCATTGGTATCTTAAGCAACTGGGGGTTTCCAATCTGCTCTTCGGAATTTTGGTGAGCTCCTTCCCCGCGCTTGTCGGGTTGATCCTCGGGCCGATTGTCAGCATGAAGTCGGACCGGCACCGGGGAAAGTGGGGGCGTCGCATCCCGTTTTTGCTCGTGACCACGCCCATCGCCGCTTTGGGCATGATTGGGTTGGCGCTCACGCCGTTCCTCGCCAAATGGGTGCACGGGGTGCTCGACAAAGGGCACCCTCTCGGGGATTGGATGCAGCGGGCTTTTGAGAACAACGCCACCGGAGTCTGGTTTCTTGCGCAGATGCGGGACGAGGTTGTTATCGCAATTCTCTGTTTTGGAGTATTCTGGGCGGCCTTCGAGTTTGCCACCATTGCCGGGCAGGCAGTGTTTGGCGGACTGATCAATGACGTCGTGCCCAAGGAGTTGCTTGGCCGGTTCTATGGACTATTTCGTGCGGTCAGCCTGATCGACGGCATCATTTTCAACTACTGGATCATTGGTCACGTCCCAACGCATTTTACATTGATCCTCTGCTGCATTGGCGTTTTCTACGGCGTTGCGTTTACCTGGGTGTGTCTGAAGGTCAAGGAAGGCGACTATCCACCACCGCCTGAAGAAGCTCCTGTTTCCCGACGGAGGTGGGGAACATCGGCTGCCGCTTTGACGCGGACTTACTTTAAGGAGTGTTTCTCCAACTCTTACTACATCTCGATCTTTGTCATGTTGACGACGGGCGCGGTCGCCTTTCTGCCGGTGAATGCGTTTTCCATTCCTTACGCGCGCAGCGTCAACATGGACATGGCGTTTTACGGGAAATGCCTTTCGCTCACCTTCCTGATCTCACTCTGTCTCTCGTATTTCCTGGGTTGGCTGGCGGATATTTTTCATCCGATCCGGATGAGCATGGTGGCGCTGGTTGGTTATCTTTTTGTCACCGCATGGGGATGGACTTACGCGACGACCGCAAACTCATTCGCCATTGCGTTTGTGGCGCATGCGGTTGCCTCGGGGGTTTATGTCACTAGCGTGGCATCGTTGGGACAGCGGCTTTACCCGCATTCGAGGTATGCTCAGTTTGCATCAGCGGGTGGGATATTGATGTCGGTATGCACCATGGGGATCAGTCCCATCATGGGAATCGTAATCGATACGAGCGGGGCCGTGTATCAATATACCTTCCTCGCCGGTGGGATGATCGCGCTTTTGGCACTGGTGGCTTCATTCTATGCCTATGGTCGATTTGTAAAGCTTGGGGGCGTGAAGAACTATGTTGCCCCTGAATCGTAGTTTTGTTGTGGGAAACCGGTCCAGTTTTGAGCTTTGAGATGCAAGTGCTGCCTTGTTCGTAGAACTCCAGTGAATAAGATAGATAAGACGATAAGAAAAGTGATGAAACCCCCGCTAACTATCCGTCAGTCTTCCGCTTTTACCCTTATTGAGCTAGTGCTGGTCATTGCCGTGATTGCCGTGCTGGCGGTACTTGCTTTTCCCGTGCTTACCCGCATGCAAGAGTCGGGCAAGGTGGCAAAGAACGTCAATAATCTCAAGGCCCTGGGTACCGCCTATTTAACTTATGCGGCAGAGAATAACGGGAGAATTCCGCAGACAATGCAGAACATTCGTCGCAACGGAAAGAGCGGCGAAGGGTTATTCATGACGACGGGGATCGATATGTGGCCGACAGGCAGTCCCCGTCGGCTGTTTACGAAGGAGAATTGGGAGTTTGGAACCGGTCCCAACGATTATCTCGGCAGCCCGGATGTATTTTATGGTCCTTTTACACCCACCCTGAATGCAAATCGTCAATCCGGTGAGGTGTGGGAGCGTGTAGCGACGGCCTATCGGATCGGTTACGTCTTCTATTATCAGGTTCTCGAGGACGATAGCGATGCGGGGTCCAGCGGAACAAAGCGCGTGGCGACCAATGACCCCTCCGGACGTCCCATTATCAATTCGCATCTTTCCACCGGCCACCCACGGGCTCCTCTTTTTTCGGATATCACCAGCGAGGCGTGGGCGAAGGAACTGGGCTTTCCTTGGGAGACGGTGAAGAACCTATACGTGGTTCACCTGGACGGGAGCGTCGATTCCGTTCCCGCTGAGCGGATCAAATACGGCAATGAGAACAAGGTCTTCACCATGGCGGGTTTCGTGCGGCAGCCGAAGTAGGAGGCCGCTGTTGCGGGATTGCCGGTTTTCCTGGATGACAAGGGGGTCACGCCCTTATAGAGTCCGTAAAATTTCTTTTTATGGACGCCCCAGCCCCCGCCCCGGCTCAAGCTGATCGGCAAGGGGGCACCAAGGCCTCCGCGCCGATGGGGCTGCCGTTTTTCATGATCGTGGCGGTCATGGGCCTTTGCGCGGTCAGCGGGGACAGCCTCTGGATTGATGAGGCTCATTGCGCGGTGGCGGCCATCCAGCCAGGGTTTTCGGGGTGGCTGCGGTGTTTGCTGGAGGTTCCCTCCGATGTGCAGATGTCGGTTTATTTTTTCCAGCTTTGGGGTTGGGAGAAGATCGCGGGCGGCGGGGAATGGATGCTGAGGCTCAATAACCTGCCGTGGTTCGCCCTTGGAGTGGGCGCGTGGTTCTTTGCGCTCCCACGAGCATTGAGGCTTCCGTTGGCGCTGGTGGCCGGGCTGAGCCCGTTTCTCTGGTATTACGTCAACGAATTGCGCCCCTATACGATGGTCTTTGCCGGAAGCAGCATGATGTTCGCTGGGCTCTATCGGTTGGGGACGGCGGGGTTCAGCCGGGGCTGGTTCTGGTGTTTCGGTATGGGGAGTGTGTTGGCGGCGGCGGCTTCCTCAACGGCGATCCCCTGGGTGGGGGTTGCGGGGTTGGCGATGGGGTTTTTGCTTTTCCGACGTCGCCCTGCGGTTCCAATTCCCCGGAAGGTTTACGGCATCACGGGGATTCTCGCGGTGCCGGGTCTCTTCATCATTGGCCTGTATGCCTGGAGTTTTCTTCAAGGGGCGCGGGCCGCAAGCCCGGAGCCTTCTTCGCTGGGTAGCCTGCTTTTTGTTCCCTATGAGCTGCTCGGTTTCGTCGGGCTTGGTCCGGGACGCGGGGAGCTTCGCGCCGGAGGTGTGATGAGCCTGAAGCCGTACTTGCCGTTGATCGGGGTGCTCGCGGTTTCGCTCGCTGCCGTTCTCATCGCTGGCATCGGGGCCCTTCGGAAGCATGTCGGCGGGCGGAGATTGCTTGCGGGGAGCGCGTTGTTTGTCCTACCGGTCATTGCGGTCATCGGGCTGGGGTTATTCAGTGGCCTGCGAACCACCGGACGGCATTTTACTCCCGCGCTCGCCCTCCTTCTGCCGCTCAGTGCCGTCGGTTTGAATGCGTTATGGGCCTCACGAAAGTCGGCATACCGGGTGGCCGTGATTGGCTTTCTCATTTGCTGGGCCGGTTCCAGCGTGGAGTTGCGGACGGCAGCCCGGCATAAAAAGGACAATTACAGAGAGGCGACCCGGATCGCCCGAGAGGCGGTCGAGGGAGGTAAGCAAGTCTGGTGGCTCGCGGATCCTTGCGGCGCGGAGTACTACCGCTTGCCGCTTGCGCTTGGCGAAGAGGCTGAGCCTTCAAAGGCCCGCCGCATCGTCAATCTCGAAACGCTCCCTTCTCCGCGCCCCGATATCGTCGTCTTCAGCCGGGCCGACGTTTACGATCGAAGCGAAACCGTGGCGGCGGGGATGCTCGCCAGTGGCCCCTACCATCCGGTCCGCACCCTCCAAGGCTTTGTCATCTGGGAAAGACGCGCTGAAATCAGAACCTTGAACCAACCCTGATAGCGATCGGACAATTTGACGCAATTTGCTGGCCGTCATCGAGACTCAGAGTTCTTCGCTGTTTTCGGTGGATTTGCAGAAAATGACTGAAAGTGATCGATTTGGAGGACGGCGCGGTAGCCCGCTCTCGCCGAGAGCGCGGGATCGGTGAAGAGTCGCGTTTGGCGTTCATCCCCGCAGGACGCTTGTTGGCATTGGGATGAGGCTTTTATGAAGCCACAGGAGTCGATACCCGCGCTCCACGGCGCGAGCGGGCTACCGGTGCTGCCGCACCATTCTTCGTTATGGAGCCTCCCATCTTGCGCTATTAGGCCTTGGCGAAAAGGTGGCGGCTCGGTTTTGCCTTTCCCTTCGCCGTGAGTTCCAGCCAGAGGCGGCCTTGTCTGCGGACCAGTTCAACCGGTTCGCCGAAAGCTTCGCTAAGGGTTTCATTATTGAGGGCTTTTGCCCGCTTTTCCGCCGCGAGCACGCGTCCTGCTTTTAAGACCAGGACATGACTGATCCCCTCCACAATTTCTTCCACATGGTGCGTGACCAGCATCAAGGCCGGGGCGTTCTTTTTGCGGGTAAGCCGTTCGACAAATTGGAGAAACCGCTCGCGCGCCACCGGGTCGAGCCCGGCGCACGGCTCGTCGAGAATGAGCAGCTCCGGGTGGGCCATCAAGGCGCGGCCGATCAGGATGCGCTGCCGCTCCCCTTGGGAGAGAACCATCCAGGGGCGGTCGGCGAGGTTCTCGGAGTCGATTTGCCGCAGGATTTCCCGGGCTTCCTCTTTGTCTGCGGTGCGGATGCGGCCCCAGTAGTCGATCATCGCGTACTTTCCACTCAGCACGGTGATGAGGCCCGGCTCATGGTCGGGCATCTGCTGGCGAACGGCGGAACTGACGATGCCGATTCGCTTGCGGAGTTCCACCCAGTTCGAGGCCCCGTATTCCTGCCCAAGCACGAAGAGCTTCCCTGCGGTCGGCGTCTGATAGCCGGTCAGGGCGCTCAGCAGCGAAGTCTTCCCGGAGCCGTTTGCGCCGAGGATGGCCCAATGCTCCCCGGGGGCGACTTCCCAGGAGACTTTGTCGAGAATGCGGTTGCCGTCGCGGACGAGGGTCAGATCGAAAACACGGAGCTTCGGGGCAGCAGGGGATGGCATAGTAGGGGGGCGATTCTCTCTGGACTCGGGGTTTCGCGCAATGCCGTTTCGGGGAAGGATGGGAAAATGCGGTTGACGGATGGGGGGATACACGCTTTTCTCTACCGCGATTTGATTGCCTTCCGAACAATTCTGATAGCGGCCCTCTTCACGCTCCCCCTGACCAAGGTGACGGCGCGGGAAGGAGAGTCGCTGTTTGACATCAAGACGGCCCGCGCGCTGGTGAAGCAGGATGTCATCCAGAAGTTCGGGCCAAAAGCCGCAAACTTCCGTTACGACGCCAGAATGGTGCGTGCCGCCAAGATTGCCGAGGAACGCGCTCGCAAGTATTCGCAGAGAAGGTGCTGGCGTTATGTCAAAACGGCTCTTCTTGAAGCCGACGTCATCGAGTCCTACCCCAAGACGGCTTACGCCAAGCAGGCGGGTGAGGAGTTGACCAGCCAGCACGGCTTCCGTCGCCTTCCGATCCGGGATCCCTTCAAGGCTCCCATCGGTTCGGTTCTGGTTTACGGCGGACAAGGCCCGGGTCATGTGGAAATTCGCACCACGGGCGGTTTTGTCAGCGATTTCGAGTCACCGACTCCCTCCAAGCGACCGCTTATCGGCGTTTTCGTCAAGCCGGGTTAGAGCAATTAGCGTCGAACGGCTTGTTGTTCGATCCGCATCAGGCCTTGTTTCCCGTCGTGCCCCATTCCAAAGCGGCGCAATAGCGCCGCACTCGTGATCTTCCATCACTCGGCGTAACCCTTGATTGTGAGCGGTTTTTTTCATGAGCGGTGCGGCAGCACTGGTAGCCCGCTCGCGCCGTCGAGCGCGGGTATCGGCTTCCGTGGCTTCATGAGGGTCGCATCCCAACGTCGGTAGTCCATCTTGCGGGGATGGGCGTCAAACGCGACTCTTCACCCCATCCCGCGCTCGACGGCGCGAGCGGGCTACCTTCCTGAGGACGCTTTCGCGTTGCGTCATGCGCGATAGGGGTGTGGTCGCGTCAATGGTGCGCGCGGCTTAATGCCGGTTTCAGCACTTCGTTTCCTTTAACGCGCTTCCACCTTCGAAAGCCGATATTCGGGATACCGCGATTGCAGGTCGTTGAGCACCTTTTTGGACTGCGGTTCGTTGCCGCTCTTGAGATAGGCGCGATACGCTTGTTCCAGGGCTTGTGGGGTGATCACCGGGTCGTCGTAGACCAATGCCACACTCAGGTAAATTTTGGCGGCGGCTTCCCAGTCACCCTTGGCGGCGGTTACGGCTCCGGAAAGCATCCGCCCAAGCGCGTTAAGGCGGCCTTCGGGTTGCAACTCCTGGACCTTGTTGGCTGATTTCAGGGCGGCGTCCAATTTTCCGGTGCCCAGTTCGGCTTCTCCCAAGGCGAGGTAGCCGTTTGCCTTGGGGATGGGGTCCGTAGCCTTCTCCAGATATGTCCGGAGCGTTTTTTCGGCGGCAGCCCATTTCTTGAGCTTGATGGAGGCCTGCCCGAGGCTGAGCCAGTCGGCGGCGATCAATTCATCGTTCCCCTCGCTGCCTGTCAGCTTGGTGAGATACTTTTCGGCCTGCACGGCATCGCTTTCGTTGCCCTTGAGGTATTCGTTGCCGAGCCAACGGAGCATTTCGGCGGGAATCCGGATCTTCGGCCCGGCCTGATCGACTTCTTTCGCGAGGGCATCCCGATTTTCCAAATAACGGTGCACGGCGAGAATGAGCGAGGTTGCCCGGTCGGCAAAGTCAGCGTCCTGCTTGCGGGCCGCCACAAGCGGGGCAATGGAGTCCTTGTAGTTTTTGGACTGGAAGGCCGTCAGACCGATCCAGTAGTTCGCCTGCCCTGCGGCGGGGCTGTTGGGGAATTCTTTCAGGAGCTGCGTGAAGGCGTCCACCATCGCCTTGCTTTCATCCTGCTGCCCGAGGATAAGCGCCTTGCGCTGGATGGCAAACTCGCGCTCTTTGGCCTTGGGGTAGCGGCTCAACACCTCGTTGAAGTCGCCCAAGGCAGCCTTGTAGTTCTTTGCCTGCTCGTAACCGAACCCGCGCTGGGCCAGCGCCGTGGCCGCCAGCTTGTTGGTCGGGTAGCGGGAAAGAAACGCGGAGAATGTCTGGATCGCGCCCGCGTGATCGCCTGTCTGCGTCTGGCACCAGCCGAGCTTGAAAAGGGCCTCCGCTTTTAGGGCGGGAGCCAGCGATGCGGTATTTAGCGAGGCATAAAGCGGGGTGGCGGCTTCGAACTGCTTCGTCTTATAGAACGACTCCGCCTTCATCAGCGTGAGCTGGTCGCGCCTGGCGCCGGCATCCGGATGGCTGGCCAAGTAGGCGTCGATTTCTGTCACCAGTTCGGGGGAGTCGATGGTGTAGAGGATAACCAGCCGCTCGTACCGCGCTTCCTGGGCGTAAGGGCTTTGGGCGTAGTCGCGGATGATCTGGTCGTAAAGCGTGCGGGCTGCGTCGTGCCTGCGAAGCTGCCGGTTGGAGTTGGCGACGAGCAGCAACACTTCAGGAAGGGCTGCCGGAGAGAACGTTTTTTCCGAAGCTTCGTAAGCCTTGAGCACCGGCTCGTACTTTCCGTCGTTATACAGAACGCGGAGCAGCCCCAGTTCGGCGATCTCCTTCCAGTGTCCAAGCTCCGGCATCTTGAGAGCCTTGGCGAATTCTTCGGCGGCCTTCGCATTTTGCTTCTGATCAAGCTGCAGCAGGCCAATGCGAACGGTGGCTTCGGCTTTGACGGACTCTTTCGCTGTTTCGGTGCGGAGTGTGTTGAGAATCAGGAGCGCCTGTGACCTTCTGCCGGAATCCGACAGTAACTCGACGAGCGCAAGCTGGCTGGCTTCCCGGAAGGGATTTTCCCCCTCGGTCGCCAGCACATCCTCGTAGGCGCGCATCGCCTCGGAGCTCATTTTCGCCGCCTCCAGCGAGCGCGCGGCGTAGAATTTGGCGGAAAGGGCGATGGCGGGATCCTTCACCCAGACGGAGGCTTTGCGGAAAAAAGTGACGGCGGCGGAGTAATCCTTCTCCTGGTAGTAGAGCTCCGCGAGCCGGTACGAAGCCGGGCCGATGAAGTCGCCGATCTGGAATGTGTAAATGAGCGCCTCGTAGTTCTGCCGGGCCGCGTTGAAGCTGCCAAGCTGTCGGTAGCATTCCGCCAGCCGGAAAAAAGCCGCCTGACGGTCGACTCCGCTGGGGAAGAGGCTCAGGTAGCGTTCGTATTCCGGCGCGGCCTGATCGTACTGCTTCCTGGTGTAAAAACCGTTGGCGAGGAGAATCTGGGCGACGTCGGCGGGCGCGGTGGTGGTCCCCGGCGAGAGGCGGATCTCCCGCGAGCGGGGGTCGAGCACTTCCAGAGTCGATGGAGGGCGTTGCGCTGCGGTTTCGCCGGTCTCCTTGGTCTCTTCTGGGACGGCCTCTGCATGCGGGGCTGCGGGTTCCTGAGTCGGGACGCCCGGGGTCTCCGGGTTGACAGGTGCGCCCCGGGAGGGCTCTGGTGCCGGATCCCGCTCTGGCGCTGCCGGTGGTACTGCAGGTTGCGTGGCTGGCTCGAAGGGCTCCACGGGCAAGGCTTTGCGGACTTCGCCCTGCGGCTCGCTGGTCCTTTCCACGGGGACAACGGGCTCCACGGGAATGGCGCGTTCCACTGGAACGGCACGAGGAATCCGCACCGTTTCCGTTTGGGTGGGGTGTTCCGGTTGGGGTTGGGGTTGGGGTTGAGTCGGCTGGGGCTGTTCGGTCTGCTCGAAAGGCTCCAGGGGCAGCGCCCGGCGTACTTCCCCGTCTTCCTGGGGAGCGACGTCGCTTAACGAGGTGGCTTCCGGATCGGGTATGTTGCGTTCAAGCTCGCGCTCACGCTCTCTTCGTTCCTGCTTTTCCTGCCTTTTCTGCTCCTTGGCCCTCGCCTTTTCCGCTGATTTGGTCCGTCGTTCCTGGAGGTAGCGCTCCATCCAGTTCTGGGCATGGAGAGGCTGCGCCGCCGAGAGCGCCATGATTGCCAGTAGAACCCGCCTCCGTAACATGTTGATTTTTACCGCTGGGGCTGGGGCCGGATTTGCGATTCAGACTCGGTCTTGGAAGTGGCGAAAAGCACGTTCCAGATCTTGGCATTCCTGCATACGTCGAGCACCGCCATCATGTTTTTATAGGAAAGTTCTTCGTCGCCACGGACCACCACCGCCTGATCCGGGAAGAGTTCCGCCAGCTCGGAGAGCTTCTTGGAAAGATCGTCGGAGGAGATCGGCTTCCGGTTGAGAACGACCGTGCCGTCCTTTCGGACATTGAGAACCACCTGGTTTACATACGGCTTTTGTTCGTCGGCGCTGGCGGCGGAAGGGATTTTCACGTCAACCGCATTTTCGCTCAGCGCGAAGTTCCACGTCACGATAAAAAACACCAGCAGCACCAGCAGAATGTCCACCATGGGGGCAATCTGGAAGCCGAGGTGTTGTGGCGCGGAGCGTTTCCGGAAATTCATACCTTAGAAATCGTCGTCGAGTGAGACCGAGGGCTTTCTCGAAGAACCGCCATGGTCGTCCATGATGCGGTCGCGCTCGCGGGAGTCTCTTCGGTCGCGGTCACGATCCCGGTCGCGCCTGGGTTCTTCCTGCCTGGTTTCGAAGTGCAGCGCCATCAGGCCGAGCGACTGGGCGGAAGCGCGTTCCAGGTCCGAGATCAAATGCTGCACCCGGTTGCGGAAAAGGCCGTAGAATGCCATCGCGACGATGCCGACGATCAGCCCCGTCCCGGTGGCCACCAGCGCTTCGGAAACGCCCTCGGCGAGAAGCATCGGGCGGCTCGCTTCGGAGACGTTGCTGGCGATAACCCCGAACGAGTGAATGATGCCGAATACCGTGCCGAGAAGCCCGACCATCGGGGAGAGGACGGCAATGTCGGCAAGGTAGGAGATCCGGTTTTGCAGCGACGCGGCCTGCGAGGCTCCTTCCGTCTGCGCGATCTCCCTGACCACCTCGAAGGAGGCTGTCGGGTTCTTCGTGGTGAAATCGAGCATCCGTTGCACCACCCGGGCGATGGCCTCGCCGTGACGGTGCGAAATGGCGAGCAGCGCCGGGTAGTCGCGCTTTTTCAGAAGCACCTCGGCGGTGTTCATGAAGTGGGTCGAGACAATCGCGCCGCGCCGGAGCGTGAAAGCGAAGGCGACGACCAGCATCAGCGTCAGAATCGACATGATGGCCAGCGGGATCATCGCCCAGCCGCCGGATTGGATCAAATTGAGCATGGTGACCGAATCGGGCTTCTGGGCCGCGGCGGCAGCAGCGGCTTCGGCCACTTTTGCGGCGGAGTTGCCTTGCGCCAAAAGAGAGGTCAGGGGAGTCGCCAGGCCGAAAATCCCGAATAACAAAAGAGAGGGTTTCATGAAATTGGTTGTGTATATTACGATGCGCAACCGGGGTTTCAACTCGACTCTCCAATCGGAGACCGGTTTTCACCACGCCAACGTATGACGCCCGCCCACTCCAAAGACAAGCCCGACCTTGGGCGAAAACTGCAAGAGCTCCCGCATAAACCGGGCGTTTACCTGATGCGGGACCGCCTTCGCAGGGTGATTTACGTCGGCAAGGCCCGCGATCTGAAAAAGCGGGTCAGCCAGTATTTTGTCGCCTCCCGCCGCAGAACCGCCGATCCCAAGACGCTCGCGCTCCTCGATAGCGTGTGGGATCTGGAGTGGCACACGGTAAAGAGCGAACCCGAGGCGTTGCTTCTGGAGGGGAAGCTCATCAAGGAGTTCCGACCCAAGTACAACATCTCCTTCCGCGACGACAAACGCTTCCTGATGGTGAAGGTCGATATGGCCGAGGAGTGGCCCCGGTTCCGGCTCGCCCGCTTCAAGCGGGAGGACAATGCCCGCTACTTCGGGCCGTATGTCCATTCGGGGGCGCTCAAGCAGACACTTCACTTCATGCGGAAGAAGTTCGGCATCCTCACTTTCGGGCGGGGCGCGCCCACGGAGCGGGAACTCAAATCGTCCGCCTATCAGGTTTTGAGCCGGATCACCGCCTTTACGACGGAGCAATATCGGGAACGGGTGGAGGCCGCTTGCGAATTTCTCGCGGGGCAATCGCGCGAGTTGCTCAAGGAGTTAGAAGAGGAGATGCAGAAGGCGGCGGCCAAGCTCGACTTCGAGCGGGCGGTGGAACTGCGCAACATGCTCGACAACCTGCGCAAGACCACCGCGACGACGGTCCGCCGATTTACGCGGCACACGCTCCCGAGCAGCATCGACCCGGGGGCTGATGTCCTCTCGCTCAAAGACGCGCTCGGGCTTGCCGAGGTGCCGCGCGTCATGGAGTGCTTCGACATCTCCAATATTTCGACCACGCATATCGTCGCCTCCATGGTCCGTTTTCGCGATGGCGTGCCGGACCGCGCCAACTACCGGCGTTATCGGATCAAGAGCGTCGACGGGCAGAACGATTTCGCGAGCATGGCCGAGGTTATCCGGCGTCGTTACTCCCGCATCCTTCTGACTGCCCGCGAGAGTGCCCAAGCCGAGTCCCGAAAAGGCGCGGACGGGGAGGGGATCGACTATTCCCCGGAGTTTTCCCAGGAATCTCCCGCGGAAGCGGTGGATCGGCTCGCCTCTTCAGACGCCACTGGGGGAGGCCCAACGTTCGTCCGGCTTCCGGATCTGGTCATCGTCGACGGCGGCAAGGGGCAACTTTCCTCTGCCTGCAAGGAACTCCAGCGGCTCGGGTTGCACGATCTCCCCATCATCGGCCTCGCCAAGGAATTTGAAGAGATCCATCGTCCCGGGCGACCGCTGCCGATGCGCCTGCCAGAGGATTCCAACGCGCTCCGGTTGCTCCAGCGGATCCGCGACGAGGCTCATCGCTTCGCCAACGGTTACCACCAGTTGCTCATGAAGCGCCGCATCGTCGAAAGCATTCTCGACGACTGCCCCGGGATCAGCGCCACCCGCAAGCATGCCCTTCTCGCCAAATTCGGTTCCGTCGCCCGTCTACGGAAAGCGCCCGTGGAGGAGATTGCCGCAACTCCCGGCATCGGCCCGCGCCTTGCCGAGCAGCTTGTGGAGTATTTGCGCCAGCGGGAGTGAGAAAATCCAGAGAGCGAAGACCGGAAACCTGGTAGTCCGCTCGCGCCGCGAGCGCGGGTATCGGTCCTATGGGCGTGAAAGAGCTATTTCATTCCCGGTGCTTCAACATAACCAACCCCCAACTCGATGGCCGCCGCAGCGAGGCGGGCGTCGAGGCTCCAAAGCGGAGAGTTTGAAAGCCGGGCCGCTGCAAGCAGTTGCAAATCATTCCAGCCGATACCTCGGCCGTAGAGCGCGTGGGCTTCGATGAAGTCGAGGCATTCTTCCGCCGTGCAGACTGTTGCGCGTGGCAGACTTCGCAATGCGGCAAGGGTCTGCTTGCGTTTCGCGAGATTCCCGGTTGCCAATTCGCCAATGACGATAGGGTGGATCAAAATGAGGCCGTCTTTCAGGACCGCCGCAAATTCCGGGACTCCCCGGCGGAAATGCTGCACCCAGATCGAAGTGTCTGCCAGGATCATTTCCGACTTTTCGGGGTCGACCGAGGGCGCGGAGGGAGTGCGAGCTCGGGCATCGTGCCGCCGAGAGCCGCGAGTCGCCGGGCGGACTCTCGCTGGATGAGCGCTTCCAGGCCCATGCGGACGATGGCGGTCTTTTCCGTTTCTCCCGTATATTCAGCGGCTTGGGAAAGGAGGGCGTCATCGATATTGAGAGTCGTTCTCATGCATATGAAGATGCATGATTTGTATGCAATTGTCAACGCGCCGCCATAAGGGCGGCAAAACCGAGGGTTTTCTGAAGTCGGTTGTTTTATACTGTTTACGCTCAGCCGGAATTTCCGATTTTTCTAGTGCGCGCTTCCGTCGCCCGGCGTAGAAGCTCTGATGCAAAAGAAACAATTTACCGAACTTGGCCTCTCGCCTGAACTTCTCAAGGCGATTGCAAAGGTCGGGTACGAGGAGGCTTCGCCCATCCAGTCGGAGGCGATCCCTGTGCTCCTCGGCGGTGCCGACGTGGTCGGCCAATCCCAGACCGGTTCGGGTAAGACGGCGGCGTTTGCGATTCCCGCCATTGAGCGCGTGGATGGTTCGCTGCGCGTGCCGCAGGTGCTCATCCTCTGCCCCACGCGCGAGCTCGCCGTCCAGGTGGCCGAAGAGGTCGCCAAGCTCGCCTTCTTCAAGCGCGGTGTGCGCGAGCTTCCCATCTACGGAGGGCAATCTTACGAGCGCCAGTTCAAGGGGCTCTCGCAGGGGCCGCAGATCATCATCGGCACCCCGGGGCGTGTCATGGATCACCTTGATCGCGGCACGTTGAAGCTCGACCAACTTCGCATGATCGTTCTCGACGAAGCCGACCGGATGCTCGACATGGGTTTCGTTGACGACATCAAAACCATTCTGAGCCAGGCCCCGCCCGAGCGTCAGACGGTGATGTTTTCCGCCACCGTGCCGCCGCCCATCCGGCATTTGATCGAGACGTTTACGAAGAACCCCGTCAGCATCAAAATCGAGGCGCAGGCGCTCACGGTTCCCTCCATCGATCAGGTCTATTTCGAGGTGGAGCGCCGCTCCAAAGTCGAGGTGCTCTGCCGCCTGATCGATCTGGAGGACATCAACTACGCCATTATTTTCTGCGCCACCAAGATGATGGTCGATGAATTGACCGAGCATCTGACCGCGCGCGGTTACGCCTCCGACAAGCTGCACGGCGACATGTCGCAGGCAATGCGCGAGCGGGTGATGACCAAGTTCCGCAAGCGCGGGCTCGAATTTCTCGTTGCCACCGACGTCGCGGCGCGCGGGGTCGACGTGGATGACCTTGAGGCGGTCTTCAACTACGATCTTCCGCAGGATGGCGAAGACTATGTCCACCGCATCGGCCGTACCGGGCGTGCGGGCCGCACCGGAAAGGCGTTTACTCTCGTTTCAGGCCGGGAGATCTGGAAACTCCAGCACATCATGCGGTTCACCAAGGGGCGGATCCGGCGCGAGCGCGTGCCTTCCGCTGACGAGGTGGAGGAAAAGCGTGCCAATGTCTTCTTCGATACCTTGCGCGAAACGCTCGAGAGCGGCGAATACAAGCGGCAGGATGAATTGATCGATCGCCTTCTCAATCAGGGCTATGCTCCGACCGACATCGCCTCCGCGCTCATTCACCTGAGTAGTGGCGAGAAGCCCCGGCAGGGCGGCGAGCGGGAAGTGCGGGAGCCAAGGGAAAGGGACGTGGTGCCTGCGCGCCCTGCGGATTTTGAACGCAAACCGAAGGCCAAAGCGGAGCTTAGACGGGAATACGAAGCAGCGCGTGAAGAACGCCCCCGCCATGCCGCGCGAGAAGGACAATCGGCGGAGCCGCGCCCTCGCAAGGAATGGGACGCGCCAAAAGCAGTCCCAGCTTCGACCCCGGGATTCCGCGAGCCGATCCGGGAGTTCAAGCGCAAAGGCGATGAGCGCCCCGAACGCCCGCTCAAGCGCGAGCGTCCATTGCAGCACGACCGCCAGGAGCCTTCACGCTTTTCCCACGAGGCGGGGATGTCCCGGCTGGTCATCAACGCCGGGCGCGATCATGAGATTTCGCCGGGAGACGTGGTGGGCGTCATTGCCGGGCTCGCAAAGGTTAGCAAGGAGTCCATCGGCGCGATCCGCCTGATGGCGAAGCAGTCGTTTGTCGATGTGGCTCGCGAGGAGGTTCCGCGCGTTTTGGAAAAGCTTAACGGCGTGAAATTCAAGGGACGGAAGCTGTTTATCGGCCTGGCGGAGTAGGCCGGCGTCCGAAGAGAAATCGAAAGTAACCCGGCGTTTCA
Source organism: Chthoniobacteraceae bacterium (assembly GCA_037190965.1). Taxonomy (GTDB): domain Bacteria; phylum Verrucomicrobiota; class Verrucomicrobiia; order Chthoniobacterales; family Chthoniobacteraceae; genus DATMFV01. The sequence continues at coordinate 46,933 of JBBCKI010000029.1, forward strand.
ACGCCGGGTTGCATCAAAGAAGGGAGATTGTCCCGAGAGCGCCGTTGCGAAGTGATCCAATGCCACGGCGTCGCAGAGCTCCGCCCTCCGTTAGAAGCAATGGCGCGGCAGCGCTCTTCCCGGAGGGCGGAGCTCCGCGACGCCGCTACCGGCCGACGGCACACACTTTCGTCTACGAGCAGCCGCAGCCGCCGGAGTTGCCTCCGCCGCAGCAACCCTCATCCGAGTGCGAGGGATGGGAGTGCCCGTGATCATGAGCATGGGAGTGATCATGCTGACTGCCGCAGCATCCGCCACCCCCACAACATTCCCCTTCCGCCGAGGCGGCAAGTTCGGGGTTCACTTTCACGGCGAACTCGATCCCCTGGAATCCGATCTGTTCGCGAATCACGCCGATGAAATATTCCGTCTTCTCATCGGGTGGTTCCACGCATTCGAGCTGAAGCCGCACGGTTTTGTCGGCAAACTGAGGGAAGTGCTCGGCCATTTCCCCGTCGAGCGCGAAGGAGAGATAGGCGTTCACTTTCTCCTGAAGTTGAAAAATGCGGCGATCCGAGGCGTCCCACGGGCGAGGTTCCGTCATGCCGAGAATCAAAACGTTAGTTTCGGGGTCCTGGGCGATGAGATCGATGACGTGCGCGTTTTGCAGAGGCATGGCGATGCAGATGAAAGTTGAATCTTGGGGTATCGCGACGCGATGTCAAATCACGCGCCGCCGGATGGTTCAAAGGGCATTTACCGGTGCCTGCGGTTGAAGTCGGCCCGTTCCCGTTCCATTTCCCGCTTTACCGCGCTGGTTTTGAGATCCTGGCGCTTGTCGTGCGCCACCTTGCCTTTGCCGATGCCGATCTCGATTTTGACGCGGGCGTCCTTCCAGTACATCCGCAGGGCCACCAGGGTGTGCCCCGCGATGGAGGTGGCTTCGAAAAGCTTCGCAATCTCCTTCTTATGAAGCAAAAGCCGCCGGGCTCGCTTGGCTTCGTGTTGCTCGAAGCTGGCGCGGAAGTACGGCTGGATATCGGCCCCATACAGAAAGACCTGTCCATTCTCCACCCGCGCGAAGGCCTGGTTGAGATTGGCAAAGCCGCCCCGGATCGATTTGACCTCGGTGCCTTTCAGCTCGATCCCGGCCTCGAACCGTTCGAGGATGTGGTAATCGTGCGTGGCGCGGCGATTGACTGAGATATCGGCGGGCTTGGCCCGTGACATGGCAGGCGGGATTAAGCGACCTCTTCGGCGGCTTCGAGTTGCTCCCAGCTGAGCTTGCCTTCGATGATCTCGCGCAGGGCGGTGTCGGCAAAATCGAGGCGGGTGCCAACTTCAACCATCGGGCGATGTCCCTGCGAAAGCTGGCGCACGCGGCGGGAAACCACGTTGATCAGAACTTGCTGATTGGGAATCACTTTGCTGGCCTCGTCAAGAAGATGGGTCGTCATAGTTCTGAAAAAAGAGCGGCAGATTGGATTGGGTGTCTTGCTTTGTCAAATGAAGTTTTGCCGCGAGGGCGCCATCCTCGCGGGATATGGGCGTTAAATCTGCGGATCAAGCCGTTCGCCGCTTGAGGGTGATCCGCTTGACCCGGGCCTCGTCGTCGGGGCTCCAGGTCGTCACTTCGGGATCGTCTTTGAACGCATTGTGGACGACCCGGCGGTCGTAAGCGTTCATCGGGTCGAGGTGAAACGGGTTGCCCGTCTCGCGCACGAGTTCCGCGTACTTTCGCACTTGGGCGACCAATCGGTCGTTCCGCATTTCACGAAAATGCTCCACGTCCACTTGCACTTTCGGCGAACTCGGGTCCTGCACTTGCAGAAGACGATTCAGCAGAAATTGCAGATCGTCGATGGTTTCGCCCTCTTTCCCGATCAGTTTCTCCTTCTCGGGAGTATAAACCTGGAGCGTCACCATCCCGTCGACTTCGATCTCCTTGATCTCAAACGCGAAACCGAGATACCCGAGCATGGTGTCGAGGATGTCTTTCGCATTGGGATTCATAGGCTGCCGATCGTCGTTCTATAGCGTCTTTCTATAGGCTGATTCCTTGGGGGTGATCAACGGCGCTTGGATTTCTTCGCCACGACGGCCTTGGTGAGCGCCGGGGCCTCCTGATTCCGCGTCACGTAGAGCTGAATGATCGAGAGTATATTCTGAACGGTGTAGTAAAGGGCAAGCGCAGAAGCGAAATTGTAGGTAAAGACCACAAAAATCAGCGGCATGAAAAGGAGGATGCGCTGTTGGGTCGGATCTCCCGATTTCGGCGTAAGCTGCATTTGCAGCACCATGGTGGCCGCCATGAGGATCGGCAGGATATTCACCGGGAATCCGGCGATGTGGAACACCGTATCGGGCTGCGAAAGGTCGTGGACCCAGAGGAAATGGCTGTTGCGCAGTTCCACGGCGGCCCCCAGCATGCTGTAAAAGCCGAAGAAGATCGGGATCTGGATCAGCATCGGGAGGCACCCCGCGAACGGGTTGACGCCATAGTCCTTGTAGAGCTTCATCAGCTCCTGGTTCATCCGGGCGGGATCGTCCTTATACTTCTCCTTGAGCTCCGTCATCTTGGGCTGGAGGAGCTGCATTTTCTTCATGGAGGCGGTGGCCTTCCCCTGCACGGGCCAGAGAGCGCCACGCACGATGAAGGTCAGTACGACGATCGCCAGCGCGTAGCTGCCGATGTAGCCTTCCAGCCAGTTCATGCTCCTGAGCAGGAAGATGCAGATGATCTTGAAGAAGCCGAAGTTCATCATCTCCTGCTCGTTATGGCCGAGCTCGGCCAGACGGCGGTACTCTTTGGGGCCCGCGTAGATGGTCAGCTTTTGCTGTGCGGTGTCGCCGGGATTCAGTTTGAACCCGGGCATCCCGAGCGCCCCCTGGATGCCATGGATCTCCTTGCCCTCGATCTTTACCGGGAACCGGCTGGCCCAGACGCCCAGGCCCGGGGTTTGCGGGCTGGAAATGAGCGATGTGAAATATTGGTTTTTGACGCCGGCCCAGTTCACGCCACCGGGGGTTTCGAGGTACTGCGATTTGCCGGGAGCGCGCTCGATTCCCGTGAGAGGGATGGTTTTGGCGTTAAACCAGTTGACGTCGGTGAACGTCGCTTTGCCGTCACGGAACCAGTCCACTCCGGTGTAGTAAGGAAGCTCCGAAGCGTGGATCGGCTCGACGCCTCCGGCGAAAACGTAGTAACCGAGCTTCTCCACGGCGGCGGGGCCGCGATTGGCAAAGGCGATTTCCAGGCCAACGGTGTATTCCGCCGCGCCTTTCTTTGTCGAAGGAAGCGTGAACGTTTTGGTGATGTGGAGCCCGTTGGCTTCCGTGCGTTCAGCGATCACCTTGCCGTCCTTAACGGTGACGGTGTAAGGCTCCCTGTCGGGATCGCCCGGCTGGGAGAGGAGCGCGCCGATCGGGTAACTGGCGTGACCGTTGAGGATGACCTTCTCCCCGGGGGTCGCGCCCTGGTGCTCCAGCAGCTTAACGGAAGCGATGCCTCCGCCATGGTTTGTAAAGGTGTACTCCGCAGAGCCCGCCGTGAGGGTTTCCAGCTTCTCGGGGACTGCCGGTTCGGTCGGTTTCGCTTCGGTGACCGATTGGGCGGCGGTCGAAGGGGTGGCCGGTGAAGCCGTTGGAGAGGCGGTCGGGGTAGCCGAGGCCGTAGCGGCGGCTTCGGGGTGAGCGAGCCGCCATTCACGCGCATCCTTTTGGGTTTTGAATTGCCACCAGACGAGGACGAGCATCGAGAGGGTGACTGCGATAATGCCTTTACGATCCATAAATTTTCAAAAAGCCTGGGGGCGGGCAGCAGGGAAGATACGTGGAGAGTGGTCGGTTGTCATCCGAGTTTACGCATTGCCGTCCCGCCGCGAGGGAAGGGAATGCGGGACGGGGTCATAGCCCTGGCCTCCCCATGGGTGGCAGCGCACCAGGCGTTTGATGCCAAGCCAGCCGCCGCGCAATACCCCGAAGCGTTCCACGGCTTCCGCGCAATAGCGGGAGCAGGTGGGTTCAAAGCGGCAGCCGCCGCCAGGGCCCGAAAGCACCGTAAACAGCGGAGATAGCACCCGTTGATAAAGAAAAATGAGGGCGAGCACGAGACGTTTTGCCATCACTCTTCGGGGCTTTCCAAGTGAGAACCGGCGGAGGGGAGGGGGGCTTTTGTCGGAGTTTTCAAGAGGCCCGCCTTTCGAGCCAGCCTTGCCCATTCCTCCTGAAGGTCCGCAAAGCTGGCGTCAGCCGCGGCGCGTCGGGCGATGACGACAAGCCAGGCATTGGAAATTAACGCGGGACGGTTCAGGCGAACAATTTCACGGAAGCGCCGCCGTACGCGATTGCGAACCACCGCGCCCCCAACCCGGCGTGATGTGATCAATCCGGTTTTGGTCGGGGAGGCGGTCTGTGTATCGATGTTCTTCAAGATTCCCAAGATCATGTGCCGGCCGCTATAGGACCGGCCCTCCGTTTTCACGCGGAGAAACTCCGAGCTGAGGGACAGCCGGATGGACTTGGGGAAAGTCAGCGCCAAAGGTCGTTGCAGAGGTGATTTTTCTCGAAGCCTGCCGGGAGAAAGGGCTCATGGGAGCCTGCCCGGCACTCCGGGATCCCCCCGGCACACCTCGGCCTAAGCCTCGGTGTGGCGCGCGAAGTGGATTTCAACGCCCTTCGGCAGCAAGCGTTTGCGGCCACGCTGGCGGCGGCGTGCGAGGATAGCGCGTCCGCTCTTGGTTTTCATGCGTGCGCGGAAACCGAACTGCTGCTTGCGCGTCCGCTTGGAAGGCTGGTAAGTGCGTTTCATAAGAGAAAATTCGTATAGAAAAAGAGCGGAGAGTCTACCGGATGGCGTTGCGATGTCAACAGGTTCGTCAGGTTTTGCCGGAGGCTTTTTGGGGCCTTTGAGGCTTTCCATTTTGGAGGGGCTGAGGCACCTTTTTACTCATGACAACCTCCCGGAAGCCGGTGGTGCTTGTGCATGGGCTGAAGGACAGCGCGAGAAAAATGGCGCGGTTGGCGCGGCATCTTGAGGCTGAGGGATGGCGTACTCATTCCTGTGATCTTGTCCCGAGTTCGGGGCAGGCGGGCGTGGATGTGCTCGCGAGACAGCTTCAGGCGTTTGTCGAAAGCTGTGTGCCCGGGGACGAGTCATTCAATCTCGTGGGCTACAGCATGGGAGGGCTTGTAGGCCGTTACTATCTCCAGCGCCTCAACGGGCTTTGGAGGGTGAGGCGGTTCGTGACGATCGCCACGCCGCACCGGGGAAGCGTGCTGGCCTATCTCTATTGGAATGCCGGATTTCGCCAGATGCGCCCCGCCAGCGCTTTTCTCAAGGATCTGGAACGGGATGCAGACTGCCTTCTGTCCACCGGGTTCACCAGCCTGTGGACGCCGCTTGACGCGATGGTGCTCCCTCCCAGCAGTTCCGTGGTTCCGTCGGCGCGCTGCCGCAGAATCTGGTCTCTCGGACATCCCTTCATGGTCTGGCAGCGGCATTGCCACAGGGCGGTCGCGGAGGTGCTGGAGGAGTGATATTTTCGATGCACCGCGCAAATTTCTAAGAAACAACCCCTCTTGAACGTCATCTATTTATGAATCATTCCCTCCCATCTCTGCTTGCCGCGCTGGCGGTTTCCGGCGTTACCGCTTTCGCCCAGCCTGCCATCACGGTTTACAACCAGAACTTCGCGGTGGTGCGCGACACGGTTTCGCTCGATCTGAAGGAAGGCGTCAACGCGGTTCAGTTTGCGGATACGACGATGCACCTGGAGCCCGATTCCGTGATTCTTCGCGATTCGGCAGGAAAGGTCGCATTGCAAATTCTGGAGCAGAACTACCGCAACGACCCCGTCTCGCAAGGGTTGCTCCTCTCCCTCAATGAAGGAAATATCCTGGATTTTCTGACGGTGACGCAAACCGGCGAGAAGAAAGTCGTGCAGGGCAAGGTGATCCGCAGCGGTTACACGCCTCACAGCGATGCGGTGATGCGCCGGTACGGGCAGCAGTATTATCAATCGCAGATGGCAATGGCGTCCGGGGCCGGAGCGGGCCAGCCGATCATTGAAGTGGACGGAAAGCTGCAATTCAGCCTGCCCGGGCAGCCGCTCTTTCCCGCGCTGGCGGATGATTCAATCCTCAAGCCGACGCTCGACTGGAAGATCCAGGCCAGCGGGCCTGGAAAGGTGGAGGCCGAGCTGGCGTATATCACCGGCGGCATGACATGGGAGGCCGACTACAACATCGTCTCCCCGGAAAAGGGCGATCTTCTCGACATCGTCGGTTGGGTGACCATCGATAACCAGAGCGGCAAGACCTTCAAGGAGGCTAAGATCAAGCTGATGGCGGGGGATGTGAGCAAGATCCAGCCGGAAGAGGCGAGGATGGCTTTTGGAATGGCCGGGGCGAAGCTTGCGCGTGATATGGCCGCTCCCGCCGTCACCGAGAAATCTTTCGACGAATACCACCTCTACACCCTCGAGCGTCCCGCAACCCTGCGGGACCGCGAGACCAAACAGGTCGAGTTCGTCCGCGCGACGGGCGTCAAGTCTCAGCGGGTCTATATTTATGACGGACTGAAAGTCGATTGGAACCAGTGGGGCGGCTATCGGATGCAGAACATCCGCAACAACGAAGAGTTCGGCACCGAATGCAATACGAAGGTGGCGGTCATGCGGGAGTTCAAGAATTCCAAGGAGAACAACCTAGGGATGCCGCTGCCGAAGGGCCGCCTCCGTTTCTACCGGCAGGACAGCGACCAGCGGCTGGAGTTCACCGGCGAAAACACCATCGACCATACGCCGAAGGATGAAACCATCCGTGTCTTCACCGGCAATGCCTTCGATCTCGTCGGCGAGCGGCGCCGGACGAACTGGAGGATCGATACCTCGAAGAACACCATCGATGAATCGTTCGAGATTAAACTCCGCAACCACAAGAAGGAGGCGGTCGAAATCCGCATCGTCGAGCATCTCTATCGCTGGTTCACCTGGGAAATCACGGCGAACACGGAGCCCTTCGTGAAAACGGCCGCGCAGGTGATGGAGTTCCGCGTCCAGCTCAAGCCGGATGAGGAGAAGGTCGTGACCTATACCGTGCACTATTCATGGTAATCGGTCGCCAAGACATTCGAGCGCTTGTTTGATCTATGAGTCACTCCATCCCCTGCCTTCTTTCGGCGATGATTGCGATTTCCGGTTTGAGCGCCGTTGCTCAACCGGCCATTACGGTTTACAACCAGAACTTCGCGGTCGTGCGCGACACGGTTTCGCTCGACCTCAAAGGAGGCGTTAATGCGGTTCAGTTTGCCGATACAACGATGCATCTGGAGCCTGATTCCGTGATCCTGCGCGATCCGGCGGGGAAGGTGGCGTTGCAGATTTTGGAGCAGAACTATCGGAATGACCCGGTCTCTCAGGGACTGCTCCTTTCGCTCAATGAAGGAAACACGATCGACTTCCAGACCATCACTCAGGAGGGAGAGAAGAAGATCGTGAAGGGCAAGATTATCCGGAGCGGCTACGTCGCGCATGGCGAGGAGGTGATGCGCCGCTACGGGCAGCCGTATTTTCAAAGGCAGATGGCGGCAGCCTATGGCGGGGGCGGCACGGGCCAGCCGATCATCGAGGTGGACGGGAAGTTGCAATTCAGCCTGCCCGGGCAGCCGCTCTTCCCCGCGCTGGCGGATGACACAAACCTCAAGCCGACGCTCGACTGGAAGATCCAGGCCAGCGCGCCCGGCAAGCTGGAGGCGGAGTTGGCCTACATCACCGGCGGGATGACGTGGGAGGCCGACTACAACATCGTCTCTCCTGAAAAGGGAGATCTTCTCGATATCGTCGGATGGGTGACGATCGATAACCAGAGCGGCAAGACTTTCAAGGAAGCGAAGATCAAGCTGATGGCGGGAGATGTGAGCAAGATCCAGCCGGCGGACGGGTTTATTTATTACGGCGCTCTCACGGCCAGTAATTTAAGGTCGAACGCACCCGCGCCGGTGACGGAAAAGTCATTCGACGAATACCATCTTTACACCTTGGAACGCCCGGCAACCCTACGCGACCGCGAAACCAAGCAGGTCGAGTTCGTTCGCGCGGCGGGTGTCAAATCTCAGCGGGTCTATATTTATGACGGCCTGAAAGTCGATTGGAACCAGTGGGGCGGCCATCGGATGCAGAACATCCGCAACAATGAGGAGTTCGGTACGGAGTTCGAAACCAAGGTGGCGGTCATGCGGGAGTTCAAGAACTCCAAGGAGAACAACCTCGGGATGCCGCTGCCGAAGGGTCGCCTTCGTTTTTACCGGCAGGACGATGGGGACAAGCGGCTGGAATTCACCGGCGAAAACACCATCGACCATACGCCGAAGGATGAAACCATCCGTGTCTTCACCGGCAATGCCTTCGATCTCGTCGGCGAGCGCCGCCGGACGAACTGGAAAATCGATACCTCGAAGAACACCATCGACGAATCGTTCGAGATCAAACTTCGCAACCACAAGAAGGAGGCGGTCGAAATCCGCATCGTCGAGCATCTTTACCGCTGGCTGACCTGGGAAATCACGGCGAACACGGATCCGTTCGTCAAAACTGCCGCGCAGGTAATGGAATTCCGCGTCCAACTCAAGCCGGATGAGGAGAAGGTCGTGACCTATACCGTGTACTATTCATGGTAAGCCAACGGATATGGAGTGAGGTGGCCGGTCACCTTGCATGGCTGGTGGTTTCAATCCTCGCCTTTGCTCCTGCTGCGGGAGCTTCAAAGGATTTCCCCCCTAAATTTGAAGACGCGGTGCAGGATGGCAAAGGAATGGTCTGGGCCATAAACCGTTGGGAGGGAAACCATCTGTTTACCTTCGACGGGAAAGACTGGAGATCGGTCTTCATCAAGTTTCCCTCAGTCGATGAGGCAATGCCGATGCGGCTGGCAAAGACGAAGGATGGGACGGTAATGGGGGTCTGGAAGTTGGGGGAGGAGCGGGTTGGAGTCACGCAACACCGGGTGGGTCAATCCAGGATCGTGTCGGAGAGGCCGGGCTCGATTCCCGGTAGCGGACTTCAAAGCGAGCTGTTTCTGGATTCTCGGGATCATTTATGGTTTTCGGATAGCACGCGAGGGATTCATTGTGTGGGCGCGAGGGAGGAAGATTCTTTCCGGTATGAACTGAAGCCGGAAGCCTTTCTTTCCTCAAAACGCAAGAGATGGGATGGCTATAACGTCTCCCGGATGGTTGAGGACGAGAAGGGGCGGGTCTGGGTATGGACCAATGGGGCGTCTGCGGCTTCCAACTATGCATCGATCCGAGGAGTCTTGCTTTTCGAGGGAAGGGAGGCGCGGCAGATCGAGGGGTTCGAGGGGATCAAGGGGCAGTTATTCTCCGGGATCGCTCAGAAAGCTCCCGGTGAAATGTGGGTAGGGGTGCCGAGCGAAGGTTTGTTCATTCTGAATACGGAAACATGGAATGCGACGCCGGTTGAGGAGCCCGCGCCGGGGGCTTTCCAGCGCGTGCAGGAGATCTTCCAAATGGGGGGAGAGTGGCATGTGGTGGGGCGGTTGCCCGATGGGACGAATACTCTATGGCGGTTGCGGGGAGAGAAATGGGAGTCCGTGGTGGAGCGGCTTGATGTCCATGGTAACGGCATGGCATGGCGGCTTCCCCGTTACTGGGTGCAATGCGGCGAGTACTTTCTCCTCCAGGCTTCCGGTCATGGCCCTTGGGTGATTCCGAAAACGGGGGCAGGGGCACCGGTGTTACTTGATTGGAGAAGCGGTTTCCCGGTGGAGGCAAGCTGGGGGTTGTTTCCTTTTCCCGATGGCAAGTTCCTCGCCATTGGACATGGGGCAAAGATGGCTTACGTTCCCATCCCGCTTCCTCCAAAGCCTAATGGGCTTGCGAGGATTACGGAGGTGCCGATTCGATGGAATTGGGAAATCGGAGTGGATCAGCATTTGTGGGCTTTCTTCGAAGGAGAAGAGCCGCTGATGGAATGGGATGGGACAAAGTGGCATCGGCATTCGCTTCCCGAGGGGATGGCACAACGATCCAGCAGTGGGGTGGCATGTGATCGCCAGGGGCGGGTCTGGGTGATGCCAAACGGCAATAAGAAGGCCGGGTTCTTTGAATCAAAGAAGAAGGAGTGGGTGACTTTCGAAAGCTGGGAGTCCGCCTATGAAAACCTGCAGAAGCAGAAGAAGCTGCCGCACTGGGTAGGAAATAGTTCCGGAGGGTACATGGTGAATGTCAGCGCGGATGGCAGGCGCATGGCTTTCCAAAAGGGGTGGGCGATCGCTTATTTCGACGGGTCCCGGTGGAAAGAGTGGAAGCGGCAGGAGATTGCCCCGAATCGGGGCTCCATCGGCGGGGCTCCCTTCTTTGACGATCAGGATCGCCTTTCTTTGAATGTCGGGGAGGAGAGCTGGAATCTCACCGATTCGGGGGCTTGGGTCAAAGGGACGTATGAGGATCGGTATGCAGAGCGATACGGGTTCAAGTCTTCCAAGGCACCGATTCCTCCTCCAAGGGCTGATGTGACGACGCCTTGGGCCTCGGTTTATGACAATCATGGCAATGCCTGGGTAACGGAGAGGGGCGGGGGCCTTGCCAAGTATGTGGGTGAAGATCGAGCGATGATCTTTGCGCCGGATGTTCACTCTCCTTTTATCGTGCCCCGCATTTTTCAGAAGGCATGGGTGGATCCGAGGGGAAACCTGTTTCTCCAAACGGCTTCGAACTCCCAGAACTATTGGATGGTAGCCGCAGGCTTCCCGCTTCCAAAGACCTCGTTGAAAGTCAGGAAGACGGAGGTGGATGGGGTGGAACTGACCATGAAGGTCGAAACGCCGGGCAAGGCCCGGGTTTACTGGCGGATCGATGATGGGCCTTGGCAGTCGACTAGCGAGGAAGTGTTGATCCTTGATTCGATTCCCTCCGGGAAACATCGCGTCACAGCCTACGCAGTCGATGAGGAGTTGCAGAAGGAGGCGATCCCGGGGACTGCTTCATTCAAGATCACCGTAGATCCCGTGCGACAGATAAAGAGGTTGGTGAAGCAGTTGGAAGATCCCGACTATAACAGGCGGCGAGCCGCCGTGGCGGGATTGGCGATGCATCGGACGGCTGCGCTGCCTGCCCTCAAAGCCGCGCGCGCGAAGGCTTCCGATGACCTTCGCTGGTGGATCGACGCGACGATCCAGCAAATCGAGCGGGCGGCGCAACGGGCCAAAGAAAACGGCGCTCCAGTGCCCCGGAGCGCCGTGAATTAAATAGCTTTTTTAGCCTTACTGAACCTGCGGCAGCAAAATCCCGAGCAGGTCGGAGATTTTGACCCGTTCTTGCTTCATCGAGTCGCGATGACGCAGGGTGACGGTGCCTTCCAGTTCAGGGCCGTTTTCGCCAATGGTGTCGAAGTCGATGGTGACGCCGAACGGGGTCCCCGCTTCGTCCTGGCGACGATAGCGGCGGCCGATGGCTCCCGCGTCGTCGTAGAAGACGTTCATGTTCTGGCGCAGCAGATCGCGCACGGCGTGCGCCTTTTCCACCAGCGCCGGCTTGTTCTTGAGCAGCGGGAAGATGCCAACCTTGATCGGGGCGACCCTCGGGTGAAACCGCATGACGGTGCGCACCTCTTTGTTGCCCTTTTCGTCGGTGACTTCCTCTTCGGCGTAAGCGTTACAGATCAGCGCGAGCAGGAGGCGGTCCACGCCTGCCGAGGGCTCGATGACGTGCGCGAGGTATTTCACCCCGGCTTCCTGGTCGAAGATCTCCTGCGATTTGCCGGAGTGCTTCTGGTGTTGGCTCAGGTCAAAGTCGCCACGGGCGGCGACGCCTTCCAATTCCTGGGTGCCGAACGGGAATTTGTAGAGAATATCGACGGTCGCCTTGGCGTAGTGGGCCAGTTCGTCCTTCGTCTGCCAGTATTGCTCCAGGGTATCGCGGCTCAGGCCGATGCTCTCGTACCAGCGCATCCGCTGTTCCAGCCAGTAGCCGTGCCAGACTTCCCAGCCCCAGTTGGGCTGCGGCTCGGGGAATTCCGCGTTGTTTTCCGGCAACTTGGCGACTTCGCCGCACTGCTTCTCCACGACTTCGTCGGGCTTGATGAAGAACTCGAGTTCCATCTGCTCGAACTCGCGGGAGCGGAAGGTGTAGTTGCGCGGGTTGATCTCGTTGCGGAACGCCTTGCCGATCTGCGCGATACCGAAGGGGACCTTCTGGCGCGAGGTTTCGACGACGTTTTTATACTGCACGAAGATTGCCTGCGCGGTCTCGGGGCGGAGATAGACGGCGTTTTCCGCGCTTTCGACCGGGCCCGCGTGGCTCTTGAACATCAGGTTGAACATCCGGGGCTCCGTGAGGAGCGAGCCGTTCTCCGGGTTGTACCGGGTGCTGTTCTCGACCTTCTCGTTGGTCTCCCCAATCAGGACGGGGTTCTCCAGGCCGCGCTGAGCGTAGAACTGACTGGCCACTTTTCGGGCGCTCTCTGGCGGCTTGCCCGGGGCGAGCAGGACGGAGTAGGGCTCGCAGACTTCCTTGCCGGACGCCTCGTCGCGGGCACCGGTGTAGGAATAGGCGATGCCGGTTTGCGGTTCGATTTGGTCGGCACGAAAACGCTTCTTGGTCAGGAGGCAGTCGACCATCGGGTCGGCGAAGGTATCGAGGTGGCCTGACGCTTTCCAGATCGACGGGTGCATGATGATGCTGGCGTCCAGCCCCACGATGTCGTCACGCAGGCGCGTCATGCTCTTCCACCAGAGCTCCTTGACGTTCCGCTTCAGCTCCGTGCCGAGCGGACCGTAATCCCAGAAGCCGTTGATACCGCCGTAAATCTCGCTGGAGGGGAAAATGAAACCGCGACGCTTGCAAAGCGACACAATCTTTTCCATGCGTTCGGTCTGTTTGATAACAGGTTGGGCGGGCTGAGTCATAAGCAGATAGAAACTAGGCGCGTGAACTCACCACCCCCGGCGCGGGTTTGCAAGTTGAAACCGCTCCCAGGGGGGAGAACCTCCCTTCCCGGCCACCGGATCGCGGGATCAGTGGGCCTCGGATTTCAACTCGGGAGCCCCGATACGCTTCAGGGTATAAGCCCGTTCGAGCACATCGGTATCGCCTGCGGCCACCGTCTCCAGGGATCCTCCATTTTTGATCACGACTTCCTTGGCGCGGATTTCCGCGACGTCGAAGATTGCCCCTGCGGGAGCCGTCATGGACCCCGTCTGTTGTCCACCGGTCATCACTGGGAACTCCAGGGAACGCCGGAGCTGGATCTGCCTCGGCCAGTAGCGGCGCTCGAGCGTGCCGAGATTGATCGGTTGCACTTCCGCATTCGTCGGCTCGGAAGGGGCGTTTGCCGCTTCCCGGGCGGCGGCTGCGGTCGCCGAGGCGTACTCCTCAGGCAGGTATTTGTCCAAATGACCCCGGATGTAGAGAAAATAAGCCAGTACGCCGATCAGGACGATGATCAGCAGATCCCAAAAAGAAACCCCGCCGCTTTGATAATCCCGCTTCTTCATAATTTGACAGTGACCAATCAGTTGACTCCATTCTGCTGCCCAAAGGAGCGCGGGGGATCTTCCGAAATCGCGGAAGATGCATTCTCCTGAGGCTTGCGATCAGGAACGTCTTTACGCGGAAGTTTTCCGGCGCGAAAGTATTTTTTGTCCCATACTCATAAATCAACGAGGCTTGCCAACCGGCCCTGCCTTTTCCCAAAGTCAGGCCAATGAGTTCCAACCCAACTGCCGATTTGACGAGCTATCTCCAGGCGCGAAGCACCGCTGTCGACAAGGCGCTGGATCGTTTTCTTCCCAAGGCGACTACGAAACCGGCCACTTTGCACAAGGCGATGCGCTATTCCCTCTTCGCGGGTGGCAAACGGCTGCGCCCCATCCTTTGCCTGGCCGCCGCCGAAGCCTGCGGTGGGGAGTCCGAGGCAACGATCGAGGCGGCCCTCCCGCTCGCCTGCGCGGTGGAATGCATTCACACTTATTCATTGATTCACGATGATCTCCCGTGCATGGACGATGACGATTTTCGCCGGGGCCGCCCCACCAGTCACAAGGTTTTTGGAGAGGGCGTGGCGGTGCTGGCAGGGGACGCTCTTTTGACGCTGGCCTTCGAGATTGTGGCGGGGGCTGCCGGATCGCCCCGTTATCCCGCCGCCGCGATGGTGGCGGAACTCGCCGGCGCTTCGGGCAGTCGCTGGCTCATCGCCGGGCAGGTGGCCGATCTGGAAGGCGAGGGGAAAAAAGCGACCCTTCGGGATCTCCGGTTCATTCACGAGGCAAAAACTGCCGCGCTGCTCACCGCCTCCATCCGCCTCGGCGGCATGAGTGCCAATGCCACCCCTGCGAAGCTGGAGGGGCTCACTGTTTTCGGCAAAAACCTGGGGCTCGCCTTTCAGGTGATCGACGACATTCTCGATGTCACCCAGACCAGCGAAAAGCTTGGCAAAAGCGCCGGCAAAGATGTGGCCGCCCAGAAGTCGACCTACCCGAGCGTGCTGGGGCTTGAGAAATCGCGTAAGGAAGCCCAGCGTCTTACCGCCGTCGCGCTCGATGCCCTCAAGCCGTTCGGCAAAAAAGGGGAAGCGTTGCGCGCCATTGGCGATTATCTTCTTCAGCGAGAATATTGAGTTTTCACCAAAAAAAGGATTGCAACCTGACCTCCAATCCCTAAATTCCCCGTCTTCCTATGGCTAAAACAAGCTGGATTGAAAAAGAAAAACAAAAGCGCGCTACCGTCGAAAAGTACGCGGCCCTTCGCGCGGAGCTGAAGGCGAAAGGCGATTATATCGCCCTCCAGCAGTTGCCGCGTAATGCCAGCCCTGTGCGCTGCACCAACCGTTGCCGGCAGAGCGGCCGCCGTCACGGTTACATCCGCCGCTTTCAACTTTCCCGTATCGCCTTCCGCGAACTGGCCTCGCATGGGATGATTCCCGGCGTGACCAAGTCGAGTTGGTAATTCGGCAGGCGGGCTCGCCCGGGGATAAAACCGTGAAGCCATTGGCTTCTCCGGCACCGGGCACTCCCGTCCCCTTTGAAAACGCATTATTTTGCACATTTCGGCTCGCCATGGCTTCATGGCGAGCCTTTCCTTTTTGCTTCGGATATGAATCCGTTGACGCTGCTGGCCTCTTCTCCGGTCTTTGCCGGGGCAGAGTGGGAGTCGGTGGACACCATCTTTTGGAAGCTGCTCGTCATTGGGCTGCTTGTGTTTTTGAACGCCTTCTTCGTCGCTTCGGAGTTTGCGATCGTGAAGGTGCGTTCTTCTCAACTGGATTCATTGAGCGAAGAGGGGGACCCTCGTGCGCAGACCGGGAAGCAGATTCTCGGCGATCTTGACGCCTATCTCTCCGCGTGCCAGCTCGGGATCACTCTTGCCAGCCTCGGGCTGGGGTGGGTGGGTGAGCCGTTCCTGGCACGACTGCTGGAGCCGCTTTTCTATCTTGTGGGCATCAAGAGCCCGGCGATCATTCAGACGATCTCCTTCACCATCGCCTTTTCGCTCATCACGATCGCCCACATCATTCTTGGCGAGCAGGCACCCAAGATCCTCGCGATCCGTAAAGCGCTCCCCACGACGCTTTGGCTGAGTCGTCCGTTGCGGCTGTTCTATCTCGCCTTCCGGCCCGCGATTGTTTTCTTGAATTTCACCACCAACCTCATCCTTAGCCGTCTTTTCAAGCTGGAGCCGACTTCCGAGCATGAGTTGAGCCATAGTGAGGAGGAACTGCGCGTCATTCTCGCGGAAAGCGGCAAGAGCGATGAGGTCTCCACCCTCGGGAAGGAAATTCTCATCAACGCCCTCGACATGCGGCGGCGCATCGTCCGTGACATCACCACCCCCCGCGGCGATGTGGTCTGGCTGGATCTCGAAAACACCTTCGAGGAGAACCTCAAAATTGCGCAGGACTCCCGGCACACCCGGTTTCCGCTCTGCCAGGGCCACCTGGACAACACCATCGGGCAGGTCCACATCAAGGATCTCCTGCGCCTGACGCGCGAGGCTTCGCCGGATCTCCTTTCCATCAAACGCGAGATTTTTCCCGTGCCGGAAATGATGGCGCTGGAGAAGCTGCTCACCTTTTTCCTCAACAAACACGCGCATCTTGCGCTGGTCGTGGACGAGTTTGGCGGCACCGTCGGCATTGTCACCCTCGATAACGTGCTGGCGGAGCTGGTCGGCGACATTCAGGACGAGTTCGACGTGGAGAGTGCCGAGTACCGCAAGGTCAGCGACGACGAGTTTGTCGTGAAGGGCTCTCTGGGACTTTACGAGCTCAATGACCTTGCCGGGCTGGAACTGGAGAGCGCGGACGTCAGCACGATTGGCGGTTATGTCACCCATTTGATCGGCCATCTTCCGCAGCAGGGAGAGCGGACCCGCGTGGAGGACTATGAAGTCACGATCACCAAGAGTGACGGGCGGCGAGTCGAGATGCTTCATTTCAAACGCGCGCCGGAAAGCGGCGGCGTGGGCAAGGTTTGACGCGCGGCCCTCGGGCGGGGCAGAATCCCGCAATGAAAGATGGCCTCTCCGACACCCCGCGCAAGGCGCGGGTGCTCGTCGTGGATGATCACCCGTTGCTGCGGGGCGGCCTGGTGCAGTTGATCGCGGGAGAGCCCGACCTTGTTCTTTGCGGGGAAGCGGAGGATGCCGCGGGCACCATTCTGGCCGTGGACGACGATCCCCCACCGGATCTTGTGATCCTCGACCTCATGCTCGGGAACTCCGATGGGCTGGAGCTCATCAAGCAGATCCGCGCCCTGCGTCCCGGGCTTTCCATTCTGGTCATCTCCATGCATGACGAGCTTATCTACGCGGAACGCGCCCTCCGGGCCGGGGCCGCGGGCTTCGTGATGAAAAAGGAGCCTCCGCAAGAGGTGCTCGCCGCCGCGAGGGCCATTCTGGGAGGTGGCCATTATTTGAGCGGGCGGATGCGCGTCCTTCTCGAAGGCAAAGGGTTGGCTGCGGAACCGGTGCGGTTTCTGGTGCCGGAAGCGGATCCGCCTCTATCGGATCGCGAGTTGCATGTCTTCCGGCTCATTGGAGCCGGGCTCCCGACGCGTGAGATCGCTCAGGAGTTGCATCTGAGCGTCAAAACCATCGAGACCTACCGCGAGAATCTGAAAACGAAGCTGCGCCTCCGCAATGCGGCAGATCTTCTGCGCGCCGCGAAGGAATGGGTGGCGGCGATGTAGCCTGCCCCCAAAAATACGGGCGAAATGGCAAAAAAAACTGGACTGACCGGGGGTTTTGGGGAGGATACCAACCGGTTTGTATGTTTGTGGTTCAATGCCATCCAAATGTACAACCGAAATATCAGCGCTTAACCCCAGTCATTTAATATGAACAAATATGTCGATGGATTTGTCGTTCCCGTTCCCAAGGACAAAATTGAAGCTTATCGCCAGATGGCGGCGAAGGCGTCTGAAGTTTGGAAAGAGCACGGGGCTCTGGAGTATCGCGAATGCGTTCTCGACGATGGGGATGCAAAAGAAATGGTCCCTTTTCCCCGCATGATCGAGGCCGGGGAGAATGAAACGGTGGTGTTGGCCTGGATTGTGTACGAATCCCGCGAGCAGCGGGACAAAGTCAACGCTCTGGTGATGGCCGATCCGAGGCTTGCGGAGGTGTGTTGTGAATCGATCTTCGATTGGAAGCGCATGGCCTACGGTGGGTTCCGGGTTTTTGTGGAGGCGTAGCTTTCGCCTTATGAAAATTGCCGCCAACATCGCCGGGGCTCTGCTTGGGCTTTTGTTTGTTCTTTCCGGGTTCGTCTATTTTTTCCAGCTGATCCCGACACCGGAATTTCCTGAGGGTTCTCCAATCGCCTTGATGATGGGCGCGTTCGGTCCCACCGGTTATTTCGATTTCGTAAAGGCTCTTGAAATAATCGGCGGGGTTTTGATCGCGATTCCGGCAACCCGCAATCTTGGGCTTCTCGTTCTGGGGCCGATTTTGGTGAACATCCTCGCCTTTCATACGTTCATTACGAAAGGCGCGGGCTTATTCGATCCCCCCTTGGTCTTCATCACGGCCGCCATGGCATTCCTGCTCTGGACACGGCGCAAGGCGTTCGTGGCACTGGTGACGGCGCGGTGATCAGAACTCGACGTTCGGCGACGAACCGTCGGTCTGGCGTTCGATCAATCTTTGGACACGTGGCGGCTCCGTCCCGCGATGGAGCGCCGTGATGCGTTCGCCCACGAGGGCGTCGGCCTGGGTGGTGCGTTGATTATGACGCACATACTCCACCCAGGTGGGAAACTGGTAGCTCATCACCCACCGCTCCGGTTTCTGGAGATCGCGCATTAAAGTCCATTTTCTTGCGCCGTCCCGGAGCCGGATGCGTCTTCGTTCGTTCATCGCGCTCAGGAACTCGGGGACATCGGCGTCAGCGATGAGGAATTCGACCGTGATGACGATGGGACCGCTGCATGAGGTGAGATCGAGGGCGAGCGACGGTTCTTGCCATCGATTGAGGGGATCGAGATTGAGCGATGCCTGCTCTGGCAGAGGGTAGCGAATCCCGGTGGCTCCCCCGACGAGCAAGGCGACGCCTGCCGCGATGAGCGCCGTTTCCGTGTCATACCTTTCCGCAACCATCCCCCAGATCCAACTGCCGACCGCAAACCCCGCGAAGGCCGCCGTCTGGTAAAGCGCCAGCGCCCGGCCCAGCACCCAGCGCGGGGCGGAGAGCTGCACCGTGACGTTGAAGCGCGACAGGGCCAAAACCCAGGAGGCTCCCGCAAGGAACAAACCGGCGCTGGTCAGCCACCGATTCGTGCTGATCGCGGCGATCCAGGCGCCGAGGGCAGAAACCCCGAAGGCCCAGCGGATCGTTGCTTCGATGGAAAGGAGTGCCTCGAGCCGGCCAATGACCACGGCTCCGAAAATACCTCCCAGGCCAAAGGCCCCGAGCATCATACCGTAGTCGCTCGGGCCACCACCCAGCCGGTCCCTCGCCACCAGGGGCAAAAGGGCGAGCAGGGCGATCGCCGCGATGCCGAAGACAAACGCGCGAAAAAGCACTTTGCCGAGATTCGGAGACATCGCCACGTAGCGGAGTCCCGCCGCCATGGCAGTCGTGATCCCCTCGCGGGGGAGCGTCTTGGTGGGGATCGGTGGTTTCCACCGAAAGAGGACGACAATTAGACCTACGTAACTCAGGGCATTGGCAGCGAACGCGGCGACGACACCCGCCGAGGCGATGATAATGCCTCCGAGTGCCGGGGCGATGCTTCGCGAGAGATTGAAGCCAACGCTGTTGAGCGTCACCGCTGACGGGATGACCAGACGTGGAACGACATCACTGACCGAAGCCTGCCATGCGGGGTTGTTCAAGGCCGTTCCACACCCGACCAGAAACGTAAAACCCAGGAGTTGCCACGGGGTGATCGCGCCAAGCCAGGCAAAAGCCGTAAGCACCGCCGAGACCACGAGCATAAAAATGTTGGCCGCCAGCATGACGTGCCGCCGGTGGTAGTTGTCGGCAATGGCCCCTGAGGCCAGAGAGAAGAGCATGATCGGCAGCGTCGTCGAAGCCTGGACCAGGGCGACCATGTTTGTGGAAGCCGAGATCGTGGTCATCATCCAGGCCGCTCCGGTCATTTGAATGAGACTGCCGAAGGTGGACACCAGATTGGCGATCCACAATTTGCGGAATGTATTGTGGACGAAGGGCTCCAGGAATGACCCCCAGGTCCTTTCCGAAGAGTCGCTCATTCTGCGTTCGAAACGTTCATCGTACTTGCTCCGGTTGTTGGCGGGACGGGAAGGCTTTCTCCTTCTCCGGCGGGACCATGACAAACGGGCGACGAACGAATTGTTTTCTCATTGCAGCCATCTTTAGAAGCCTAAAATCGTTGCGAATTTCTGACAGTCAACGATTGGCTGACCAACCAGGGCTCGAAGAGCATGAGAAATCAAGTCAACAAAGGCTTGGCGAGCGGCACGCGACCTTGCCGCGTTTAAGGACGATCCTGGGTTGGCTCCGTATTCTGGATTTCAGCGATCCGGCTTCCAATAGGCTATTTTGGTGTCAAAGAGCGGCGGCTAAGCCAGTCCTTGAAACGTGTGGAACCCAGGTGAGCATCTTTGCCCGGCACGAGGCTTTCATCGGGTACTATAATACCGAAGTAAAGTGCCTCAGGATCGACAACAATCGTCCGTGCGTCCCCGGTTTCGGTTAGAAGTTGCCGGACGAGTTCGTCTTGAGGGAACTGTTCAGGACCAGCCAGTTCCACGATTGCGTTCAAAGGTGCTTTGATGGCCATGTCGGCCAGAGCTGCCGCGACATCGTCTGATCCGATCGGTTGCATCAACACGGGTGGCAGCCGAACCACTTTCCCTTCTGTAGCCGATTCGGCAATGGCACTGACAAACTCGAAGAATTGGGTTGCTCGAACGATGGTAAAGGGAATCCGCGAAGCCTTGATCAGATTTTCTTGGGCCATTTTCGCACGGAAGTAACCGCTGGCGAGCAAACGGTCGGTGCCCACCACCGAGAGCGCTACGTGATGTTTGACGCGGGCGGCTTCTTCCGCAGCAAGAAGGTGGCGCCCTGATGTTTCGAAAAACTCCATCGCGGCTTTGTCTTCAAACGAAGGCGAGTTTGCCACGTCGATAACGACTTCAGCCCCGGTAAGCGCCTCAGTCAGTCCTTTGCCGGTAATAGTGTCGACACCCGAAGAGCGAGACGCCGCCACCACTTCATGGCCATTTTCACGGAGGATCTTCACCACTTTGCGCCCGATAAGGCCACTGCCACCAACAACGGTAATTTTCATTCCTTAACGTTCGTAAGTCGGCGAAAGGTTGCGTTGTGCCAATGATCCGTTTTTGTTTACAATAGGGCAAAATCTGTTACACGCGCACTTTAATCGTGCTTATGGCCTCTGCCGCCTCGCTTGCCCGACTTAACCTTGCGACCATCGAGCTCTTTGCGCCGGGCTTGAATATGGGGAATTATGTGCAACGCGCGCATGCCTTTATCGCGGCCTTGCTGCCGATTGACCTGAGCGGCTACGGGGCGCTCGACAATGCGACTGGCCAGCTGGACGCCCGCTTCGATCATCATCCGGTGGGGCTGCAAACTTCGCTGGAAGCTTACGGCCGGCACATGCACAAGTATGAGCCCTTCCGCTTCGATCCATCGGTTAATGGCGGAAAGCCTTACAGCGCGCGAGATTTTTTCACGAAGGGCGCTTTTCACGATCTCGATATTTTTCAGGAGGTGCACCGCCCGCTCGGGTATGAGGACCACTGCTTCGTCCATGTCCCCACGGAGGCGGGGACCACGCTATTTTTCGGGCTCTTCCGTGAGGGGCTCTTTCGGGCTGCCGACAAGGAATTGCTGGCGCTCGGCCAGCCGCACCTGGCTAATGCCCGCCGCCTCGCTTTTGCGCAGAGCGTGGTTCTGGACCCAGCGCTCGATCCCGGCGCTTTCACCCTGTTTGGCTATTCGCCCCGGCAGAGTGAGATCCTATATTGGCTCCTGCAGGGAAAAACGAATGCCGAAATTGCTGATGCCCTGCACCTCCGTATGGATACGGTGAGCGCCTACGTTCACGATATCTACGGCCGAATGGGCGTGAGCAATCGCGTGGCCGCCGTTCTCAATGCCATCGCCCTCGTTCGCTCGTCTTCCGCCGGGGCCGGGCGGGTAGCGTTTCAGGTGCCCACCGGGCGGACTCCCCCTTGATCCCGAGCCGCCGCGCGATACCCCCGGCCTCTACCGGTTTGCCGAAGAGGTCTCTTGAAGACAGCGGCGTTGCCTCCATGGTCACACTGGCCAAGACTTTACGATCGTGGGCAGACTCAACCACTTAATCCTGCTTCAGTCCCCCAATCTTCGTTATAGACCCCGAGCCGTCATTCTTCGGCCCAAGCTGTCACAAAGCGCCTGAACAGATACAAGCAGAAGTCCCGGAGACTGAGTGGATTGATCGCGATTTGGCACAATCTGACGCGGGGTGCCAATTAGAGGAGATTGGCTGCCTTACTAGGACTCGAAGGTACTGAGAAATCAAGTAAACAACAGGCTTGGCGGGTGGCGTTGACACTTCTGGGGACACACGGCTCTGACGCGCTTAAGGATGAGGTTCTTGAGGTCTTGAGGCGATGGGGGAAGCTGCCTGAAGCGATGCGAGCGGGAATTCTTGCGATGATTCGGGCGTCGTCATCGATTTGAGTAACGGTTTTCCTTTATGCCTGCATCCCCCGGATGCCGGTGTCAAAATTCGTACTACAAATCCTTGAAGCAATTCTTAGAAATCAACTTTCCCAAAATCTGATAAGGCCTGTTGCCACGGGCGAATCCATCGTCCATCGTTTCGAGACTCATCAAGAAAAATGTCTTTATCATCGAGTTGCTCCCATCTTTCCCCTGCCTCTCGGAGCCATTTCCTTACGAGAGTTCCTGCTTCCTTTCCTTGGAGCTTCTTTTCTGTGAGTCCGAACCAAGCGAGATACTGCCGCCAACTTAATCCGAGCCAAGGGATTTTTGGCTCACTCGAAAACTGTGTCAAAATCGCCTGTCCCCAAAGATTGTTTGAATCTCCCATCGCTAAAAACTGGGGGAAATCACGTTGAAGTCGGGCGATATCGGCTGGCCGAAGAAATGCCATCAAACTTTGCTCGAACCAGTAAGGGAGAGCACCTCCGCCTCCTTCTTTCTCTTCATCAAATCTACTTTTTGTAAATCGTCTGAGGTTGAAGAACTTTCCTGTGGCACAGTGAGTTGCGCCTGCAGCCTTCATTAATACCAATTCGCTTGAGCAATGGGAAAGTATCACAGGACATCCCGCCCTTTCTAAGGCTCCTATGAGGACCATGAGATTCAGAACGCTAGAACTATCCGTTAGTTCGCGGCGAGGCTCAACATTCGATTCGACGACCAGATAACATGCTTTCTGTGAACCGCTTGTGATCGCAGAAGCGATGCGAAAGGCATCATTCCTATCGCCGAGTTCATCCAGATGCACTCCGAGTGTTAAGATGGGTCGAATCGAAGACGACTGAAGGTTTTCGGCCAACTCTTCGTAGTTGGCAACGCAGTGGCAAAGATAGTCGCTATTCCATTTTTTGGGGATGACAGCAGGTGAACAAATTGCATCGACGGCAATTCGTTTTCCGTAATCGGCGATTTTTCCAACGATGTCAGACCACCATCGAGAAGAGGTTAAGTCTGCTGTATCAAGATCTTGTGGAAAGTACGCTTGGTCAGGGAGACGGCCAGCCTCGCTTCGGGGGTAATATAACTGAGGGTCAAGAACGATGTCGTATTCGGCTTTTCTTCGGAAGTTTACGATGTCGTTTTGCAACTCAAGCTCCGTGCGATTAACCGGACTGAGAATAATCCCTTCGAAGGTTTGAAGTCCCCGCTCTCCAACGAGGTTTTCGGAGCCGTGGCCCATTTGAAAATAAGCGCCCATAGGTTTTAATCTTCAAGTGCTGTTATAAGTTCCTGATGTACCGAAAATCGCTGAACAGGCCATGGGCGTACCATTTTTACCAAAGCCGCCAGCCCCTGCATCTCCATCTGTTTCCTAAACTCACCGGATGGCCCCTTCCTCGAGGCAGTTGCAGCCACGACTTGGGGAGGAGTCATGCCCTCAGCTTCGTAGGGATGACGAGCTGTTAGGGCTATACTGCCCACAACTCCAACCGAAAACTGATCCGTTCGCCAGTCAATCGACTGTTTTTCGTTATTGAGCTGCTCAGGTGACGAAAAA
Organism: Chthoniobacteraceae bacterium; assembly: GCA_037190965.1. Classification (GTDB taxonomy): domain Bacteria; phylum Verrucomicrobiota; class Verrucomicrobiia; order Chthoniobacterales; family Chthoniobacteraceae; genus DATMFV01. Next base: position 70,651 of record JBBCKI010000029.1, read on the forward strand.
TAGGGAGTTCCGGGTCCTTGAGGAAGCCAACTCATTGTAAGGGAGTGCTGAGAAAGATCACGAACGAGGCCAAAATCGACTAAAATGGGAATTTCTGAGTCATGACGAAACATGATATTCGCCGGTTTGATGTCCCGATGTACCAGCCGGTGCTCACGCAGCACTGCGATTGCTTGGACAAGCTCCAATAGAAGAGAACGGACTTCAAAGGGCGTAAAAAGTCGTTCAGCGAGACGATCTTCGAGTGTTCCTCCACCCAGAAACTCTTCAACGCAAACATCGTATTCGCAGCCGTTGTTCGCCCGAAAGGCTTTATAATCCAAAAGTCGAGCTATTCTAGTCGAAGTGCAGCGTTTTAAGGCTGCAATTTCTCTTTCAGTTCGGACGAAATCCGCTCTCGATCTGTCGATAACCTTTAATGCTACAATCTGCCCTTCAGGCGTTTCGGCCCGATAAGTTTCCTTAAATGCACCAGCTGCTTGAAATCCAATAATTTTGAATCCCAAAGTTCGACATGCCTCTTCGGCTACGCTATGAAGATTGCTTGTCACCGTGATTCGCTTTCGACGTGCGTACGAGCCGCATCTGTTAGCCAAGGCAGCAACGGTGCATTTCGTTTCGGCTCAATTTCAATTTTTGGTTCGCCATTTTCCATGCAAATTAGGCCGATGCCCTGCCTCTGAAACTGCTCTTTTGACTTCAAGGCTGCTTTGCCTGCTCGACTGGGAAGCACTACGTAGCAGTAATGAGCAAAGCAGGCATTCCGACGAGCTTGTTCAAGGGCCTTTTTCCATTTTGACAATTTAGCCTCGAAGGCGTGCAAATCACCGCTAGTGCTGATACCGACGATATCGGTACGCCCAGAGGCGTAAAAGAATTCGAATCCGACGACATTACAAGGTATTGGGCTTTGAGCGGTGACTATCATCCGTGAGAGGGCATTTACGAGCATTTCTTCCGTTGGATAGCAAGCATCGTTTTCGTTTTTTTTCCCAATGCGCGTGCTCATAGGCTTACTCCATTCAGTCCGAGGTGAACAAAAAAATTGAAAATGGCGTGTTTCAAAGATGAGTGAGCATTCATGCTCGGCCTCTAAATGCAAAGGTGTAAGTTTTTGGATTCGAGTCCGTTATGGCCTTCCAAAAGCATACCTAACAGGTTTGCGACTTTAAGGCGGGGTAGAGGCCGTCTCGATATGGCGAGGTTTTGAAAATTTTGTCGATGATACTCTTTTGAGCCGCGTAAAGGGAAGTTGCTATCCGCAATTTCGAACGTCCGCCGAATCGCTCGCGCGCGCTCTGGTACTCGCCAAACCCGTCTGTGTCCGGTCTCTTTAAATTCAGCCAATGCTCCAAAACGTGTGAGCTTGCCGTCCATTTGGGTGTTGCAATCCGTTAGCTTGACCCTCGGAATCAGGGTGTTATCCTCTTGCTCCGACAAGCGGCAGCAGCCGCAGTGGGTTCGACCACTGCGACTGCCACTCTCGAGCTTGCCTTGCCGCCCCTTTGAGACCTTCCCGCTAAAGATAGGTTCTCATTGGGGCGACTTTTTTTCCACCGATCCAACAGCGGCAGGCTCAGCCTGCTGGATCGATGCTCTTCTTCTCCTCATGCGCTAGCTCCTTTCTCCGGTTCGATGGAATCCGTCTGGCTCTGGAGCAGCTTCTCCAGAGCCTTGAAAAGGGGTTCCAGTTGAAACTTGTTTGTCTGCGCTTCCCTCATTACTCGCTTCAGGTACCCCTTAGTTTCCAAACTCCGCGCATATCCTCGAACGGCGGTTGGCGTAACACCCATTTTTTTAGCCAAGCTCTTGAAGCCCGGGTATGGTGCCTCTTTGTCAAACTTGTGTCGCATGAGGTGAATGACCAATAGCGCTTCCGCGTGGCTCAGTGGTTGCGGCAACGAGGAGTAGCTCTCGAGAAAAAACACCGAAATCGGGGTAAAACCACCCTTTGCTATAAGGGCAGGTGTCCACCGATCCGTCACCTGCTTGGAAGCGGGCTGGTCGGATGCAAGGCTGCGTTTTTTCGGCTTTAGGTTGATCTTCATTGCAGACAGCGGCAACTTTAAGGCGGAGCAGGGCTTGTACAAGGAAATTTTTCGGGGGTTGCCTGCTATGTTCCCTTTTAGCTAATTCGAAGTTCTTAAATTTTTGCTATGTTTCGGTGTAATGGTTCTTTCATACCCATGAATGGTTTTATACACCCCCTCCTGTAACAAATGTTTTAGATGGGGGTGTAAGCATTTTTTTATTTTTCGCGCCTCAAAAACGCTCGGAATCGTGTTCATTGGTTTGCCGCCACAACCCGTTTGACCCGTTGAACAGTAGAAACTCCCTTCCCGCTGATTTTCGCGGTGTGGCGCACGGAATGTCCCGCTTTCAAATGACGGAGGATGTCTTTGTGCTTTTGCAGAAAGAGATCGCGAGAAAGAGCTGCCCCTGTAGGGCGTCCCAGTTTTACTCCTTTTCGCCGCGCTTCGGCCAACCCCGATTGAATACGCTCGCTCAGTGTCTCGATCTCGTTTCGGGCCATTTCGGCAAGAAGTGCCAGCATAATTCCTGCCGCTGGATTTCGTTTTCCGTTCTGAAGAAGGGTTTCAACGCCTTGAGCGTGCCAGTAGAGAGACACGCCGCACTCCTCCAGTGTCTCCACAAATTTGTGGGTGACACTGTTTCTGCGTGCCAGACGGGATACCTCATGAACAAGAATCTTTTTGATCTTACCGGAAGCTGCCAGCTCCTCTGCGCGCTTTAATCCGTGGCGGTCTGATTCCTTTGCACGACCGGAAACCGTCTCACGGCAAATCTCGATGACCTCGTAGTTTTTTCGGGTGGCATGTTCCTGCAGCTCCGAAATCTGACGGTCGGTTTCCTGTTTAACGGTCGAAACGCGGACCAAGATCGCGACCGGCACTTTGGGAGCATTCTCTTCCATGTCGCGGAAAATTACTAAGTGTGCTCAAATAATCAAGTGTTTTCATGAATACACCTAACGGGCAATTCCATGTCGATCACTCCTCTGTCGGTTCCCCTGAAAATTTGCGAACCATTTTTTGAATACACCTTCAATAAGAATCCCTATCAAATGTTTAACATTTAGCTTGAGCGCGGCTTCAAAACCTTCCGACGCGGATAGACCACTATGAACTCGTCTGCTGCCCGCTTGATCCACTCGGCGCTTTTCCATCGGATCGTTTGGGGAATAGAATCCGCAACGTAAAAGCCCTTCTGGGTCGCGTCCACAAGAAGAACGGCGTGCGGTTCAGCGTAACTGATATTATCGCAGGAGATGACCGGATTGCCTGCCTTAAGCGCGGCTCGGACGGCGCTACGGCTTCTGAGAGCTTTTGTTCTTACTCGGCACTCCTTCCGAAGAACCATTGCGATGTCCTCCAGTTGAGCGCCATCGGGGTTGCAATTTGTAAGATGGATTGCCTCTTGGTGGGACAGTAGCCGCCCGCTCAAAAAGTGGGTCGTTGCTTGCAAGACGGAAGCGCAACAAGAATATGGAAACTCTTGTTCGACGACCAAGACAGGTAGATGGCGAGCTTTCTTCGGACGCGGTAGTGGCCTCTGTGGGCTGTCCTCAAACCAAGACCGAATTGTCTCAATTAGCCCCATTCTTGGCTTCAGCGATGATCCGTGCGTTGTAGAGCTTAACTCGCTTCAGCGCGGAGAAGATCGATACAAGATAGTTTACAGAGAGGAATATCAGCCAAATGGGGGCCGATTGATCGAAGTACACCCAAGTAAAGAACCAGCCCAGCCCCGTGGAGACAACGCCAGTTAGAGCCGAAGCGTAGAACGTCCCGATGAAGGGGAAAAACATGGCTAAGAGCGCGGCTACCGTTGGATTCTTCAATTTTTGTTGGAGTTCAAGCAGTTGGAAGATTGAGTCATCTCGTCGGTTTGGCGTAGTGGGAAGCGGTGGGGGCTGGGCTACCTGTGGTTTCATGGGGCTAGTAATTAGGCGGTTTTCTCAAAGGTAGCCAAGCGCATCACGTTTCTGCCGCAAACTGCGAATTTCTGCATCGTTGGTGCCCCCCGTTTTCTCAAGCTCCCTGATCTGCGAATCGATAATGGCTCGCTGGGCATCTTTAATTTTTCGCAATTCGGCAGCTTCTTTAGATGGAGGGTCAATAGTCTCACGAGGAGACCTTAATGGAGCGCTATGATCTGGCTTTGCGTTATCCAAGTAATAGTTCACCAGAGCTTCCGACTGCTCCTTGGTGAGATTGATGTTAGGAAGCCGGGAGTTCTTGCCCCCGCTTTGCGCATACGATCCCCGCTGAAGAGGACTTGAATTGAAAGCATGGGAAGGCGCGGAACTACGGCTTGCTGCAACATTGCGAAGTCGCTCCGCTTCAAGCTTTTCCCATTCCTGTCTCTTCACCGCCTCTACGGCTTCCAACTGCTCACGACTTTTCTTTGCGAGGGAGGCTTGCGCATTCCTGTCTGCAATAAGAATTGATGCTGCGAGGTATAGGTCATCCGTAAGGATATCCTTGGAAACCTCAAATCGGCTTTGGCCCGAGCGCACAAACAAGGTCTCTCCTCGATCTTCGATTTGCTCAACTTTTGTTGCCGGCGGAAAGCCTACCACGCCGTCATCGGTAAAGAAGGTTTGATGCTGGGTCGTGTAAAACATCCCTTCAGGAGCTTTAGCCCGTACCAAGGGGGCGATAGATGCGCTCCAACAATAGGGGCCACCTCCAGCACACGTGTAAGTCCCGGCAACCGTGGTTCCATCAGGGGAAATCTCTCCATCGTAAACGCTGTCGCGCTTGTCGCTGCTGTTCTTCGACTGGATGTGAACCTTGTTTCCTTTTCGGGTAACAAAAGCTTGGAATGTCTTTGTTCCTCCGCGCTCGCCATCTTTCAGGGAAACATCAAAAATCGTAGAATAGCCCCGACGAATCCATTGCCCTTTCCATTCGCCGTACTCTTGAGCCTTCCAAACGGTTCCTAGAATATCGTCAGTAACAGACTTTTGTTTTTCGACGGCGGCTCTTTGTTCGTCAATGGAACCGGCACCGGGCGCTACTTGTGTGCTCGCCTCTACAGATGGGGCCGCGCTTTCAGCAGGGGTCTCAAATCCGCTCAATCCCATCAGCCCAGCGATAAGGAGTAGGCTGTAGGCGAGGCATAAGCTCGTAAGGACCCGCCCCTTGCCTCTGAAAGCTGGGTCTCTCCTAATCTGCGCACGCGCTAGATGCCCAAGAACGAGCGTTGGAACTCCAAGGACAGCGAAGATCACTCCGATGACGATCAAAGCGGCATGTGGGCCGAAGGTATGCAGAACGGGGCCGTAGGAATTGGGAAGAAATCCCACGAGAAGAAGGGCGAAAATCAGGGAGAGTCGCGCTTTTAGAGGAACCAAGCATTGCTCGCCTTTCCCTAGCGCCCACCAGACACCGCCTATCAGGAAGAAAAGGGCTTGGAGAACAAAAATTCCTTTCTCTACCGGTGAGGAAACCAATTTAAAGGCATAGAGTAGCCCGAGACCGAAAAGGATGAAGAGGCCCCCAATTGCCCGCTTGGTAATACCCTTTATTCGTGACTCCTCGTAGGCATTTGGCTTCTGAATCCCTTTCTCTGGGAGCCTTGGAGCGGGCGCTTGGGCTTCGGGGGCCGGGCTATGAGAGATTTCTGGCACCTGAAAGATGGGTTTCCACTCATCCATGCCCTCATACCAAGCGAGATCCATCGGATAGAGCTTTCCCGAAGCGAGCATTTGACGGGCTTGCTCTACCGAGTACGGGCCAAGCCGCCTATCGTTCCTTCCAATGTAGATGTCCATAAATCGCGGTTTCCTCTGGTGTGGATTTGAATACTATAGTCTGTGTCGCGATGGGTCAACGGTCTTTAGCCTCGGTGAGTGTCCCGAGAGGCGTTTGCCAACGTGCTGAAGACCTTACGCGGTCAGAAAAAGCTCTCCCAAGAGGAGTTGGCCTTTCGGGCCAACGTGCATCGGACGTATGTGTCCCAATTAGAGCGGGGGCTAAAGTCACCGACCTTGGATACCCTTTCTCTAATCTGTGAAGTCCTTGAGATTCGGGTTTCCGATCTGCTGCGTCTGGTCGAAGAAGAAGCAGATGCCCGAAAGACGAGGCGTTGAATCTCTCAAGCGCCTCTTCGCAGCGTGGGGACTGGAGGCAAAAGTTTGATTCGTTCAGACTCATGACGGGACGGCTTACTCCCCGATTATTCTAAATGCGAGTAAAATATTCTTCATGAGAATACATCCGGCGCAAGAATCCCGTAGAAGGGCGGCAGGTGAAGAAGACCCGCCAATCGAAATTCAAAAACGTCATCGGCGAGCGCGTTCGGCTCGCTCGGGTCTCAATGACGCCTCCGGTTTCTCAAGACGATCTATCGGGCAAGCTGGCACGTCTAGGCGTCCAAATCACTCAAACGTCTCTTTCGAAATTGGAGAGCCGCCAGCGCTACGTACTTGATTACGAGGCGCTTGCCATTTCAAAGGCGTTAAAGGTGGAAATCTCTTGGCTTTACGGAGAGGGAGGGTGATCGCTACGCGGCAGCAGCCAGCTCAAGAGAAGGGAATTCCTCTCGGAGTTCTTTGATTTTCACCGTAGGCCGAAAGCCGAGCACTTTTTCATACTCTTCCTCCAAGACGCCTTTGAATTCGGCTGTGTGTTTTCCCGTGGTGACAAGGCAATCGTGAATGCTGATCATGCAGACGTTGCCTGAGGTGTATTTTTGGCCAATTCGTATGGCGGCGCTATTGATCACGATATCTGATTCTATTTTCTGGATTTTTTTTGCCAAATCACGCTGGTGCCTCCGCTTTTCGGCTTTGATACGATCAGCCAGTATTGGAAATTCAGCGACAAATATCTCCCAAAGCTCCGCTGGAGGAGCGTAGGCTGAACCAAAGAAGATAGCTCTGAAAACGGCTTTCTTGAATTCGGTTTTGACCTCGTCATCTTCTAAGTTGAACGGAAATTTCAACCTGCTGTTCAGAAATGCGTAGAACGTGTTGCCGCTGACAATGGCTACGTACCTCGATTTTTCCTCGCATTCCTCCCGGTACAGCAGCGACGCAATGCATGGATGTGAGCCGGAGATATCAATGGAGTACAGCGGCTCTCCATTGTAGGTCAGAAACGGCCTCAATTTCCGGGGCATGTTTGTCAAGTTGTTATAAAACCGCCCCTGTGCATCGCTGCTCACGCGAAAGTAGCGCTGCTCCAGCCTCAAAATTGCATTCAGCCAGAAGTTCTCTGATCTATCCTTCGTAAATGCTGTCAATTCGAGAAGCCGCCGCGCGCCAGCAGCATCGAAGGTCAAAGTCTGCAAGCTCTTATAGATTAACCGCTTTCCCGAATGTCCCTCGATTTCACGCAGGTTCTCTTCGAGTTTAACGGTATTTATTCTTCTTCCGAACCGGCTATTCGAGATAGGAGTCGTTTTGAATCTACACCCCCAGAACCTTTTGCCGATTCGATAAGATTTACTTTCTTGTTGTGGAGAATAGGTTTCACGATTCCGTTTCTTTCTGACCTCAATAATTCCGCTTTTGAGAAGAGCGTCTTTTACATCGCTCAGGTGATGCGACGTGAGCAGTCGTTCCAGTCGTTTTGAATATACGGGGAAATATTCAGCCCAAGTTTTATCGAGAATTACGTGCTGAAGATAAAGTGAACTTATCAAGTAATTGCATTTATCACGGAATAACGATCTATTCAGGTAGCTCAATCCGCACCGGTTCAGCTCTTCCTCCAAATCAAGGTTTTCGGGAACAAAGAAACAATCCATGCCTCATTTATAGCTAGGGAAATCGATTTTTATAGGGGATTTTTTTCTTTGAAGAGGGAAATGGGAGGAAAAGCGAAGAACATATGAACTGTACTATATTTTTTCTTGATGTACATCATCATGTTCAATGGTATTCATGCCTTTATTCCCTATGATACTCCTGTTTAAACGGGTCTTTGTTATATTCACTTAATGATTCTGTGTACGGTTCTCTGGCATGTTGGCCTATATCTTCAAGCAATAGTAGCCCCCGAATTGCGGGTTAAAGGGTTAATCGCTATTAATCCTTTCAGAAGTGCAGCAGAAGCACGGGCGTGGTCTCCCGCGATTTTCGAAGCAAAAGGCTCAGGAGGGGCATTTACGCTCGATCTCGGGCTATCTCTAGATTGGGAATCAATCCCAAAGAATCGGGAGAAATAGCGCGGCTCCCCTATGCCTTAGCATGAAATCGGGCTTTTTGATACTTTTCATAAATGCGTGGGGGGGATGTCGATCGATCATCGCAACGAGAAGGGAGGAATCTTGGAATAATTCTGGTAACGACAAAAAATCCAAAAATCGACCTATAAAATCGCCAGCTCACGGCTATAAATGAGGTATCGGCATTAGGCCGATGAGAAACAATAAAAAATAGGAACTTATGGTAATGGATAGTGATGAGAGGTTGATCGACTCAAAGGCTGTAGCCGCGATGCTCGGAATTAGCGAGCGAGGCGTTTGGCGAGCGGCAGGTTGTGGGGCTATTCCTGCTCCAATTAAAATTAGAAGAAGTGCTCGCTGGCTAAAGTCGGAGTTGGATGAGTTCTTCAAGAGAGCAAAAAATACAAGAAATAACTGAATGTTTACGAATGCATATGATTAACTACGTCTACAAAAAGAGAAAGAAAGTTGATGGTAAAACGGTTGCGTCTAAATACTACTATGGCCGTTATCGCTTGGAGGGTGAAACCAAAGTTACTCCTGTGTTTCTTGGGACCGCTGATAAGCAGGTGGCCAAGAAGCTCCTGAGTGACATAATTGTTGAAAAACAGAAACAGAAAGCCGGGTTAGCTCCGAGTTTCGGAAAAGATTCTTTGAGTAAGCCCATCGAAGAGCATATCGAGGATTTCGCCACCGATATGAAGGAGAGAGCAAGCGGTATGCATGTCTATACCATGCGGAAGAGGCTTCTTAAGCTTGCGAAAGAATGCAAATGGAAACATCTTTCAGATGCCACATCCGATTCGTTCGTTTCTTGGCGGTCGGCGCAAACTTTCGCCCCTTCAACGAGAAATCAGTACCTTGAGTATCTTTGCAGATTCTTTAAGTGGCTGGTTTCCGAAACGAAGCGTTTTCCCAACAATCCCTTTCAGGATTTGGGAAAGGTTGATGAGAGAAAAAAGGCTCGCGTTAGGAGAGCCTTCAACGATGAGGATTTGCAGAGGGTCTTGGATGTCGCTGGGGAATGGCGGGTTGGTTATCTGGCGGCTGTTTATACGGGGCTTCGGCGTGGCGAGTTAGCATCTCTTGAATGGAGGCATGTTCATCTTGACGCTGCCTCCCCTTACTTGACGCTTGAAGGGGAGTTCACGAAAAATGGGGAGCCTGCAAGCCTGCCTCTCCATCCTGATTTGGTTGAACAATTGGATCGAGTCAGGCCGCTGGAGGCTTCGCCATCGGAAAAGATCTTCTCCAAGAGGACTTTGCCGACCATTTACATGCTCAAAAGGCATCTCCAAAAGGCGGGGATTCCATTTAAGGATGAATCAGGCAGGCAGCTCGATTTTCACTCCTTGAGATACACGTTAGCAACCAACCTTTCGTTAGGCAACGTTGCCCCGCGTATTGCAATGGAGATGATGCGCCACAAGGACATTCATCTGACGATGAACACCTACACGGACTCCAGCCGTTTGGAGCTTCACGGAGCAATCAAAGCTCTCCCATCGTTCTCCTTGCCCGCCGCAACCTCGAGGAAAAAGGGAGGTGGTGAGGTGACACAGATGGAGGCACAATCTCCAGACTCTGATGGTCAAGAGCTGGCACAACCTGTCGCGGGAGGGTCTTCGGGCCTTCCCGCCCATTCCCCTGAAACTGAGGGCTTTAGGCGTGAACTGACGCTGCTTGACATCGCCCGTCACGAAGAGGGGTTGGCTGCCTTACTAGGACTCGAACCTAGACAAACAGATCCAGAATCTGCAGTGCTACCATTACACCATAAGGCAAGGTGGGATCCGCTTTTCCGTGCGGGAGTGGAGTATCTAGACGGAAAAGAGGGTTGGCGCAATAGAAAATCGCTCGGGATGGGGCGAAAATGTTGGAGGTCAGGCTCTTAGGGGGTGTTATTTCCCAAGCGGGCGGCTGACGTTGGCGTCTGCGGGGGGGATGAACTCAAAGGTGGCGGCGGGGAGGTCGGTGCGACGCGGGTTGGCGTAGACGGTGCTGACGCGGTCGCCTTTGGGCATTTGAAAGTCGGTTCGGGTGACGTTGAGGTCGGCGTCGAGGATGACGGTGAGCTGCTGGACGATTCGCTTGAGATTGCTTTTCTTGGGCGTGAGCGTGACCCGATAGCCGGGGTTTTCGTGGGCGACGTCGAGATTGTAGAAGGCTTCCACTTTACCGAAGTTCAGCCCGGCGGTGAGGGCGGCCATGGCGTCGTCGAACATGGCGCGGTGGCCCAAGGTGTAGAGTTCCGCTTCCTTGAAGTTCGGGTAATACAGCCACAGGACGCTTCCGTTGCTGACGGTGAGGCTCGGGCTGGAGCCGGTGACTTCGCGGCGGAATTTGTTGGGCGCATGGAACGCGATGGTGCCGGCGCTGGAGACGGGCTTCTTGAGGAGCCGGGAGGTGCGCTCCTCGGTGAAATTGGCCTGGAGGGAGGGGTGCTTCGCTTTGATCGATTCCAAGCGTTCCAGAAGCGCGGCGCGCTCGGGGGCGGTGAGGGTTTGGGCGGAAGCGCTCGGACCGGACGCCGCCAGGAGGGCTGCGGCGACAAGGGCGTTGCAGGCGCTGAGCGCGGAGAGGGCTCGGCGCAGGAGTGGGAAGCGGGGGGCGAAGGCGGGATGGCTAGGACGTTTCATTTTTCCAGATGGGGACGTAGTTGAACCATTGGTCGGGATGCGGGCGGATGATCTTCTCGAAAGCAGTCGCGATGTGTTGCGTATTTCGCGTGAGGCTCTCGCGGCGGTCGGCCATCGGCTCCAGCGCAATGGCGGGTTCGGCAAAGGCATGATAGCGACCGCTTGGGTTCTGCAGGACGAAGGCGGGGATGATGGCGGCTCCGGTGTGCTGCCATAAAAGAACCGGCGCGGTGGAGAAGGTGGTCTCGCGGTCGAAGAATTCGACGGGCGATCCGGTTTCGGCATAAGGACGGTCCACCAGCATGCAGACGATTTCGTTGCGGCGTAGCGCGGCGATCATCTCCACAAACGCGAATTTGTTCTCCCCGACGGCAATGGTGCGGATGCCGAGCCGCTTCCGGTATTCGTCGCGCGTGCGCGTCAGCTCGCCGGTCGGCTCTTCCAAGGTGACGACATTGATGGGCCAGCCGTCGAGCGCCAGCAGGGTGCCTCCCAATTCCCAATTGCCAAGGTGCGCGGTGATCAGGACGACGCCCTTCCCCAGCGCCAGCGCGGCCCGCAGATTATCGATGCCGCGCCATTCATCGAGGAGCGCGCGGATGTCGTTGGGCTGGGCGGCGGTGCAGTAAAAGTAATCGGCCAGCATGCGGCCGAAATTGCGGAAGTTGTCGCGGCAGAGCCGGTTCAGCGTGGCGTTGTCGGCTTGTTCGTTTGGCGGTTCGGTTTGTTTTGTTCCTTCTGCCTCGCGCGACGCCATGACGCACTGGAGGTTTTGCCGAAGGGCGATGCGTGAGCCGGTATTGGTGAAATAACTGGCTAGCCCCAGAAGGCTGCCAATCGCGCGGCAAAGCGGGCGCGGCAGGAGACGCGCGAGGGTGTACCCAAGCCGAAAGCCGCTGTCGCTATATCCCGGGTGGCGCTTCATCGGCTGCCCCTCCAAAGGTATGCCGGAAGAATAAAGACGAGCGTGGAGATCAGGCACGAGGTTACTCCCAGAGCACAAACCAGGCCGAGACTGGAGAGGGCGGGGTGCGTCGCAAAACCGAGGGAGGCAAACCCGGCGATGGTGGTCAACCCGCTCAGGAGCACCGGTTTGATGACGACGGCGAGCGCCTTCGGGCCGCCACGCTCGCGCACGCCGAGAATGGTGTAAATGCCGTAGTCGACCCCCACCCCCAGGACGAGCGGGAAGGCGAGGACGTTGAAGAGATTGAGGCTTAATCCCGTGAGCTTAAGCCCCGCAATCATTGCGCCGACACTCAACGCAAGGCTCAGGAGCAGCACCAGAAGTGGCGCAACGGCCCGATAAAGAAAGGCGAGCACAATGACGATGAAGAGCACCATCACCACGCTAAGGTTCCGCAGCTTGGTTTTGGACCACGGCACGAGATCCGCCATCACGTAGCTCCACCCGGTAAAGCTCGCATTGACCCCGGGCGCTTCCAGCGCTTCACGAAGTTGCCGCTGGTCGAGTTCCGAAGAAATTGTTTGGTTTGGCGTGATGTAGGCGAGGCCAACGTTCGGGGTTTCGGAAAGGAAGCGGTCGAGGATGAAAATCCAGCTCGATGCTTCGGGGAGCGTTTGACGCCAGTTCGCGGGGGTGCGGTCGCCCCGGCTCAAGGTTTCGAGCGAGTCGATCAACCCGAACGCGCCTTGGAACGACTGCGGGTCAAAGCCCTCCCGGTCGAGCGATTCGCTTAACGCCTTCCTTGCCGGGGCGAAGTCAAACCCGTTGAGGCTGGCAGCGTTGGTTTCCAGCCGCTCGGGAGCGAGCGCGAAGGCGGCGGGAGAGGTGATGTTCTTGATTTCGCCCTTCTCCTTGGCGGCCAGCCAGCGTTCCTGCGCTTTGGCCCAGCGATCGTAAAAGTCCCCAGCGTCCTTGCCTTCGATGATTGCGAGCACCGGTTCCACTTCCGCCGCCGGGAGTTTCGAGGTGATCTTGCGGAGCGCGAAACCGGCGCGGCTGTCGGCCGGCTCCAGCGATTTTGGATTTGCTTCGATCCGGATTTTCCCAAACGGCGAAAACGCAAAAATATTCAGCGCGATCAACCCCGTCAGCCCGGCGATCGCCACCGGCTTGGCCGATTTGAAAAGTCGGGTGACATACCAGTCCGTAGCCCCGGCGATGAAGTCACGCTTTCCGACCGTATAATTGCGGCCCAGGAGGGCGAAAAAGACGGTCATCATCAGGAACGCGGCGGTGAGGACGCCGATGCCGATCAATGCCCCCAACTGCGCAAACCCGGGCGACTCGCTGAGCGTCAGCGACGCGAAAGACGCCGCCGCCGTGGCCGCCCCAAACAGGATGCCGCGCCCGAGCAGATTTACGGCGCGAATGGCGGCGGCTTCATGATCTTCACCCTTTTCCCGGGCCGCCTGGTAAGTCCCGAAAAGGAGCATCCCGAAATCGACCCCGATGCCGATCATGATCGCGCAGACGCCCATCGTCACCACATTCAAGTGCCCGAAAAGGAGCGTTCCCGCGGCCACCGCGACAAGGCAGCAGAGCAGCAGGACATGGACAATGGCAAAAAGCGGGCGGATCCTGCGGAAGCCAAGATAAAAAATACACGCCACCAACGCCACCGATCCGGCGATGGTGGAAATAATATCGCCTTTCATGCTGAGCGACATTTCGCTCACGTAAGGGGTTCGCCCCGTGACGAGGATTTCCGGCGCCGGGCCTTCCCAGGAGGCGAGCACCCGGGCCTTGAACGCTTCGACCGTGCGCATCATCTCCTGGCAGGCATCGGCGTCCAGGTTCTCCTGGCGCACCACGGCGATGGCCACCCGCAATGTCCCGTCCGGGGAGGCGAAGGGGCGGGTGCTGTTGTCCATGGAGAACGAATTCGCCATTGGCTTGAGCGCGGCGACGACGAGACCGGTTGGATCGAAATTCAACTCCATCTCCGCCTTGATGGAGCCAGCCTCGATCTCGGCCCGCTTGCGGGTGAGCCGTTCCGAGAGGGCGCTCGGTTGCAGTTTCTCCAGCGCCTTGGAGAAGTCCTCCGGCGGGAGGTTGAGCAGCAGCGGGACGGCCAGCTTTTGCACTTCGGCAATCCCTTCCGCCGACTCCATTGGCACGCGGTCCATCACGCGGACCACCCACGGTTCCTTCCTCAATGCCTCTCCGAAATGCTCGGCAAAACCGTCGAGATCGGACGCGCCTTCTTCATCCCAGAGCGCGAAGGTCAGTTCATGCGCCTGGGAGAAGTTGCGGTCGAAGATCTTGAGCCCCTGCACCGAGTCGAACCGCTGGGGCAGAAGGTTAAGGATGTCGGAATCGAGGCGCGCGCGCAGTACGATCACCGCAACGCAGATCAGGGCGAGGAGGGCGGCAATCGCGGCCGTTCGTAACGGGTAACGGACGGCGAGGCGGGCTAGGCGTGTTTCCGGCTTCATCATGCGAAGGGCACAATGAGCCTTAAAACGGGCTTGCTGTCACGGGTTTGTACTGAAGTAAATGGGGGAAAGTGGAATTGGCCGCTGCAATCACTTTGCAAAAACGAACACGAAGCGTTCGTGGGTCTTTGGGTAATCGACCGTTACACGGTGGCCAGTTCCTGCTCGTTCGCTTCGGGCCGTCCAGCGCAGGGGCGCTCCTGCTGAGGATTCCGCTCTCGGGTTTGCATCAAGAGCCGCGAATGCCTCGCGCAAAGACATCCAGGAAGAAAGCCGGCCGGCCCGCATGGGATTGCCAGACCAGCTTCCCCGGGCAAAAAGCCCCTCGGCCCGAGCCAGGTTTTCCGACTCCCGCAGGCTCATGAGCGGCAGCCCGGGGCCGGCGACGAAATCGAGCTGGAAATTGCGGGCGCCGTCACGGCTCACAACGGCCTCCCCGATCACGGCTCTTTGTGGCGTGGCATAGCGAAGCTGGCCGACCGAGGTTTTCCATCCGGGACCGGGCGAGGGGAAGCTGGAAGCTGCCGCACCGGAGCGCGGTGCCTGACAGCCGGTTTGCAAGGCCAGCAGCGCAACGGCTCCGGCGTACAGAATAAGACGAGGCAATGATTTCATGGAGGGCATTATTTCGTGGAAGCCAGCGGCATTGGCCGCTGGGGCGGCCCCGGGGTCAAATCGAGCCGGGGGCAGAGAGCGAAGCGTTTTTGAAGTTTGACGACGAGGTAGAAAAGCTCCATCCGCCATTTGACGGCCCAGGAAGCCCCCAGATTGCCCGCCAGCACGGAGTTGATCGCCTGCGGCAATTTCAACCGGCGTTCGGGACGGATGAACACTTCGATAAATTCCGGGCAATACCATGCCGTCACGAACCGGAGGTAAAGATCCATGACGCCGTGAAGCTTCTTTTCATATTTTGCGAAAGCCTTCGGGCCGCGGTGAGGAGTCGAGAGCGCGATTTCCACTGCCTCGGCGGCTTGTTCGCCGGAAATGAGCGCCATGAAGACGCCGGTGCTGAAGACCGGGTCAATAAACCCTGCGGCGTCGCCTGCCAGAAGCCAGCGTTCCCCGGTCAGGCGGGTGTTGCGGTACGAGTAATCGCCCGCGGCATAAACCTGTGAGGCACGGGTGGCGCGGCTCATCCGCTCCATGATGACCGGTTGCTCCACGATCGCCTGCTCCAGGAATTGTTCCGGCGGCTGCTTGAAGCGTTTGAAGTCGGCCGTGTCCATGACGAGGCCGATGCTCATCCTCGTTTCCGTCAGCGGGATCATCCAGAACCAGCGATCCTTGGCGCGGATGATCCGGATGAGGGTGCCATCGACGCCCGGTTCCCGGTCCACATCCTCGTAGTGGGCATACACCGCGAATTTCTGAAGGTGCGGGTAGGTCTTCTTCAGGCCGAACTGCGTCCCCAGGAGCGAGTTGCGCCCCGTGGCGTCGATAACGAACCGCGCGCGCACCGTTTCCCCGCCCGCCAGCTTCACGGTCGCTCCCTCCGGGTCGAAATCGGCCCGTTCCACCTGCACTTCTTCGCGCACTTCCGCGCCGTTTTCGACGGCATGGTCGAGGAGGATTTTGTCGAACTCCGAGCGCGTCACCTGATAGGCTGTGGGGTGGGGCACCTGCAGTCCCTCGCGGAAATAGAACTTGAGGTTGTGCGAGCCGCAGGAAGTCGCGATCTCCGCCCCGTGTTTGATGATAAAGCGCGCGTTGAGTTTCTCGCGCACGCCAAGCCGGTCGAAGGTCTCCGTGCTGAAAGGGAGGAGCGACTCCCCAATCTTGAACCGGGGAAACTTCTCACGCTCAAGAACGAGGACTTTTCGGCCGCCGCGCGCAAGCAGGGTCGCTGCCGCGCTGCCCGCCGGGCCGCCGCCAAGAATGACCGTATCGTAGACTGTTTCCATGGAGGGGAAGGAAATAGCACATCCCCGGGCAGTTGGAACAGTCTAATGGTGAGGGAGCGGCGGGTGAGGGGATGGTGAAGGAATGGAGAGGGGGAACTAAGAAGCCGTTAGGAAGCCCTCTTACCGATCTGCTTCTGCATTTTCGCCATGCACTTCGGGCAGATGCCGTGGGTGAAGTCGGTTCCGACTTCGGTGTGGATATACTCTTCGATCTGGTGCCAGTAATCCTGGTCGTCCCGGATGCTCTTGCAGTACATGCAGATTGGGAGCAGTTCCTTGAGCTTGCGCACGTCGGCAAGGGCGGCCTCCAGGTCCGCGACTTTCCTGGCCAGCGTGCGTTCCAGATCGACGACACGCTGGCCGACCTTGAGGCGGGCCCGGAGTTCGTCCGGATCAAACGGTTTGATGACGTAATCGTCCGCCCCGGCTTCCAGCCCGGCGGCGACTTCCTCCTTCTGGCTCTTGGCCGTCAGCAGGAGAAGGTAGACGTAAGGGCGGTCCTTGCGGGCGCGCACCCGCTGGCAGACTTCCACGCCGTCCACCTTCGGCATCATCCAGTCGAGAATGGCGATGGGAGGGGCGTCGTCGGAATCGAGAATTTTAAACGCGGCTTCTCCGTCTTCGGCACTCACGACACTAAAACCCCAGTTGCTGAGATTCCGTTCAAGAAGGTGCCTGGAGACGTAATGGTCTTCTGCAATCAGGATTCGGTTGGCATCCGCGCTCATCACCAATGGCAACTGTGCACTACTCCTTTCTTTTTCGCAAGCGTCCTGCATCACGGGCGCGTCGATTTCCTTGGGAAGGCGCTTTCGGCTTTGCGTTTTCCTGTGAATTGTTTTTTTCTTCCAAGAGAGCACTCTCATGAAAGTTTCCGACCTGCGTGGCATTTTGCAGTATATCCCCCGGTTTCGGGAGAAGATCTTCGTGGTCGCTCTCGACGGCGACGTCGTGGCCTCCAGAAATTTCGGAAATATCCTCCTGGATCTCGCCGTGCTCCGGTCCCTGAACATCAAGGTTATCCTCGTGCATGGAGCCGCCTATCAGATCGAACGGCTGGCCGAGGAGCGGGGAGTGACCATCAGCAATTCCGACGGCACCGGGCCTACCGATGAGGCCACGCTGAGCCTGAGCATCGACGCCGGGATCCGCATCACCAACGAGATCATGCAGGGGCTCACCTCCGTGGATTTGCGTGCGGCTTACGCCAACGTCATCATCTCGCACCCGTTCGGCATCCGGGGCGGCATCGATTTCCTGCACACCGGCAAGGTGGAGCGGGTGGACACGCAGTCGCTGCGGCTTTTTCTCGACGAGGGGATCATTCCCGTCATCCCTCCCATGGGGTTCGACGGCGAGGGGAAGACCTTCCGGGTCAACTCCGACAGCATCGCCTTCGAGGTCGCCGAGGCCGTGCGCGCGATGAAGATCATTTACCTGATGGCCGACGACGGCCTCTGCGTCAACGGGGAGGTCGTCCGGGAACTTTCCATCGACGCCGCCGAAGAGGTGCTCAAACGGCGCAAGCTTCCCCCGAATCTTGCCTCCAAGATCGACCAGGGCGCGCGCGCCTGCCGCAACAGCATCCCCCGGGTCCATTTGCTGAACGGGCTCCTCAACGAGGCGCTCCTGAGCGAAGTTTTTAGCCACGACGGCATCGGCACGATGATCTACTCCAACGATTATCAGCAGATCCGGCGGGTTTTCAAAAAGGATGTCCGCGCCGTCATGGGCCTCATCAGGCAGAGCGTCAACAACGAGGAACTGATCCGCCGCACCCGGGCCGATATTCTGGCCCGGATTGACGATTACTGGGTGCTGGAAATCGATCGCACCCTGGTCGGCTGCGTCGCCCTGCACTGTTACGAGGAGGATAAAATGGCTGAGCTGGCCTGTCTCTACGTCAGCAAGAACAGCGAGGGGCAGGGGTACGGGCGAAAATTGATGGCGTTTGCCGAAAAGCGCGCGGCGGAGAAAGGGATGGAGAAAATCTTCGCCCTCTCCACCCAGGCATTTGCTTATTTTCAGCAAAAAGGAGGGTATCACGAGGTGCCGCCCCACATGCTTCCCGTCGAACGGAGGGAAAAATACCTGGTGAGTAACCGGAATTCCAAGATCCTGATGAAAGAGGTGCGGGTGCTCTCCAAGGTGCCGAAGATCGGGTAGGGGAGAAAACCGAAAAGCGGAGACCGGAAAGTGGGGAGCGGTGGGTTCGCCCCGAACTTCCTCTCGTTCCCAAACTCTGTTTGGGAATGCCATTGTCCCCCGAAACTCCAGTTTCGCAACCTCACTTCACGGCACACCGCCATAGCAAGGGGAGGTCCTCAGTGGCGCACGAATCAGAGATTCGAAGACAGGGGCGTTACCAATCTGGAGATTGGTAACGAGAGTCGGAAAGAAAAGGCTCCAGTCTCGAACTCCGCCAAGTCTTGACCCGGGCGCAACCCCGGGTTACATCGGGGCATCCCCCATGCCCCTCAAGAGTTATGGCGTTTTAAAAGCCCGCCTTAAGGCGCGGCGTGCTTCCACGGAGAAACACATGCATTACCACCTTTGGGTGGAGGCGAACGGGCTCGATTACAGGGCATCGGTCAGTGTCCGTTCTGTCCTGCACCCTTCGGAGATGGAATATCTTATTGATTTCCAGTTTCGGCACCCGATCACGCGGGAGCTTGCCTCCCTGTCGCCCGGTTTTCACGCGTTGGAGCCCTGCCCCGGCACGCTGGCGCTCGACTATATCCGTTGCAACCTCGTTGAGCGAAACCGCTTCCTGACCCTTCCTTGCACCGGCCCGGGATGCGGTGCGGACCTCAATGAAGTCCTCGACAACGTGATCTGCGCGGCTATCGCCGATCCCGAATGCTGGATTTACATCTACGGGGAGCCGTGGGAGGCACAGGCGACCGACCGCATCTTCCGGTTCTTCCCCTCTCTTGGAATTCACGATGTTCATATGAACCAGGGGAACGCCCCGGGGCATTGGGAGCAGGACGGCTCATGGCAGGATGGGGCCATCTTGATAGAGCGCCCCCGGCAGCGACGCTGGGTCGGCGTTTTCCTGAAGTTTCAGTCCCAGTCGTGGCATACCGACGACGTCACCGGCCATGCGCTGACTGCCAGCTTCTTTCATGAGGGCGACGGGGTGCCGCTTGACCGCCATGGCGTTCCTCGGCCTGACGGGATGGTGCGGATCATCGCCGCCATGGTGCATTCTCCCGATGGTGCCAAGCAGCGGCCCGAGTCAGTCACGCTCTTTAACGTCTGCCCGATTTTTGTCGATCTTACAGGGTGGATGCTGGTCAATCGTGAAAAGCGACGGTGGCGGCTGCGCGGCGGGCTAGCCCCCGGAGAAGCGAGGGAAATCCCGCTGGGCGCCTCAATGCCGCTTGGCAACCGGGGCGGCGTCATCACGCTTCTCAACCGGCAAGGGTTGAAAGTTCATGGCGTCAGCTACACGGCGGAGCAGGCGTCCGAAGAGGGATGGAGCATTACATTTTAGCGGAGCCGCTCATCGCGCCCATCGCACTCATTGGCTCCGTCTGCACGCTTGCCATGCCCCGCTTGAGGTTGTGGCGCGGATCGCCGCAGCCGCCCTCTCCGCTGGGCCGAACGTGGGGGAAGGCAACCTCGGTGGTACCCTTGAACGCGTAAGGATCCTCGCCCGCCACCATGACAATGTCGCGATAATCGAGGGTCCCCATGGTCTCTCCTTCCTTGGGAGGATGCCATGGGAGGAGCGATTCGGCGCTCATGTAATGGTTGACTAACGCCCTGCGGTAGCCTCCCGAAGCGGTGTTCGGCAGCGAGCGATGCAGCAGGTAGCCGTTGAAGAAAACGATCGATCCCGCCTTTACCTCCACAGGAGAGCCTCCCTCTTTCTCATAGGGAAAGATTGATTCCCCCGTGCAGTCGAATCGTTTGTCGCCATGCGCCTTTGCGGGCCAGAGGATCCCCGGTTTGTGCGAGCCCGGGATCACCCAGAGACACCCGTTCTCAATCGTGGCGTCGTCAAGTGCGATCCATCCTCCGGTAAGCGAGCGGTCGCGGGTCGGGATAAAGAATTCGTCCTGATGCCACGCCTGCCCCGGTTTGCCGGAGGCTTTTACAAAGAGCATCGATTGCATGCACTTGACGTTGGGGCCGATTACTCGCGTGAGCGTAGTCACCTCCGCCGGATGGGTCACCGCATCGCGCATTGGCGGGGAAATCTTGTGGGGAAAGTGAATGCAGAGAATGCGTCGCAGCACCTCTTCGTCGGTTTCGCCCGGCGCGGCTGGAATCGTCCCGCGCAATTCGCCGCGTTCGCCCCGGCAGATCGCCACCGTCTCGCGATTGAGCGCTGCGACTTCATCGGGCGAGAGCGCGTTTTCGATCACGAGGAATCCGTTCTCGCGGTAGAAATCCGTAGCCTCCGGCGGCAACGGCATGGAGTAGTACCCCGGAGGACGCCCTTCCGAGGGCCAGGTGGAGAACTTCGCCGCTCCGGAAGAGCCGGAAGTTTCACCTCGCGCTTCAACAGAGTTAAGACTTATGCTCATAAATATCTTTTATCATTCCGATGCCCTCGAAGAACATCGCTGGATCCATCGAAAACCTATCTGGAATTGATGGGGTGGCCTCCGCCATGCTTGTCTATTTCGGCGATATTCGCTATAACCCCGGCGGTTCCTGCGGCCCGCGCAATCAGCTCGATTTTCAACTGGTGATTATCTACGAGGGGGAAGCTCTTATCTCCGTGGACGAGACGGAATTCTGGCTGGGGCCGGGCCAGGTCGCCTTGATGAAACCGGGGTGCCGGGAATTCTTTCAGTTTTCCCGGACGCAGGCGACGCACCACTCCTGGTGCGCCGTCGATCCCTCAAGGGTCGAGCCTGCGCTTGCGTCCCGATTGACGCAAACACCTCCTTCGCTACGGCTGAGCGCCCGCATGGCGAGCCTGATTGAACTCGGGCTTAATACGCCAACGCCGGGCTCTTTGGCTATCCGCGACTGGAGGGATTCGTTGGGGGAAGCGTGTTTGAGGGCGTATTTGATGGAGTCCGAGTCCGGGGTTGCACCACCATTGCCGGAAGCCATCCTTCGCGCCCGGTCTGCCATTGAAACGCGTTTTGCCGAGCCGCTCTCGTTGGACACGCTGGCCCGGGTTGCCTCGGTGAGCCCCAATCATCTCGTGCGGCTCTTTCAGCGACATCTCAAGACCACGCCTGCACGCCTGCTTTGGAAATGCCGGGTCAAACACGGCACGCAATTGCTGGCGGATACGGGCCTGACGGTCGCCGAGATCGCTTATCGAACCGGATTTCAGAATCCGTTCCATTTTTCGCGGATGGTGAAAGCGGAGACGGGCCTCTCCCCGCGCGAGCTTCGGAAGGAACGCTGGAATATGCAGAAGCCTTCGGATTCCAACTTTAAAATGTAGAAGGCGCAAAGCCTTTTGGGCCTTGCGCCTTCCTTCATAGGGGGAACTTCGGCGAGTTTTGCGTAAAATTGCGTACGTGTAAAGAAAATGTTTCAGAATTGTCCAAATAAATTGAGCCACGTAGGTCGTTTTGGGACGCGCGGGTGCGATTGCGGGTGCGATTTCCCATTCGCGCCGTGCAAAATCCCCCTCAAAACTTTGAACCGGAAAAGGCCATCGAGCGATTTCTCGGGCTCGCTTCCGGACCACTTCCCGCCGTCCTGATTCTTGCCGCGTACCCCGGCGACGAGATTGTCGGAGCGGGAGGGCAGCTTAATCGTTTCGCCCCTTTTTCCGGCGGCATCCCCGAGCGTCTTCTCGTGGTGCATCCCTCGAGTGAACCCTCGGATTACTGGCTCACCGCCTTCCTGGCGGGGGGGCTGAATGCCGGATGCCGTGTCACCCTTGGGCTTCCGGATGGGAAGCCGTTGCCTTGCCTCGCCGAGTTCGTTCGCCTTTTGCTGGCGCAGTTATGGGAATTCCGGCCCGATATCATCCTGACTCATCCCTATGAAGGCGGGTGCCCGGCCTATGACGCCTGCGCTTTTGCCGCTCAGGAGGCGTGCAGTCTCATGATGGAGGAAATCGGAGCACCCCCGATAAGGCTGGAGATGCCTGACTGCCGCGCGGGAGAAGCGCCTCTGTTTTCATCGGCGCCTCCCGGGTGTGTCGAGCGGCTGGTGCCGCTCGGCGCGGCAGATCGAATCCGAAAAGCCCTCATGCTGTCCTGTCTTCCCGCCTATGCAAGCCTCGCAGCCGACAGGTGGAACGGCGAGCGGTTGAGAACCGCGCCACGATATGATTTTTCTCAAACATCGGGTTCCGGACGGAACAGGCCGGAGTGGATGGAGGCTGTGCGGCAGGCGGAGAAAGATTTGAGGAGCCGTTGAGGCAAGACACCGCCTACTTCAGAAGATCTTCCCTGAATGCGTCGGGAGAAAATTCATTCTCTCCCGCGAATGACGGGATGGTCGATGGAGCATCCCCGTTTGTACGGCGAAAGGCTGTATGATCTCGGGCGGTGTCAGCTTCGCGTGCGCGAGTTGCCCCGACCAAATCGATGACCACCAGGGAGTCAGGGTCATCCGTGCGGCAGAACAAGAGGATCGGTTTCAATTTCATAGCGCTCACTCTCATCGCCCCACGTGGCAGGCTGATGAAGTGAATGCGAAATTGGTGTGAAATCGTCCGCGGCGATTTGGTGAGGGTGCTGCCGCACCAATTGGAGTTCGGGATCAGTCCGTCTCCGGCAGGGAGAGAATGGCCCGTGAGCCGCCTTCGGTCCGGTTCTCCAAGGTCACCGAGCCGTCATGCAAGAGAGCCACTTCTTTCACGAATGCCAGTCCCAGACCGGAGCTTTTCTTTCCGGTATCGGGCCGGGGAAGAGAATAAAACCGTTCGAAAACCCGGGGCAGCGCATAATCGGGAACCCCCGGGCCGGAATCCTCCATGATCACGATCCAGCGGCGGTTCTGTTTCTCCCGGTGTAATTTGACGTTCACCGAACTTTCGTGCGGGCTGAACGCGACGGCATTCTCCAGCAGGTTCACCAGCGTGCGTTCCAGGAGGAAGGCGTCTCCGCGAACAATGGCTCCGGAGTTGCCCGGAATATCGCGACAAATCCGGATGGCTTTGACGCTCGCTCGTCCGGCCAGTCGTTCCGTGGCCCGGTCAATCAATGGGTGGAGATCGACTTCTTCGGCGTGATCGAGGGATTTTCTGGATTCCACCGACGCAAGGAGCAGCAGGCTGTCGGTCGCCTCCTGGATCCGGTGTGTTTCGCTCTGGATATTTGCGAGAAATTTTCGGCGAACTTCCGCCGGCATCTCTTCGTGCAGCAGTTCCGCCGCTCCCTGGATTGCCGCAATGGGACTCTTGATCTCGTGAGTGAGCGTTTGCACGTAGCGATTGACGTAATCTTTGCCCTCAAGGGCATCGCGCATCTGTTCAAAGGCGAGGCCCAGGGTGCGGATCTCCGAATGTCCCAGGGTGGGAAGTGCCGTGTGCCGGCCATCGCGGACTGCCTTGGCATAGGCGATCAGGTTGCTGATCGGATAAGTAATCCATGCGGAAAAGAGAACGCCCATGAGGGCAACGCCGACGGCAGCGACAGTCCCGAGAATCACAATCCGGTTTCTCGTTCGGTCCATGAACATCGCCATTCTTGTGAGCGGTTTGGATACCGTCAGAACGCCTGCAATCTGCCCCTCCTGGTGAATGGGCGCGGCAACGTAGAGAACGGTTGTTTCCGAATTGGCCTGCCTTGTGGGCGTCGCCCTTGATCCATATTTCCCCTGGAGCGTGAGATGGACATCGTTCCATCGCGAATAATCCGCGCCGACGGCCTTGCCTTGATCGGAGTCAAAGATGACCTTGCCGGTCGCGTCGGTCACGTAAACGCGCAGGTCGAGGCTGCTTTTGGTCACGTCATAAATCTGCGCCGTGAATTTGCGCTGCTGAGCTCGATCGTAGATCGACTGGAGGGCGGTGGGATTCAGTTCCTTGCCGTCCCATGACTGTTCCGCCGCCGATGCCAGGACATTGGCGATATCGACCATGATTTCCTCCTCGGCTCCCAGGTAGCGGGGGCGGATATCGGCGGAGAGCTTCCATGTCAGATAGATAAAGCCGCTGGCGACGATGATCAGATAGCTCAGGATCACCCGTGTCCGAATGCTGAGGAAAAGGGCTTCCGTCCGTTTGCTGATCCAGTGGGAGAGATCTCGCAACATGGTGCGTGGGTTGGACTAAAGCGCGAGGGAGTAGCCGACGCCGCGGTAGGTGCGGATCGGGTCGGTATCGGAAGCTATGGCATGAAGTTTGGCCCGAATCGTCTTGATATGGGCGTCGACCGTCCGGTCCAGCGAAGAGCCCGGCTCGTCCCAGACGCGATTCATCAACTCATCGCGAGAGAAGACTTTCCCCGGACGATCCAGCAGGACTTTTAGAAGCCGGTATTCGTAGCGGGAAAGATGCAGGAGACAGCTCTGGTAGCGAATCTCCAGGCGTTCTTCATCCACGGTAAACGGGCTGGAACTTTTGGGCAGGGGAGAAGGTGAATCCACCACAGGGGAAAATTCGGAAGCCGCAGGAGAATGATTGGTGCGGCGTAGCACCGCCTTGACCCGCGCCGATAGCTCGCGCGGGCTGAACGGTTTGACGACATAGTCATCCGCCCCGATCTCCAGGCCGACCACACGGTCGATCTCGTCTTTGCGGGCTGTTACAAAGATAATCGGAACTGAGGAAACGCGCCGGAGACGCTTGCAAACCTCGAACCCATTGCTGTCCGGAAGTCCGATATCCAATATCACCAATTGGAAGTCGTTGGAGGCAAACGCGTTCAACGCATTTTCGGCGGTGGGGTGCCAGGCCACTTCGAAGCCCTCCGTCGTCAGTGCATAGATAATATTGTCGGCAATGGACGGCTCGTCTTCGATCAGCAGAATCTTGGATGGCATCGGAGTTTGTTTTAGTGTGACGGAATGAAAGTTCGTTTACAAAGTTTTGGTGATTTTATTTGATCTGCCAACGCTGACATCGGCTTGATGTGACGGGCGATTCATATCCGCCGGGTGACGCGATAGCACCGGGGGGTGGTTCCCACCAGCCGGCGGAAGACGCGATAAAAATGTTCCACGGATTCAAAACCGCTTTCGAGCGCGACATTCAAGGTGCTCAGTTCAGTGGTAGCCAGAAGCTCCTGGGCGCGGGCGATTCGAAGCGTTTGCAGATAGGCCACCGTCCGGCCCATCTCCCGGCGAAATAGCCCAAGTTGCTTACCACTCCGGACGAGCTGAGGAATTTCCACGCCGAAGAAATGGCGCAGATGGATTTGAGCACAGGCGTCCTGGGTGAAACCGTTCCCGGGGATGTGGTGATTTTCCACTCTCTCGCCCCGCACCGCAGCGAGCTGAACCGCTCCAATCGTTCCCGCCGCCGGCTCTACCTGAGCTACAATGCGATGTCGGCAGGTGACGTTTATCAGTCACAGCAGGCGCATTATCGCGCCTATGCCTCGAGAAATACATCTAACGAGCTCTATTTCCAGTAAACGGAATCGTCGCCATTATACGATTTTGCAACGCTATCCTTCGGTGCGGCAGTCTTTCCCTTGCTTTCCGATTCAATAGGCAATGGCCAAGAAGAAGCGGACGATCAGGGACATTCCTGAAGCGGGTTTAGAGAGCACGGGCATCGAGGACCTTATCGGGGAACTCACTGCCATCCGGTCGGATATCATCGCCGAAGCGGCCAGGCAGCAACGACGACTCGATGACGTTCATACCAACTACCGGGACAGCGCCAGGAACCTTTTGCATTATCTTGCGCTTCGTCGTCGCGATCTTCGGCCGTTGCAACTCCGATTGGCCGCGCTTGGACTCTCATCCCTCGGGCGAGCCGAGTCGCACGTCCTGTCCACCGTCGATGCGGTTTTGGAAGTCCTTCATCGTCTGGCGCAGCGACCATGGCAGCCTGTGTCGCCGGCCGAGGTTGTCGATTTTGCCACCGGAGAGCGGTTGCTGGCCCAACACACGCAAGCCCTTTTCGGTGCCGCCCCCACAGGGCGCGGGGTTCGGATCATGGTGACCATGCCGGGCGAGGCGGCTGACAATTACACCTTCGTTCACGACCTCTTGCAGCAGGGGATGGACTGCATGCGGATCAATTGCGCTTATGACGACGCCGCAACGTGGTTGCGGATGATCGAGAATCTGAGGAAGGCAGAGCAGACGTTGGGACAATCATGCCGGGTTGTCATGGACCTGGCAGGGCCGAAATTGCGTACAGGGCCGATGGAGCCGGGCTCGGCGGTGGTTCGGATTCGCCCGCGCCGCGACGTCCATGGGCGGGTGACGTCGCCCGCTCGGGTTTGGTTGACCTCAAAGGCCGCTCCGTGTACGGCTCCCCTGTCAGCGGATGCTTGTCTCCCTGTTTCGGAGAAATGGCTGACTCGTCTCCATCCGGGGGATCGGGTGAAATTCATCGATGCTCGGGAATCCAGGCGAACCTTTGTAGTCGTTGAGGTGACCGCGGGCGGGTGCTGGGCTGAGATGGCCAAGACGGCTTACATCGTCCCCGGCACCATCCTGCGATCCGAACGAGGAGACGACACAGGGGACGATTGCGAAGGCCCAGTCGGAAACCTGCGATCCACCAGGAACGCCATAACCCTTCATCAAGGAGACAGACTCATCCTGACCCGGGACCTTAATCCGGGCCGTCCCGCGATTCGCGACGCCGCAGGGCGCTTGCTTGCGGATGCCGTGATTGGATGTACGATTCCCGAGGTCTTCGATGACGTCCATCCGGGAGAGCCGATTTGGTTCGACGGCGGCAGGATCGGCGGAGTCGTCGAGAAGGTGGAAAGCACACGTGTTCTCGTGCGGATCATCCACACGCGCTTGCGCGGTGAGAAGTTGCGAGGAGGAAAGGGAATAAACCTTCCTGAAAGCGACCTCCGGCTGGCGGCCTTGACCGCGAAGGATCTCGACGATCTGTCTTTCGTGGCCAAGCACGCCGACGTGGTTGAATTGTCTTTTGCCAACAGGGCCGAAGACATGGAGTTACTCCAGAAGCACCTGGCGCGGCAGGGCAATCGCCAGCCTGCCATCGTTCTGAAAATCGAAACGCGGCGTGGCTTTGAGAACTTGCCCGGCTTGTTGCTGACGACCATGCGAGCACCCTCTTGCGGCGTCATGATCGCCCGAGGCGACCTGGCCGTCGAATGCGGTTTTGAGCGCCTCGCGGAAGTCCAAGAGGAGATTCTTTGGATCTGTGAAGCTGCCCACGTCCCCGTAATCTGGGCGACGCAAGTCCTGGAAACCCTCGCCAAGGAGGGAATGCCGTCTCGCGCCGAAATCACGGACGCAGCGATGGGGGATAGAGCCGAGTGCGTCATGCTCAACAAGGGGCCTCATGTGTTGAACGCCGTTCGGGCTCTGGATGATATTTTGAGGCGGATGCAGGCACACCAAACCAAGAAGCGGGCCATGCTCCGGAAGTTGCGGTTGGCTCGCGCGCTGCCGACCGACCATTAAGGCGTTCCTGATTGAAGAGCCTTCGCTATAAATTCTTCCGCGCCAATACGCTCGATTTCTCATCGTTTCTCCGATGTTCTTGGTGAGCGAGTTCCATCGAACGCTTTATGAATTCACAGCTAAACTACCACCCGGCGAACCCTGACGATCTCGAACTGATCCTCTCGCTGATGCAGGAGTTCTACGCCGAAGATCAAATCGCGTTCGACATCGGGCGCGCCCGCCGCTCGGTGGCTGAACTGCTCGCACGGCCCGAGCTGGGCTCCATTTTACTGCTGAGCGAGCAGGGAACCCCTGACGGCCACGGCATTCTCGTTTTGATTCTGAGTTTCACCTTGGAGCATGGAGGGCTCTTTGTGCTGCTCGATGAGCTTTACCTGCAACCTTCCCTGCGGGGAAGAGGGCTTGGAAAGAAGGCGATCCAGCTGGCTCGCCGCTGGGCTGTCGATAAAGGA
This sequence comes from Chthoniobacteraceae bacterium, assembly GCA_037190965.1. Taxonomy (GTDB): domain Bacteria; phylum Verrucomicrobiota; class Verrucomicrobiia; order Chthoniobacterales; family Chthoniobacteraceae; genus DATMFV01. Next base: position 98,749 of record JBBCKI010000029.1, read on the forward strand.
GCGCACGCAATGCGGTTGGAGGTGCATCATCACAACCCTGAAGCCAAGGCGCTCTATGGCAAACACGGGTTTGAGGATGACCACCGGGATGTCCTGACGCTCTGGCTCTAAGTAATCGGGGGCTATTCTGTATTCCTCGGCATGAGCTACTTCACCGGCTCGATTCCTTTCAGCGTCGAGAAGCTGATGCGCCGCATCGTGTCGAGGAACTCCAGCATGTAGACCGATGAAGCTTTCTCCGAGGTCGTCGCGGCGTACAGATTGGCAAAAAGACCGGATTTCCGGATGGGCCGCGAGGCGACATAGTCTTTTTCGAGATAAGGTTGAACCGCCCACCCTGGCATCGCCGCAATCGCCCGATTGCTGGCAACGAGTTGCAGGATGGCCACGGTCAATTCAGTCTTCCGCCGCGGAGGTTCGATGTTGGCAGGCAGAAGCACTTCGCGGATGACATCGATCCGATCATCCGGGATCGGATAGGTCACCAGGGTTTCCTTCGCAAAGTCCTTGGCCGTGAGGTAGGCCTTCTTGGTGTAGGGGTGATTCCGCGCCAGCAGGGCGAGGACTTCATAGCGGAACAGGGGGTGAAAAGTGACTCCCGGCCGCGATTTTGCCTGGGAGACGATCACCAGATCGGCGGTATCTTGCGCCAGCAAGCCGACGGGATCGGGCTGAAAGCCTGAAACGAGGTCCATCTCGACTTCCGGCCAGCCTTGGCGGAAGGCGTCCATGCTCGGCATCAGCCAATCGAAACAGGAATGGCACTCCACGGCGATACGGAGTTGTCCGGCCTTGCCGTCGGCGATTCTCGCGACATCGCGTTCGCATTGCATGACCAGCTTCTCGACATCGTAAGCGGTTCCGAGCAATCGTTCTCCCGCCGGGCTGAGCCGCAGCGGGTTGCTCTTGCGCTGGAACAGCTCCACGGCGAGATGATCCTCCAACGCCTTCATCTGGTGGGAAAGCGCCGGTTGCGAAAGATTCAGGCGTTTTCCCGCCTTCGAGAGATTCCCGGTTTCGGCAATGGCGACAAAGGCGCGCAGGTGACGCAGTTCGAGCATGGAGAAAAAATGATCATTCGTATTCCGAATGACCATCATAAAAACAATGAGTTACCTGGATGAACGGCGAGGCTGATAGCCTGACAGGACATGAGCAAGATCCGCACGCACATCCTGGGCTATCCTCGTATTGGGGAGCAACGCGAACTGAAGAAGGCCACCGAGCTTTATTGGAAGGGCGAAATTCCGCGCCTCGAGCTGGAATCCGTCGGCCGGGAACTCCGCAAGCGGAACTGGCAGAAACAAGCCGCCGCCGGCATCGATCTCATCCCCTGCAACGACTTTTCGTTCTATGATCAGGTCCTCGATGCCGCCTGTCTCTTCGGCAACGTGCCGGCCCGTTTTTCGTGGGATGGCTCGAATGTCGGCCTCGACACTTTATTCGCCATCGCGCGCGGCGCGCGGGATACAAAGGACGATTCCTGCTGCGGCGGGACCTGCGGCAGCGCGGGATTTGCCAGCGAAATGACCAAGTGGTTCGACACGAACTACCACTACATCGTCCCCGAATTCAAAGCCGACACCCAGTTCAAACTCTCTGCGACGAAGATCTTCGACGAACTTCGTGAAGCAAAGTCGCTTGGGCTGAATGCCAAGCCGGTATTGGTGGGGCCGGTGACGTACCTCACTCTCGGCAAGGTTCAGGATTCCGGAAATCCCGACTTCGACCGTTTCGATCTTCTAGACCGCCTGCTGCCGGTTTACGAGGAGGTGCTTGCCAAGCTGGCCGCCGAAGGCGTGGAATGGATCCAGCTCGACGAACCGGTGTTCGCCCTAGACCTCAATGATCGCCAGAGAGCGTGCTTTGCCGCTGCCTATGACCGTCTTGCCAAGGCGGCGGGCTCCGCCAAACTGCTGGTCGCGTCGTACTTCGGCGAGCTTCGCGACAACCTCCCGCTGTTCCTCGGTCTACCGGTGGCTGGCCTGCACTACGACGTCGTGCGCGGCGAGGCAGAAGTTAACGCCTTGCTCGACCAAATCCCCGCTGGGAAAATCTTGTCGTTGGGCATCGTCGATGGCCGCAACATCTGGAAAAACGATTTCGAAGCGTCGCTTGCCATTCTCGAAAAGGCCAAGGCAAAGCTTGGCGAAGAGCGGCTCTGGGTCTCCGCTTCCTCTTCGCTCCTGCATTCCCCGGTGACGCTGGCCAACGAGAAGAAGCTCGACGCGGAGATCAAGGACTGGCTTGCGTTTGCCGACGAAAAGCTCACCGAGATCGTTACACTCGCCGGGCTCCTCTGCGGCCCTGGCGACACCGCCGCGCTCGAAGCGAACCGCGCCAGCCAGCAGCGTCGGCGCGAAAGCCCGCGCATTCACAATCCCGTCGTGAAAGCCCGCCTCGCCGCCGTGACGGCCGCCGACAGCCAACGCGTCTCCAGTTTTTCCAGACGCCAGCAGCTCCAGCATGAAAAGCTCGGATTGCCGCTTTTCCCAACCACCACCATCGGCTCGTTTCCTCAAACCGCCGAGGTGCGTGCCGCACGCGCGAAGTGGAAGAAAGGCGCGCTGACCGACCAGGAGTACGATTCCTTCCTCAAGGAGGAGACCCGCAAGTGCGTGGCTTGGCAGGAGGAGATCGGTATCGACATGCCGGTTCACGGCGAATTCGAGCGCAACGACATGGTCGAATACTTCGGCGAGCAACTCGATGGTTTTACTTTCACCGCGAACGGCTGGGTGCAGAGCTACGGCAGCCGTTGCGTGAAGCCGCCGGTCATTTTCGGCGACGTGAGCCGCCCACGGCCGATGACGACCTATTGGTCCGAGTTTGCCCAATCGCTCACCAATCGTCCGATGAAGGGGATGCTCACAGGCCCGGTCACGATTCTCCAGTGGTCTTTTGTCAGAAACGATCAACCGCGTGAAACGACGACCCGCCAGATTGCGCTCGCCATCCGCGACGAAGTCGTGGACCTCGAAAAGTCGGGCATTGCCGCGATTCAGATCGACGAACCGGCGATCCGCGAGGGCTTGCCGCTACGCCGAGCCGATTGGGACGCCTATCTTGCCTGGGCGGTCGAATCCTTCCGCCTCAGCGCCAGCGGGGTAAAGGATGACACGCAGATTCACACGCATATGTGCTACTCGGAGTTCAATGACATCATCGGCGCCATCGCCGATATGGATGCCGACGTGATCACTATTGAGACCTCCCGCTCCAATATGGAGCTTCTGGAAGCCTTCGTGGAGTTCAAGTATCCGAACGAGATCGGGCCTGGCGTGTATGACATCCATTCACCGCGCATCCCGACCGTCGAGCAGATGGAGACCCTGCTTCAAAAGGCCGGCAGCGTGATCCCGGAAGGGAATCTCTGGGTGAACCCGGACTGTGGCCTCAAGACCCGCGGCTGGGCGGAAGTGAAGCCCGCGCTCATTAACATGGTGAAAGCCGCTCGCAGGCTTCGTGCCGGCGCGGTAGCCACAATCTGATGTCTGGTGAAGGGGCGCAGAGCATGCACATCCGGCAAATTCTCGCAGGCGACGAATCGAAGTTTTCCTTCGAGTTTTTTCCGCCGAAATCTTCGGAAGCCGCGGAAACGTTGTTCCGCACGATCTCGGAGTTGCAGCTTTGCGCCCCTGCTTTCGTCAGCGTTACCTACGGTGCTGGGGGCAGCACTCGTGAGGCAACTCAAGAGCTGGTCTTTCGCCTCCAGAGGGAGACGAAGGTGAACACCATCCCGCATCTCACCTGCGTGGGGCATAGCGAACGGGAGATCTCCCTTCTTCTCGAACGCTATGCGGAGGCCGGGGTGTCGAACATTCTGGCGTTGCGGGGCGATCCGCCGAAACATGCCTCCAATCCGTCCTTGGGTGGCTTCCCTTACGCGGCGGATCTCGTTGCCTTTATTCGTCGTTTTTCAGAGATGCACCGGCACGATTTTGGCATCGGCGTTGCAGGATTTCCGGAAGGTCATCCGGCCACGCCGAACCGGATGCGTGAGATGGATCATCTGAAGGCGAAGATCGATGCCGGGGCGGACTACATCTGCACTCAGCTTTTCTTCGAGAATCGCGACTTTTACGACTTTAGCGAGCGTTGCGAACTCGCCGGGATCGACGTGCCCATCCTGGCGGGTATCATGCCTGTCACCAGCCTCGGGGGACTCGACCGCATGGCCGATCTCGCAGCGGGAGCCCGCTTCCCGGCGAAGCTGCTCCGCTCCCTCGCACGCGCCAACGGCGACGATGCGGCGGTTCGCAGGATCGGCATTCACTACGCCACCGCCCAATGCGCTGATCTCCTTGATTACGGAGTGAAGGGGATCCATTTCTACACGCTTAACCAATCGTCCGCGACGGTTGAAATTTTCAAACAACTTGGGCTGCGGCATTCCGTCTCAGCCCTTCAATAACACGCTCCATCCACTCTCTATCCCATGCATACCTTCAATTGTGAAGATACCGAAGTTTTTGCCGCCATCCGTGACGAGGAGATCCGCCAGCGAAACCACGTTGAGCTGATCGCTTCGGAAAATCTCACCTCTCCCGCCGTGATGCGCGCGCAGGGATCGGTGCTGACCAACAAATATGCCGAAGGCTACCCTGGCCGCCGCTGGTACGGCGGCTGCGAACAGGTTGATGTCATCGAACGACTGGCGTTGGACCGGGTAAAACAACTCTTCGGTGCCGATCACGCGAATGTACAGCCGCACTCGGGATCGCAGGCCAACGCGGCAGTTTATTTTTCCGTTCTCGATCCCGGCGACAAAATTTTCACGATGGACCTCGCCCATGGCGGCCATTTGACTCATGGTCACAAGGCGAACTTCTCGGGACGCTTTTACAAGGTGACTCACTACGGAGTCAGCGCGGAAGACGAACGCATCAACTATGATGAGCTGGAAGCCACTGCGCGCATGCTGCGTCCCAAGCTCATTGCCGCCGGTGCTTCCGCTTATCCCCGGATCATCGACTTCGAACGACTAGGCAGGATCGCGAAAGAGGTGGGAGCTTACCTTTTCGTCGATATGGCCCACATTGCCGGGTTGGTTGCCGCCGGGGTGCATCCCAGCCCGGTTCCCCATGCGGATTTTGTCACGACGACCACGCATAAATCGCTTCGCGGGCCGCGCGGTGGCGTGGTCTTGTGCAGACAGGAATTCGCCAAGAAGATCGACGCCCAGGTCTTTCCCGGAGTTCAGGGTGGACCTTTGATGCATGTGATCGCGGCCAAGGCGGTGTGCTTCGGCGAGGCGCTGCAACCGGCGTTCAAGACCTATGCAGCGCAGGTGGTGAAGAATGCCCGCGCGCTTGCCGGTCGCCTTGCCTCGCACGGCTACCGCATCGTTTCGGGAGGCACCGACAACCATCTCCTGCTCGTGGACCTTCGCCCGAAGAACCTCAACGGAGCCGAGGCTTCCCTGGCGCTCGACGAAGCGGGGATCACTGTGAACAAGAACGGCATCCCCTTCGACACCGGCAGCCCGATGAAGCCCAGCGGCATTCGTGTCGGCACTCCTGCGGTCACCACCCGTGGCATGAAGGAGCCGGACGTGGAAAGGGTGGCCGATCTCATCCATCGGGCCCTGAGCGTCAAGAGCGATCCCGCAGCCTTGGAGGCCATCCGCAACGAGGTCTTCGCCTTCAACAAGAGCTTTCCTTTGCCGGGCTAGCTGCGACTCGCCCCCATGCCATTAACATGGGCGGCGCAGGGGCAGCCAGTCCAGGACGCCCTGGATCTCCTGATCCCAGAACGCCCATGTGTGGGCACCTGATTCCTCCCGGACATCCAAGGGGAGGCCGATTTCCCGGGCAAAGCCAACAAAACGAACGTTGTCGTCGTAAAGAAAATCTTCGCGGCCGCAGACCGTGTAGAGCTTTGGAATTTCGGCGCCCTGACTTGCGTCGGTGACTCTCTGCCGTGCGAGGGTAAAAAGGTCGTCTTCTTCCGGAATGCAGCGCATTTCCGGCCCGAGCAGTCTTGGAATCTCACGCGCAGGCATGCCGTTGCCTTCCTTCGAGCGTTCCGTCCACGCCGGGAAGTCGAGTACTCCCGAGAGGCTCGCCGCCGCCGCGAACTTTTCCGGACAACGCAGGGCCAGCTTAAAGGCTCCATAGCCGCCCATGCTCAAACCCGCTACAAACGTATCCTCTCGCCGCGAAGAAACGCGGAAGAACTGCTGCACTACGCTGGGTAATTCTTGGGAGACGAAATCCCAGTAGGCGCCCCCGCCGGGAAGATTCCGGTAGAAACTACGGTCCACTGCGGGCATCACGACCGCCAGTCCCAACGATGCCACGTAACGCTCGATGGAAGTGCGCCGCATCCAGGTGGTGTGATCGTCCGACAAGCCGTGGAGCAAATAAAGAACCGGCGCGCCTTCCCCTTCGCTGGCGTGCCCGGTCATTCCAATCTGCTGCTGGGTTTTCTGCGGCAGAATCACGTTGATTGACGTGTTGATGCCCAAGGTATCGGAAAAAAAACCGGTTTGAAGAAATGCCATGGCCCCTCCTATCATGAAGGCCGAAGTTGAAACGAGCGGGATTTCCGCTTTTTATTGCGGCTGACCGTCAGAGGAGGGAGGCGTCCAACTTTTACTCGGAACGGCGTAGATATCCCGGGGATCTTTTATCTGCCACTTTACGATGCGGGCATGAACCCGCTCCACATGAGGGATCGCGGCAAGTTCATCCGCGCAACCGCTCCAGGCCCATTCGATCTCGACAGAGACGGGGAGGGGAAGGGTCCACGCCGGACAAAGCGTCGCCTTTCCCAAGGCCTTGGCTACATCCCGGCTGATGGAATCGCGAACCTCTCCGGCCGGATAGAGATCGCAAGTACTCCAACCCGTACCCCGTTTTGTGGCCGTCGTCGTCATCCAAGGGAAATAGTTTTGCGCCTCTTCGCACAAGGCCTCATCGCCCGAAGCATAAACGACGGGCACTCCGTAGTAGCCCGCATAGAGCGCAGCCTGGCTAAGTTCACCGTGTTCCTGCCCGTTGAGCATAAAGCGGCATATCGTCTTTGGATCCTGTGTATGATCGAGAAAGCCGTTGAGGGTTCCCGCCATGGAGTGTTGCCCGATCAGGAGTACCGCTCCTACTTCGGGCCCAAATTCTGGCAATCGCAGAGGGCTTGCCGGCTCGATAAAGCACATCGTTGCCGGGGAAAGCAGATCCTCCGGCGATAATCCCTTTTGCCGATTGCGACCGTGCCCATCGATTACGCGTACTTCCGAAGCTCCTGCCTTTACACAACCGAGAATCGCTGCGTTGACGTCGGCTGCCAGTTGTTTGAGTCCGTGGCGATAGCCTTGATCATCGTCATCGGGGTGATAACACTGGTCCCAATGGTCGACCCCGCTCAGTCCTTCCATATCGGTAATGATATAGACAATCATTGGGGCTTCTATAGTGAGTTTGAATTCAGTTTCATTTCGCCATTGATTTCGCGTCGGCTGTTTGAAAGGTCGAGAGGGCTACCGATAGCTGACTGTTGCTTAGACATAAGGCAGTTGGTTTTCAATCGGTTTGCAGGCTTTTAGAGCAGCTGCGAGAGCTTCGTCTTCGATATCGGGAGTGAAGGGGAGCCGGCCAAGCATATAGGGGACCAGATGCGCCGGGTAGCTGCATGGATCGAGATAGTGTTCTCGCAGCGGCGCGTAACCCATCAACCCGTTGGTTACAGAGAGCAGAAGAGCAAGTCCGCCTCGCTCTGCCTGGAAGCGCCGCTTGATCCGATGCATCATCTCAAGCGGCAGCCCCGTGAACGAAATCGGCCCGAGGACGAAGCTTTGAGCGGACAGCATTTCGGCTTGCGGCGGGTCGTGCAATATCTTTTCAAAAGCCTGCTTATACACCATCGCCATTCGTACCTCGGTCAGGTCGCTGGAAGGAGTGGCCTCTTTCAGAATAGACTCCTGCTCAGCGAGAGTTGCCTTGATCCGCTCTGCTTGCAATGGCGCCAGCCGACAGGGAGACTCTTCTGCAAAGGCGCGAATGAGGGTGACCTTAAGTGGTTTACCCGTTTGGAGGCCTTCCAGGATGACTCTGGAGAATCGGCTGCCGAAATCCTCCAGCGCCCGAAGAGTCTCCTGCTCCTGCCCATGCACGAAGTTTGAGTTGATATCCCCCAGCGCCCCCTGCAAAAAGATCCCCGTTGCTCCCGGGTAATGCTGCTCGGCAAGGTTGGTCGCGATTCCAACGAAGTCGCCGTGAATCTCCCGGTTGCGCTGGCCCGCGACAACAGGATGGCAGGAGAAATAGGTGAGAAAACCGCAGGTTCGTCCGTCCCTCTCCACGCGAATGACATGCGCGGTAGTATCTGTCTCTTCGGGAAATTCGGTGATCCACTTCCCCGCAAGCACAAGTTCATTGGTACGCGTTGGAGCGGGGATCTCGCGATTATAGCTAAATCCGGAGGCGGCAACTTCCGCGTGAAAGAAGGTCGCTGAGGACAAATCATCAATCGCGTCCATACATGCCTTGGCGATAGACCGCGGTAGAACTTCCAGGTAGAGAGGATCGGGGGTTCCCCATCCAATCAGTTCGGGTGCAGTGCACGGAACCGAGTGTGTGTGCGTGGAATGAACCATGATCTCATGTTCCTGCCATCCGGTCGCAGCGCCCACCAGTTGCCGTACTTTGGCGACCTGTACCGCTCCCAGGCCCTGAAGGTCACAGCTTACCAACACCCAGCGATCACTGCCATTTCTGACAGCCATCGCCCGCGCATAGAGCGGTTCCATGAGACGGGTTGAATGACGATTGAGATACGGGCCATAGCCACCAAGTTCGATGCCAACCCGGGGTGAGATGTCTACTTTCCCGAAACCGGCTTGTACAGAGGGATTCATATTCAGTTTGTGACTTTAGAGATGCAGTCTGTTTGTGCAACTTACGGAAGACGGTGCAACGTTCCAGAGATCCCCCGAGAAGAACTGGGCTTAACTGGATGCTGGTGTCGTCAACATGCCAACACAGTCTCATTTTCCGGAGAGATATAAAATGGACGTAGCCGCGAAGTTTTGTAAAAAAGCAGCGATCTCTATGATCTCATTGCGCGAAGTGATGACTCAAGCCAACGCGGCGAAGGGTCGATTACACCTTTGCCGTTACACGATCCCGTACCGTGTGTTGAAGAAGATCTTCAGTCGCTGTCCTTCCGGGAGCGCCATGCCACTATCTGAAGTCATTATCGAGAACTTCTCCAGATGGTGGTAAATAGGTTCCAGCAACGCACCTGGTTAAAAGCTGGAGCGGTTCCCGAACCACCTTAAGGACCGGCCGATTTCATATGGGCTTGCACCTTCTCCAAGGTCAACGTCTCGGGAATTACCTGGATGAATGCCATCCGCCCCCGGAAACAATAGTTCGTGGGCTCCCCGTTGGGAGCTGCGCCAATTCGAAGTCTCTTATCGGGAGAGGTAACGATCGATTTGACATCCATCTCCTGCGTTTGGACCAACTGCCCCCCTAGGTAGAAACTCACCTTGCCATGGTCGAAAACAACGGCCACATGCTGCCACGCATGAGGCCGAAGCAGCGCCTCATGCGTTTCAGTCGTCACATACCGGTTTTGTGTCCCGTCTCCGGCTTCGAAGGTCAACTTCCCCCACGCATTCCGAACGCGGAACCCGTTAGGGCTCTCGTCCCACATATACCCGACAAGATCCTCGGAGGTATCGATTCGATCCGGGTTAAGATAGAAAAGAACCGTAAGCGCACTATGTTCAGCCGCATCAAAAGGAGCGTCCAGCACCGCGGGCTTGCCCGCGCTGAAAACGAGTTCTTTCTTTTCGCCCAGGTCCCCGTCCTCGACTTCCGGCGCAAAAGGCTGTTCTCCCGGGAGCGCCCCTCCATTCCATTCAAAGAGCGCCACATCGGCCGGTGCCATCCTGGAGAATGCCAGGCAACCTGCCAGCATAAAGATGAATGCAGTTCTATTCATAAGCTTCAATTTCGATCAATTTAAGTTTCCCCGGTTTTCTCAACACAAGCCGGATGGAGTCGGCCTTACCTTCATCAAAAGTGAACTCCAGAGGAGTGGGGGAGAGCTTTGTTTCGGGAATGGAAGCAATCACCTTCGCGATTCCCTTGGAGACAACCTGCAGGTCCGCCTCCGGCAGGGCTGCGCCCGTGAGCCGGATTTTCCGAAGGTGCCGCGCCGATGCCAGTTTGATTTCGACTCCCGCCCCTTCCGGAACCTCGTTCCCGGCGACGAAGCCCCTTGCCCTCATGTCTTTGAATCCGTCGATCATCATCGCCAAAGATGGGTAGCATCTTTCCCGATAACCAAAGCCCACCGCAGTTGCTCCCGATTTTAAGTGCGCGACATTGCGAGGATCGAACGACTCATCCTGCATCCGCTTTTCCTCTGCCTCCACCCGGAGCCAATCCAGCGCATCGGAGAGCGGAACCTCCGGGCTGGCGAGCACCATCGCCTCATGCGGTTTCAGTTTTACCTCAAGGCCTCCTTTAACAACTTCTCCGGTGCCTACAACACGCCATTCTTTCACAGTCGCGGCTTCCTCGTCCTGAATGCGCGCGGTTACCGGCGCGAATTCCGTGTTGGCGATCCAAAGGATTTTCCGTTCTCCGAGCGAACTGATCGCCGCCTCCACCGCGGCGTCCCCCGTGGAAGCGATCAGGCGAGGCCTGGCAACCGTGAAATATTCGCTCAGAGCCGAGAACTCATCGGAGAGATACTTCAGACTCGCCGCAACCCCCGGTTCATCCCAAACCATGTAACTCGGGTACCAGGTTATCCCCGTGGCTCCATGCAGGATTCCGAGAACCATCTGCGCTCTCATCTCCCGGGCCGTCGGCGCCCGGTGCCCCTCAAGATGGTAGGCACTGTAACTGAAGGCCTGGGGCGTCAGCCATCGCGCCTTGAACGGTTCCGCCCCAATGGGAACCTGTTCGAGAAACTGGCCGATCGTCGCCTGGGATTTTCCGGAACCCTTCCCGGCAAGATAGGTCGGATAAGCATCCGGCATCATAATATCGGCGGCAACCCCATAGATCTTCATTCCGTTGATGGAATCGTTCAGGAGATAGACTGGCTTATGAGGATCTTCTTCCTTGAGAATTTCATAGGCCTCCTTCATCCGGCTCAGCGGGTAGCCCCGGGCATCCGGTTCGTCCACCTGGTAATAGCCTAGTACATTGGGATTCCCCCTCATGGCCGCCGCAAGATCGCGAAGCTCCTTCCTTTCCTGCTCGGTCAAAGGCGCTTCCTTGGTTTCCGCCATTTGGCCGGAGCCAACGGCAGTCCATATATAGACAATGCCGCGAAGCTGATTCTTTTCGAGGATCTGCAAGGTGGCACGGGTGGTCTCAAAGGGAGGCACCGCCCAGATCGGCACCAGCGTGTTCATCGCAATGCCCGGAATGGTTTCATTGGGAAGAAACTCGCTAAGCCCGAAACAAAAGCCGAAAGCGGCAAATGGCTTTCCATTCCTCCTCACTACGCCATTCTTGTCGATCCACATTTCACCCTCCTGCGACGGGAGCTTTGCAATCTCGCGCTCCACAACGAAGGGCTCGTCATTGCATCGGCCGCTCACGCGAAGCCGGTAGGTGCCCGCCGGAAGATGGCCGATATCAGGGACCGTGATCTTCCACCTCCCGCTCTCGGCCTCTGTGGCCGCTCCCTCCACCGGGGGGCGATCACTTCCTGTCGCGGACGTCAGAATTGCTTTCACCTCGCCGATTTTTAGTTCGGGGTCCAGCAATCGAAGAACGCCTTCAATGGACTTATCCTCCTGCGACTCAAAGATCGCCGATCGATAGCCCGGGTTGAGTAGCGTCAGATGGTATCCCTCATACTTGAGGTTCATCGGAAGCGTCGAGCGCCACAGCACGGTTTCGCCGCTCTTGCCGGATGCCGCTACCTCGAAGGAGACCGGATCAACCGTCTTCCCGTCATGCTCCATCGGGAGCGCCAACTCGATCGACTGGATCTGGTCGCGATCAATGCTCAGGACCGTTTCGACTTTGCCCTGCGCGCCTTTCATCTTGAGCGTCACCACGCGGAATTTTTTCGTGAGGTTAGCCAATGAGAGTTTGACGACGGCCTTGAGTTGTCCGCCGGACTTGACCACCGCAGATTCTTTCAGACGCAGATCCCACGAAAAAATCGCAAGATCAGGGTGCGATAAAGTGAACCCGGCAAAGTCCGAGGCAACACCGAAGCCCGCGCCTGCGCTCGGAGGCCAGCATGCCAGCTCGGCATGATGATGGCAGTTCCGGGCAACCTGAACCTTGATTTCACTTTCGTTCGACGGGAGCTGCAGGTCGGAAAAGGGGACCGCAAGAATTCCCCTCCAGCCGTTCTTCACGGTTTGGGTAAATGTTCGGGCGTCCGCATTCCAACCCACATACTTGCTGATTCCCCCTTGGTTGATTGCCTGGTCGAAGACGGTCCCCAAACGATTGACGATGAAATGAGAATAGCGGGTGGGGTCGAGCGCCGGCCCCACGAAGAACTCCACAGTATCGTCCTCCCATACCGGGCCGTCCCTTTCCGTCACCTTTGCCTGCCTGCATTCATCGCCGCCTTGGACCCGGAAGGCTAGATAGAGCCGCTCCTTGTCAGCAAGAATGCGGAATCGGGTTTGATGTGCCGCTTCGCCCTTAGTGGTCAGGCGAGTGAATCCCGTTTGCCATGTCCCCTCGTTCCAGAAGCTCTCCGGGAGGCGCAAATCGGAGGGGATACGGGTTGTGATCTCAACAGCGGGTTGCATACCGGCGCGAGCACTTGGGGTACCCAGGTTCAAGGCTGCGGCGGCGATCAACAAAAAGCCAATACGGGCAATAGTCTGCATGGGGGTAATGCTTTAGCAAGAGTGCGGGGGAAGGGGGGGCTAAGCCGGTTTCAGGCCCAGGAGTTCGTTCTCGGCAGGAAGAGTTGTCTTGCCACCGGCAATCCCGCACTTGAGAAACCGCCCCGCGTGGTCAGCGCCTCCGTGAGTCGCGCGCCAGCATAGCATCCGGATGATCTCGCTCCCCATTTCGCAGAACGGCTGGAGCATCAAGGTAAAACCCGGTTCCTTCCAGGCTGTTTCATCCAAGCCCGTGCCTGCCACAATGCTAACCTCTCGTGGAACGGAAAACCCCGCCGCCCTCAGGACCTGGATTGCACCCAGCCCGATATAGTCACCCGCGCAGAAGACGGCATCCGGCGGAGTTGTGTGCGTCGCCAGGTACTTCTCCATGCAGGAGATGCCATTCTCGACTTCAGGCCCATCGGCGATCTCGACGTCAAGACTGCACGAGTCGTCCGCGCCGCCTTCCTGCCAACCATCGGAGAAGCCTGATAGAAGCAGTTGCTGCGAGGCCGCCGCTGAAGCCGAGAACGGCGATCCCAGCAGAATTACCAGCGCCCTTTTTCGTCCGGTCTTCCTCCATGTATTCCCTAGTCGATGCGTCCACTCATAGTAGTCCGGCGAAACAAAATTGGTCGTGATGTTGGGGCGGGGCGGGTTGATATCGACGATCAGCTTTTTGTGCCGAAGATAGGTTTCGCGCACCGCATCATTGTAGGGAGAAGGATAAAGAAAGAGCGCGTCCAGTTCTTTCACCGATGCGATCAGCGTGTTGGCGACTTCCTTACGCCGATCCTTGACCTCGGAGACGATCCTCGCCGGCTTGAGGAAAACCTCCCGGTCAACCTCCATTGCCTCCCGAACGGCTCCCATATAGATCGACTCCGCCCAGCCAAGCCCCTCTGATTTGCAAAAGTCGAGGAGGTTGCTGCCGACCTTGAGTGGCTGTTTGGGCACCGAGACAGCTTTCTGAAGAAACGTCCCCTTTCCACGAGTTCCGGCGGTCAGCCCCTTTGCGGCCAGGTATTTATAGACCGTTCGTACCGAGGACTCTCCGACGCCCAGTTGAGCCGCCAGCGTGCTGATCGGCGGAAGTTGAAATCCTTCCTTGTTTTCATTCTTCAGGAACTCTTGTTCCAAATGAGCCTGGACTCTGTGAATGCCAGAGGTTTGACGCTGGCTAAGGCCTTCGAAGGATTCGAGAAATAACGTTGACACGCGACGTAGATTAAATTGATTATGTCGTTAGTCGATAGGAAAATGACATTATTTTTATGCAGTCGCCTTTTGGTCGGACGATGAGTGCTTTAATAAATGCTTCAACAAGAGGGCTGGCAATCTTGGCTCCCTGCAAGAGGGGGAAGGGGTTTACCTTATTGGAGCTGCTGGTGGTTGTCGCGATCATTGGGGTGCTGCTTTCCATGCTCCTTGGTGGGGTGGCAGCCGCCAGAGTTTCCGCCAATGGAGCCCGATGCACCAGCAATCTTAGAAACCTGGGGGTCGCTTCCCTGCTTTACGCGAAGGATCATCAGAATAACCTGCCGATCCCGACAAAATGGGCGGCCCCGGATAACGAGGTCTTCTGGTGGGTCATGATTGGGCCCTATCTGTACGATGCGCCGCCCTTCGTCGTCGACGACACCTTCCGGTGCCCTGCTGGCGAAGGGTTTCACATCTCCGAGAGAGGGCTGCAAGGCAGTGGTTGGAGGCACATCGATTACGCGCAATTCCTCACCCCATATTACGTCGGCACCGCAAATCTCAGCGCGATCGATGCCGACAAAAGCGCGCTTCTCGTCGATGGCGAAAACTACGAAGGCTACCTGGGTATCGAGGCGTACTGCTTTGCCGCCATTGTCAACAAACGCGCCAAGGAGCGTCACCGGGGGAAATCCAACGTTCTTTTCTGCAATGGTCGGGTGGAGGCGCTGAAGGACCCGACCTGGGAAGATCTCAGGCCCAAAAGTGCGGATTAAGCATGAAGTTTAATTTTGAATTATGTTGACAGCATATTGTAATCGACGTAATTAGGCGATTAATCGGATCAACCCTTGCGGCCCGTTCGGGCGCAGTCCTTCCCACCTCGAACTATGAACACCCCCACAACCTATCCACGTCTCTTGGTCGGATCTCTCCTCGCGTGTGTATCCCTCCTGAGCCTCCCTTCAGCAAAGGCTGACAATCTCTTTTGGAACGACTCCAGCGATGGTGACTGGAGTGATCCGGACCGTTGGAATCTGAGCGGCGTTCCCACCATTAATGACGTCGCATTCTTTCAACAGAATGCAACCTACACCGTTTCGTTGAGCGGCGACTCCACCGCCGGCACCGTTGCTGCCTTTGCGGGAAATGTGACTCTCGAAACCAATGGCTATTCCTTGACGACCGGTGCCATCGTCGTCGCCAATGGAGCCAGTTTCCTTGCCAAAGGGGGAAGCTTCGAAGATGCCGGTGGCGCCGTAAACTATATCGGCTATGACACGGACAATAATACCTTCACCCTGGATGAGGGTGCCACTTTCGAGCAAAGTGGGCGCACTTTGCTGGGGCCTTTGGCGGGAGGAAACAGGCTCATTGTGCAGGCGGGCTCTTCCCTCACGACTTCAGGGCAGGTGGCCTTGGGTTATTCGGGAGGAACCAATAACAGCATTCTCATCACCGGCACCGGCAGTTCTTACAACGCCATTGGGAGCGGGGATATCGACTTCTACATCGGGGGCGTCGCAGCCGGAGTAAACGGCGACGGGAACTCCGTCAGGGTGGAAGGCGGAGGTGTGCTCAACATCAGCGGGAGCCGTTGGCTGCGGATTGGAAATAATGGCGAAAGCAGTGGCAACAGCCTGGTCATCACCGGTTCAGGAAGCTCGTTCAACGGCACCGGCACAGGAAACGTCATCGTCGGAGGCGTGGGCGGGGGCAGCGGTACCGATAATACCTTGATCATTGAGAACGATGCGTCGTTCTCGATCGATGGAGCGGTAGGCATCACCGGGCAAAGCGGCAACTCCATGGTGATCGACGGGGGAAGCGCAATCATCAAGGGAGGGCTATATAATGACGGGAACGTCACCATTAAAGCCGGAACCGTCAACGTCGCCACTTTGCAGAGTTCCGCCACTGCAAGCCTCATGCTCGAGGGCGGGGAGCTGCGGGTGACGGGAGATGTCGATGTTCTGGAGGAAACCGCCTTTTCAGTCGGCAACGGAACGGGGGCTGCCGCCCAGTTGACCCTTAATGCTTCCTCCGGCGTCTTTGCAGGCGGGTTATTGATATCCAGCGATGGGATTTTGGCGGGAACCGGCTCGACCGCGTCGGCAATCAAGACCTTCTCTTCCGATAGCCGGATCGCGCCGGGCGATGGGGGGATAGGTACTCTCACCGTCGGTTCCCTGGATCTCACCGAAGGCGCCACCTTTGTCTTCGACTTGGGCTTGGGTAATACTTCAGATCTCCTGTTGGCTTCCTTCATCGACGCCACCGGCGTCGGCGAAGGCGGGCTTCTTGTCGACCTCCAGCTTCTGGGGGAAGCCGGTGAGGGGGTTTATACGTTGATCTCATTTGATTTGGCCACTGGCCTCACGGAGAGTCAGTTCGCGCTGACGCATGGCCTGGCAGGTTACAACGCCAGCTTCAGTCTCTCCGGCAATGATCTTCAGCTTACTCTCGTAGGCATCCCTGAGCCCTCGGCCATTCACTTTCTCTTCCTTCTCGGCCTCGGATATGCCGGGGTGAAGTATGGAGAAAAGCGGAGAAAAGTTGCAGCGGTCTAAGTCGATGGAGCGGAGAAACCAGTCTGGAGTCAGGTTAACGGTAGGCACCACCTGCGGCGATATCATCGGGGGCGATCATATCGCCATCCAGGCCGCAATCAACGAGGTCGCGCGGCTGGGGGGCGGAAAAGTCACGCTCCTCCCCGGCACCTACGTGCTTCGCAACTCGGTCAAACTCTTCACAGGAGTCACTCTTGAGGGAACAGGCCCCCAATGCATTCTCCGGAAAAGCAATGGGTGGTTCTCCCTCTTGGTGGAAGACGCGGATTGGTATGAACTAGCCATCAGGGTCTCCGATGCCTCCCGCGTTAAGCCGCTCGACGGCATCTGCCTTACCAGCACGGAGGAGGGCGGCACCTCCCCCTGTGCCATCTCCCTGCACACTGTTTTGGGAGTGGACGGCGATACCCTCAGGTTGGATCGCTACCCTCGGGAAAACCACTGGGTTAGCCTCGGAGCCACTGTCCATGGGATTCACCCGCTGCTCGAAGCGAAAGATGCCAGCGAGATCACCATTGCCAATCTTCGCCTCGAAGGAAACCGGAGAGAGAACGGACGATTGAATGGAAACCACGGCGCAGCGGTTTGTTTGACGGATTGCCGTAGCTCAAGGATCGAAAATCTTGAGATCGAAGACTTCAACGGCGATGGCATCAGCTGGCAGACTAGTCACGACATCGTGGTGGCGAACTGCCGCATCAAGGGAGTCGCTGGCGTCGGCCTGCACCCCGGCAGTGGCTCAATGCGCCCGCAGATCGAGTTCAATACCGTGGAAGATGCCGAAGTTGGCCTCTTTTGGTGCTGGGGTGTCCGTCATGGCACCGCGCGGGAGAACTTCATCCGCCGCTGCTGGCGTCATGGGATCAGCATCGGTCATCGTGACACCGACAACGCCATCCTTGGGAACAGGATCGAATCGTGCGGTCAATCCGCCATCTTCTTCCGGCCCGGTTATGGCCCGTCCACGACTGCACACCGTTGCCGGGTTATCGGGAACACGATCCGTTGCGCGGAGGAACACCCGGAAACCACGGGCGTAGACGTCTGTGCAGGCGTCGAAGACGTCAAAGTCAATGACAACGTCATCCACATCGCCGCGCCGTACAGGGCGTGCGCCCTCAATATTTCCGGGGAAGCGATCCGCCCTCAAGTCGAGGGGAACGCTATCCTGCCGCTGGATTAAGTCGACAAGCAATGAAAGCCTCAAGAGATTGGAACGTCGGCTTCTCCAGGCGGGAGATCACGCCGAAAGAGTCTGCCTGGCTCGCCGGATTCGCCTCCCGCATCCGCCCCAGCGAGAAAGTCGGGCAGCCTATTTACGTCAAGGCCATGGTGATCGCCGACGAGAAGACCGGCCCCGCTGTGCTCGTATCCGCAGACCTGCTCGGGTTTTCATCGTCCGTCTCGGAAACGATCCTCCACGCCGTCTCCCGCCAGCTCGAGATCGACAAGGATCGCGTCCTCCTGACGGCAACTCATACCCACAGTGCCCCGGTGATCGACGGGGTGGCTCCGCTCATCTATAATTTCGATGCCTGCCAACAAGCCGCAGTCGGGGATTACACCCGGTTTGTGATCGATAGCACGGTCGCCGCCATCAAGGATGCCGTCGCGGACCTCCGCCCTTCGCGGATCGAGTACGGTCAGGCCTTTGCTGGCTTCGGCGTCAATCGGCGACGCGTCCGACCCGGCTGTCTGCACCTCCCGGCTGCCGTCGATCACGATGTCCCCGTCCTCGCCATCCGGGAAAAAGACGGTCGCCTTCGAGGTCTCGTTTTCGGTTATGCTTGCCACGCCACCGTTCTCGGAGGGTACGAAATCAGCGGGGATTACGCGGGCTACGCTCAAACGGAGCTGGAGAAGAACCACCCCGGTTGCACGGCTCTCTTCGTTCCCGGTTGCGGGGGCGATATCAATGCGCTCCCTCGCGGATCAGTGGAATGCGCCGCACGCTACGGCACGCTTCTGGCCACAGCGGTTAACGATGCTCTCGGGGGAGCCATAATCGCTTTGGAGGAAGATCTCGTCATCCGGCGCACCCGCGCCGAACTTGCCTATGCTTCGGAGCCGTCTTTGGCGCAACTGGAGGAAGAACTAAGCCGTTCCGGCTCCACGGAGAAATGGTTGCTGCATCAAACAACCCTCGTCCCGCCCAAGCAACGCCTGCCCCGGGATGAAGCGCTGAAGGTCGCCACGCTTCTCGCAGAAAACGAACGAAAGATGATCCGTCATCAAATCGAGCAAAGGCGCGGGGAGCAACAGCTTCACTCCTGTTCCCTGGCATTGTATAGTTGGTGCTTCGGAAACCAGCTCACTTGGCTTCATATCGGCGGCGAACCGGTGGTCGATTACTCGCTCTATTTAAAGGAACGCTATGGGTGGGGACGAACGTGGGTGTCCGGATATTGTTACGATCTGACAACCTACATCCCCTCCCTGCGCGTCCTGACGGAGGGCGACTATGAAGGCATCGACGCCGTGCGACCGTTTGGGCATCCTGCTCCCTTTGACACTTCCGTGGAACGCAGCGTGCTCGAAAGTATTGAATCCCTCATTCGCGGAACACCGAGCTGGCCATGACTAACGTTCCTTCCTTCGAAAAGTGGATCTGGACCGAACTCCTCGCGTTCGACCTCGACGCGCCCGATCTAGGCGTCTCGGCTTACCTGAAAGCCACGAATTTCGTTCCCGAGGGGATCTGCCTCTTAATTTCATCGCCCGACATCATCCTGCAACACGAGGGCCTCGAAATCGACGCGGAACTCCCTGCGGATTTCTGTTCAAGGAATGGCCATGCAGGCAACGAGGTCCGGAACAGGCAGGCCTGGACACGCTATCGGCTTCGGAACTTGATCAAGAACCTTCAGCAAGCCGGTTCCAAAGTCTATCTCTCCACTTTCACTGAGTATCTCGAAGACCGGTTCCATCGCGAGTGGTTAAGCGATCACCCCGAGTGCCTGGTGACATGGGCCTCCCACGGAAGAAGGGAAGCCCTCTTCGTCCTGGCGAGGATGGCTGACGGTAGTTATCTGCGCGACACGTTTGCAAAGCAACTTGTCCGTGTCTGCCTGGACTACGGGTTCGACGGCTGGCACGGGCCGGACGGCAACGGGCCCGACGCGCCGATTTTCATCAGCGGTTGCTCCGATGACATGATCGAAAGGTTTGTCCAAAGCGGCCAGACCGATCTGCCCCGATTGGTCACCGCTCCCGCCGGAGATTCGCCCGAAGCTCTGACAAAACGGCTGGACTGGATATGGACACATCGGCGGCATGAATGGATCACCTTCTGGGGAGATTCGTGGGCCGAGTTCTGGAAAACCGTGTCAGACGCCCTCCATGCCATAGGTCGGAAGACGATGATCAACTCGGCATGGACTCGCGATCCTTTCGAAGCGCTCTATCGCTACGGCATCGACTACCGCAAGATCGTGGACGCCGGAGTTGACGCGATCATGGTCGAAACCGCAGCCGGCGGGATTCTGTTAGGCAGCGAGGATCGTAACTACCATTACGACTACCTCGCCATGCTCATGCACATGAGGGCATACGTTCCTGATGGGAAGATTCTCTTCCTGCACATGGTCAAGGACGTCGTCGAGAACTGGGACCAGTTGCGGCATTCCCCTCCCATGCTCGAACGGGAAATTTATGCCCTCAGCAACGCCTGGCACGTGAGCCGGGATGGAGGACCGACCCGGGCGGCAAACGGGTTGTTGGTTTGCCTGGGCGACGGGATCGCCCCGGACGAGTGGACTTGGCTCGCGGAACGCTGGACGCTCGCCCAAAAGTTTGCTCCCGTTGAAGTGCTCGGCGCGACGATCGTCTGCTCCGACTCGCTGCTTTTTGGTCATTTGAAGGCGTTCCCTGAAACGCGGGAGCCCTCCAGCCATTGGCTAACCTATCGATTGCTTGAGCGGAACGCCCCCATTCACGCCACGGTGAATCTAAAGGACCAGGGGGCCGTTGCAGGACCGTTAGTCGTCTTCAATCCTCATCTGCTAACCCCCTTGGAAAGCGCCATGATTTTGGATGGAGGGCACGAGATCATTGCCATTGGCCCCAAATCTATCGATTGGGGGCTTCCAGATCTGGAGATCCTTGATCAGGGCGAAGGGCGGTCCTTCTTCTGCCGCGTCTACAACTCCTATAACTCCGCCATGGATCTTGGTTGTTTGAACGACGAGTGGCCATCAGTAACGCCCACCGCGCCGGTCGATCATTCAATGGGGATCAAGGAACCGGTGAGGTTTCGGGAGGAACTCTATTTCTCCCGGCCATCCGAAACCTTTCTCCAAAGATGCGCTGAACTGATCCGAAGCCTTGACGGCTCATTTTCCGTCGAGGGCGAAGCCCCGGGGAACCTCACCGCCAAGCCGCCTCTCGAAGTCCGCGTTATGATCGTCAAGCTTGGCCCCGGCTCTTACAGGATCTCTGTTGAGAATAGCGCAAAAGTCTACGCCCGGCCCAGGATCAAACTCCGGCGTCCCCTGCGATCGGCAAGCATTGAGAGCGCTTTTCCAATCACCCGGCTGGAAGCCTGCCGGGATGCCATCGCCCTCGTTATCCCACCCATGGGGGTCGTGGTGGCCGACGTCACCACCGACGGAGATCTATAAGCTTCGACGCACCTCCGTCGTCTCTAACCTGCTATGAATCCATCTACGAATCATTTCGCGAATGCCCCTCTTCTGCTGCACATCAACTACTTTGAGCAAGGCCAATCCCTGACGGAGGCCTGCCGGATCACTCGCGAATTGGGGGCCGACGGCCTTGAGTTCCGCAGCCTCGCCGCAGGGTTTAAGGGGACGCGCATGGAATATCTCGACGAGATTGCCCGTGCGCTGGATCGCCATCCTCTTTCAGTGATTAGTTTCGGCGGGCCCGGCCCCAACCTGATGACGGGGGACACCGCCTCTCAAGACAAGAGTCTCGATGAAATGGAGCTGTTCTATCGCGAGGCGCACCGGCGCTTCCCTCTCACCGTCCTCAATGTCTTCGCCGGTAACCTCCTCAACGCGGACCCCGCCGTCGCTTACCTCGACTTCAAGAAACACGGTTCTTTCATCGCCACCGAGGAGCAATGGACCAATGCCGCCAGGGGCTACGGACGCTTGGGCAGAATGGCTGGGGAACTCGGGTTGCGCCTGGCCTTCGAGACCCATGGAGCCTACCTCCACGACACCCTGGAAGCGACACTCCGGCTCGTCCGAGCCATCGATTGCCCGAACGTCGGTCTCCTCTGGGATCAGGTTAACCTTGAGGTCATTAGGGGCGCGCCCGGTTTCGCCGAGGCGATCGCCGCAGCCGGAGATCGCCTCTTCTACGTGCACCTCAAGAATCTTCTCGTTCCTCCCGAGCAGTTCCTGGCAATGAGCGATCTCGGCGGCGGTATTCTCAATATCCGCGACCAACTCGCCTGTCTGAAACGCGCCTGCTATGGAGGGCCGATTTGCCTGGAATCACCTCGGGCGGGTGACCGCGTCTCGTTTGCTCAGGCCGACCTGCACTATTTACGGCAAGTGATTGGGGAGCTTTAACAAAGCGCCTTTTAGAACCGTTTTATCCTCACTCGTTTAGCTCAATCGTTGAAATTCATTGATTCATTTTTCTTATGACGCAGATTCTGGACAGAACGTCGGCTGGGGGCAGGTTTCCTTCAGATCACTATACAAAGCCAAGCATCGGGCTCGGATCTCTCCTGATTGGAGCCGAGGAAGAGGCCATGGTGGTCGAAACGGTGCGTAGCGGCCGCTTGTTTCGTTATGCCTATGATCTGGAACCGGCGGAGCAGGGTAAAATGACCGCTGCATTGGAGCGTGAGTGGCGGGAACTGATGGGGGTCGGCTATGCGCTTTGCGTCACCAGTGGCACTGCCGCGTTGGAGGTTGCTCTCGGGGCCATGGGTCTTGGGCCGGGAGACGAAGTGATTGTTCCTGCCTGGAGTTGGGTGTCCTGTTTTACCTCGATCGTTAGAATAGGCGCGAAGCCGGTATTGGCTGAGGTAGACTCATCGTTGTGCCTTGCGCCTGGCGAGATTCGGCGGCTGTGCACCGCCCGTACAAAAGCGGTGATAGTGGTGCATTATCAGGGAGTTTCCGCCGATATGGATCTCCTTCTGGCCGAGGCGAAGGAAATGGGCATCCGGGTGCTGGAGGATTGTGCGGAAGCCTGTGGCGCGATGTATCGCGGCAAACGCGTCGGCTCGATGGGTGACATGGCGATCTATAGTCTGCAGAATTCAAAAACCATCACGAGCGGGGAGGGGGGAATGGTGGTCACTAAGGATCCTGATCTCTATGTTCGGGCGGTTCGTATGCATGACATCGGCCTCTTTCGCCCTCATCATTCCCAGTTTGCGAATCCCGCGGACGATGCGTTCTGTGGAGGGCAATATCGGATGGGCGAGATCACCGCGGCGGTCGCTTTGGCCCAGCTAAAGAAGTTGGATCATATTCGAAATCACTGTCGCGCCCTGGGCGAGCGGGTCCTCCGTCGGATCGGAGCGCTCCCGGGGTTGGAATTCAGGCATATCCCCGATCCTCGGGGAGACTCAGGAATCGAAATCTACTTCTTTGTTGAATCGTCCGAACTGGCCGTAAAGTTTTGCGGGCAGTTGGACGCGCTTAAGGTCAATTGCACGAAGATGACGGGCACTGCCTGTCACTACCGCCGACCCTATTGTGTCAATCGGGCCGCCCATTCGCCGGCATCTTCTCCGTTCCGGGAGGAGCGGGATTGGCCTGCGAAGGGGTATCGCCCGGAAGACTTTCCAATGACGGAGAATCTTGTGAACCGCTTTATTGCTTTACCCATGGGAGCTCTATATACCGTGGCGGATGCGGATCATATCGCCGATAGCGTGATCGCGGTGCATCAGAACCTTTGCTTTGGAAGCTGACAGAAAAATAGTGATTTCTCCACAACGTCAACGCTAACTCATTCCTTTGACGATTCCCCATCCAACTCAAAAGACCTGGCAAAACGTCCTCGCATCTCTGCACTGGGGTGAAGATGTCATATGGAAGGATCCGCCATCCGGTTATTTTGAGTGGATGGCGGAAAACGCGCACCGGCATGAGTATGCCGAAGTCGTTGTGTCTTTATCGGGATCGCACTTTTACGGAATCGACGGAAATGCCATCCAGCTGTCCCCGGGCTCCACGGCGTTGATTCCCAGAGGGGTTCCCCACGATTCGTGGTACTCGGAGTACCATCCTGAATGCATTGATTTTTGGCTTCATTTCCTTCCGCACGGAGTGGTCTTGATGAACTTCATCTATCATCAACCGGCAAGCGGCCCGGTGCCTGTGCAGATTCCTCAATTGCCGGTGGCCTTGCAGGATGACTTTCGAAGGGTCTGCCTCCTTTTGAATGATCACGTCTCCTCCAGACAAAAGGCCCGCCATTTTGTGACCTATCTTTTGCACGAGCTTTTCGAGTCATTGATGGAGAGCGATTTTCGGAACGACAACCCGGATGAACGGTCGGTGATCGAGGAGGTCAAACGATACGCGATGGATCACCTCACCGATCGCCTTACCCTCCCGGACCTTGCAAAAGCCGCAGGCTACAGCCCGTTTCACTTTCACCGCTTATTCCTTGAGGCGGAAGGAGTCACTCCCCGCGCCTTTGTCGAATCCCAGCGCTTGAAGCAGGCCTGCGAACTCTTGAGGAAAGGACAATCCACCACTTCTGTCGCGTTGGACGTTGGCTTCGCCACACCGTCTCAGTTCAGCAAGGTCTTCAAGAAGCAGTTTAAGATGTCTCCCACTGAATGGCTCAAGACGGCGAAGGGATCAGCGCGCTAGGAAAGATGGTTTGACCGAAGATAGTCGTGGCTGATCTTGAGGCTCTCCAAGGGATCGCCCGGGCAGGTATCCTGCTCCACGACAAACCATCTGCACCCCGATGCGGCGGCAGCGGGGATGATCTGGTTCCAATCCAGATTTCCCTTGCCGACCTCCATCATCGTCGGCGTCCCGGCGATATTGCCGTAATCCTTCATATGAAGAATCGGGAGACGGTCCTTGAGGCGGGCGCACCATTGGGCAGGGGTGCCTCCTCCGTGTTGCACCCAGTAAGTATCCAGCTCCAGGCTCAGGCTGGCGGGATCGGTGGAATCCAGAATGTGCTCCAGCACCGTTGTCTTTCCAAAGCGGACAAACTCCAGCGAATGATGATGATAGCAAAGTGTCTTTCCCGCAGCTCGAAAAACCTCACTGGCCGCAACCAGCTTTTGTACCAGTCGGCGAACATCGTCCGCGTTGCACAGATCGAATCCTGCCGGATAGGAATAGACAGCAAGGTCGCAGCCGATGACGTTCAGCTTTTCCACCACGCCCTCCGGGGCGTCCAGAACGGCCCCGTCATGAATTGAGCAAATGGTTAGCCCCTCGTCCGTCGTCATCTTTAGGAGTTCATGCGGGGGAATCGGGCAGATTCCTGCGACCTCCACTGCGCAATAGCCGATCGTACGGATTTTCTCGAGGGTTGCCCTCGTCGCCGCCGGCGTCTTGCACAGGCTTCGGACCGTATAGAGCTGCGTGGCAAGTTGATGGTCTTTCATTGCTTCTGGGGTTCAAGAATTGAAAAAGCTTCGTTCAGGGCGGTGGTCGCATCCCCGGTCGGCGAAAACTCATGCCCGACAAATTCGGAGAAGCCGGTTTCCCGAATCGCGGCACCGATCGCCGCATAGTTGAGTTCCTGCCCTTTGCCGATTTCATGACGCCCCGGATTCCCCGCGGTATGGAAATGCCCGATCCATTCGATGTTCTCCCGGATCGTCCGGATCACGTCACCTTCCATGATCTGCATATGATAAATATCGTAAAGCAAGCGAAGGCGCGGGCTTCCAACCCTCCGGCAAACTTCCACTCCCCATGCCGTATGGTCAGCCAGGTAACCGGGGTGGTCCACCTTGCTGTTGAGCAATTCCATGAGCAGCGTGACCTTCTTTTCTTCAGCGTAATCGGCGACCCGGCGGAAGCCTTCGACGACAGTCTCAAGCGCCTCCTCGTCGCTTTGCCCTTCCTGCCGGTTTCCGCTAAAGCAAATGATCCCGGGAACTCCATTTTTCGCCGCGACGTCAATCGATTCCCTGATCTCACGTTCCGCATCGGAATGACACTCTCTTTGGTTCAGCGGGGCACGGTGCCCCACCATCGTGCAGAGCGTCAGCCGGTGCTCTGCCGCCAACGAGACCAATGCCTCGAACTGCGCGTCGCGTCCCCAGATCTCAATCCCCCGGAATCCCGCTTTTTCAACGGTCTTGAGGAGCTTTTGACGGTCCGGGAAGGCGGACTTGAACATGGGAAGCGATACAGATTGAAGAAAGGACATGGGTATCGATTGGGTAAAGTGTTAGAGTACGAAATCAAGGCAGTCTCCCCAGCAGACAAGGTTCGGTGGGGCATCGTGGTCGCCGCCTTCCATTTCAAGATAGAGCACAGGGGCGTTTCGTTCCCGCAGTGCTTCGATCAGTTTGCGACTGTGCTCCACGGGGATTACCGCATCCGCCGTTCCGTGCACTAATACAAGCGGCAAAGTGGCCAGTTCCGCCACGTGAAGGCGGGCGGAGCGCTCCCGGTAACAGGTTGGCCTTTCCGCAGGCCCCCCGCCGTAGGATTGAAGGAATTGCTCGGGGAATGAATCGAACATCTCCGCCACCTCCGTTGCCGGGCAGAGGGCGATCACGCCGTCCACCAGCCGAGGGTGGCGCGCGGCGAAGATCAGCGCTGAAGTTCCGCCCATGCTTCCGCCGATCAGGAGCACCTTTCCGGGTTCCGAGTCCTTTTGGCAAAGAGCGATAATCTGCAGCAGGTCCTCTTCGGCGGCAGGCCCCATCCAGGAACCTCCGCGATATTCCGGACAGACATAGATCGCAGATCGTCGCTGTAACGCCCGCGCCAGACGGCCAAAGGCGTCTTCGTAGATGCCTGCCGTCATTCCCTGCTCCTGATGCGACGCCGCTCCGTGAAGCCAGATGGCCAGGAGGGGGGCGTCGGCATATCCCGGTGGCCGGAAGTCTTTGATGAGAAAACTCTGCAAGCTTTCGTCAAAAGACGAGGTAAATGAGACCTGCTCGATCCCGGACGCCACCGGCTGTTCAATCACGTTTGAAGGTTCGCGCTGAGGCATCGTTTAGAAGATTGAGCGAAGGTCCCTCGTTTTCAGCAACGGCGAGATGATCTCCATCATCGAATCATGCAGAATGCTTCGGAACGCTTCCGGCCCCAGTGGCACCGAGAGGAGGCGCGCCAGCTCCCAGGCGTGACCATGGAGAACGCCATCCGTTCCAAATAGAAGCTTGCGGTCCCCAATCTCCGCAACGGTATCCTCCCATGGCTTCCGGGAGAAAAAGCTGCCGCACCATTCCAGGAAGACATGAGGATGCTTCTTCGCGACCGCCTCCGCTTCCTTCCGCCCGTCATCGCTACCCCCACAGTGAGCAAGGATAAACCTTACATTGGGATAACGCTCCGCGAGCGGACTGATCATCGCGGGGGAGTTATAGGGTCCCGACCAGGTGTGAATCAGGACCGGCAGATTGTGGCGATCCGCGACTTCCCACATCGGATCAAACTCGGGGCTATTGACCGGGACTTCCCAATAGTCACAAAGAAGCTTGAAGCCGATGAAGACCTGCGAGCGCGGCAACCGCTCCAGATAAGGAGCAAGCCCCGACGCGTAACGCGGATTGTAAACAAAATAGGCAAGCAGCCGCGGATCATCAGCCTCAAGCACCTGCCTTTCCGCAATCGCGTTCCCCTCCACGGGGTCCCCGAAGAGAGCGCGCGTGTGCGAGAAGATGAAGTGGCGTAGATTCTGGCACTCCAGTTCGGCCCGCTTCCGGGGAATCTGGACCGCTTCATTCCCATCGCGAACCGGCCATGTCGCAACCGGCCCGAAATGCCCGTGGCAATCAATGATCGGGAAGCTGGGCGCTCCCGTCTCCAGGAAAAACTTCCACTCCCCCTGCTCAATCTCCGGTGCGGTATTGGCATCAAATTCCGGAAGCCCCAGAAGCCCCGTGATGTTGCCGAACAGGATCGCCTCTTTTTCCTCCGGCGAGATCCTTGCCCGCAGGACGGAGCCGAGCGAGGCCCCACCGAGAGCCCGGTAGCCTAGTGAAAGGATAACCCGGCTCGCTCCATAACGGGAGACAAACAGTTCGATGTGATCGTTTGTATGCCCGAGAGCGGTGTCCGTCAGAATATTTTCCGCCTCCTCCATCGCGGCATGGACGAAACTATCCATGGCCCAATGGTGCTCCGTGAGAACGATGCAGATCTGCGGGTGTCTCCGGGCGATCTCGACAAGCGATCCCAGGGTGGGCGCTTCTTTCGTGCTGATTGAAACGACAATCGGTCGGTCGATGATCTGTTCAACGAGAAACCGGATGCCGAGACGGAGGAAGTCCTCGCGCCCGTTGACGCAGAGCTTAAAGATGCAGGGCGGGCTATTCCGGATGATTGCCGCCAGGGTCGCTTCCGCCCCGTTGGAAAAGAGCCCGTTGGGATGAATTGTGAAGGCAGGGAAGAAACGCCCGCTCGCCGCCTCCGATCGGCAAAACGCCGCGATCTCCTCCGCGCTTTCGAGCAACGAGAGCGTCTCCGCCGTCAGGGAGCTGATAAAGCCCCTCCGGATGCCGAGGCGGCGTCTTCCTTCCACCGCCTCAGGCGGTGTCCTGAACTCAAACTGATTATCGCGAGCTTGCCCATAGATTATCCCGCAATCAATGGCTCGCGCTACCCAGTGAAGATTCGTTTCCATCGGCGAAGAGAGCTGATTATCCTTCTACGGTCTTACCATGCCCTCGCGACCTTGCAAATCGCATGGCAGACCTGGTTTACATATTCATCCGTCATCACTTGGGTGATCGGCATCATCACCGCTCGTTCGAGCCACGCCGTCGTATTCGGGCACATCTCCCGGGTATATTCAACCGCGCAGGAGCGATCCTCCGATTTCCATGGGAAGCCATTGAGGTGGGGTGTCCGTTTTTCCATAATATAATCCCAGTGGTAGAAAACATGCCGGTCGGGGATCTGTTTGGAGAACATCGTCCCGAATGGAACTCCTTCGGCCTGGAGCGTTGCAGCGATTTCGTTTGCCCTTTCCGCATTCTCCATGAAGAACAAGATGGAGATCCCGCAATCGCCCTCGCGGTCGTTCACTGCTTCCATTTGGGCGTTTGGAATCGTCTCGCAGGCAGCCCATAGCTTGCGTTTGATGGCGCGGGTGCGTGTGAGGATGCGATCCCTTTTCTTGAGCTGCTCCAGGGCGACCGCTCCGTGCAGTTCCGATTGCCGGTAGTTTTCACCCAGGAAGCAGATCTTTCGCCAATCTTGTTTGGCTTGGTCGTCCCCCGCCTTCCGCTCCATCCAGAATGCATAGGCGGAATCGTGATGGATCGCCGCGCGGTCAAACACCTCCTTGCGATCCGTTACCAGCACCCCGCCTTCTCCTGCCGTGACGATTTTGTAATGCTGAAAGCTGTATTCCCCCGCATCCCCAAAGGTCCCCAGCGATCGCCCGCGGAATTCCCCGCCATTGGCCTGCGCGCAATCTTCCAGGATGGCGATGCCCCGGCGCTTTGCGACCTCGACAATCCGCTCCATATTGCAGGGTGTGCCACGCATATGAACCGGGATCGCCGCCTTGGTCCGTGGGGTGATCTTCTTCTCCATATCGTCGGGGTCCATTGTCAGCGATCCGTCGATTTCGACGATCACCGGGAACGCCCCCAAGGCGAGAACCGCCGCCGCCGTGGCGATATAGGTATAAGCGGGAACCAGCACTTCGTCCCCCTGGCTGACGCCGATCCCCACCAGGCCTGCGATCAAAGCCGAGGTTCCGCTATTGACGGCAAGGACATACTTTGCCCCGGTCTTCTCCGCAAACAGCGCTTCAAACTTCGCGACGGGAGAAGTCGACGGATCTTTCATGAAGCGAAACAGGCTTTTGCTTTTGAGGACCTCCGTCACCGCCTGGATTTCCTCCTCTCCAATCTCCTGCGGGCCATGCAAATAACTGGTGGGGGCGGCGGCGGTCACCGCCTTCGGGCCTCCATGAATGGCTAGTGCCTTCTTGGCTTCAGTGTCGCCGGGGATGATTTCGGTTTGCATGGGAATGAAGGTATCGCGTTTTGTTCATTCCCGCTGTCCGATTCTTGCGGCATGTGGTGGATTGTTGCGGTGCTATCGCACAGGCGGCAGGTTCAGGAGCCCATCAGATCGAGCGCATCCGAAACGGCGATGGGGATCGCCTGGGAGCGCATGAACGCCTCCCCATAGCGCACCCCGATCAACGATCCATAGGCGCGGGCCTTGGCTTCGATCTGGTCGAGAATCCCGGGTACCACCTCATGCTGGGAGCGATAAGCTTTCATCGCCTCCAACTTCGCCTCCAGGGTCTCGGTAATGTCGATGACGTGCGACGGCTTTGGAACAAACTCCAGGATCGGGAAGAGATACAGCCGCTCCACCCTCCAGGGTTCACCCAGCTCCAGCGAGCATTTCCAGCTCGCCTGCCAGACCGCCTCCGGGATCAGCTTCGACAAGGTTCGATGCGCCAGGTAATCGGTCGGCAGATGCGAGAAGACGAGGTCAGGGCGCACCGATCGGACCGCCTGGATCACCTTATGATAAACGTCCTCGCAATCGAGATTGCTAAAATCGCCATACCCGTGGGTGATGCAATGGCTCGTCCCGAGGATCGCCCCCGCGGCGCACCGTTCCTCCGCCCTCCGGGCGACGATAGTCTCCTTTTCCTCGAGATGTTGGTACCCCTCGTTCCCTGTCGCGAAGATCACCGTCGTCACTTCCACCCCCGCATTCGCCAACTTCCGAAGGGTTCCCCCTGGTCCAATCACCTCATCATCATCATGAGCACAGATGACCAGCGCGCGTCTTGGATTCATATTCATGCGTTCTCCCAAATTCCCGGTGCGCAATAATAGGCAAGGTTTCCTTGAGTCGTGTCGAGCCTCCCAAACTGCGCAACGATGGGAATCTCGGATCTCACCCGGATTGAATACTGTGTCAGCGGGGGAATCGCCAGGCCCCCAATATCCCCGGGGTGATCAAGGCGAAGCGTCTTTACCCGCTCTGCTCCTACCACGACACGGATGTTGCCGACCGGCGGCTTATCTTCAAAATAGAAATCGAGCGTCACCTCGGCCTCCCTTTCGGCTACATTCAACAGCATTAACGCTTCATGAGCCTCCATCTTACCATCCGTGGTTTTCTCCGGCAAGTAGCCGTCCGGGAAATACCAAACCGTTGCGCCTCCCGTGGTTTTCATACCAGGCCTCCCTGTTCGCACAGTTTCCGGATCAGCGGCGTTGTGGATTCCGGCCCGTCTTTCCGAATCACAAACCCCTCCTCCAGCCGGTTGGAGCCCCCCGGGGCGCCGAACAAGCTGATATCGGAGTTCACGCACATCCCTTCCTTAAAGGCATAGGTCGCGTTTTCGTCAGGGTAAGGCGATTCGGCCTCCGCCAAGCCCGCTCCATGGAGCGGCGGATAGACGTCATACTCGGAAAGTTGATGCTTGCGGAATACCCCTTTGACCGCCCGCACCATCTCTCCGGCAACAACCCCTTCCTTCAGGTGCTTCAGCTGTTCATTGGCCGCTTCCATCAGCACTGCCAGAAAGCGCTTCTGTTCGTCACTGGCCTTGCCTGCCACAAATGGGTATTCGACTGTCGCGACATACCCTTCATATTGCACCGCAAAGGCCGCCATGATCATGTCGCCCTCTTCGATGATTTTGCGCGTCGGACGCCCGATAATCGTCCCTGCACGAGCTCCGCTCCCAAAGACCATGAAGGTCACCCCCTCCGCCCCGGCTTGACGCGCCGCTCCTTCCGCAGCGCCGCTCGCCTGAAGCTCCGTGTTGCCGGGAATCGCGTGCTTTATCAACGCTTCATAACCGATACAGGCCAGTCTTCCCGCTTCCTTCAAGCAGGCGATCTCGGCTTCCGTCTTGATGAGGCGAAGCTCTGTCAGCAGCGGCCCTGCATCAATCAATTCGAGGCCGGGAATCGCCTCGCGGATTCTTTGAAAGATCGGGGAGGGGATGTCATACCATCCCGCGATCCCTAGCTTCTTTCCCCCTTTGAGTGTCTCGTTCAGGATTTCCGAGAATGACGAAAACCGGGCGAGGGGATAGTCGATTTCATCGGGAACGGAGACACAAGCGAAGTCCTTGACGTTTCTCTGGTCCGCCCAGACATTCATCTCCCTCATATATTGCTCCCCTTCCGGAGCGCCGGCCATGATCGGTTCGCCGCTCCTCCCTATGATGCAGGCCGCGCGCTCGAAGATGGGCCAGAAGTTGGAGACATACCGGAGATTCTCCTTCCGGTATTCATCTCCGTAAACCAGCAAAGCATCGAGACCCTTTGCGGCCATTGCATTTTGAATCCGAACGATTCGCTCGCGAAATTCCGACGGTAGAATTTTGGGTGGTATATTCATAAAGCATCAAAAAACCGACTGGTTAACCCTCATTGGAATGAAAGAGAACCTGATTGGTAGCACGTGCAACTAAACTGTCAATCCTCCACATCGGAATTCTCCGTGCCCGTTCGCGATATAAGTTGCAATCGGACGCTGCCCCCTGTACGGGATTCCCGATTACGGCAGGTATTTGTATGAAAGTGACGATCAAAGATATCGCTCGCAGAGCCAATGTTTCCCACCAGGCGGTCTCAATGGTTTTTGCGGGAGAGCCGCGTATCAGCCAGAAGACGCGGGAGCGGGTGCTTCAGGTTGCCCGCGAAATGCAATATGTTCCCAACCTCGCTGCCCGAAATTTAAGGAAAGGGAAGAGCAACTGGATCGGCCTCATCGTCAATGACATCTCCAACCCTTTTTATGGGACAATGGCGAAGATTGCGGAAGAAGCCGCGCTCGAGAAGGGCTACCAGCTCATCATCGCCGATACGCAGTGGAGCGCCGCCCGGGAGGTTAGTGCCATCGAGCGGATGGTCAGCTTCCAGGCCCGTGGGGTTCTATTATGCAGCACAGAGCAGAACAGCCTCGAAATGTTGAATCAGATCGGGAGTCCCGTTGTGGTCGCTGTGGATACCTGCGCTTCCAATTACGAGGGGTGCTTTGTGGGGAACGACATTGCAGCCGCAGGCCGCCTCGCGGCCACGCACCTCTTGGAGAGCGGTGCCCGCAACCCGCTCCTCTTTACGGCGAAGAAGCCTTTTGACTCCTTCAGCAGCTTTGCCGCGCTCCAGAAAGGATTCCTCCAGGTCTTGAAGAAGAATCGACTCCCTGCCGGGAAGGATCGAGTCGTCCATTCCGGTTTAACCATTGAAGACGGCCGGGAGGCGTTCCTCCAGCGCGCAAGCGCCCTGCGAGATGTCGATGCCATTTTCTGCGCAAACGACGTGTGCGCCGTGGGTGTCATGGCAGCCGCCAGTGAAGCGGGCAGGAAGGTCGGCAAAGATCTCGCGGTGATGGGCATCGACGATCTCCCTTTTTCCCGCGTGCCTCAGATCTCCCTGACCACCCTTCGCCAACCCCATGAAGCGATCGCCAGAATGGCCGTGAAAGTGCTCATAGAGCGCATCGAACAGACGGCGACCGGTCTCGTCCGGCAGGTGTTTCTGCCGGAACTGGTTGTCCGTCAGAGCAGTCAGCTTAAGGTCTGACGGGAAGTGTCGTCGGTCTGAAGCCCTATGGCGTTTCGCGGCGGCTGACCAATGGCGGCCGATATTTTCACGACGATTTCATCGGGACTTCATCCTCGTTTCATGGGTGAGGGCAACCATGGTCTTCATGAACCATTCCGATCCATCCGACGGTCCGTCTGCATTGCCGTTCCAAGATTCAGCACCCCCCATCCCGGAACGGCTGTTTAAGATTTTCGCCAGTACTGCAGGACTGACGCTATTGGGTAATTTCCTGCTGTGGCCTGCCGTGCCAGGGCTCTCTTGGGGGCTGTTCCTGATCGTAGCCGGCGCAGTCTTGGTTTTGAACCGGCCGCGCTGTGCGTGGAATCGTACTTCGGCAGTTTTGTCCGGGCTGCTCCTGATTACGGCTTGCCAGAGTGCGGTGGAAATCTCGTTAAGCAATGTTCTGGTGTCGTTGGCGCTTCTCGTGGCACTTGTGGGCGAGGTTTCGTATCCCTCCCTGGCTGCCGGTTGGGAGAGAGGATCGGAAGCTCTATGGGCCCTTGCAAAAGCGCCGGGCAGGTGGGGATGGGCGGGCGGTGCGATGACGAAACTCGCTCGGACCAATAGGGGAATGGTAGGCAGCGTGGTTTGGTGTATCCGCATCGGCTTGCCTGCGTTGATCCTGGGAGTCGCTTTTGCCAGGCTCTTCGGGGCAGGAAACGCGATTTTCAGCTCATGGGCTTCCGCAAGCCTCGACGCGTTCTGGCGATGGCTTGCAGAATGGGATTTTTCGCCTAGGCATTTGCTTTTCTACGGACTGCTGGCGACATTTTCCTTGTGGCTTCTCCGGCCTTCCGGCGCGGGGAGTTCGACACGGGTCTGGGCGCGTACGATCCCCACGCTGCCCATCAGAAATCCTGCGATTGACTGGTGGCGCAGCGTGGTGGTGCTGGCCACGCTTAACGGTCTTTTCTTCCTGGTTAACACGATCGATGTATTCTATCTGTGGATGCACGGCCAACTGCCTGTCGGGGTGACTGCCAGTCAGTACGTCCATGAGGGAGTGCATAGCCTTGTTGCGGCGGTCATACTCTCGGCCGTAGTGCTGGTAACCTTGTTTCAGCAAGACCGAAGCATTGGCCAATCCCCCGCGCTGAAGCGGCTTGGCTATGTCTGGATAGCGCAGAATTTCGTCTTGCTCGCCGGTGTGGCGCTCCGATTGGCGCGCTATGTTCAAGACTCTCTGCTGACGCTCGCCCGAGTCTATGTATTTTGTTTCCTGCTCCTGGTGGCGACGGGGTTTGTGCTGCTGGTCTTTCACATCGCCGGGAATCGCAGCCTTAATTGGCTGATCTTGTCGAACGGACTCGCGACGATCGTGTTATTCTTCGTGATGCAATTTCTCAATGTTGCCGGATGGGTGGCGCATTACAATGTGACGCATTGGGAACTCGATACCGGAAAGCCGTTGGATATTAAATATCTGGAATCATTGGGCGCCCCCGCCTGGCCAGCGCTGGCGCGGGCAGCGGACTCCAAACGCATTGGGGCGCAGGGGGCAAAGGACTTGTTGGAAAGAATAAAAATCGAATATCGTAGAGCATGTGATTCGCACAACTGGCGTTCGTGGCAGGCAAGGCGTGAACTAAATGCTGCAAAGGTATTTGGCCCGCCTGTGTCGTACGGCTCCGCTTTTTGAAATATTTCTAACGCCGGGCCGATCGTTTCTTATGCGACTGTGGCCATTGAAACACCGCATTCTTTGGAGCGACAACAGAATCGCTCCAGAAAGGCCGAGCTTCACGTGTCCCTGATCCTTGGCAGTTGCCCAAGCGTCAATCCTCCATCGACAACGATCACCTGCCCGGTGATATAGGAAGATGCCGGGGCGCAAAGAAAAGCTGCGGTACCTCCACAGTCCTCGGGGGTTCCAATACGGCCCAGTGCGATCTTTCTCTCCAGCGCTTCACGAAGTCCCGGGGTTCTGTTAAGTGTCTTCTCGGCGGCGGAAGAGGGCGTCTGGATAAAGCCTGGCGCGATGCCATTGACCCGTATGCCATACTCGGCCAGCGACAGCGCCATGCTGCGCGTCATCATGACCAGGGCTCCCTTCGATGTATCATAGGCGGTGGAATCGAATTCGGCCTGAAAGCCGTTGGTGGAACAGGTAATGACGACCGCTCCGCTACGCCTCAAAGAGACAAGCCGGGAGGCGAATTCCTTGACAAGAAAATAGGTGGACTCGACATTCAGACGCATGGTTTTGTCCCAGCGTTCGTGGGACATTTCCAGGAGTGGCACATCGAAAAAACCGCCTGCGTTGCCGATGAGCAAATCGAGACCCGGGCATGCGGAGAAGGCAGCATCCAGAAGGCTGTTTACTCCACCTACAGCCAGTAGATCATGCCGGAAATAGGGATACTTCCCGAGATCTGCGTCGGATGGCTTTTCATCCAAACCGTGCAGCAGAACATCTGCTCCCGCCCGGACCAGAGCAGTTGCGATGCTTTGTCCGATGCCTCGAGACGAGCCGGTGATAAGCGCCGAGTGACCGCATAGCGAAAAATCAGACATGGGAAACAGGCGGCGCGCGTGAATCAGAGGTGAGTACTGAAGAATTCCAGCGCGCGTTTTTGCATCGCCTTGTTGAACTCGTGCGGCGCGTCAAAGGTCAAGCTCCCGAGGGTGTGCGGACTTCCAGCCGTCTGCCAGGCGCGCCTTAAGGAGAGATGCGCTGCCGCCGCTCCGTGGGGTTCCATGAGGATGTCATTCCATCCGCTGATGGCCAGGAAAGGTTTGGGAGCAGCAGCAATGGGGATGTCGATCATATCAAAATTCCGGTACAAGCCGTCGGGGATCGCGAAGAATCCCAGGGAGTGAGGAAGGTTGTAATCGATGATGCCGTCCAGTGTGCTGATCCAGCAGGCACTGGCGGCGGCGCGAATGCGGTCGTCGAGCGCGGAGAGATAGTTTGCCCGGAACGAGCCGAAAGAAAGGCCAACGCAACCGATGCGTTCCACCTCCACATCGTCTCGGCTGACCATGTATTCGACGGTACGTAGATCGTCTGTCGCTGTCACGGCGGCGATTGAAAGGCCTACTGCTCCGAGGACTCGAGCCGCTTCTCCGAATTCCGTTTGAAATATTTTTATCGATAACGCCTCTGCCTCGGTGGGGCTCAGGCAATTTCGAAGTTCGTCAAAGTCATCGCGATTTTGAGCGGCAAACTTGGTGCGTCTTCCAAAGCCCAGCGCATCGATCGCGATGCAGAGATAACCAGCCCGGGCGAACTCAGCCAGAAGACTGCGGCCCTCGTAACACTCCTGGCGATACTCTGTGAGGTAGGCCGGTTCTCCCGGATGATGCAGGAGTTTTTCTTTGCCGAATAGTGCGAGTGAACCGAGGCAGTGAAGAAGGACAAGAGCCGGATGCTTCTTGCGGCCATTCTTCGGGATGGTGACAATTGCCGTCGTGCGGAACGGAGGGGTGAGTGTAATTTCGACGTGTTCTTCCCAAAAGCCGTCGTGGTCCCACGTTTGTTTGATCTCGGGAGCGATTGGAGCTTCAAGGGCGCCGGGGACCACAAGCGCCCCCCGCAAAATCTCAAGAAAGCCTTCCTTCCACTCGCGAAAGGGGAGCTCCGGGTTGTGGTGCCAAGATGTGACGTTGTGCGTTTTACAGCGATTTTGCAACGAAACGAAAGCATCAAGTTCCGCGCCTGCGCTCGACCGGCGCGGAAAGTTACTCCGAAGTTTCGCGAGAAGCTCTTCTTCGGGCGACCAAAACGGGAGATTGGCTGCCCATTGGGGGCGATGCCCGGGTTTCCCTGAAGAATGCGGAGTTTCGCTGTCAGGAGAGGGCGAAATCTGAAGCGGAAAAGACATGTTTGGGTTTCGTATAGAATCGTTTCTAGTTCGATTGCAACTTTTTTCGACAAAATCGGCGGGGGGGCTTCCTGCGGTATGCTTGACAGCTTCTAGTAACGTACTTAATCTGAGGCTTTCATGATTAGCCAAAGGAAAATCGCAGAGAGCCTCGGAATGCCCACATCGACCGTTGCAAACATTCTCAACGGCACTCCCTACTACAAAAAGGAGACTCGCGACCGCGTCCTCAAGGCGGCTGCCGAGTTGGGCTATCAGCGAAATCGAGCTTCAATAGCGATTAGGAAGGGCCGCAGTAACCTGGTGGGGGTGATCCACTTTGGTTCGGCCTACGAGACGGCTCATCGAGGCATTTATTTCCTGATCGAGGCGCTCAAGGGCTATGGGTACGACTATGTTGTTGCCGACCAGCGCTGGCACGCAGGCAACGTCCAATGGATGCTGAACGAAATGATTCAGGCACGGGTGGAGGGGGTGATCCTCATGGGCAATGGAACCCGGACTGAGGCATTCAGTCCTGCTTCGTTGGCGACACTGGAGCGTGCCAGCATTCCGGTTGTTTCCCTTTATGGCGATGACTATCTGGATGTGCCTCTGGTGGGGGATAGTGCGAAATCAAGCTTCTATGCAATGGCCCGCCATCTTCAATCTGTCGGCCATCGCAGTATCTTGTTGCTTTCGTGTCCGTCGAACGAGCGGTCCACGATCGGACGGATCGAGGGATTCGAGCAAGCAATGAAGGGGGAAGGGGCGTTTTTCGTATTGGACGAGGAGACCTTTAGCCGCAAATGGCCCAGACTGAGGCGGGAGCATCGCGACAGCTCAATCGGCGTCGCCATTCGCATGAGTAGTCAGCAAGACTTTTTTAAGGCGTGCAACGAGTTTAGTAAACGGTTGCTCGCCTCCGCGGCGCTGCCGGACGCGATTATGTGCGCCAATGACCGGGCGGCTTACAGCGTCTTCGATGCCGCGCATGAGTTGCGCGTGCGTATTCCTGAAGACGTAGCGGTGGTCGGCGCCGATGACGAATCGATCGGGAATCTCTCGATGTTCCGCCTCACTACAATCCGAATGGACATCGCCCGTTCTTCTCAAGCTGCTGTCGATATGTTGATGGAGCGGCTTAAAAATGGCGGAATTGCGAAACGAGAAGTTTCTTTCCCGGCGGAGCTTGTTCTGCGGCAGTCTTGCGGCCGGATGATCGGCCCAGGAGAGGAGCGGGAGCTTGTGATCAGGATTCAATAGCGATCAGAAGTCAGTAGCCCATTCAGGAAGCTCCGGTTAGCGCTAGTTAAAAAATTCAGAAATGTGTGGACGGATGAATTTCTAGAAGATATAGAGACGTCTCTAAATTGATTCATTACTATGAACAGACGCATTATTGCTGGTTTAGTGGTGTTGCTGGGAGTCGCGGCGAATGGAAAAGCGGCTACGCTCTATTGGTGGCCAGGCAACGCTGGAGCAGGACTGGGTGGGAATGGCACTTGGAATACTTCCGTTGCCAATTGGTCGACCTCTGACACAGGCAAAGTGGCATCCGCCACGGTTCCGGGGAGTGGGGACACTGCGGTCTTTGGAGGAACAGCGGGAGCTCTCAATTATATTTCGGGGCAGTCGGTAGGAAATTTTCGCGTAATGACCAGTGGTTATGTCTTTACGCTGGGAGCCGGCACGACGACCTTGACCGTGGGAGAGTTCTCCGGCGCGGGACTCGCCGACACCACCATTCGGGCGCAGGGGGCGAGTATGTCGAGCACGACGCTTTCGCTGACAGTGACTGGAACCACAAGCTATACGGGGACCCTTTCTGACGGCGCTCTCGGAGCCCCATTGGTCCTGAGGAAACTTGGGAACGGCCTGCTGGATCTTTCCTCCGCCACGCTTTCCCAAACCGGTGCTACCTATGTATCTGGTGGGATTCTGCGGGTGAAAGAGGGAACCGGTACGGCGGGTTCCCTGCCGACCTCACAAACCCTGCAGCTGGGCACCGGGGGAGAGAGCGGAATCTTGGAAGTCATTGGGAATGGGGTGTCATCTTCCTTTACCCGCAAGATTACCACTTCGACCGCCACGGCCAATGGTGTCTGGCTGGGTACCACCGCCAGTTCCGTAGTGGGCTTTGGCGCGCTTCAGGGGGACCTTACGATAAATCTGGACAACGATGGCAGCAACAAGAGCTGGGGAGCCACTGGATTTGGCGCCGGAACGATAATTCTTGGAACCAAAGCCTCCACAGGAAAGGTCACGCTGGTCAATCCCCTGACACTCATTGCCAATGGGCCATCGGTTGCCAAGATTCAGGTCGTGCATGGGGAGAACAGCACGCAGAAAGTCGATGCGGAGCTTCAGGGCGCCTTGCAGATCAGCGGAACGGATTCCGGTGGAGGAGCAATCGCCAATCGGGTGCTGGAGAAAAGTGGCGACGGCACGCTTGTGCTTTCCGGTACATCCAATGCCTTCAATGGTCGGCTCCATGTCAGCGCGGGTGCGTTGTTGATAACCGGCAGGTTTATCTCGAACACGAGCAATGCCAATGCGCTCACCGTTGATGCCGGAGCAACTCTCGGAGGTTCGGGGACGGTTGCGTTTACCAACGCAAGCGCCAGGATCAAAGTCGACGGCACATTGCAGGCGGGCTTGGGAGCCGCGAATACGGACTTCGATGCCGGCTATAGTTTTAAGACCCTGACCCTCAGTCAGTCGTACGTGGTCATGGGTGCGGATTCCGTCCTGGCTTTTGGCTTGGGTTCTACCTCCGAACTGCACGACACCATTGCGACCATCAATGGTGGAATATGGGAGTTCGGTAGTGAACAGAAAATTAAATTCTATAACGCGGGCCTGACCACGGTTGGTATTACCTATACTATTATGACTGGACTGTCAGCCAATCCTTTGCCCGCCTCCTGGCAGGTTTATGATAGCGATGGTATTAATGGCAGCTTCAGCTTTGCGGATGGCGCGATATCGTTCACCGTTTCTCAGATACCCGAGCCGCACGTCGTGACGCTGGCGATCGTCGCAGGCGCCGCATTATTGGTTCTTCCAAGGAGTCGACGCAGATCCTGTTAGGAAACCGCCCGTCCTGTTTGTTCGAAAATTCCTGGTGCTGCTTTGCAAAGAAAGCAACGGGAAGAGATGCACCTTCTATAGCATTTTTGAGTTATGCTATTCACATGCTTTGCACTGGCCCGTGGCGCTCGAGAATCGTTGTAAACATCTAACTCTTCAAATCGATAGATTTCTGCCAATGAATTGTTCCCTCCTTCAGAAAATTGGCGTCTTGATGGCTGTCTTGCCGGGCTTCATCGGCACAGCTTTCGCCGAGACGCTTCCCTTCACCGCAGTGGATCCGGCCGGGAAGACGGCATCCATTGTGATCGATCCTTCGCTTGACTCCGGACGAAATCCGATCGATTGGACCCAGTTGGAAAAGCAGGTGTTGGTTCCCTCGCCCTCTCGGGCGAGGCCATTGATGTACGCGGTCCACTACTTGCGCGAGGCCGTGCGGCGAATGACCGGGAAAGAATTGCCGATTGAGGAGGGGGGAAATGCTTCCAAAGGCATTGTGCTCATGCGCATGGAAGATGCTCCGGATGAGATCAAAAACGATGAAGCCGTCCAAAAGGCGCTGAGGAATAACGGGCAGGACGCGTATAACAACGTTGAAGCTTACTACTTGCGCACGGAAGCCCAGCGCGTGCTTGTCGTCGCCAACACATGGGACGGTATTCTCGATGGCGTGGTTGCATTGTTGGAATCGGTTGGGTATGAAACCTTGGGGCTTGGCCCCAACTGGACGCACGTACCGGATTTCCAGAAACGCCCGCTCGTCTTTTCAGCGCTTGAATCGGGCCGCCCCGGCTATTACCTGCGCAATCTGTCTGTGGCCAGCGGAGCCCATATCGGGGGCGGTACTCTCAGCCGCGGGCTCAAACTCTCGGATCCACAGGACGAAACGGTTGAACTCAGTCTTCTGAGATGGAAGATAGGAGCGCGGCTGGAGGGGCGCTCAATGCCGATTTTCCCCGGCCACGCCCTGACACAGCTTCGCAAGGATGTCATTCAGGTCATGCGGGAGACCAAAAATCCCGACGGCTTTCTTATTGAGAAGGCCACCATCGGGCCGGAGTCATCGCGGCCTCCGGCCACCGAAGCAAACAAAGGACATTTCTGGATCAATGATGATCCCGAGGGAAGTCCGGGTGCGGGGAAATTCTTCAGTTCAAGTGGCACAGAGTGGAAGGAGAATACCTATCGAGAAAGCGCCACCGACCTTACCCTTGACTACGTCCGCAAGATGTTTTTCGAAACGATGAAAGTCCGGGCAGAAGAAGCATTTGCGCGGAGGCCAGATGAGATCTTTGTCTTCGGGTCAGATCCGGCGGATGGCTCGGGTCTGGGCAACCTGGGGGCTTATGCCAAAAACAAAAATTGGTATCCGGAATATCTGGCCGCCGCAGGAGTGGAATTTGGAAAGCCATATCCCTTGCATGGGGTAAAGGGACTGGACCAGCCCAAGGAAATATGGGATCCGGCGGCGGCCAGCGACACGGTTTTTGCTTTCAGCAATTGGTTGCTGCGGGAGTTTGACAAGTGGATCGATTCCCTCCCCGAGAGCGAGCATGTGACTTCCACGGGGAAATCCAAGAAAGAGCTGATCGCGTGTGGTCTTCTCAGCTATAATTATCACGACGTTCCTCCCAATTTTACGCTGGATCCGCGCATTCGCATTATGGTGGCGGGTTTCCCCAAACACCGCGGCACCGGAAAATGGAAAAATTTCAAAACGAATGAGGATATAGCCATCGCTTTTCGATCACTTCTGCCAAGGCAGCCTGCGGCGGACTACCAATATATCAGTAATTCGCGCTTTTGGGACGGCAGCCTGGCGGGTATTCGTGGGAAAGCGACGCTCGCGCCGTCAATTCAGTCATTCTATCGCTCCAGATACGACGCTGGCTTCCGCGCTTTCACGGCGGAGACAGACCTCAATTTCGGGAAACTAGGATTGTTCTATTACCTCTCGGCGAAGGCGCTCTGGAATCCCGAGATGACCCCGGAGGAACTCGATGCCATTCGCGATCGTTGGTTCCAGAGGGCCTTCGGAGCGGCGTGGAAGGAAATGAAGACCTATTACGATTTCATGAGCGCCGAGAATTTCAAGATCAGTTCCCAAAGAAACTGGTCCAGGGCAGTGCGCATGATTGACGCGGCGGACAGCATTCTTGCGACGGCAAATGAGCCGGACGCGCAACGACGGTTGGATGATCTCAAGCAATTCTGGTATTATTATTATTTGACGGCAAGTGGCCAGGCCACGCCGCAATCACGGGCGCTCAGGGAATTTATGTGGAAAGGTCAGATGTCGTACATGACATCAATGATCATGGTCCAACTCGTCGCCTTTAAGCAAAAGGATACGATTCGCATGGCGCCGCAACTGGCCGGGTCGGAATTCAATACGGGCCCCGCTCATTACACCCATGAGGAAACTCAGGAATGGTGGAAGAAGATCTTGGATTTTTGGCCGACGATACCGGTCGCGGAGTTTTCCGAAGGAGTATTGAATAATGGGAAGAAGGCTGCGGAAGTTGATCTGAATGATCTGGTAAAGGTTTCCGAGTTTCGGGGCGAGCGGAGTTCGAATGATTTGATATACAACAGCAGTTTCGAACCGGCCTTGAACTTCCTAACCTCAGCGCAAAAGACAGGACAGGAGATCGGCTTCATCCTCTATTGGCCATCCAATCCGGATTTCCGCTATCACAGGCCGGCATCGGTTGTTTATGGAGTCAAGCGTTGGAATTCTGCCACGGAGGAATGGGATGATCTGGTGGATGAACTCATGACCACCGAGGATTCGAAAACAAAGGATGGTCCCGAAGGAAAGCCCCTCCAATGGGTCGAGGTTCGTTATAAGGCCCCTGAGTCGGGGACGTACCGGATTTCTGTCGGCAGGGGAGGAAGCAATGCTCACCTCACCACCCTGGATGTCGACGAAGACTTGAAAACGAACGCGGGGGAGCAGGCTCAGACCTTTAATGCTCCCGTGGGCGGTCTCGCGCAAAGCCCCGCCTGGTTTTACATCCCCAAAGGCACGAAGAGCCTCGACTTTGAGCTCCCGAGAGACGGGGTCGTTAAATTGTGTCTATATACAGGACTTCCCTCCGCAGGTATGTCGCGTTCTCGGGAGATGACCCTGGAAAAAGCAGGCACCCATTCCATTCCGCTCGGGCCCGAGGAGGACGGCAGCCTGGCGATGTTTGAGAATCGGGGGCCTCTCTCCTTCCCGACGCTCTACTCCGTCCCGCTTTTCTGGGCCAAATCGCCGGCCTCTCTTTTGGTTCCTCGCGCCGTTGCTGAAGCCGATAAACTCACGCCGGAGGAGTAAGAAAAAATGTTCGATGGTTCAATAGTTGTACGATCACCCCGGATTTGAATCTCATGCGTAGTTTTCTAGTCATCATTGCAGTAGTCCCTTTCCTTCTGCCTCCGGCCAAGGCCGCGCAGATCTCCCTTGCCGCCAACCAAAAATCTGAGGCGGTTATCCTGGTTTCCTCCCGCATCATGGAAGGAGATCGGGATATCTCCAAAGTCAACGGCCGTTCCCGTGAAGCTCAAAATGAAAAGGACCGTAGACGTCTGCGCGAATCCGTCAGGGATCTCAGCGTCTATTTGGGCAAGATTGCGGGGACTCAACCGGTGGACGTCATCAGTGATTCCAAGACGGCCCCGCCGATGAAGCTGCCGGTGTATATTGGAGAACTCGCGGCGGAGAAATTTGGCCCGGTGAACAAAAGCTATTCCGGCAAGCAGGCCTTCCGCTACGTCGCAGGAAAACGTGGACTGGGGCTTTACGGGGAGTCCGATCTCGCCGCGAGCTATGCGATCTACGAACTGCTGGACAAGCTGGGGTGCCGCTGGTTCATGCCAGGCGAGCTTGGGGAATGCATCCCGGCGGTGAGCGAACTCCGGATCGAAGAGGCCGATTATGCTTC
Organism: Chthoniobacteraceae bacterium; assembly: GCA_037190965.1. Lineage (GTDB taxonomy): Bacteria > Verrucomicrobiota > Verrucomicrobiia > Chthoniobacterales > Chthoniobacteraceae > DATMFV01. The sequence continues at coordinate 142,869 of JBBCKI010000029.1, forward strand.
TGCTCCTGGAACATTGTGCCGGGAGATATGGCTGGCGGATGATGCTTATCGCCGTAGAAATCGCCTGGGAGGAATTCTCCTGCAAACCGGACATGCGTTGGAGGCTTACTTAACCAAGGCGGATCGCGAGGCCCACCCGGAATATCGCGCTACGATCTCGGGTGTTCCCTCAGAGAAGCGGCTCAAGTGGAGCAGCCCAGCGGTGGCCTCCGCGATTGCGGGGAAAATCGTTGAAAGGCTCAACAAGGTGCCGCAGGCCTCCATGTCGCTTTCGCCGGATGACGGCTCGAAATTTGACGAATCCGAGGAGGATAGAAGGCTTGATGCAGGGGATTTTGACCCGACTTTCCAGACCGTGTCGCTCACGGATCGGCTCATGGTCCTTTGTAATCGCATCGTTGGCGAGGTGGTAAAACACCATCCAGACACGCTCTTTGGGATGTTGGCCTACGTGCAATACACTCGACCGCCCGTGCGGGAGAAGTTGCATCCCAACCTGATTCCGCAGATCGCGCCGATTAGTTATGACCGGGCGCATCCCATCCCTGACGAACGAGCTCCCAATAACGTGGAATATCGCAAGTTGATCGAAGGGTGGGGGAAGGCATCGCCGCGCGTTTCGTACTATCTTTATGCCTATTTTCTCGGTGAAATCTCCGCGCCCAATCCGCTCATTCGCAAATGGAGCACCGATTTGCCGCTTTTCTACCAGAACAATTGCACCTTCTGGCAACCAGAGACCGCGGCAAACTTCGAGACCACGATGCAGGGGCTCCATCTCGGAAATCGCCTGGCTTGGGATCCCCGTCAGGACCCTGCGGCGATCATTGCCGATCTCAATACGCGCTTTTATGGCAACGCCTCCAAGGAGATGGAAGCCTATTGGAACTACATCGACAGCGTTTGGGTCGACAACCCGGAGTATACGGGCGGAGATTTCGGTTATCTGCTGCGGTTCACACCGGCTGTGATGAAAATGGCGAGGGAGCTCATGAATGCCGGGGTCGCGGCGTGCCGTACAAAAGTTGAAACCGAACGTGTGGAGCTTGCGGACGCCTCCTTGCGGCAGTTCGAGAAGTACATGAAGCTGCGGGAAGACTATGCAGCCGGGCGCTTCACCAAGCTCGCCGAGGAAAACGAAGCTTACCGGCAGGAACTGATTGCCTTGTCGCAGAAGTACAAGGAGAACTACGCATTTACCGCCGCTCCATGGGCGAAAAGCAGTACTCATGCGTTGGTGTGGCACGATGATTTCAAGACCATCAGCTACAACGATGCGAGCCGGATTGCCGCTGAATTCGAGATTGTTACCCCCGAGCCAATTCACTTTAAGTTCCAGGCTGACAAGAACGACACGGGCCTTAAAGAGGGGTGGGGAGCCGCGGGTTTCGATGATTCGGGATGGAAGGAAACAAACCCCGCGGTGGAGAGCTGGTCTTCCATTGGCCTGTACGATCACATCGGCACGGTGTGGTATCGCACGAAGGTAGAATCGACCGGAGGCTCTTCGAAGAAGAAGGTATACCTTTGGCTCGGGGGAACGGATGGCTCGGCGGAAGTGTACGTTAATGGAAAGGAAGTCTCATACATCAACCCGAAGACGAACGAGCCACAGGTTTTCAAGGGCTTCTGTCGTCCCGCTTCCTTTGAGATGACCGCTGCGCTGGCCGAAGGCAGAAATGAGATTGCGATTCGTACGAATCGTTCCTTTCTCAATGAAATCGGTACCGGAGGACTGCTGGGGCCGGTCGTTATTTATCGCGAAAGATAGGATTGCAGCATGTGAAGGCGGAATTTCGAGTGGCTAACGCAAATAGTTTATGAAGAATATCGCGATGATAGGCGCCGGTCAGAGACTGCGCGCAGTTGTGAGGGGCGTGCTGGCGGAGAGTCATGGAAACATTCGTGTAGTAGCTGTCCATGATCCCGATCCTCTCTCCATAGACGCCGCGTGCTCTGAGTTCGGCAGTTCATTGGAACGTTGCGACACCGTTCAGGCACTAATTAGTCGCGAAGATGTCGATTGGGTTTTCGTCGGCTCCCTCAACTACCAACACGCGCAGCAGAGCATCAACGCTCTTAGAGCCGGGAAAAATGTATTTTGTGAGAAACCGCTGGCGACAGACTTGGAAGATTGTCGCCGGGTTCGGATGGCGGTGGAGGAAACCGGGCGGGTGTTTGCTTTCGGGCTGGTACTTCGTTACGCACCCCACTATCGGAAGATTTATGAGATCGTGCAGTCTGGACGTCTGGGCTATTTGATCTCCCTGGAATTTAACGAAACCCTTTCCTTTAATCATGGCGGATACATTTTTGGGAATTGGCGGCGCTCTCGCGCGCTTGCAGGCACGCACTTGCTGGAGAAATGCTGCCACGATCTGGATTTGACAAACTGGCTTGTGGGGCGCTTGCCCCTCCGGGCAGCAAGTTTCGGGGGACGGAATTTTTTCGTGCCCGAGAATGAGCGGCACATCGAACGAATCGGGCCGGATGAACAGGGGCGTCCTGCCTATATGACCTGGCCTGATCCCCTTCGTGTGAACCCCTTTTCTCCCGGGGCGGACATTCTGGATAATCAGGTCGCTATTATTGAGTACGAGGGAGGGGTTCGTGCGGCGTTCCATACGAATTGCAATTCCGGCATCCCCGAGCGGCGGTTTTACTTATGCGGCTCGGAGGGATGCCTGCGTGCGGATGCCTATTCCGGGATCATCGAAGTGGGGCGCATCGGCCACGCCATGGAGGTCGAGCGCATTCCGACTGGATCGACGGATGGGCACGCGCAGAGCGATGAAGTCATGGCGCGAGGATTGGCAAAGACGATTCTGAGCGATGCACCTCCCCTGGTATCAGTCGATGAGGGTATCCTCGCGTGTGCCACGGCTTGGGGAATAGATATGGCTCACGAGAACTGCCAGGTGACGGATTACAAACCGTTCTGGCAGATGCTCTTTCCTGAAGGACGAAAGAGTGTCTGAACGTTGTCGCGAAAGATCTTGACCTGGATATAGATTCGTATCTATGATCTCCCCAAAGATCAGCCCGTGCAGGAGGAACGGGAAGTGACATATTGCGGCAAACAGATCAAAGGTAGTGTTTTGTCAATCGAACCTATGTTCTCCGGAATTCGCGGAAGGTGGCGGGCGAGCGTCATAAGCGTTCGGAGAAGCCACATCGCAAGCTCATTGGCTTGCGGGACTGCATGGGGCTGCCCCGGCGGCTGCTGCCGCAAGGTCAGCCGGGGATTTTCCCTCCTGGAAGTGCTGGTTACTTGCACGATCCTTTCAATGATTGGAGCGCTTACGTTTGCCATCGTCAACCAGGCGAGTGCCGTATGGATGCGCAGTCGAGCATCGTTGGTTGCTTTCGAAGGAGCTCGGGTCGGCTTCGAGTATCTGACACGCCAGCTGCAACAAGCCACGCTTGGAACCTACTGGGATTATGATGATCCGCAGCAGCCCACACGTTATCAACGGCGTTCCGAGCTTCACTTTCTGATGGGAAATGCGGGAACCATCACGGGCGCTGGCAATGCTCTGTCGCAGGCTGTGTTCTTTCAGGCCCCGCTCGGATTCACACGCCAGAGAGGGGAGTCGGGAGGTAAAGACTACCGTCCCTTGCGGAGTATCCTGAGTGCGGTCGGCTTTTATGTCCAGTTCGGTTCCCAGCAGGATTTGCCCCCTTTTCTGAAAGATACTCTTCCCGAGCGATATCGTTTCCGATTGATGTACTTTCGCGAGCCTTCGGAGAAGCTTTCGCTTTATGCCGAGCGAAATACAGACGGCTCTCCCTCTCCTTCCTGGTTGCGCGGGAATCTGGAGGAGTATTCCTCGCCGATTGCGGAGAATGTCGTGGCGCTTATTTTTCGCGCCAAGTATCCGAACGGCAGCCAAGGGACGGCGGAATCTTATCAGTATGATTCCGCCTTCAAGGACGGTTCGGCGACATACAACCAACTGCCGCCGGTTATTACCATCACCATGGTTGTCATCGACGAGGCGAGCGCGGTTCGGCTCCAGGCCTTGAATGGCTCCAGCCTTCCTGACTTGAAGATAGATAGTCTCTTTTCCGAAAGTGGAGAGATTCCTGATGGGAAATACAAGTCCGACCTCCAGGTTTTGGAAGAGAGATTGCAACAGTCTTCCATTCCCTTGAACTACCGCATTTTCTCCGCCGATGTTGCCGTACGCGGCGCCAAGTGGAGTCGCTAGATTGCTGAGCCGCTGAGATCAATACGAGAATGAAAGCGACAAGATACCACAGATTGAATCGAAGGGCCTTTTCCCTCGTGGAAGTCGTGCTTGCGCTTGGAATTCTCGCCTTCTGCGTGTTGCCGGTGCTTGGATTGCTGTCTGTCGCCCTGACCGCCACCCGTTCCACCATGGATATCAATCTCAAGACACGGATGCTTCAGACGGCCCGTACCTATTTTCTCGATCGACCTTTCAGCTCGCTGACGGGCGACACGGTCAATATCTTCTTCGATGCCGAAGGGGCGGAGGTCGGCGATAGCCAGATCGCCCGGTATCGGCTTGAAGCCCATGTTTCGAAAGACGTCGCTTTGCCGGGCGCCAACCTTCGCAGCCTCAAGCGCCTGGTCCTTTCGATCAATAACAAGGAGACTGGCGAAACTTTTATTAATCACTTCCATGTGCCGGACAACGGGTTCTGAAAAGAGCGCATTCACGCTGCTCGAGCTTCTCGTGGTGATGGCGATCGCCGTCGCCATGATGGTCTTTTTCGTTGGCGCTCTCTCCGATGTCCTGCGGGCGGGAAGAATTACGCAGGCGGCGCAGACGATTGTCGATGCGATCAACCTGGCACGCGAGACAGCGGTTGCCCGAAACAACGTCGTCGAAGTCGTATTCAAAAAGGAAGCCCGCGACGGCGTAGCCGATCAGGCATATTTTCAGAGGGTCCTTGGTCGCGTGGTGGCGAAGGACGGCACCAAGACGGAAATCCTCTGCAGGCATTGGTTGCCGGAAGGAACATTGATCTCCACCGTATCCGGGCTTTCCAGTATGCTGGACGAGACTTTGGGCGAGGGCATCTTTCGGATTCGTCCCAATGGGGAGCTGGAGACGGTAACAGGCGCGGGTAACCATTGGTTCGTCACGGTGGTTGCTTTCGGAGACAAGGACCGAAACGCCTCGGCGCTGCGGAATTTCGCGACGATTCAGATCAACCCCTTCACGGCGAGAACCTTCACCCACCGTCCATGAGGACCATGACCCCAAAACCACGTGCTTGCAAGCGGAGGGGAGCGGCCCTCTTGATCGTGCTGGCCTGCCTGGTGATTGTCACCGTGTTGGTTGTGCAGTTCCTGCTTATGGCGCGCAGCGAATTGAAGAGCAGCACAAACTATTCCGCGGAAAGGGAGACAAGGTCGCTGGCGGATCTTGCGGTGAATGTGGTGATGGCACAGGTGCGCGATGCCACAACGGACGGGCCTGGCGAAAATGCCTGGGCCAGCCAGCCGGGAGCAATCCGCGTCTGGGACAACGATGGCGATCTCGCGCGGGTGTATAAGCTATACTCGGCAAAGGAAATGCAGGCGGAGGACATGAAATTTCTACCCTTCGAAGTTCCCACCGATTGGGCAGCCCGCACCAATGAATATGTGGACATCAACGAGCCCGTTCTCCTCCGCGACACAGCGGGCGCAGTGAAGCGGACTGTCTTTCCAATTCTCAATCCCGCATCCTTCGATACGGTCCAGGGATGCACAACTACCCGCGCGAACCTGGGCGGAGACTATGATACCCGTGCGGCTATGCCGGTACGCTGGCTTTACGTGCTGCGGGACGGCGCGATCGGTGACAGATCCGAAGCGACGGCCGATAACCCCATCGTAGGGCGGATTTCATTCTGGACGGATGATGATTCCAGCAAGATCAACATCAATACGGCCTCGGCAACCAAGCTGAATCCAGCTTTTAATTCCAATATTCCGGATGTTCCAAGCGATAGTTTTTGGGATGTTCCCTACACATATACGTTTCAGGATACGCGACTCGGCTATTTTCCGCCTATTGAGGGCGAATACCAACGCTATCCGGGACATCCGGCAAGTGTGAACCTGCTGACGGTGCTGGGGGGTGATCCCTCGCTGACGTTGATCGACATGTTCAATCTCACCCCGAGGTATAAATGGGGCGGATCAGAAAATGCGACGATATCGTTCCAAAACACCTCCGGGTTGGCACGGTTGTCCAAGAACGATCGGTTGTATACGAGTAGTGACGAACTACGCTTCAATGCCAGTATGTCTGACGGTCAGAGGCAGGCGAATTTTCTTGGGAATGGCTCGGAATCGGCCACGATGGAAACCCTGCTGAATCGTTGGCAATTTTTTCTCACGGCCTACAGCAGGAGTCCGGACCTCAATCTCTTCGCTCAGCCGCGCGTATGCATTTGGCCAATCTCCTCCATTGATGACGAAAATCATCGAACGATCTACGACAATCTGATGGCTTTTTGCACGACGATTGGAAGCGGCACCGAGAAGAAGCCGTATTACTTCGTGCGCCGGTATCCTTTGAGCCAGACTGCAGATTGGAATAGTTTCGACCGCAATCGGGAGGTTTTCGACTATCTGTTTGACCTTACTTCCAAGAAGATTCCTGGTTACGGTGGAAATTTCCTCAATAAATACGATGTGAGGGATGGCGGTGCCTCCGGGGAGTGGCATCAGATCCTCACCGAGATCTTCGACTATATCCGTTGCGTGAATCTTAATGAGACGTATGCGAATGTTCCGGCAGACTACACAAGTTACACACCGACGTTGGGACCGGTTCCTCCCTTCCTCAGTTCGAAGAATTTCGATGGGGCGGGAGTGGTGCTTCCGATAAAAATTGGCAACTCTCGCGGAGCGGGGAGGGTTCCAGTTATGTCGGAGGCCGCCATAACGGTCATCCACAATGGCGGGACAACATCGGGGAACCCCATCAATCAACTGCAGAGCGCACTGCTGCTGGAGACATTTTCGCCCATGCTGGGTTTCATGCCTTGGCAGCCGGTGGATTTCCAGATTGGTGCGAAGTGCACTGCCCTGCTAAAGGAAACGTCGGCTCCCGCCGGAGTGGCGATTTTCCCGGGCGGGGATTCGGCTTTCGTCTATTCTAACGCAGTCAGCAAAAGCCCTGCAATGCGTTCCTCTCAAAGCGTGGGGGGCACGGATGGATTTTCCTGGTGGATGCCTAGAGCTGGTGAACTGACCAATGATGGCGGCACGTATCCGTTCTGGCGCGATCGCATCACTGGGTTGCCCGTTTCCACCTCCGAGCTTTCCCTCGTAGCAGGCTCGTTGAGCGTGGAGTTGAAGATGGGAGGCGTCGCCTATCAGACTTATCAGCTTGATGTTCCGGGGACGGCCTTGCCAATGCCTCAATTTGTGGCCGCTCCAGTCGGGCAGAGCGGCAGAAACCTGGATTGGAAGAACCGGGGGCTGTTCGGCAATCTATCCGGTTTTCGCGCTGAGGATGTTGTTCGCGGTATCTCGCTACGGGATGGCGATCATCGCATCATGGCCTATCTCGACGCCGTGCCAGCCAACTTCTTCCGGGAACACCGGGATTACTTCAACGCTAGTATTCGCTTTGCTCATGGCCTGCGGACGAGTATTTCCGGCGGATACAAAGGAGTCGATTACACCGATGGAACCTCGAACGGGAGATTCATTCAGACCGACTACCTTGCGGCAGATCGTACAACGGATTACATCTTCGACACATTTCGACCCAAAATCGACGCCCGTATTGAGGATCTTCGGGCGGAGGGGTGGACGGGAGACTGGAATACAGGGATGTCCGTGTTCCCCGACGGGGCTTACCTCAATAAATCCGACGAAGGAGTCATGGATGGCGGCGCGGCGACCGCCCTGTATACTGACCTCGGCGAGTGGTCGCGGGCGAAGGGATTTTTCTCCCCTACGCGGCAGATTCCCTCGGCGGCGATGTTCGGATCGCTGCCGACCGGGGTAAAGCGAACCTTGCAGGCGTACGAGGGCGGAGACTATGCCAATGGCAGACCTTGGAGGACGCTGCTGTTTTGTCCGAACCCCGACGCCGGAAGCGGGCATTTCGGACTGACATCCCCGCCTGACTACTTGCTGCTGGATTTCTTTCATCTTCCGGTGGTGGAGCCATACGCCATCAGCGAACCGTTCTCCACCGCAGGGAGGCTGAATATGAACTGTCAAATCCTCCCGTTTACGGACATCTCACGCAAGACTGCACTGCACGCTGTATTGGATGGAATGCGTGTCACCACCATTCCCACTGGCGACGGCCTTGTCTACAAGAAGGAAAGTAGCCGGTTAGACAAGACTTTGAAGTACCGTCCCGCGCTGAATATTCCCGAGACCCTAAAACAATTGGACGATAAATTTGCACCAAACGGGGATGCGGCCCAAGGGGATCTATTCAAAAGCGCGGCGGAGATTTGCAGTATCTTTCTCATTCCCAAGGATGTCGCGGGAAGCCCGACGTCGGATAACATTGCGAGTTGGTGGAGCGGTTACCGTCTGACTGGGGATAACGTGCGGGAAAAGCCCTATGCGACGCTCTATCCTCTGCTGACGACAAAATCGAACACCTACACCGTACACGTGCGTGTCCAGGCGCTGAAGAAGGTTCCAGGGACGCCCCCGGCAGACTTCGAGGAAGGCCGGGACAAGGTCCTGGGCGAGTATCGCGGCAGCTTCTCCATTGAACGCTATCTGGATCCCAACGATGAGCGGTTGCCGGGAGGCGCACAAGCATCGATCGATCCTGACACTCAGTCGCTGGAATCCGTCTATCGCTTCCGATTCTTGGAAACCAAAGAGTTTTCTCCGTGAGATTGAGACTTAATCACCATATTTTCTAATCGCCTAAAACTGTCATGGAACCCCCTCAAGCTGCTTTGATCGACAATCGGTCTCACATCGAGTCTGCATTTAATGTTGGCTGCCACGCCCAACTCTTCATCGATTCCCGGCTTATTGCTGAGACTCATAATATTGTATCCACCCTTCATGTGGGAAAGAAGCACGAGGCCAACCCGCTTGTGTCGGTCGACAGACCTTGGGAGGGCTGGCGGGTTCAAATGGGAGGCGATGTGCTTTTCGACGAAGAGGAAGGCATTTTCAAGATGTGGTACATGGCGGATGGGGAGGGCTTCTTTCGTCCACTCTGCCCGACGATGTATGCAACGAGCAAGGATGGCATTCACTGGGAAAAGCCGCTGGTTGGGACGATCAAAGGGCTCAAGGACATGCCGCACAATGCGGTGGTTACGGTACATTCCGTTAGCGTGATCAAAGACCGGCGGGAGAGCGATCCCAAGAAACGCTACAAAATGACCGCGATCGTCAAGGAGCAGGAATTTCGCGGCTCGCTCTTCGGCTATCGTACCTTGGTTTCGCCGGATGGATTGCACTGGGAATATTATGGATACAATCCCATTGCCCCGGGCAGCGATGTCATCACGGGATTTCATTACAACCAAAGGCTTGGTTGCTATGCGGCAATCATGCGTATCCTGACGCCCTTGCGTGGGTTTGATCGGAGGGTCTTTTACCTGATCAAAAGTGACGACTTTCTAAATTGGTCAAAGCCGAAAGTCATCTTCGAGCCGGACAAGACCGACGATGCGGGAACGCTAATGCGATTGGCTAAGGTTCGCCCCCTGCTTTCAGCGGACGATGATCCCGCCCTGATGCGTACCGAGATTTATGGGGTAGGGGTATATGAGGCCGAAAGTTGTACGATTGGTTTTCCCTGGATCTTTTCCATCAATAACAAAGCTCCTGCCTCTGTTCACGGGAACCAGGAAGGTCCCTGCGATATTCAACTGGCGGTTTCGCGTGACCTCGAGCATTGGGAGAGACCATTCCGGACGCCGATTTTGCCCTTGGGAAACATTGATGAATGGGACAGCGGATTTCTGATCACCCAGTCCAATGCCTTTCGCGTAGGAGATGAAGTTCGCCTGTATTACTCCGGATGGAATTTTACTCACGGAGCGCCGTGCTGTTACGTGCGGGAAGGGACCGGTCGCGGGTTGCGTTATAAGTCCCAGATAGGCCTGATTACATGGAAGCTTGATCGATTCGTTTCGCTGGATGGCCCATCCGACGGTGGCACGGCGACGACCATTCCAGTTATTTTTTCCGGACGCCGTTTGGAAATTAACGCTGATGTGGCGCCGGGAGGGACGTTGCGGGTGGAACTTCTCGATGGATCAGGAAGGCCGCTTCCGGGTTGGTCATTGTCCGATCCGTGCACGGGTGATCATATAAGGAGCACAGTTCTTTGGGGAGGCAAGGAGGACCTTTCGAAGTGGAGAGGCCATGTGGCATCTCTGCGGTTTCATCTTAACTCCGCGAAATTATTCTCCTTCGCGTTTCGCGAGTAGGCGCATATTCCGAAACGCCGGGGAAGGCAGTCCAGGAATAGCCTCGGTTTGTTGCTGATGGCTTGCTTGGACGTATCGGCTTGCGGCAGGCATGGAGCCATGCCTGTCCATTTTCGCGTGGCGAAGTGCTGCTGGGAGAGCGTATTGATCTCTGGTTTCAGCCCGTCTTTCTGACCGACGATCCGGACCTCGGGGCCGGGCGGGAGGAAACAATGGATCGGCCACCGCTCAAGAGGAACGGTGGAAGCGCGGCGGGCTTTGTATTGCCGAGGCAAACAGTGTTGCTTGCCTCATCAACTTTTACGGACCGCCTTCTTTCGCGGCTGTTTTTGGCTGACTTCTTTTGAACGACTCAATGAAGTGGAATCACGCACCATTCTGGCGGAGGCGATGCTGCGGAAGTATTTTCAAAGAGGGATGTCACCCACGCTCGTTGCCATGGTACCGCCTATGATATTGCACCTGTGATGATGGGACGTGAACTGGCGGCCTCGGGGATCACCCCACCGCTATGTGGAAGTGCCAGGGTTGGTAAGGCGATGAAGAGAGGGTGCGCGGTTCCTTAAAGCAATTCTGGCCGAAACAAAGATTTCCGGCTGATGGTTTTGCCCGAGATCATGAACTCGCCGTTGCCCATATAGTGGATCGTTTCCGGATTCTTGGGTGACGAGGCAACCTGGGCTTTAACGACTTCGAAAATGAAGAAGTTGTAGTTGTCAACCAGGCGGTCGTCGTGCAATCGGCATTCGAAATTGGCGTGACATTCCTGAATGAGCGGCGCAGTTACCTCCCTCGCCTCGCCGGGTGTGAGGCCGAATTCTGCGAACTTATCGATCTCCTCGCCAGTGCAGTTCCCGATGCGCACGACCGTATCAACGAGTTTGGTGGTAGGCAAATTGATGACGCACTCGCGGCTCTGGCGGATCATTTCGAAGCTATGGTTCCCCGCCGCGATCACACAACCCACAAGCGAGGGAGTAAACTCCATAACCGTATGCCAGCCCATGGTCATGATATTGGCCGTCCCTTGCCATTGCGACGATACCAGCACAATCGGGCCAGGTTCCAGATAATGGCGGATTCGGCTGACCGGGAAGTCCTTCTTTCTCGAAATGCTGGCCATCGTCATGTCCTCCAATGAGTATTCGGCGAGCAGTACCGCGATGCGCCCATTCTAAAATTGGACGGCTGGGTTCACTTTTATCCCGAGTCAGATTGTCCATGATAGTCACATCGACACCCTTTCTGGGTGAACCTCGTGGAATGCTTCATAGCATCTTAACGCGAACCGGCCTAAAACAACAGGTCCATAAGTCAAGCGAAGCCCTCGAACGCTTCCTCAAGCAATTCGTTGAAACCTACAACGAAACCTGCGGACTCTTCATCTGGACCAAAGGTCCCAAAAAGTTAACCCGAAAAGTCCGCCTTACTCAACTCGCCCATCAGCCGCAATATGCCGTACTTATCCGGCGATTGCACTAGTTGGCATGCCAGTTTGTGCCTCCAGAGTAAGAAGTGGCTTTGTTGTTTTCTCCTCCCTGATAGGTGCCGCGTCCTTCCAGCGGACCGCGCAGAAGTTCCACATGACCGTCAGCGAAGCACATGTGCATGCCTTTGCCGTGAGGATAGCGCGCGTTGTTTGCTCCTTTGCCCGGATAGGTATTCGCAGGGACTTGATTTCCGCCATTGAAGGAGCCGAGATCGATCGCGGAGGAAATCCCTTCACCCACCATGTAAAGCTTGGAGGGCGAGACAAAGCTGGCGGTTCGGTTGCCGGCGTAGCGATTGTCGCCTTCGAGCCAGCCATTGATCGTGAAGCTGCCTGCTTGCTCGCCGACGCTTGAAGTCCGCCCCGCGATCTGGAGCTTATTCTCCGGACAGAGCCAGATACCAAGCTCACGACGGCTGGTGGCATTGACGAGTTGTTTCCGAGTGTTATCCCATTTAGTAACGATACCGCACCAGTTGAGATTAGCATCGGCATCGAATGGGAGGACAGTGTAGCCGTTATTGTCGGCCGCGTAGGCGATAAGGCTACTGCCGACTTGCCTGATGTTCACCAGGCAGGTGGCTTGGCGGCCGCTGGCCATGGCGCGCCAGTAGGCGGGCAGGATCAGACTGATAAGGAGGCCTCCGAGGGCCACTACAACCAGGATCTCGACTAGCGAAAAGGCGGTTCGTCTTCGGGGGGAAGTCCTCACGTATTTTTGGGGGGGGAAGGGGGGAGTCGGGGCGGTTGTCGTCAGGTTTCGAGCGCCACGGTCAACGAGATCTCGGCATCGTCGTGGATGGGCCAGGTCGCGTTGGGAGCGGGGTTTTGTCGGCCTTCGGACATGAGCCTGACCCAGGGAAATTCCAACACGCCTGCGCAGGGCAAGTTGCGATAGCGACAGCGCACGTGCAGGGAGTCGCTGCCCACGGCGCTACGCAAGGCGATCTCCGTGCCCTGATAGCCATAGGGAAAACGGATCTCTTCGCTGCCATCCTCGAAGCGCGCCATGCGGGGTTTGGAAAGGCTGCGGCCGATTTGATAACCCTCTTCCGTGAGGCCCCCGAGGTGAAAGGCGACCAAGGGAACGGGATCCTGAATGAGACTCCGGCCATGGGTCGTTATACCGAGGACCTCGCATCGAAAGGGATTCACCACAAAGCGGCTGGAATTTAGCTGGATTTCCACTGCTCCCTCTGTGACGTCCGAAGGGCGGATACGAGTACATTCGCCGGTGCTGCCGGGCGAGCGCCAATATTGACGACTCTCTTCAAGCTTGTGGGCCAGACGGCTCGACGAGTCGCGGGCGCATACTCCAAATTGGAAGATGTCTCCGGCATCGGGATCGGGGGCTTCCAACCCATCGTATTTCTTGTGATAGGCCGGGATAACGGTGTCCAGGGCCGCGAGACGGTCGGCGGCGATCTTCTCGTAGCCAGCCTCGCCGGTATCGTCGAAGGCCATCCATGCATAGAACCCGACCATGTAATCCCGGCGGATGGCGGCCTCGTCGAAGGCGCGTTGAAGGGAGAAGCCAAGACGCCCGGCATCGTCCCCGGCAAAGGCTTCCCGGGCGGCGTTCAGGGTGCGGATGGCTTCATCGTAGATGGCCAGCGCCTCGCTTTTCTCCGCTTCCACGCGGCGGAGAAAGTGATGATCCGGGGCGAGCGCGCGGACGTGGTTCGCGTAGTCCACCGGGGAAAAACTCCAGCGGGTTATATTGTGCCGGCGAAGCGCCGCGATCATGCCATCCGGCGTGAGGGGGGCCCCGGAGGGCGTGCTGCAGGAATGATGGCCAAACTCGTAATAGGTCTTGCAGCCGGCTTCGTAGAGGTTCTTGAAGATTGCCGCGGCAGCGTGCGCAGCCCGATCGCCGAAGCGCTCGCAGGCAAAATCGCGGTGAATTTCCTCCACCGAAGTAGCCGGGGCGTTGAGCAAGCGGCAGAAGGCGTACGCGTTAATCTCATTGAAAGTGTCGAGGCAGCTCCAGGTCTGCTCGGAGCGGTGGCTGGTCATGTGCCAGTCGATGCGGCCTGCCACACCGTAGCTGCGAATTTCGCGCGCCTTTTGCAGGCGAAACTTGATGTCCTCGACCATGGGAAAGGGCGTGCGGCCGACTGCGCAATATTCCATTGGCAGCGAGAACTCCACGATGGTGGGCTGTTGCTGCGCCATGAGGGCGAGGGGGGCATTGAAAGGATAGGTCGGCTGAAAGTCCGGCTCCACCGCTTTCCCCATCAGCAGGAGGTCCGGGCCCACGGCGGCGGCGGCCTTCAAGAAATGCCAGGTGTAGGTATTCTCGTCGGTGACGAGCGGGATGGCGTCGTTACCCGCGCCGTGATTGCGAAAAACGACGCGGCGGTCCAGCCGGTCGCAGGTCTCCTTCACCGTGCGAAACATCTTCTCGAAACGCTGCCAGAGCGGCAGACCGCCGCCCATGCCATTGGCGGAAATCCACTCGCCTGCTTTTTGTTCGCCGGTGCAGGAAAGAATGATGCCCTGGGTGGCGGGAAACAGCGTGAACAGCGATTCGATGTTCCAGCGCACCAGATCCCAGAGCTCGGGATTTTTAAAGTCGATCCAGTCGGCGCCGTATTTCTCGACGAAACCGGTGGGCAGCCGAAGTTCGCGGCGCCAAAGATAGAAATCGAGACCATGGGAACGCACGATCTCGGAGGCTGCCCGAATCGTTTCCTGGTAGTTTTCCATGAAGCGACGAGCCTCATCATTGGCGGGTGGCACTCCCCAGGCGGTGTGATCGAGGAATTGAAAATTTTTCCACTCGGCGCTCATGTAAGCGATTGCGCCGATGTGGAAGCGTTTCGCATAGGCGCAGACGCGTTCGAGATTATCCGAGGTGAGCCCGTTGATCTCAAGACAGGTGAAGGGGAATGCGGGTGAACTCATGGCTTGCTGGCTTTCGCCCAGGATGGACTGTCCTCCAGAAAATAGCGTTGCGTCGCGATGCCGGGAAAGTCGTCCGTGCGGAAGGGGCTCGCGGGCAGCCCGGTTTGATTATAGAGGTTGCAGGTGGGATTGTCGGCCCAAGCGTACCGGACCGCCACAGGCTTAGGAATCTCTGGCGACCAAACGACCACGGAATCGCCGTCGATTTTTGCCTGGGCCCATTTCCAATTTCGATCTTCGCCACAAATCGCGAAACCTTGAACCTCACTGCCTTTGCTGGGAGGTACCAGCGGAGCTGTCATCGGGTTGTGCTCCGCCGAGCTGTACCTCAGAATATAGGCGGGAGGAAGGGGACGGGCCACAAGACCTCCGTCCGCATGATTAAACCGGATCCTCAATGTATTATTCTCGAGTTTGACAGACTCGAAAGAAGGGCCTGATGCTTCCTCCGCCACGCCGTACGTTTTGGCGAGGGCGGCTTTGGCCAGACGCTCGCCTTGTTCTTTGCGAGTCAAGGGATGAATGTCTGCCGCCGAGCCGACATCGATGAGAACGGCTTGGCCTGTGTTCGGCAAGGCAAGCGTCTTCGATTGGGCTTCACGGAGTTCGGCCCATGCGCTTTCCGCCGGCAGGTCCTGCTTCGGGCCATAGTTCGCCAGTTGGCAGAAGTAGAATGGAAAATCTCCCCGTTCCCAAACCGAGCGCCAAGTCTGGATCAGCAGGGGGAATGAGGTGCGATATTGCTGTGCCCGACCTGCGTTGGTTTCCCCCTGATACCAGGCCACCCCCTTGATGGCATAGGGAATCAGGGGGTGAATCATGCCATTGTAAAGCTGGCTGGCCACGTGATGAACGAGCGGAACTGAACGCGGCGGCAACGGAAGCGACCTTGCCATTTCACCCTCGAGAGGCGGCAATTCGAATTCCGGTTTTGCGAGCCATGTTCCGCTTAATGCCTGACGAAGAGGACCCGTTACCATATTTTCCGGCTGCCCAAGGAATCCACTATCTTTGCCCGCCGGAATGAAGATGCGGATGGCGAGAGTGTGCTCGCCTGGTTTGATCTTCGCGCCGTTCGTGCGATGGACCGATTTGAGACCTGGAAGGTCTTTCTCTGGATCTGTTCCCCCGAGCCGGACGCCGTCCCAGAAGACTTCATGGTATCCCGCAATAGGTCCAAGACTAAGGCTCATCCAGCCTTCCGCGGATGCCTTGGCGTCGACGGTTACATTGCGACGGAGCCAAATGGCGCCATAAGCCGGCAGACCTTGTTTTTCCAGTGATCCGGGCACGGTTACGGATTTCCAGTCATCGGTTCTGGCGCTCGGGGCAGCGTAGGCGGATGAATCCGCAGTCCGACGGTCTTGTCGACCGGTTTTGTTTTGCCATTCCAAAATGGCTTCGAGGTAGTTTTTCCTTTTCTCCGGGAACCCATTCGTTCGGCTTAGAACGGTTTCCTTACCTCTCTTCAAGTCGAGCTCGCTATCGAGGGCGGATTCGCTTAGCCACGCCTCCAGCGAAGATCCACCCCAGGCAGCGCGAATGAGGCCGACAGGAACGCCAAGCTTTTGCTGGACCGTTTTTCCGAAATAATACGCGACCCCTCCAAAATTGGGAGTCGTTTGGGGGGTGGCTACCTTCCATTCTCCCTTGCAGTTCTCCTGCGGGGTGGCCGATGCTTCTTTGAGCACGCAAAATTCGCGGAGCATCGGGTTTCCAGATGCGGGAATTTCTGTCTTAGCCTCCAAGGAATGCTGAAGCCGCAGTTCCATATTGGACTGGCCGGAGCAGAGCCAGACTTCGCCGACGAGAACATCGGCACAGACCACCCGATTCTTGCCTTCCACGATCAGTTCGTGCGGACCCGGACCGGTGGCTCCCAAGTCGAGCGTGACCAGCCATTTTCCATTCGGGCCGGCCGAAGACGTGGCCTGCCTGCCGTCCAGAGAGACCGTTACCTTTTCTCCGGCGTCGGCCCATCCCCATACGGGAACCCTCTCCGACTTTTGCAGGACCATGTGGTCGGAAAAGAACGCTGGCAACGAGACATCCGCGTTTGCCTGCGTGGCGAGCCATACCGCCAGGACAAAGCTGAGTGCCAGGTGTTTTGCATTCGCGCTCGCAGTCATGGATAGACCCCCGCTTCATAGAAGTTTAGAGAGACTTTTTCGACGTTTCCCCGGCCTGCGGCGGAGTTGACCAGCTCAACTTCATTTTCTTCACCGAACTTGATCCAAGGGGTAATATTCAGATGAAAGCGAGGGCCGATCTTTTGCCAGAATCGGCTGACCCATTTCCCATTGATGACGACTCCGAGAGGGGTGCCCGTCACATCGAGGACGACCTGCTTTCCGGATTTTTCAGAGGGAATATTGATCGACCTGCGCAGTGTGAGACAGTCGTATTTCCCAGGCAGGGAAATCGGGGAGCCGTAGCGCAGAACGTCCTCGCTTGGAGACCAAAGACCGGCCAGATCGATCTGGGATTCGGGCGTCGGCCAGAACCAGAGCCAGGTGGCGCCCTTGGCTCCGGCCAGGCTGCCTTTTGCTTCGATTTCGACGGCGATTGTGTGCTCGCTGCCTGGCTTGAATCCTCCCTCCGGTTTGAAATCCAGCAGTCCTTCGCTTCCCTGATCGAGGATCAACTTGCCGTCGAGCCAGATGCGGCCTTTGTCGGCAAACGTCGGTCCAAGCCAGGAAACCAGCCAGAGGGATGGTTCACCGTTTTTCCAGGCTTCCGGGATGGTGAATTTCCGTCGAAGAACGGCGTGATTCACATCCTTTTTGTCCGGGAAGGTCCAAACGCCCATGTCGGCTTTTTCCCACGAGGAGTCATCGACGTCCGCCGCGATGAATGCGGTTGCCTGATCGTCTTCGCCGAGCGGCTTAAAGCTCCAGTCTTTGCTCAGGTCCGAGGAAAACAGATGCGGAGCCGGCGGCAGCGGAGTTGCGGGAGGGGCTTCCGTTCCGCGCCACCAGGATCGCTGAAGGTTAAACCAATCCAAAGGTGCGTCGGCGATATGATTTCTCGGCGTGAGATAGAGGAAGGTTTCCTCTGGAGGCAGTTCGACTTTGATGCCGCCGTTATCCACGGGGATTTTTTTTCCGGAACGGAAATCGAAGGCCCATGCCGGCAAAGGGTTCGTTTGCAGTTGGAGGTCTAGCGATGCTTTGTTTTCGGTGCTCTGATTCCAGAGAACCCAGACGTCGTAGAGTCCATTATTCGAAAGATAGTGCCGCAGGAGGACATCTTTGGTCGGGACCAATTTGGCTGGGACCGGTTGAACGTCCCGCCAGCGGAGAATGTCAATCAGCGTGGTGCGGAGCGCGTTTGTGGCGATCCGCAACGACTCCCTCGAACGGCGGACGTTGCTTTCATCGAAATCGACGCGATCCGGAATGGAATCCCCCGTGAATTTGCAGCCGATCTGCACGATGCGGCCCTTTCCAAGCTGGCGCACCCCGGCGGCGACAGAGCCGTCTTCCCAAAGGAGCAAATCCTGCGCGTCGGGAGCTTCCTTCTCGAGAGTCAGGCCGTTGGCCGCGACATTTTGCCATTCGTTGGTGAAAACCGATTGGCCTGGAGCGTTTTCCAATTTCCGGGTCTTGAGCGGATTGCCCTTCTTATCATACGAATCCACCGCCTTCACGCGATAACCTGTGAGCCGTGAAATGGGCCATGAGTCTCTGATCGCCGGGGTATGGCGTCCGGTTTGCACGAATGTCACAAAGGTGCCGCCGGCGCGGACGTACTGCTCGATTTCGCCGACCAGCTTTTCGTTCATGATGGACGTGTTTGTATCGATGATGACCTTATAGCGGCTCGCGTCTCCCGACGCGAAGGACGACTCGGTAAGGATGTCGCTTTCATAAAGGGACCGCAGTACCGAGCGGACATTCCATGTCCAGTATCCGGAACGAAAGTTCGTGTTATAGTCGGATCCCCAAGGATAGGCCATGAGCGCATTGACACTTGTCGAATGCAGCGCCGCAACTTCAGCCTGGGGGGAGTGGTATTTGCCGATCAGTTTGATGAGCGGAACATTTTCCTCGAAATACTTTCGAATTTCGGGCTCCCACATCACTCTGCCGATGTGGATGAAATAATCCAGCCCTTGAATTCCCTCGGTATGGACCAGGCCGATCTTCTTTTTGAAATTCGGAAGATCTTTTGCCGGGGAGCTTGGTTCGACCGAGAATGGCAAGCCGGCACCGCGCATGATGGATGACAGATAGTCGTTCCAGAAGGTGAGCATGTACCCCGTGTTCTTGAAGTTGCCCCCGTACTGCAACGCGAGTTTTTTAATGCCGTCGGCGTAGTAGTCGGGCGCCATGAGGTCGATCTGGCGGTCTTGATCAACGTGACGGATCATTTCCATCCCACGCCGGGCGGCATTGATCCGCGTCCATTGAATCCATTCCGCGAAGTCCACCCAACGCATGTTCCCTCCGGGTCCGAAGTCGGGATACTGACGGGGGGAATCTGGTGAGAGATAGACGCGGTAGGCCAGGAAGCCTTTTGGGAGGCGGATCGCCAATTGATTGGAGCCGGGACGCAAATGCTTGGTAACCTCAACCCCCTCCCAGTGATGGATCGTGTGTTCAAGGGGCGTCTCACTGACTTTCTGGCCATTGACGGCGATGGTGACCGATTCCGGAGTGACGCGATTCAAGCTCCAGACGTACAGCCATACACGGGGATTTTTCGCGAGCCACTGGGCGGGCACTTCGATCTTCTGGCGAAATACGGCGGGCCGCTTTTCCAGGAACATGATCCGGTCATGGCCCGGTGCCAGGATGGTCGGCCATGACGAATCGTCGAACGATTCCGAGTACCAATCTTCCGGTGCCTTCTCGGTCGCGATCGCCCTGATTCGTAGGGTCTTTTCCATCTCACGCTTTGTCAGTGAGGTGCCGCTGAACTCCTCCCAGCCCACATGCCAATCCCCCGTCAAATCGAGTGCCTGGGGCCCCCATCCGGAAAACGAGGCAACTTCAGGAACCCGGACTTCGTCCCAGGAAGAATAGTTGCCCTGCCACGAAGCGTTCAGGGCTTTGGTGTTTTCATATCTTTCCTGGAGAAACTTACGGAAGGAGGCGTCCGCGACCGGGCCATATTCGGTAAACATGTCCTGGTTACCCGCGCGAAGTTCACCATGGGGTTCCAGAAAAGTGGTGACGTTCGGAAAAGCTGCCATCCGTCGGACGACGCCCTGCAAGACGCCAAGTTCAGCGTCTTTTCCGTCTGTCGAGCTCCATGAGAATGTTCCAATGCCGCCTTTTGCGTCTGAAGCATTGTGCATGTTGCCCACAAATTGAGGCATGGATTGGTTCGTTTCAGCGCGAAATCGATTGAGCAGCCACGGAGGGGCAGCGAACTGACCCGCGGCCAAATTGATGCCGATGGGCAGCTTGCGAGCGGCGGCCTCTTTTGCCGCCCATTCTTCCCAGACTCCATTGTCGAGCCCTTCGGCGGTATCGATACGATTTCCGACCCCATAAATAATGAAACCGGCTTCTCCATTCTTTTGCGCGAATTCGAATTCCTTGGAGATGTCGTAATTTTTGGCAACCTCCGGGTCTTTGGGAAGATCCCAGGCACGGTAGTAGAATCGAAAGCCGTATTTGTCCCACCGATCCAGCCACATGGGAACTTCCTTTTCCGCGCGGGATGACGCGCGAGAGAGGTCGCCCGTGAAATGATTCGTGACGAAGTTGCGCCAATCCTCCTGAGTGGCGGCTGCAGGGATGAATAGATTCGCGCCTGATCGAAGGGCTGCCACAACACCCTGACCCTCGATCTCCAACGCATCGATCTTGACGCTACCCACCTCCAGAGAGACTAGTTCCGCGCCGGGCAGGACTTGCAGGTCGGAAAGAAATTTCGCCTGAGTCAGCTTGGCTTTTTCCTCATCCTCGCAGGTGATCCGAAGGATCGATCCGGTCTTGTCGTCAGTCCAACTGGCGCCAGATATCCTGCCATAACCGCGGAGGGAAATCTCCTTCAGGGGTTCAATGGCCCGCAGGTCCGAGCCCGATACCTCCACGGGGGAGGACTTTCCCCACGCCGATTGAGCAGGAAGGGAGGCAGAGGCCAGAGAGATACCACAGAGAAGGGCCGCCGTAGGGAAAGAGAAAGGCATAGCAATGGATATGCTTGGTCTCACTGAGTAGAAAAGCGGGGGGGAAAACGCCGGGTTAGGCTTGGCGCCGTTTCCGCCGGACGAGGAAGAAGCCCAGGCCCAAGCCCAAGAAGAGGCAGGTGCCGGGCTCGGGAACCGCTATTAACTGGACGGTGAGGGATTTGCCGGTCGAATCCCAGATGTACCCATTGCCGCCGCCGTAGGAGGTATCCAATCCGTAGCCGACGGGGGTATTGAAGACGAAGGCGAGATCGACGCCTCCGGTCCAGGTTCCCGTGCCGGCGAACAGGCTGTAGGGAGTGCCGGTGAGCACGGTTCCCAGCGTGGTAAGATTAAAAGTGATGGTCTTGTCCAGGCTCAGAGCTCCGCTGCCGAAGTTAACTTTGTCGATGGAGGCTCCGTCCAATTGAAAATCAAAGGTGGCACCGTTGTTAGCGGTCAGACCGCCGCTGAGGGTTAGCGTGCCAATACCCCCGGTATCGCCGGGGGCGAAATGGGTGTTACCGGTGGCACCCGTGGCGGTGACATGGCCGGTGGCGAAGCCGGTTCCTCCCAAGGTGGCCCCGCCGGCCACCTGAATCACGCCTGTGCCCGTGGCTGAATTGCTGGTATTGGCCAAGAGGAGGGTGCCCGCGGAAACCTTGGTGCCGCCATCATAGGTATTGCCCGTGGCGCGGGTGAAACGGACGATGCCCGCGCCGATTTTTTCCACGGCGCCGCTCCCGGTGCCATCCTTAATCTCGCCGCTGAAATCGACCCGCCCGCCCGCGACGGCGGTCACTTGCAGGGTCAGGTTGTTCGTGCTGTTGGCAAAATCCATGGCTCCGGAAAAAACCGAGACATCGGCGGTGTTGCCTCCCACCACGCGATTGAGCAGCGCATTGCCGCGATCCAGGGAGACTGAATTTGCCACGGTCATCGACCCGCTGGTGAGCAGTCGGGCGGATTCGCCGGCTGCGCCCCCACCGTTGAGATCGGATCCCACGCGAACCTGGCCGGAGGAGAAGGCCTGGCCGTTTTCGAGCAGCACTGTGCCTTTGACGATCTGAGCCCTGGTGCCAGCCACTAAGTTGCTGCTACCGCTCATGATGTACGTGGCGGAATCAGCCGAGATGGCATCTTGCCCAAAAATCACTGAAGTGCTGGCCGAACCGACCGAGACGATCGAACCCCGGAAGATCAGCGTTCCTCCGGCGGCCTGGCTGAAACTGATAGCCTTGGTGCCAGTCCCGTTCCCCGCGGTCACGTTAATGTTTCCCGTCAGTTCCAACCGAGACCCGGTGGCATTATTAATGTAATAATAAGTGTTGGAGCTGGTCGCGCCGGTCAGCGTGAGGTCGATGGCATTGGCGACGGTGATGTCGCCGGTGCCGCCGGTATATTCGATGAGGGTTTTGCTGGCGTTGGTGACGCCGGTCTGGGTGATGGTGGAACCTGTCAGGGAATAGCCGCCGGCGGTGAAGGTAAGTTTATCTGCCGTGACGCCTCCGCTGACCGTGATCGTGCCACCCGTTCCGCTGAAGATGGCTATATCGTTGGATGCGTTGTTCCAGGCTTGCAGGGTACCGAGACCGGTGCTGCCGGTATTCCAGAGAGTAGCCCCGCCGTTTTGCCAGGTGCCGGCGCCGCCGAGGCCTGGCGAGCCTTCATTGGCGTCCCAATAAAGCGAACTGGCCCAAGCGCCGGACGAGGCGATGGCAAAGAGCGAGGCGGCCAGCAGCGACCGGCCGCTGAAAGGGGTCTTCGAAGCGAAAGCGCGGGGGGGATTTGTCATTTTCTACGAGGTTTTTGGGTTGGAATGGCGGGCCCCGGATGGGCCGGTCTTTTCGATCAGTTGATAGGGCTGCACAATGCGGGAGAATGGTTCTCCGGAGACTTGGCGCTCGATTTGGGTGATCAGGGCCTCGGCAATGGCCTTTTCGCTAGTGACGATCTGCGAGACGCTAAAGGGACAGAGATAGTCGCGGCTCTCATTGCGATGAAGGACGAGTTTAAGATCCGAGGGAACCCGCACGCCTCGCTCGAGGATCGCCATCAGTGTTCCTTCCACGGTAATGTCAGGCTCGACCAGCAGGCCATCAGGACGATCTTTCAGATTCCATAAGGCATGGAACTCGTCGTAGCCAAACTTGGTGAGGGCAAAGCCACTTAACGTGGTGTTGCGCGGAATGCGAATCCAGGAATTTTTGATCTTCAAGCCGTAATGGGAGGCCATTTCGATCAAAGAATCATAATAGTCTTCGTAAACCTGCGAGGCGGGGTGGACCGTAATCAAGCCAAGAGACTTGCAGCCCGACCTGGCGAGCCTTTGCATGCCGAGCTCAAACATTTGCCGGCTATCCGTCCCAACACTATAGGGAAGATTTTTGGGCGTGATCGCCGCCAGCGGCAAAGGAAGCGATTGGGCCCACTTCAGGGTATTGCCCGGAGCGTCGACCAGGATCAAGCCCTGCATCTCACGGCGCTGGGCGGCCCGCTCAAGCGAGCCCCACATCGTCCCTGAATCGGTGGCGGAGCGGGGATCCATCCATGCGTGCACACCGATTCCCCGGCGCTCCATGGCCTTCTTCACCTCCACAAGAACGCTACGGGAGAACCATTTATTGGGATCTGAAAGGGATTCAAGTTTTGCGTAGAGACCCACGGTGTGCAATCGGGCGATCTCTTCAGCCACGAAAGTTCCCTTGCCATGCCTCCGGATCAGCTTTCGGGTTTCCACCAGGTCAGCCAGGGCGGAATGCACGATCGTCGCGCCAACACCCCATTTCGATGACAACTCGCGGGTGGACGGGATCTCGGTGCCCGGGGTGAGCCGGCCCGTATTGATAAGCTCCTCGACAAATTCCCGGATGCGCTGCCGGGGAAGGTCGGATTTGAGAATCTTGAGTTCGCTGAACACGGAAGTTGCGGCTGTCATGGCAGGGCTGAGGGAAGGAATGATGAGAGATTCGCCTGGATTGCTGAGTTTGTAAAGAACAATGTGAACACTTGGATCACTTTGAACTCTTGGTGGACGTCTTTGTCCGTGACTTAGTGATTCTTCGTCAGATCAGGGGTGTAGGGAACGCAGATGTTTGGCTAGCGATTCTTCCGGGAGCCAGCTGTCATAAAACGCCAGATTGGCCACGCTTCCCTGCCAGCCGAAGGCGGCATTATTGCCGTTCACCCCCACGTTGATGGTGGAGACCAAGGGCTCATAACCCTCTCTGACCGAGGCGGGAACCGATACTTCGGCCACCTTCTCAAGGCCGGAGGCCCTTGTTCCCAGGCGCGCGACAAAGGCGCGGAGCTTGCAGGTCGAATTCGATTCGAAGCGATACTGCAAGGCGAAGTAATACCAAGTGTCGCTCTCGAACGAAACGGGACTGGTGCCGCCTACCAGAACCGGCATAGCGCGAAAATCGCCGTTACTCCCCACCACCCAGGTCAGGGGTTCTCCTGACCTCTTTTGGGCTACGAACCAGCGATTGGCCGTCGACTTCTCGCTCTCGATGCTTAGTCCGGAAATAATCATCCCGGTTCTTGGCAAGTTGCTGTCCTGAAGGCGGGCAAGGAACTCCACCGTGCCTTCGCGCGGCCAACTGATAACCTTTTTACTACGCAGGCCGGATCCCTCTTTTTCCGAGGCTGGAGCGGGAATGGCGACGGCCAAACCAGAACCGGGCAAACCCTCCGCAAGCGTAGCAAAGCCGTCGCCGTTGCCCGAATAGGGCGCAAGCTCAGCCTCTTTGGAGGCATGAGGAATGACCTCGACCCGCGTGCCTGGCGAGCCCTCGAAAGCCCAGGTATAAACTAGAGACGGTTCGGCGGATTGCAGGCGCCCGAGAAGGTCTTCGGCCCGGGCCGTTCCGGTAAACAAGCTGGCGGCAAAAAAGAGCAGGGCACGAGGAAAGGACGGCTTCATTTCAAAAATGGGGCAAACTCGTTGATAAAAGTAGACAACTAGGAAGGAAGATCTATTTTGTCAAGAACACATTGAACAGTTCGGGAAATCCCGGGGCGGTGAAGGTGTCCCTAGTCTTTTCGTGAACTCAGAACTCCAAGAAATTCCATGCGAACCGTCTATATCAACGAAGATAATCACCACTTTTACGGAACGCATCCGGCGGAAGATATGACCCCGGAGGGAGTGGACCGGCTGGTGGATTTTTACGCAGCCGGGCCGCACGTGGCTGGAGTTCTTTTTTGCGTGAATGTGCAGCGGGCCCTGTTCGAGAGCCGGGTGTGGGAGACCTTTTGGGGAGACTATGATCCTTCGTTGGGCGATGATCAGCCGGCGCTCCGCCGCACACACGGCATCCGAAATCATCTGTTGCTCCGGGAGCGCGGCATCGATCAGCACGCCCGCTGGCTGGCCCGGTGCCGCCACCACGGCATCGAAGGGTGGCTGAGTATGCGGATGAACGATTGTCATGGCCTCAAAGAAACCGTCCTTGGCCGCTCGGACAACAGCAGGCATCACTGGGCGCCCTATTGGCCGAGCGAATTCTGGAAATCCCGCCCGGATCTCCGGCGAGCTCCCTATCGCATGGAAAGAAGCTGGGAGGGGGCATTCGATTACGGCAAGGAGGAGGTGCGTCGACACCATCTGGCACTTGTTCGAGAATTGTTCGAACGCTACGACATGCACGGCCTGGAGATGGACTGGATGCGCTGGGGGATGATGTTCGCCCCGGGCCACGAGGCCAAGGGGCGGGGAATTTTGACGGAATTCATCCGCGAGGTGCGCCGGCTGGCGGACGCCGCCGAGCAACGCGTCGGACACAAGATCCTGCTGGCACATCGTGTGCCGGCCCACCCGGAATCAGCGCTGGCTCTCGGCTACGACGTTCCGTGCTGGGCGAAGGAGGGTCTCGCGGACATGGTTGCGCTATCTTCTTTTCTGGGCAGCGCTTATTTCGACTATCCATTGGAAATCTGGCGGGCGCTGCTCGGGCCCAAAGTGAAGCTGCTGGCCCACGCCGAGGCCGGAGCCAAGCCGCACCCGGAGCATCTCGTAGCAGGCCATGAATTCATGTTCGGCTCGGCCGCCTCGGCCCTGCACCGGGGCGCGGATGGGATCTATCTGTTCAACGAATGCTACCGGGAGAGCGACGCACCCGAGTTACTGAAACTCGAGATGCGGCATCTGGGCAGCGTCGATACCTTGAAAAGCCTGGCGCGCCGCCATGCGGTGACGTTCCCACAGGTGCGCGCGCCCGGGGAGCCGGATCGCGCGGTTTTGCCGCTCCCGCTCCGCCTGCCTAAACTGGGAGCCGATTTTGGCCGCATGGAGGAAACTCTTACCCTCCGCATCTCCATCGGACCCGGGCCGAAAACGGGGCGGGCCATTCTGCGGCTGGGATTCGGCCCGAACGTGGCGCCGGCGGCTGTGGAGGGGCTCGAAGTTCGAGTCAACACCCACCTCGTCGACGAATGCCCGGCCCCGGAGTTTATCTCGATCTCGACCGAGACGGCGAAGAAGAAGGGTTGGGATCTGGATCCCTTTCCGCCGACCGTTTCGGCATCGCTTTGCTTTGAATTACCTTTAGGTCTGCTGCATGACGACACGAATGTCATCGAGATCCTTCCTCCGCAAATCGATGGGTTCCTCGAATGGGCGGAGATTCTGCTTCTGCCTGCCGCCCGCCGCCCGCTCGTGCCGAAGTGGAGCCCGGCGGGAGAAGAGGGACAGGAAACGACTACGGTCGGGTCGGGGACAAATGGCCAGGAACCTCCTCTTCGAAGCAAAGCTTGAGCTGCAGCGACCGCTGGCCGGATTTGCCTTCCTGCAGACATTGGAGACTCTGCCGCAGCAGCAGGCCAATGTCGTAGCCCAGCCAGGTGACCGGTACATGCGTCGCGGGCAGAAGGGGATAGTTGCAATGGGAGATGACCGGGATGCGGATACCGCATTCCTTCAGGCTCAGGGTGATCTGCTCGGTGAGGTTGTCGTTGCCGATCAGCAGGACGTTGGGGCGCTTGCTCACGGGCAGCGTAAAGAGCAACTCGATGATGCGCGCGGCCTCCTCCCGGCCTGAATAGTGGAGGCCATGGCTCCAGATGCGGCGCGTCTCCAAACCGAAAGCTTCGACCTGTTCCTGGAAATTCTGCATGTCGTCGTCTCCCCACGAATGAGATAAGAAACCCACCCGGCGGCGGCCGGTGGAACGCACTCTTTCCAGGGCTCGCGAGAGCCAGCGGGCGGGAGGCTCCGGTTTCAGGCCCTTCATGTTCTTGTGAAGGTGGATGCGGCCGGAAAGGCTCAGTCTTTCGACGTCCGGCGTGTCGAGGATGGCGGTGCCAAGAAGGTGATCGGGCGCCGCAGAAAAGATGAGGCCGCGGTAGAGCCGCCGGGCCACCCGGGCTTCCAATTCGAAGACGCTGCCTGTGCGCAGCGGCTCCTCGGGAAGATCCAGTACATCGATATTCGCGCCCTCCTCTCGCAGGCGGAGGGCTTCCTGGCGGATGGCCCGGAAGTAAAGTTCCTCACGGGGGCCGCGATCGAAGCATACCACGGCGTAGCGGTGAAGAAAGGGCGGGTTGTCGTGCACGAAGGTGCCCCGGGCGCCCTTCGAATAAATGAAGCCGGCCTTGCCGAGATCCTGCAGGACCGCGTGCGCCGTCGCGGGGCTGGTCTGAAACTTCCGGCAAATTTCCCGCTGGGTCCAAACGCGTCCGCCGGGCCGGAATTGCCCCTGCACGATCCGCTCACGGATCTCGTCGAAGATCTCATTGCGGCGCACGGGAGGACGGCCCGCGCCTCGAGGAAGCGGTTGGATCAGCTCGTTGTCGCCCGGCGAGGGCTTGGAGTTCTTTCGGGCTTTGGCGGTTTTGCTAGTCACGCGGCTTCTAACTTGGCGGAAAACCGACCACCATACCAAGCGCTAAATGCGCGAAGGCGCGCTTGAAATGGCCAATTGCGGGAAAGGGATTGACAGCGTTTGTGATATTGATTCGATAATATCTGTAGGATATTAATATCAAGATGTTGCGTCTTCCCGCCTTTTTTTCGGAGCACATGGTTTTTCAGCGGGACGCCCCTATTCCCGTCTTTGGTTGGGCGTCGCCGGGCGAGATCGTGCAGGTTTCTTTCCGCGGTCGAACACGCGAGGCCCAGGCGGGCCGGAACGGACAATGGCGGGTGGCCTTTCCGGCCGCGCGAGCCGGCCTCGCGGGTGAACTGCGGGTGAAGGGGGTCACGGGAGAACTGGTTTTCGCGGATATCCTGCTTGGCGATGTCTGGTTTTGCTCCGGGCAGTCAAACATGGAATGGACCGTTCAGCAGTCGGCCAATGCCGCCAAGGAGATCGACCAGGCCGACTACCGGGCCATTCGCCATCTTAAAGTCTGCAAGGCATCCCGGTCCGACCTGGCCGATGATATCGTCGCGGAGGGTTGGAAGGTTTGCACCCCAGAGCACGTGCGGGAATTCACTGCCGTCGGCTACTATTGTGCGCGCGAGATCCATCGGAAGACTGGGGTTCCCATCGGGCTGATCAATAGTACATGGGGCGGCTCCCCCATCGAGCCTTGGATGCCGCCTGGCTCCATCGATTCGATGAGAAAACTTTCTGCCGTGCGCGAGGCCTGGCGGAAGTGGAAGAAACCTGGCGCGGCCTTCAAGCGGCGGTTTGAGAAGGCGGGCCAAGCCTGGTTTGCCGCGAATATCCTCAAAGATCCGGGAAACCAGGGGGAAGGCAAAGGCTGGGCTCGGCCGGATTTCGACGATGCTGCCTGGAAGGAGATGGTCGTTCCTGGCAGTTGGGAAAGCCGGGGCCTGAACTACGACGGTTGTCTGTGGTTCCGGCGCCAGATCACAATTCCCCGGGCGTGGAAGAATCGACCCCTGTGCCTGGAATTGGGCCCCGTGGACGATTACGACATCACCTACTTCAATGGGGTGAAGGTCGGCGGCCTGGGTAGCGAGACCCCTAATTCCTTCGCCATCCCCCGAGAATACACGATCCCGGCGGAGTTGGTGAAACCGGGGCCCGCTACTTTGGCGGTGCGCGTTTTTGACATCTACAATCTCGGTGGGTTCACGGGTCTGGAATCGCAGATGCGCCTTTTCTGTCCTTCGCGTGGCGGGAGCGCCATCCCTCTCTCCGGTCCATGGCGTTACGAAATCGAATGGGTGGTCGATCGCGATCTGTATCCCTATACGGCGCGGCCGGTCGGTTGGCCGCCGCAGCCTGGATCTTTCTATCACGGCATGGTTCACGCCTTCACCTCCCTGCCGGTGAAGGGCATCCTTTGGTACCAGGGCGAAAGCAATACGCGCCGCGCGGAAGAATACGGGCTGTTTTTTCCTGCGCTGGTTCGGGCTTGGCGTAAGGCTTGGAAGAACGACCGGCTTCCATTCTATTTTGTACAGCTCGCGAACTGCCTTTCAACCGTCGCGGAGCCGTCCGGATCCGAGTGGGCGGAATTGCGCGAGGCGCAGAATCGGGCGCTTAAACTGCCACACACCGGCGTGGCCCTGGCGATCGATATCGGCGACGCAAACGATATCCATCCCACGAACAAGCAGGAGGTGGGCCGCCGGTTGGCTCTGCTCGCCATCAATCGCGTCTATCGACGGAAAACGGTCGATTCCGGTCCATTTTACACGAGGCACGAAATCAAAGATGAGGGGATTCGCATCTTCTTCGACGGAGTGGGAAATGGGCTGTGCCCGCGAGGCAAAAAGTTGACCGGCTTCGCGGTGGCCGGGCGGGATCGAAAGTTCGTCTGGGCCGAGGCTCGGATTGTTTCCAAGGAGAGTGTGTTGGTCCGCTCCGCACAGGTGCCCAAGCCAGTGGCAGTGCGTTATGCGTGGGCTGACAATCCCTCGGGGAATCTTAGGAATAGCGCCCGGTTGCCAGCCTCGCCCTTCCGCACGGATAAGTGGCCCGGCATGACGACCGGGCGCACCTGGCCCCACTGATTCAGGGCGCGGCCACTTCGCAAAAGCCCACGATGCGTGCACAGGATGAAGTCGGCGGGAGGCGAAACTCCAGTTCGGGAAGCATTGAGGGGAGGCCGCTGGTGGCGAAGAAGGTGCGATAGAGTCGATGATCCGGCTCTTCGCGCAGCGTAAAATGCCCCGCTCCCTGTTGACTCAAACACGTCCACGGTCCTCCGGGAACGCGTACCTCAAGAACGGCCGGGGGATCGCATTTCCGCATGAAAAGTCCGACTACGCATCTGCCGTCTGGCGGGCGATAGCGTCCCCAAGCCTCCGGCTGAGTCGATTCCCACCAGGTGATCCGTTCGTGTTGGACCTTGGTAAAACCATGCAGTGAGGCGCGTTCAGCAGGCACGCACTCGGGTTGCATCCAGGGCGCGGGATGGAGTGTGACTCCCGGCAATCCATGGGCGGGCGCAAAGCCGTGGGCATTCTGAAACTGCTGCCATTCTGCCGCCACCGCGTCGATGAGAAGCTCGCCGAGAAGAATATAGCCTTTGGCCGAGGGGTGAATGTTGTCCTTCATGTAGGTCTCCCACGGCGTGCCGGAAAGGACGTGGCGGGCGAGTTCAGCGCCGGCATCAACCGCCAGCGCGTTGTAGTGCCGGGCCACGCGATGGAGGAAATCAGCGGAAGGCGGAACGAGGCCGGCGCGGTAGTCGTCGAGCATGGTTTTATACAGGCCCATCATGAGAATGAGGTCGGCGTTCGGACGTTGCCGACGAAGCTCGCGAACATAGCCTTCCGTGGCCGGTTCGGTCACGGCGAGGCCCGGGCGGCCCCATGCGCCGTTGGCCGCGCCGAATTCCGCGAGGACGAGATCGGGCTCTTCGGCCAGCAGCCGACTTTGCTGGTAGAAGAGCTGCGTCTCCGGGCCGACCGCATAGATGATGCGGGGCACGACCTCGATGATGTTTTCCGGGAAGGTGCGCCGAAACCAGGACTCCAACGCGCTATAGAAACTGCCGAGCAGCTCTTCCTGGGCCGGAGCACCGGCAGACACAGAGTTGCCGATCACCACCAGACGAAGGCGCTCGCCGGCGCACAGGCGGGTGAAGGAATGATGCAGGAGTGACTTCATCAAAATCGAAAAACTTGATGATATTAAAATCTATCTTGTATTTTGATATCAAGTCCTATTTGCTGGTCAGCGTGTTCGAGAAATCCCCCCGACCATCCCTTGTCTCCCTGCCGGGAATAGCCGCGTCCATCCGCCCCTGTTTTGCATGAATAGGAGAAGGGACAAACCGCAGAGCATGGGACTTTGGCTGAACGAGCCGTTCTTCGATCAGCCGGACAGGGTCAATGCGGCCGTGCAGGATCTAGCCTCGGCAGGTTATGGAATCATCCGCGTGATCTTGCGAAACACTAACTTTTGCCATCGTTCGAGGGAGACAATTCGTGCGGTGGATGGAGTTGTGAGGGCCGCGCACGCGCTCGGCGTCAAGGTGGTGCTCGACTGCGAGCCGCACGCCGAACCGGTCGCCAGGGATCTGGGCGGCCTCTATCCCAACGCCATGGGCTGGCGTGTCGTGCGAGCGGAAGGCGTCGTGGTGGATGAACGGTGCCTCCTTCACGTGCCCGCGCCATGCACGTCGGGTCCCATGCCGGAGTTTCTCGGCATTGAGGCGGCGTTCCTGGCGAGGAAAAGCGCCTATGAGAAAGTTTCTCCGGATTATTTCCAGGTCCGCGTGAATCGGGAGTTTTACCAGGATGGCTTCACCACGAACTCCCTGGTCTACACTGAAGGCCGCATGGGCGCGCAGCGATCCCATGTGCATTTGACCGGACAAGTGCCGGGGGTCTCGCAGGGGCGGGTGGTGGCCTATCTGCGTTTCTCGGATCGGCGCCTGATTGATTTTTGGTCGAGCGACACTTGGCGTTATTTCGATGAGCTCCTCGAAGGCTATCGCGGTATTCCGCTCGACGGAGTTGGATGGGATGAGCCGGCCACGGGAGGCGATTGGGACGGTTATCTTTTTGGTCCCGGCTATGAAGCGGCCTTTGCCCGAATGCATGGCACGCCACTTCGTGACAGATGGTTTCTGTTGGATGAACCGGGAATCTCGGCGGAGAGCCTGCGGGTGCGGCTGGACTATTACAGGATGCTCAACGAAGGCGTTTTCGAGGCCCAGCGCCGGCTCATTTGCAAGGCTCGGTCGCTCTTTGGGGAGGATCTGCTCCTCGGCACGCATCACACCTGGCAGGGGGAGGGCGGCATCAACGACTATCGAAGCGGAGCCGTTGACTATTTTCGTTTGAACGACCAGATGGACGCTGGCTACACCGATTGCTGGTGGTGGGATGCCAAATCCGTTTGCTATGCTTACTCACTTGGGTCTTCGCTCGGGCGGCTGACCCCGTCCGGCGAGGCAGAGGTGAATACCTGGGACAAAAAGCCGACCAATGCGCGCACGGAATATCAGGCGAGGCTGATGACTCTCTTGAATATTACCTGGTTTAATATCTGGTACGGCGAGGCATCGGATTGCTGCCAGTACCCTGCCGACTACACCTGGCCAGCGGCAGTTTGCGAGATGCGCCTTCACCGCGACCGCCAACTCCGCCTCGGAGCAGCGAAGCCGGTGGTAGACGTGGCGATTCTGCACGGCTGGGAAACCGTCTGCGGTCTCAACCGCGCGGACTACGCCGCGGCCCACAAGACTTTTTGCCTCAATACGGCGGAGCTTTTCGTGGAGCGCAACGTGGCTTTCGACTGGGTGGACTCTCGGCTCCTGGCGAGTTCGCGGACCGAGGCGGGCCGCCTGATTAACGATCTGGGCAGTTATGCCATCCTTATCCTGCCTTACGCCGCAGTGCTGCCCCGCGCGGCTTGGGAAAAATGCCGACAGTTTATCCAAGCGGGCGGACAGGCGATTTTCACGGGTCCCCCTCCAGCGTGGACCGTGGAGGGCGAGGCGATCGATGCTGAATTCGCGGAATTGATGGATCTGCCGGTGCTGCCGCTGGCGCGGTACCTGGCCCGGGTGGATGCAACATGCACCTTGCCGCAATATCGTCCCACGCGGCTGGATGTCGGTTGCGAGCTCGAGGTCGATGCTGACCGCCTGTTGCTGTCGGCGGAGGGCGGGCGGCATGGGATGCATAATGCCGCTCGAAATGCCATCTATCTAAGCGACCTGGATCCGCGTGGCCAGCTGCTGGATCTCATCGAACCCTGGCTGGAATCGTCGATCACATGTTGGTCGGATACGATCTTATGGCGGCGCTATCGCGAAGGGAACCGCGAGGTGCTCGTGTGCGTGGCCCGCGAAGGCCGGCGCCTGCAGGGCTTGATTCGCTGGAGCGGCGAAGAGATTGTGTTCGATACCGGCACGGTCTGCCTCCTGGAACGGATTAGAGCAGTTTAAATTATAATGCACACAGCTTATTTTGCGAGCGCCGGGGGCTACTGCGACGGTTTTCGAGCACAGCGGCTGTATTTTCAATACAGCCCAAGCTCGAAAGGCGTCGCAGTGGCCCTCGCCACCGCAAAGAAGCATGTGCAGGATAAGTTAATCTGCTCCAACGGCAAACTGATCGAAAAGCCCGCTCTCCTCGCGGATGACTCTTGCCGCTTGAGCGGGCCAACCGGTCAGTCTCATTTTCATCCCCCTGAGCCCTCGCATGCCTCGCTATAAATTCCCGTTCCTGGCCTTGATGACGTTAACCGTATTCGCGTTAACCCTATGTCGGCTCTTGGGCCAGCCGTTCGCGTCGGCGGAAAACGCGCCCGAGCCGACTCGCGTCCAAGTGGTTTCAGGGTTCTTCAATCCGAATTCTCCGGACCAGTTTCGCAATCTCATTGCGCTGATGCGCGACGATCCGTCGCTGAAGATCGAGATGTGGAGCGGGCTCTCGCTGCCGGGAGGCAGTTCACGCACGCCGATCATCATGTCCATCGCGGGAGAGACCTCGCCGGATTTGATGGAATCCTGGTTTCACACCATTCGAAACGATATCGCGCAGGGGTTCTTGTATCCGCTCAATGAATGGATCGGCGACGACACGGACGGCGATGGCCAGATCAGCGACGCGGAAGCCAAGTGGCCGGGCTGGAAGAGTGTGCCGGAATTGTGGAAGCGCGTGGCCACGGTGGATGGCAAAGTCTACGGGCTACCGCAGCCGGGCGAAAACATGATGGGCGTGCTCTACCGCATCGATCTGGTGCGGGCGGCAGGCCTGGATCCGAATGAGCCACCGCGCACGTGGGAGGAATTTTACGACT
This sequence comes from Chthoniobacteraceae bacterium, assembly GCA_037190965.1. Lineage (GTDB taxonomy): Bacteria > Verrucomicrobiota > Verrucomicrobiia > Chthoniobacterales > Chthoniobacteraceae > DATMFV01. Next base: position 176,965 of record JBBCKI010000029.1, read on the forward strand.
GGTGCATGAGGCTGACCAATCCTGGCCGGCCAGTGCCGGGCCGCGCCTACAATGATGGCCAGCGGGCCATCGCGCTCCTGCCTTACGGATTCACCTGGCTGCCGTGGCTGGAGACCGCGGGAGGCACGCCCTTGAAGCAAGTCGCCGTCGATTCGCAAAGCGGGAAGTCTTACGAGTTCTCCATGAACGAGACGCGGCTGCTCACCGAAGATGGACGCGATCTTTCCCGGGAGAAGGTGGCTTTTCGGGCTGATTTCGACTCGCCTGCCGGCCTTGCTGCCGCCGGTTTGCTGCATCGGCTCCGCTGGGCGCCGTGGGTCATCGATCCGGAAACCGGAGATCCTTTTTCGCTCACGGAGGAGCAAGCGCGCGCGGGAGTGGTGGAGGCGGGAGGACGGCGCATCGTCTTCGATCCGGCCTCGGTGCAGGCAGGAGTCGGCCGGGCCCAGGGCGGCGCTCGCGAGTTATCGCCATTGCAACTGCTGGCACGAGGGGAAGTGGCGATGCTCACTTGGTTCGTCGGCAGCATTCAGAGCGGCACCGAAGCGGGCCTCAACCCGGAACTCATCGGCTGGTTCCCTTTTCCTGCCATGACGGCACAAACGCCGCGGGTGGTCCAGTTGCAGCGGCACTTCGCCACCATGGTCACGAATGTTCGCTTGCGTCCCAAGGAAGAGCGCGACCGCGTGTGGCAGGTGCTCGAGAAAGTAACGGATCGCGCCGCGCGAGACCAGGAAGTCGAGCGCTTGGTCATCTCCGGGCTGGCCCGCTTCGTCAATCCCAAGGACCTGCTTCGCTTGGGCTACCAGGACTATGTGCGGGATATTCCGCCGGAAATCTTGCAGAACTTTAACGAGATCGATGCCGGGCACATTCGCACGGAAACGGAGCCCTACCAAGGCTTCTGGCTGACCATGGATGGCGCGCTCAATCGCGAAGTGCTCAGCCTGATCATCTCTCAGACGGGGAAGAATTTCGATTACACCTCGGCCTTGCACGAGATCACGAAGAAGGCCAATAGCGGCGTCATGTTCGCCCGCTCCGAGGCGGATTTCGCCCAGCATCGCGGAACGGCCTTTGCCATCTTCCTTCTCATTCTCGCGGTGGTCGCAGCTCTCACGGTGCTCATCATCCGCCAGATGATGGCGGTGCGGGCGGCCTCGCGCAGCGGGATGGTGAGCAACCCCTGGCTGCCCTGGCTGCTGCTTTTGCCGGCGCTCCTGCTCATTGGCCTGTGGGGGTACTATCCCTTGCTGCGCGGAATGGTGATGGCGTTTCAGGATTACCGCATCGCGGGCGAAAGCACCTTTGTCGGATTGGACAATTTCATCGCGCTGGCGCTCGACCGGAGCTTCTGGACCAGCCTGTTCACGACATTTTATTTTGTGTCGCTGACGATGCTGCTGGCATTCACCGCGCCGATCATTCTGGCGGTAATGGTGTCGGAAGTGCCGCGGGGAAAGGTCTTCTTCCGCACCTTGTTCTTTCTGCCCCAGGTGAGCAGCGCCCTGGTGATCGCGCTCATCTGGAAGATGATGTACGACCCTGCTCCGAGCGGATTGTTCAATCAGGTGATCCAATGGCTTAACCACTTGCCAGGCGTTCACATCGACCTGCAGTCGTGGTTGCTGGACCCGAAGCTTGCCATGCTGTGTGTCGTGCTGCCCACTGCTTGGGCCACGGCGGGCATCCAAAGCCTGATTTATTTGGCCGCATTGAAAGGCGTTCCGGATGATCTTTACGAGGCCTGTGAAATCGACAGTGGCGGAGTCTGGACCAAGCTGCGCCACATCACGCTGCCGATGCTGATGCCGCTCATCATCATCAATTTCGTCGGAGCATTCATCGGCACTTTCCAGAACATGGGCAAGATCTTCCTGCTGACCTTCGGCGGCCCGGGAGAAACAACCATGGTCCTCGGCATGCGCATCTGGATCGAGGCCTACAGCAACCTGCGCTTCAGCATTGCTACCTCCATGGCCTGGGTGCTCGGAGCCTGCCTCATCGGGTTCACTTATCTGCAAATTCAGTTTCTCAAGAAGATAGAGTTCCGCAAAGCCAAGGACTGACCCCATGCCCATTCTCTCCACCGTTGGACGCAAAAGCTGGTCGAGCCGCCTGTTTGTCTGGTTCCTCTACGCCTGCCTCTCGTTCTTCGGAGCCACCATGGTTATCCCGTTTCTTATCACGGTAACCGGCTCCGCGACGAACGCCTTCGATTACGAACGTTTCTCCGTGCTGCCGCGCTTCACGTGGTCCCGGGACGACCGCTTTGTCAAAGGCCTGGTGTATTTCTTCAACGGCTATCCGGGCTGGTATTCCTCACTGCGCAACTATCTCCCGGAGGTGCCGGAGAGCTGGACCTCATGGCGCACCGCCGGCCTGGACGAAGAGGGGGTGCGCCGGCTCTCTGCGGAGTATCTCGACGCCTCGCCCGAGACGCGCGTTTTCCGCGCCCGGCAGGCAGCTGACTATGCGGAGTTTTCTCTGCGTTATCCGCTGGCGGATTCCCAGGCCGCGATCACGCCGGAACTCTCCTCGCAATTCATTGCCTTGAAGTACGGACAGCTTTGGGCGCAGAAACATCCTGGCGCTGCCACGAAAGCCGAACGGGAAGCCGGCGCGCTGGCCATGCTCTCGGAAAGCTGGGGCGTGCCCATCCCCGATTTCTACACGATCAACTTCAAGGCGGAGAATCGCGCGCCCATGGGACAGCAGACATGGAGCCCGCCAAAGACACCGAAGTACGCCGACTATCTCGATTTTCTTTACGCCTTGCGGCACGGCTTCGGCACGCCGGGGGTTCTGCCGGCCTGGCGGCGCTTCTTGCAAGAGAAGGGCCTTTCCAAGCAGGAAACGGAGCGCCTCTCGCCGCTACCGGCGGATGCTTCGATGGAAGAACAGGCGCTCTGGCTGGAGTTTGCCCGCGCATCGGCTCCGGCCTCGCCGGTGATACCCTTTCCCCTGCGCCTGGTCTGGATCGAATTTCTCCAGAGCGACGAGGCTCGTCCGCTCCTCGGCCTGGAGGGTAGACAGCGGTTCGATGTCGCCCATTACAACGCGCTGGCCGGGACTCAGTATGGCCGGCTTTCCGAAACTCCGTTTCCGTTGCCGGTAGCCGAGTTCGACGGCTTGCGGAAAGCGTGGGACCGCTTCGTAGAGTCCCGCTATCCATTGCGGCTCACGACAATTGTGGTGAACGAGCAGACGCAACTGGCCTTCCGGCAGTTTCTGGAAAACCAGTATCATTCACTCGAAAACGTGAACCGCCTGCTGGGCACCCAGTTCGCCGCGTGGTCCGAATTCACGCTACCTCCCGGCCTGCCCGAGGGCTCCGCTTTGAACCCGAACTCCGAAGTTGATCGCGGCGATCTGACGCAATTTGCTGGTCGCGAGTGCCTTTCGTCAGGGCTCGCCGTATCTAAAGATACGCCTCGCCCTTCCTCAAATCATCGCGACTCAGCCTCTTGCGCCAGCTCATCCGCTCCAACATCGGAGTTCGGGTTGAATGGCGCGGGCCGGCGTGAGGTGTGGATGGATTTCGTGCGCACCCTGCCCGCGGCGCAGCGGGAACTCCATTCGGCAGAAGGGGACTATCAAAAATTTCTGCTCACGAAGTACGGTTCCCTGGCGACCATCAATGAAGCCTATGGCTGGCGGCTGGCGCGGATCGAGGAGGCGCGACCTGCCTTCGACGCAGCCTACGCGGCGACCTACTCGGCCCACGCGCTCGCCTTTACCCTCGACGCGCCGCTCTCCAATTATCACACTATCGCTCAATTCCTTCTCAGTCGGGGAAACGCCATCCCGGTCACGCTTTGGCTCATCTTACTGAGCATTTTTTCCTCGCTCACCATCAATCCTCTGGCCGGCTACGCCTTGTCCCGGTTCAATCTTCGCAACAAGGACAAAATTATTCTTTTCTGTCTGGCAACGTCTGCTTTCCCCGCCATGGTTAGCGCCATCCCCGGGTATCTCCTGATGCGCGACCTGGGGCTGCTCAATACCTTCTTCGCGCTCATCCTGCCTGGCGCGGCAAGTGGCATGAGCATCTTCATTTTGAAGGGATTCTTCGATTCGCTTCCGCAGGAACTTTACGAAGCCGCCACCATTGATGGAGCCAAGGAATGGCAGATCTTCGTGAAAATTAGCCTTCCGATGCTCACGCCCATCCTCGCCGTGAATGCGCTCAACGCCTTCCTCAGCGCCTATGGCAGTTGGGAATGGGCTCTCATCGTCTGCCAGGACAAAAGCATGTGGACGCTTTCGGTCTGGCTTTACCAAGCCAGCCAATGGTGGGTACAGACCCCGTGGATTACCACGGCCGGATTCGTCATCGCCTCGGTTCCGACCCTCCTGGTCTTCCTTTTTTGTCAAAAGATCATTTTGCGCGGCATCGTCGTGCCATCCATGAAATAGAGCGCTTTTGAGTTAAATGTTTACAATTATTTGCGAGCGCCGTGGGTTGGTGCGCGGCTTTTCAAGCGAAGCGGCTGTATTTCCAATACTGCCCGAGCTTGAAGGGCCGCGCAACGGCCCGCGCCGCCGCAAAGAATGTAAACAGGAATTCAAAACCGCTCTATCCCCATGACTAGTCGATTCCTCCTTGCCTTTTTCCTGGCCTGCGCGCCCGTGCCATCTTTCGCCATGAACTTGAATCTTGCGCGCCCCTACACCGTGGAGTGCTCGCCCCCGCAAACCCCGCAACTGGCCTTCTCCAGCCCGCAATCCGAAACCCTGCTGTTTGAAAAGGGGCAGGAAATTACGATGCTTTGCCAGGCGGGCACGCGGGCCATCGGTTTGAGCTGGTCCCTCCATCGCAACAGGGTTAAGAAACCCTTTCTAGAAGGCCAGGCGGAGGCTCTGCCCGCCAATCAGTTCAAGATCCGCCTTCCCACCGGCCAGCTTGAGCCCGGCTTTTACGACCTGCGTGTCAAGCTGGATAATGGCGTGGACCCGCTTGTCGAGGGGGTGAGCACTTTTGGATGGCAGGTCTCCTCCATGGCCCTGCGCGAGACACGGCCGGCGGATTTTTCCGCCTTTTGGAAAGCCCTCGTCGATGCGTATGCCGCAGCGCCCCTTGATGTGCGGATGGAAAGCGAGATGAAAACTTATCGTGGGAAAGAGATCGGTGAGTACAACGCCAAGGAAGCGGCGCTGCCCGGCGACTACGATCCCAACGGCCATAAGTTCGACGAGGTGGAATCCTGCAAGATCAGTTATGCGGGACCCGACGGCGGGCGAGTTTACGGATGGCTTGCGCGGCCCAAGGGAGGCGGTCCGTTCCCAGGTATGATCGTCCTGCCCGGTGCGGGTTTCAACGCCCGGCCTCGTCCTTTGGAGCACGCACGGCACGGTTTCGTGGCTTTGGATATCCAGATCCACGGTCAGGATGTTGACTTGGAGAAATACGAGAAACTGCCGGGCTACTATAATCAGTTCACTTACGAACCGCCTCAGGACTACTATTACAAGAACGTCTACCTGCGCGCTTTGAAAGCCGTTGAGGTGCTGACCACGCGGCCCGAGGTCAAGAAGAATGAGATCGTGGTCGTCGGCGGCAGCCAGGGGGGGCGGCTGGCGATCGTGGTGGCGGCGCTGGATCCGCGCGTTCGGGCGGCCATCTCATGCATCGCTAATTCTGCCAATTACCCGCATCTCCGCTGGGTCGCCGATTGCAACGGCCTGGTCAGCCCGTTCGGAAAGCAGCTCCGGGAGGGGGGTGTAATATCCGACGGCACGGCACTTTCCGACGCTCCACCCGCATTTGACGATCCGGAGGCCCGCTGTGTGCGCTACTACGATCCCATGAACTTCGCCTCCGACGTGAAGTGTCCGGTCTTGATGAATGCCGGGCTCATTGATCCCGTTTCCCCACCCTTCAGCATTTGGGCTGTCTTCAACCGGCTGGGCACGAAGGACCGGCAGATCGTGGCCCTGCCAGGTCTCGGCCATGACTGGTCGGCGGAATTCGACCGGCGGGCCTGGCATTGGTTGGAGGAGCGCCTCAAAGCCAACGCGGGGACAAATTGACGGAATGAGCCTCTGGTTCCCCACTCAGCACGATGCACGGGCAGATTTCACTTTTTTGGAAGGGCGATCGGCCCCGCGTGATCGCCCGTTAATGGCGATCACCGATAAGCGTTCCACCACACTTAGGTGGCGCGAGTGGCCGCGCGATAGTAACCGGTTGGAATTGAGCCTGGCCGTCGCCATCGATTTTCCAGATTCCCCGGAGAACGAGCTGCTCGTCACCTGCGGGCCGGACCAAGGCGTGGTCGGACAACTGGAGATTCGCCATCCCGACCCCTACCAGATCCTTTCGATTCCGCTGGATCCCGCCCGGCTGTCCGGCTCGGTGGATTTGACGCTCCGGCTGCAACTCGCCTCCGGAAGTTGTATCTGGCTGTTCGCGCCCAATCGCGAGGCGTCCCATGGATTGGAGTACCACGTGCCCCATCTCCACGTACCATCCGGGCCTCCGGCCGAGTTCCGATCGCGGCTTTGCTCGATGGCCTCCCTTCAGGCTTTCGGTTGGAAAGAGGGCTGTGTTCTCGAGGGCATTCATGCGCTGGGCAAGGCCGGACTCTGCCTGGAGGCGCCCCTGGTCATTCGCCGTCATCTCGATGAATTCGGCTTTTCCAGCGGAAAGCTCATCTACGAGACGCCGCGCAGTGAGCGCGTCTCCAACCGTCTTACTACCATCGAATCGACCCTGCCCTTTGCGCAGGTCGCCCGCCTGGATCCACTTCATCCCTGGGTGGATCTCGCCGTGGACTATTGGCAGCAACAGCTCGATGAGCTTGGCCAGGTTTGCGAGCATAGCATGATCTCCAGCGAGGGCGCCTATACCGTGGCCTATCCCATGACGCTCATCGCCCACACGCGCGGCGAGGAACGCTGGGCCGTGCTTGCCCAAGACTTGCTTATCAAGACCTTCGCGCATCTCGTCCAGCCCGAGGGGATTTATCTCCGCTGTTTTCAGGACGGTACACGCACTCATCGCAATTGGGCTCGGGGCCTGGCTTGGCTGCTTCTCGGCCATGTCCAGACCTTGCGCCACCAGCCGTCTCCATCCGCCCAACTCGTCGAACAATTGCTCCACCTGGCGGAGTTCGCCAAATGCTACCAAAGGGAAGACGGCCTTTGGTCCACCTACCTCGACGAACCCACGATCAAGCCCGATACTTCCGGCTCGGCTGGCATCGCCGCGGCTTTTGCCCTCGCCTCCGGCTCCGGGTGGTTGCCGACCGTCTATCGCGAGCGGGCCATGCTCTGCCGCCAGGCTTTGAGCGGGTGGCTTACGAGCGAGGGTTTTCTGGGAGGGTGTTCCCAATCCAATAAGGGTGGCGAGGAACTTCAGCGCAGTCCTTATAGGGTTGCTCTTCCCTATGCCTTAGGACTGCTGGGGACTTTGGAGGCGGCTTTGATGATACCCGAAAACCGAAGTTGATCGCGGCGGCCTTGCGCAATTTCCTGGGCATAAATGGCTTCGTCGAAGTGCGCCGTATCAAAAGATACGACCGCACTTCTCCTCAACCGTTTCTGCACCAGGCTCTTGCGCAGTTCCGCTCGCTCCAGCATCGGTTTTCGGGTTAAACCCCTACCGCGCTGAAGTTGGCTCACGCGTCGATCCAGATGTCGCCGTTCTCGACCTTGAGAGGAAACATCTTGATGCGAGGCTTGATGGGGCACACGGAGGCGCCGCTGGTCAGGTCGAATTCCCAATGATGCCAGGGACACTTTAGGACCGGCCGGTCGTGGTCGCAATCCGGCAACGCGCCGGGTTCATTCCCGAGTACGATGGCTTCCACCCGGCCGCGAGCGATGGGCGCGCCGGCGTGTGGGCAGAAATTCAGCACGGCGTGGAAGGAATCACCATATCGAAGAATTCCGATCTCACGGCGTCCCAGAGAGACCATTGTCGGTGTGCCTTCCCGCACCTCCGAGGCCATGCAAACCTTTTGCCAGCTCATGAGATAGCTGCCTCCGTAACGGGAACTGCGGGGAGGTTGAAGAACTGCGCGGCATTGTCGTGCAAGATACGGCGGAGCGTCGTCTCGCCCAACGCGCGGGGAAGCTTCGTGGGCTCGTCGAAATCCCAGTGCGGGAAGTCGCTGGCATACATCACGATATCGTCAGCGCCGATCATGTCGAACATCTGCAGGAGGTGCTCGGCCTTCGAGGGCTCCTCGATCGGCTGGGTGGTGAGCCGCACGTGGTCTCGTACGTAGTCGCTGGGCATGCGCTTGAGGAAGGGGGCCTGATGCCGCAACCCCTTGAACTCGGCATCCATGCGCCACAGCAGATGCGGCAGCCAGCATATTCCACCCTCCACCAGGATGACTTTGAGTTGTTCAAATTTGGCGAACACGCCGTTCAGCACCATGCTGGCCACCTGCGCCATGTAGAACTGCGGCATGCAGACATGGCTTTCGAGATAGGTGGCGGCCTGGCCAGCGGGAGTCATGGCCGCATTGGCAATGGTGGCGGTGGTGGAGGGATGCAGATGCAGCGGCAGGTTATGCCTCTGGCAGGCCTCGTAAATGGGCCAGTAGTAGCGCTCGCCGAAGGCGATGCGATTTGCCGTGGCGAAGACGGATACCGCGACGACACGGGGCGTTCCCGCCAGGCGCTCGATCTCCCGCACGGCTTGTGCGGGGTCTTGCAGCGGGATCTTGAGGGTAAGCAAAAATCGCTCGTCTCGCGGCAGCCATCGGTCGAGGTAGTAGTTGTTCAGCGCCGTGCATAGAGCTGCCGTGTAGTCGGGATCGGGCATGCCGGCGATGTGGCCGTTGTTACCCGAGAGGATCGCGTAGCGATGTCCGTAGGTATCAAGGAGTTGCTCACTGTAAAATTCGGGATCCCTGAGCGTCCGGCCATTTCGTTCGCCGCCGAGGTCCCAGCGGTTCCCCCCGTCCTCGAAGCGGATTCCGGAGGAAATGATGCGTGGTCCAAAGCGCGCCACCTCGGATCGGTAGGGTTCGGGCAGATATTCGCACCATTCTTCCTGGGTAGGGTTGGGCTGGTGAATGTCGCAATCGATGAGGGGTTGCATGGGCCCAAATCTATCCGGCTTGCAGCGCGGCTGCTTGCCCGGTTGTGACCTGAAGCTTGCCTATTTGTGATGCCCGGACTAACCCAGCCGTTGGAGCTGGCGATACTGCGTGGGCGTAACGCCCTCGAATTCGCGAAAGATACGCGTGAAATGGGCGTGGGAGCGAAATCCTGTGGCCAAGGCAACATCGAGGACGGTCCAATCGCCTTGCATGACCAAGAGACGCCGGGCCTCCGCAATGCGAGTCGCCACGACATAGCGGTGAAGGGGAATGCCAAGCTCGCGGGTAAACGCGCGGCTCAGATGCTCGCGGCTGAGGCCAAACCGCGCCGCAATGCACTCGGTCGGCAGGTCTTCGTCGAGGTGCTCACGCACAAACCCCGCCACGCGCGACGCCAGACTGGCGGCTTGAACGTCGCGCCCCAGGGCGATGAGCGAGCGGAGGGCCAGCACGGCGGCTTCGATGGACAAGGCCAGACTGGCCTCTTCCCAGCCGGGAGGTTGCAGGCGGGTCTCCTTCGCGATGCGCGCGATCAAGTCACGAAAGCGGGAGGCGTTTCCGTCGGAAAGCCGGGTCAGCGCAGGCTCGGCGAACTCCGCCCGCTCCAGTAGCGCCCTCGGCAGCCGGTGCCGGGAATCTGTAGCGACACATAGGACCGCGCGCACATACGGAACGCGCCCATCAGCCAAAAGGCGGTGAACTTTGCCCTGCGGCACGATGACCAGGCACCCGGGAGAAATCTCGAAGTCGCTTGATTCGACAGTCAACGTCCCCTTGCCCTCGCAGGTGAGGTTAAACTCCAGCCCGAGCTGGCGGTGCGAAGTCGTATCCGTCCGGCGCTCCGGGCTCACCGCGTAAACGGGGAAGCGGGAAAGTCGTCGGCCCAGCACTTCGTTCCAAGGGGGCGATTTCATGACTCTGGGAGCAAGCAAAATACTGGGGGTTCGGCTGCCATGGCGAGCTCTCGCGCAATTTAAACTGCTCTAATTTCCGCTTCTCGAAATGGAAAGGCAAGCACTAGCGTTTTGGGCAGGTCCCGCGGTCGACCAGAGTCGCCGGAATCAAGACTTGGCGGGGCACTGCGGGCCGTCCGTGCTCACCATGGTAGAGCTGGGTCGTCACGAGATCCACGGCTGCCGCGGCCACATCCTGGCGATTGTGATTGATTCCGGACCAGGCGGCGTCCCGCTCGGTCCAGTCGTGGATCAGGAACCCGATGTCGCCAGGAAGCTCGAGCTTCCCTTCCTCCCTAATCCAATCGGGAACCAATCCATTGAAGCTAACGATGGCGTCGGGACGGTGCGCTTTCATCCATTTGGAGAACCCCCGCCGGTTTTCCGCCAATCTATTCTCCGGAAAGAATAGGGGAGGGACCCTCCTGCTGCGCGGGAGCCCCGCCTGATAGTGCCGGATGGCCCCTGAATAGGTATGGTTTGATCGGTGGTCGACCCAGGGTGTCACCGCCAGTCCAATTCGCCGGTAGCCCCTTTCTTCGAGCCAGCCGAACGCGGAAAGGAGGCCTTGCATCATGTTGGTGCTGGCTCGGTGCAACGAAGGCTCCAGCAAGCCGTAGCCGAAAGACGCGCATGCCAAGGAAGAGAAATCGAAATCGGTCACCTGCTTTTCCGGCACCTCGGAAGAAAACAGAACGCCCTCGATTCCCCGCGCCTTGAGAATCGAACGCAGGCGCTGAGGAGTCAGGCCATTTTCCCCGAGGAACATTTCGTCCACGCCATAACCCAGTTTTTCCGCGCGGCTTTTCACTTCGTCCAATTTCACGTACCGATGAAAGTCTTCAGTACCGCCTGCTTGCGCTTTGGTGTGGCGGACGAGTGCGAGGGTGGCCTTTGTTCCAGTTCGTTTTCCTCTTCTGACGGCCGCCATGAGCCGCGCCGCGAGAGGATCGGGTTGATAGTTGATCCTTTCGGCGGCCAGCAGGACCCGCTTCGAAGTTTCCGGTCGTACCAGGGCTGAGTTCCGCATCACCCGCGAAACGGTCATGGCCGAAACTCCCGCCGCCTCGGCCACCTGCTTTAATGCTGACGTATTCAAGCATGTTATCATAACATCATTCGAGGACTGCGGGCAATGTCCTTTCAGGAATAATGGCTGCTGCGCCTATGTCCCGAGATTTTCTTAGTTGTGATTGGGGAACGAGTCATTTTCGGTTGAGGCTGGTGGATGCCCGGAGTTTGGAGATTCGAGCCGAAATCAAAACGGAAGAAGGTGCGACCATCCTTGCCCGCCAGTTCACCGAGCAGGTTCGACCTCAGAAATATGCCGAAGTATTGACCAGGCACAGCGAGGCGATTCTTCGGCAAACCGGCAGTGATGCGACATGCTGTGTTGTCTCGGGGATGCCCTCCTCCACTATAGGGTGGATCGAGTTGCCCTATGCGCTGGCACCCCTGCCGCTGACCGCAGGCCACTTGGAGAAGGAAGTCTTTGAGATGCCTGTCTTTGGGCGTTCGATGGCTGTCACCCTCATTTCAGGCATTCGGACCGACCGCGACATGATGAGGGGTGAGGAATGCGAGTTGCTTGGCCTCCTCGAAAATGACCGGGAACTCTCTGAAGCCGACGCGTACATGATATTGCCCGGGACGCATAGCAAACATGCCCATCTAAAAAACGGTACCTTGGTCGCGTTTGTCACCTTCATGACTGGCGAGCTTTTTGACCACTTGCATGGTCTTCCGACCTTGCTGGCCGCGTTGGTGGCGGATGAGGAATGGTCCGACGAGGCATTTCATGAAGGTGTGCGAGTGGCCAAAACACAGGGTCTGTCCGCCGGTCTTTTTAGAATTCGGGCCAAATCGGTATTAGCGCGATTGACCTCTGGAAATTCATCCTTCCTCAGTGGCCTGCTCATCGGCAGTGAGCTTCTTTGTGTGCCTGGTGATCGTCCGAGTTATCTTGCGGCTTCGCCGGATCTTCAAGCTCTCTACCTTAGAGCGAACGAACAGATAGGGTTGCCCATCCATCCTGTTTCACCAGAAGCCTTCCGGAGTTCGACCATCCGTGCACATCGGATGTTCCTGCCCTGATGAATGAGAAATTTACTTGAAATCCATGAAGTCATCCTTCGACCCTGTTTTATCCCGAAAAATTGAGAAGGCCGGAATTATCGCGGTTGTCACCATTGAATCTGTGCGGGATGCCGTTCCTCTCGCGAAGGCTTTATTGGCTGGGGGCATCGAAGTAATAGAACTTACTTTGCGAACTTCTGCTGCGCTGGATGCCCTTCGGGCGATCCGGGCCGAGGTGCCTGAGATGATGGTGGGCGCTGGCACTATTCTTACTTCCGCGCAGTTAAGGGCGGTGATTGACGCGGGCGCAGCCTTCGGGGTGGCGCCTGGGCTGAATCGGCGAATTGTCGAAATGGCCAGAGAGGAAAGCTTTTCTTTTTCTCCTGGTGTGCTGACTCCGACGGAGATTGAACTTGCCGTGGAAGCCGGTTGCCGGTTGCTCAAGTTTTTTCCTGCGGAACCCGTCGGTGGGCTGGCCTATCTAGGAACGGTGCTTGTGCCCTTTGCCCATCTCGGAGTGAAGTTTATTCCTTTGGGCGGCTTGAATCTGGCCAGTACGGCTGCATATATTTCCAATCCAAACGTTGCGGCCATCGGCGGGTCCTGGCTGGCTCCGAAAGCCTATATCAAAGCAGGTCGATGGCAGGATATCTCAATACTAGCTTCCGAGGCAACCAGCCTGATAGAAATGACCCGCCTCCAAAGGAATGGAGTATAAGCTAGGCAACCGGTTCCCCGGGAATCCAGAACGTGGTTTGAGGATTCGAGGCTTCCGGCTTCCCCTCCACCTCGAGCACGATGGTCGTGGCAATGGGATTCGGCAGCACCCTGGGCAGGTTTCGGAGAACCACGCGCTCGTCTTTCTGCTCGAAGGAGATGGGTGACCCGCTGTCCAGAAAGCGAGCCGACAAAACACGATTTCTGACTTCCGCAAAGCAAAGTTCTTCGCCCGTGCCATTCCAGATATGCAGATAAATGTGGTTCTCGCGAGTGGTCACCCGGCCCCAATTGCTCCAGGTGAAGGGTGAACGGCTGGAACCATAGATGCTCTGGCCATGGTGGCTGAGCCACGCTCCGACTTCGCGGAGAATTTGTGAGGATTCGGCGGGAATCGTTCCGTCGGCTTTGGGACCGACGTTGAGCAGCAAATTGCCGGCTTTGGATGCTGTTTCGGTCAACATTTGAACGACTTGGCGCGGGGATTTCCAATTGTGGTCACCGGCGTGGTAGCCCCAATTGTCGTTAAGCGTCATGCATGCCTCCCAGAGTTCCCCGGGTCGACCGGGACGTATCGCTTGTTCGCTGATGTGAACGTGCGAGGGTTGGCCATTGCGTTCGTTGATGAGCAAATGAGGCTGCAACCGAAGCATTTCTTCGTTGATCGCCCGGCTTTGCAGATCTTCGGGAATGCATCCGTCGTACCACAGGTAGTCGATGTGCCCGTAGTCGGTCATCAGTTCCCGAAGTTGAGCCGCATAGAAGGCCTTCATGCGTTCCCGGGCTTCCGGGCTTTCCCAATCGCCGGGGCTCGGCCAATCCCGGAAATATGCGCCCGGATAATCGGGATGAAACCAGTGGGCTGGAGAATAGTAGAGGCCCACGCGGAGCCCTGCCCGGCGAAAAGCGTTTAGAAACTCGCCCACCAAATCGCGCTTCGGTCCAATATGCCCGGCGTGGAAATCGCTCGTTTTGGTGGGCCAAAGAGAAAATCCGTCGTGATGCCGGGCGGTTAGCACCGCGTAGCGCATGCCCGCTTCGCTAGCCATGGTGGCCCATGCTTCGGGATCGTAATTCTCCGCACGGAAAGTTTCAACGTAGCGGCGGCGATATTCGGCGAAGGAAATTCGCTCGCGATTAACCACCCACTCCCCTCGCGCGGCGGATGCATATGCGCCCCAATGGATGAACATCCCGAAGCGGGATTGATCAAACCAACGGTGATCCGTAACATGGTCTTCGCTCATGGGTGCCGCAATCGTATGCCAGTGATGCTTCTTCTATTCGTGGATAGGTTGGCTTAGGCTAAGCGGTAACCTTGGGTGGAAAATGGTGGGAAGCTGATATTGAGCTTTCCTCCCGCGAAGGGAATGGGGTGTTGTTTTTCTTCGAGTCCGTCACACGCCCAGGCTTCCTTGAAATTTCCCTCCGGAAAATACAAGGTTGCGTTCAGGGAATTCGCGGAGGTATTGCGCAGCCGCACGAATAGGCCGTCGCCGTTGTCGGCAGGCTTGCATGCCGTGACGTCCACGGAAGGAGGGTCCACTTCGAATAGACTGGAGGTCGTGGACCTTGGTCCATTGGGATCTTTGACGGGATGGCTCCACAGCGGACAGGCCGCCTCCCGTGCCTGTCGGCTCGACCATGCAGAGTCGAAGGCTCCATGCGGGCAGAGCCGATAGGAGAAAGTCACGAGCCCGTGTTGCGCCGGAGCATAATTCACGTGCCATAAGTTACTCATGATCAAGCTCGATAGAATGGACGGCGTGACAGGACGCTCTCCATCGTGCATGCGGCCAAAGTGGAATCCGCCAAAGAGCATGATGGGGGCGTCCGGCGTGCAAAGCGTCATACCCTCCCGGTCTGTGGACCAGTCGGCCCAGCCTTGGATTGTAGGGAAATCCTGATTGCTTCCAGGTAGCTGATTTTCGGACGGCGTGACCACTCCGCCCACCGCTTCGTAGCGCGGAACGGCTCCGGGCAAATCAAAGGGAAAGATGAGATAGCAGTTTTCGGGCGCGAGGCTCCAGGTCTTGTCGAGGGTGATGCGCAAATCGACGCTGGGCCGGTCGTCATGAAGAGTCAATTCGTAGACCAGTTGATTGAGCCCTGGCGCGTTGCAGATCTGGCGCAGCCGGGTGGCACCGGGCAGCCTCTGGCAAGTCTGACTGATGACCCTGCTGGCTCCCCGGCGTCTAGCAGGCCAATTGACATTCCATCCGCGGTAGCCCATGAAGCGGCTCCAGTCGGACTCCTGAAAGATTTCCATTCTACCACCGTAAGGCTGATCTGGCTTGGCCGTGGTGACCTCCTCGTACACGTAGCCTCCCAGCGGCCAGGCGCTGTCGCGGTCGATCCATTCTCGCGCCCGAGTCTTCTCAAACAGCGATGCGACACCTCCCCGTCGTGCATCCAGGGCGACGATAAGGTAGTCATTTTCCGCCCGGGCTTCATCGACCTGATGCGGTCGTTCGGGAATTCGGGCTTGCAGATCGGCTGCACTGCAAAGCCGATAGCCCATGGCGGGAACTTCAACCGGAATGCTTAGCAAAGATCCCGCGTCGGCGAGGCTTTGTTGTTCACCAAGGTCGTCGCGATCCAGATACTGGACGCGGCTGACAGTGTCGTGCACTTCATGCGTGATTGTTGTACGCGGCGCGTTTTCATCCTCGACCAGTTGAGGGGGGAGACTGGAATAGCCCTCCAGCCAGGCGGCAGGGAGCTCCAGCGGCTCCCTGCGCGGCCATCGCAGCGAGTTGATTGCCAACACATAGCGTCCCGCAGGAGCGGATATCGACCTGGCGAGGCGGTCGACCGCCTCCAGACGTACCAGTTGAGCTCGGGAACGGGCGCGATAGGCATAATTCAACTTCTGGTTGAGCTGGCTGCGAGTCGCGTTGGACCAGGGCTTCGCTACGCTCACATTGGCGCACCAAGTGTGCTCGTCGTAAAGCAGCGCCAGCTCCCAGCCCCGGACCAAGTCCGGCTTTCGGGAGAATTCTTCATCGGGTGGGGCAAAAGCGGAGAGCCACTCCGCTTCGACGAGGCGGCGCTCCGTCCCTCGATTGAGTGCTGTTTCATAGGCGCTGGAGGTTGCGCCGAAGTTCCAGTAGTCAGACCAGTCGCCTTGATGCGGCGGCAGCAGCTCAGCGGGTTCGCAGCGCAGGCGGTCAAAAAAGGCGCTCAGCGTGACGATCTCCATGCGCGGAGTCCTGCCTTCCCGGTTCCAGCGTCGAACGAAATCGGCCAGTCGCGCATCGGGCGGACCGTTGTCGTTGAAGGTATTGTGGGTGGCCTGAAAGAGGCAGAAAGGATATGGATAATGACGCTGTTCCAGCCAATCGAGAAAACGAGGCAGTTCGCGCACGGCGCGGTCGAAATCGTCGGGAATCCCGAAATACTGGTTGTTGTTGTAGTGCAGCCCATTCCAGACGAGCACTTGACGACCGGCCGCACTTTTCCAATGGAATCCGTTGGGACGGGCGGTGCCAAAGGCGGCCCTCCCGACGTTCTCGTTGATGGCCATCGCGAAGTTTGCCAATCCGGCGTCCGCCAAGGCGTCCACCAACCCCCAATGCACGCCATTGATATCGCAGGCCATCGCAGAACGAATTGTCATTCCGTAGTCGGACCGGAGCTTGCTCACGGGATAGAGCTGTCGCCATGTTGCCTCATGCGAGAGGCATTGGCTGAGGGTGGCAAACATCCCTGTGACTTCGATGCGCCCGGCGGCCTCCAGTTTCAACAAACGCTCGATCCGGGAGTCCGTTCGCTTCTTCAGCCAGTTCAGAAGAGGCAGAGTGCATTCGCAGGTCCAGCGCAGTGCGCTTCCTTCGGGATAGTCGGCGGTCTGTTCGCAAAGCTCGATGGCTCGGTCAATAAACTGATAATGCAGGTCGAGCACAACATCCTGATCATGTGTGAAACCAACGTCCGTATGCGTATGGTGAATCAAGTAAAGGGTTTCAATTGATTTCATATCGATGGTTTGAGTGGTGATCACCTCCGGGAATTCGGGGAGGTTCTAAAATCCCGGACTCCGCGCGGAGGTCTGCGAATGACGCTTTGGGTATGGGCAGGGAAAGCGGTCAGCCTTCGGGAGTCAGGGAAAATGGATCCATTCCCTCCCGGACTACCGAAATGGGAATCTGCACCGGCCGTACCTTGCCGCCTTCCAACTGAGTACGTATCATCCGGACGAGGGCATCGGCAAAGCTGCCGACTTTCGTGAGAAGAAAAGTGGCCGGGAAGGGGCAGACATAGGGCAGCAGGTCGTTTGCGTGAAAGGCCACCTTCAACTCCTGCGGCACATTCAAACGCCGCTCCAGGATGGCGGTAATCACGCCGGTGGCCACTCCGTCAGGGTAGACCAGAAGACCCTCCGGACGCTCCGGCAGATCCCAGAGCGCGTGAAATTGCTCATATCCGAAATGCGCTAAATGAGGGGTGTATTCCTGGGGAAAACGAATCCAGGGGTTGCGGATTTGCATGCCCAACTCGTTCGCGAGATCCACTATTGATCGATAAAAATCCAATGCTACCGAGTGTGTAAGATCTGCCTGCATCAGCATGTTGCTGATCACCCCCACGGTTCGGCATCCCTGCTTTTTCAGTTCCATCAAACTCAGGCGCAAGATCTTTCGCGGGTTTCCAGAGACGCGGTTTTGTACCGACAGGTCCGTGGTCAGAAGCGCGGTCGGCACCGGAGCCTCTTGCAGCCACTTCAGGTCGTTCCCGCAAATCAGCGGAGCAATCAGCGCCTGGACCTCCCGCTTTTCCATCGCCCGCTTGAGGCTTGTGACCGGCTCGCTCTGCTCGGCCTCTTCACGCTCATCGATCCAGGCGCGGACTTTGACGCCCTCCTTGTTCAGCCTCTGGCGCAGTTCCTGGCCGAGCACTTGATAAAAGGCCGAATCCGCGCGGGCGAAGGGTCGGTTGAAATAAACGCCAGCGCATGTCAGCGCGGGTTTCTCCCCTTTCACGTAGGTGGCTCGATTGGCTTGCCGATCCAGCAGCCCTTCCCGGTAGAGGCGAACGAGCGCGGTCTGCACAGTGAAAACGCTCGCTCCGGTCATTTTGGCCAGCGCGCTGGTGGAAGGCAGCCTTGATCCCGGAACGAATTCGCCGGAAGCGATCTGGCCACGGACAAATTCTTCAACCTGCTGGTGGAGGGGCTTCGATCGAGTCAGCATGGGGAATTAATATGTAACATAATGGATGTTACAAAATGGATTGCAAGCGGTAATTGCAATCCACCGAAGCCTTTCTCCCGCACCCCGTTCATCACACCGCTGCCCCGGGCAAGCGCCGCAGCTGCGGACAAAGGAAAGTTGGCCAAGGAGAATGCTACCTAAGAGGCATCGCTCAAGGACCGCCGGATTTGCGCGGCAAGATCCAAGCTGACGCCTAGTTGGTTACCAACGCCAACCACGTCCTCTCAGTTGTCTCGTGCCTGGCCCGTCATGGCCAGGTGCTCGGCCACGGTTATTGACAATGTCCTCGAAACTCCCTGCTTGATAAAGGCAGGCTTCAAGAATTACGCCAACTACCGCCTGCGAGTCATCGCTCATTGCGGTTAAACAAAATTTCAGACGTCACTAACCCAAAACCTAAACGTAGGTCCGTTTCAGACCTCAATCTTTGGTGCAGACCCCCAAGCACGAAATCCCCCAGCTTTGGGAATCCGTGGTAAGTGCCTGATTCTAAGAGAGAGTCAATGACGGGACTCGAACCCGTGACTTGTTGATTACGAATCACCGTCTTCATCGAGCGCCTCTGGCGAGCGGTGAAGCACGAAGGAGTGTGCCTGCGGGCGTGCGAAAATATGCACGAACTGGAGAAAGCGCTCGGAAGATGGTTTTAAGATTATAACCAATGGAAGCCGCACGAAGCGCTGGCCTACAAAATGCCCTGGGAATGCTATCGACCCGAAGAGCTTCCGGGATGGAGAAGAGCAGCATGAAGCCCCCCCGGGTCGGCGCACCCGTATTGGGGCCGTCTTGCGCCCCCTCGCT